>JANYDS010000048.1 GCA_025363475.1 Terriglobia bacterium
CACATTCAGCCAGCGGAGTGAGGACGAACCAGTCAGCGCCGCCAGCAGAGCACTGCCCGGCCGCGTGAGAATCTTCTTCAGCGCTACGTCGTAAACATGCACCTGTTGCCATAGTGCGAAACCACGCCAAATCTCTCACCCGGCTCTCACCCAAGTCTAATCTGCCGCTCTCCCAAAGTGGTGATACACTGGCGCTCATGCTCAAATCAACCGCGGCAGCGCTTACGCTTCTGCTGGCAGTGGGTCTTTACGCGCAGGAACCAGGCACCGGCTCGGTAGTGGAGGGCTCGAAAATCGAAGCCACACGGCAACACTCGATTCAGAACAATATCCTCGATACCAAGGTCAGCGAAACCGTTGTGAAAGGCGGCTTGATCCGCGTAGGCGTGGTCTACCGCAGGAACGCGGAAGCAGCAGCCCTCATGCATCAGGAGCTGACAGAGATTTATCAGATTATCGAAGGTTCCGGCACCGTCACCATCGGTGGCACGATGTCTAACCAGCGTCCAGCCAAAGACCCTCCCAACCTTGGCCCCACACCCAGCTTTTCCGGTGAACAAACCGGCGGCATCGCCCGCAAGGCCGGCCCGAAAGATCTGGTCATAGTTCCCGCCGGCCTGCCCCACCGCTGGACCCAGCTCGACGGCCCCATTTCCTACGTAATCTATCGCTTCGAACCCGCGCAGGCGAAATAAGACCATGTCATCCCCCGCCTCCGAAAGCCGTGCCCGCCACGTAGTGGTGGCAATGTTGATGCAGATCGTCGTGACGGTGGTCTATTCCTGGTCCGTCTTCCGCCCGCCATTGACGGCGCTCTATGGATGGTCGAAAGCACAGACCATCGCGCCCAACCGCTATACCCTGTTAATGGTGGCCGCGGGTGCCATAGTGGGCGGCCTGTGGCAGGATCGCCGGGGTCCGCGCCTCGTTGCCTCCGTCGGCGGTGCACTGCTCGCGCTCGGTTCCATCCTTTCGATTTTCTTCGGAGATTCCGTCAACGGCCTGATCATCGGCTACGGGATCATCGGCGGTTTCGGCGGTGGTTTTGCCTACGTAACCCCCATCGCGAACCTGGTCAAATGGTTCCCGGATAAACGCGGCAGAATGGTGGGCCTTGCCGTGATGGGCTCAGGTGTCAGTTCGCTGTTCTGGAGCCCCATCATTGAAGCCCTCATCGGGCATGACCCGACGCAATATCACAGCACCATCCCGCGAACATTTCTGGTGATGGCGGCCATTTTTCTGGTCGCGATTGTCGGCCTTGCCCAGCTTTACCGCGAACCCGAACCAGGCTGGAAACCCGCCGGCTGGACTCCGCCCCCGCAGATGGTCTACGCCAAAGCAACCGCCGGCCAAATGCTCCGGACCTGGCAGTTTTACGTCCTCTGGGTGATCTTTTTCCTCGGCACCTCAGTCGGGACAACAGCCATCGGCCAGGCTTCACCCCTGATCCAGGAAGTCGCAGGCAAGAATCTGCCGCTGTCGGTGGGGATCGCCATCGGCATCATGGGGATTTTCAATGGAGTTGGTCGCCTGAGCTGGGGCAGTATTTCCGACCGCGTTGGACGCAAATATACCCTGCTCGGCATGAGTGCCGTATCAGTGCTCGCATGCCTCGGTTTCTTGCGCGCCGCCTCAGGGTTTTGGGAAGTCGTCGCGGGCTTATGTCTGGCGGCATTCGCGTATGGCGGCTACCTGGCACTGATGCCCGCGTTCTCGGCTGAGTTCTTTGGCCAGGCCAACGTCGGCGGCAATTACGGCCTGCTGTTTTCCGCCTGGGGAATCTGCGGCTTCTTTTTCCCGCTGTATTCCGAGAGCCTGCTGGACCGGGCGCGCGAAGCGGGAAACCTCGCCGCCGGATACAAAGATCTCTACCTGCAACTGGCAGTCCTGGCCATCGCAGTCGCAGCGTTGGGAGTATTTCTGAAACCGCCAGTATTGAAGCAAGAGTTAAAAGGGTCTTAAAACATGTATGCAGTCGGAGGTGCGGTCATCGGTGGACTGCTGGGCTTCTTTTTCAGGCCGTCAGTCCCGTTTCTGGGACAACTGCCGATGGCCACCGTGCTAACGAGGGGAAGCAACCTTACTGGCCTCGATATGCTGCTGAGGGGAACGGCGGAGCAATCGTTCAACTACGTCCTGATCGGAGTCATCGCAGGTGCCGCCGCAGGCTTCCTCCTGGTTCAGATGAATAAAACCCGGTAAGGCTTCAGCCGACGGGATTAGCACTGCCGGATCACTTACCAGCCCGCTACTGCAACCGCCTCTGGGATTGCGTTTAACACGGGCGTCCGGCCCTTCCCCACGATTGGGATATACTGCTAAGCAAGGACGGTCACCAGCTCGCTATGGCTCAAAAGCGTCGGTCTATTCTGTTTATCCCTGCCCTGGTTCTGCTTTCGGCGCTTGCCGGAGGGCTCTACGGACCCCGCATCGAAGTCGCCTCAGCCGCCGCTGGCGAGGACGATGTTCAGGCGAGCATGAAGTCCTTCACCAAGGTCTATTCCACCGTCGAGCAGAATTTTGCCGATCCGCTGAGCGCCGACAAATCCATCTATAAAGGTGCTATCCCAGGCATGTTGCGGACCCTCGATCCGCACTCCAACTTCTTTGACCCTAAAGACCTGGAGAACATGCGCGAAGAACAGCGCGGCCATTACTATGGCGTCGGCATGCAGGTTGTCGGCCGGAATGGCAAAACTATCGTCGTTGCCCCATTTGTCGGGTCACCCGCGTATAAAGCCGGGCTGCGGCCAGGCGACGTCATCATTTTCGTAAACGACAAGCCCACCGATAACCTCGATTCCACCAAAGTAGCTGATCTCCTGAAAGGCCCCAAGGGCACGCCGGTAGAGATCAAAGTAGCCCGCGAAGGTCAGGATACGCCGCTGCTGTTCAAGATTGTCCGCGATGAAATCAGCCGCAAGAGCGTCCCTGATGCATTTCTCCTGAAGCCGGGCATTGGTTTCGTGAAACTGGAACAGTTCAACGAAACCACCAGCCACGAAATGGAAGAAGCGCTCAAGGCGATGGGCGAGGACAACCTGAAGGGCCTCATTATCGATCTGCGCAGCAACCCCGGCGGCCTGCTCAACGAAGCCGTCGCAGTGGGCGATCACTTTCTAAATAAGGGTGACGTGATTGTTTCGCACAAGGGCCGCGCGTCCGCCGAACATGCCTATACGGCGCGGACCGGGAACCTGGGCCGTGAATATCCAATTGTTGTGCTGGTAAACCGCAATTCCGCATCAGCTTCAGAGATTGTTTCCGGCGCACTGCAGGATCATGACCGCGGCTGGATTCTGGGCGACAACACCTTTGGCAAGGGCTTAGTCCAGACCGTGTATCCGCTCGTTGAAAACACCGGCCTCGCGCTGACCACGGCGAAGTATTACACGCCCAGCGGCCGCCTGATTCAGCGCGATTATTCCAATACTTCTTTTTTCGACTATTACTACCGGAACAACACGGCTGCGCGCAATTCGGCCGACGTGAAGATGACCGATGGCGGTCGGACCGTTTACGGCGGCGGCGGTATCTCGCCCGATGAAAAATACACACCCGCCAAACTGACACCGTTTGAAACGGAGATGCTGGTAAAGTTCGCACTCTCCGATTTCACACACCATTTTTTTGCTACCCATAAGATCCAGTTGCCTGCGCAGTGGGCGCTCGATACGGCCACGATGAATGAGTTCCATCAGTTCCTCATGGACAAGAAAATCGAATTCACTGAAGCCGATTTCACGAAGGATTACGACTGGGTTCGCCGCCGTTTGCAGGCCGAAATTTACCAAACCGCGTTCAGCGTGGATGAAAGCCGCAAGTACGAAATCATGACCGATCCGGAAGTGGAACAAGCCATTGCGGCCCTGCCGAAAGCACAGGCGCTGATGGCGAAAACCAAGAAGATCATCGTCGAGAGGATGCGCAAGTAACTTCTCAAATTGCGGTACTTGACACGGGCGGTCAGTACTGTCACCTGATTGCTCGCAAGGTGCGGGAACTCGGCGTTTCTTCCGAGGTTTTCCCCAGTGATATTTCCGTTGAAGTGCTGGCTGGTTCGCCTTCGCTAAAGGGCGTAATCATTTCCGGCGGGCCGCACAGCGTTTACGATGCGGATAGCCCTACCATGGAACATGCGGTTCTGAAGGCGGGAATCCCGGTCCTCGGAATCTGTTACGGTCAGCAGCTCATTTCCCAATTGCTCGGCGGCAAAGTCCGCAAGGGCGACAAGGGCGAATATGGGCTGGCGATGCTTGATCTCAAGGCGGGCGAGTCCCAGATTCTGAAAGGCGTTCAGGACCATCAGCAGATCTGGATGTCACACCGCGATGTGGTGGCTTCTCCACCCCCCGGCTTTCGTATTCTGGCGACTACAGCCACCTGTGAAACCGCCGCCATTGAAGACACAGCGCGTAAGCTTTACGGTGTCCAGTTTCACCCCGAAGTGGTCCACACCACTGAGGGCAGCAAAATTCTGCGCAACTTCGTTTTTGATATTTGCGCCTGCGAAAAAGACTGGAATGCGGGCGAACGCCTGGCACTGGTCGAAAACCAGATTCGTGCAGTGGTCGGCGACCGCAATGTCTTCTTCTTCGTAAGCGGCGGGGTTGATTCTACCGTTGCTTTTACCCTCTGCATGCGTGCTCTGGGCGCGGAACGTGTACGCGGCGTCTACGTCGATACCGGCCTGATGCGCGAAGGCGAAACCGACTTCGTGGAACGGACCTTTGAACGCCTCAGCCCCGGCATCGTCTCTATTGAACACGCTGGCGAGGAGTTCCTGGGTGCCCTCGAAAGTGCGCGAGAACCGGAACACAAGCGGCACATTATTGGCGAGCAGTTTGTGAAGGTGCAGGAGCGCATTATCGAGTCCCTGGGCCTGCTGGGCGAGAGTTGGGTGCTGGGTCAGGGCACCATCTACCCCGACACCATTGAATCAGGCGGCACCGCGAAAGCTGCCACCATCAAGACTCACCACAACCGTGTACCTGGAATTCAAAAACTCATGGAAGAGGGCCGAATCGTTGAGCCGCTTTGCGAATTTTATAAGGATGAAGTCCGGGCCATCGGGCGGCAGTTAGGCCTCGATAGTGAATTGCTGGAGCGGCATCCCTTCCCCGGGCCGGGCCTTGCGATCCGGTGCCTGTGTTCTGAAATTGATGAACCGGTCGTTAGAATCGCAGAGGGCTGGCTGGTGCCAGTGCATTCCGTCGGTGTTCAGGGCGACGCCCGCAGTTACGCCCCCGTACTTGCGATTGAAGCCTTCCCGACCCAAGCCGCAAAACTACAGGACGAGGCGACGGAACTGGTGAACCGAACCGCTGGCGTGAACCGCGTAATTGCCCGCGTGGCCCTTCGCGAACCGTTCGAGAAGCAACAGGTATTTGCCAGTTCCATCACTAAAGGCCGGCTGGAACTGCTGCGCCAGGCCGACGCCATCGTTCGTGAAATTTGCGTCCGGCAGGGTTTCGATTCACAGGTCTGGCAGTTCCCTGTGATCCTGATTCCGGTGGGCTGCGGCGAATCGCGGGATTCTGTAGTCTTGCGACCCGTTCAGTCCGTCGACGGCATGACGGCGGATTCCGTAGCCATGCCGGATGAGTTACTCTTCGCCATGGGCATCCGCCTCATGACGATGCCCGAAATCGCGGGCGTATATTACGATTTAACCCATAAGCCCCCAGGGACTATTGAGTGGGAATAGAAGAAAACATTCCGCAGCCCGGGCAGTTTCCCTACACACGCGGCATCCACAAGCAGATGTACCGCGACCGCCTGTGGACCATGCGCCAGTTCTCCGGCTTCTCCACCCCCGAAGAAACCAACAGCCGTTACCGTTACCTGCTGGCTCAGGGCCAGACCGGCCTTTCCGTAGCATTCGATTTGCCCACACTCATGGGCTACGACGCGGACCACGAATACTCCCTGGGTGAAGTGGGCAAGTGCGGCGCACCCGTATCTTCGCTCGAAGATATGGAGACGCTCTTCGACGGGATTCCCCTGGCCGATGTCACCGTCTCCATGACGATCAATTCGCCCGCCGCCGTAATCTGGGCCATGTATCTGGTAGTAGCAGAGAAACAGGGCGCGGACCTCACAAAAATCTCGGGCACACTACAGAACGACATCCTGAAGGAATACATCGCGCAGAAGGAATACATTTTCCCTCCCCGGCCTTCCATGCGCCTCGTGACCGACACCATTGAATACGGCGTGAAATGTACGCCGCGCTTCAATCCGGTTTCCATCAGCGGCTATCACATCCGCGAGGCCGGTTCCACCGCGCTTCAGGAACTGGCGTTCACGCTCCGCGACGGTCTGGAATACGTGGACTGGGCAATCGAACGCGGCTTGAACGTTGACGATTTCGCCCCCCGCCTGAGTTTCTTCTTCAACGCGCACAGCGACTTCTTTGAAGAGATTGCCAAGTACCGCGCAGCACGAAAACTGTGGGCGACACTCATGCGCGACCGTTACGGAGCTAAAGATGAACGCAGCTGGAAACTACGCTTCCATGCGCAGACCGCAGGCGCATCTCTTACCTGGCAGCAGCCCTATAACAATGTGGTGCGAACCGCCTTGCAGGCAATGGCAGCAGTCCTCGGCGGAACACAATCCCTGCATACCAATTCTCTGGACGAGGCTTACGCGCTGCCCAATGAACACGCCGTCACGCTGGCCCTGCGCACGCAGCAGGTACTGGCATATGAGAGCGGCATTGCAGCGGTACCCGATCCGTTTGGCGGCAGCTATCACGTGGAAAAACTGACCAGCGATCTGGAGACCGGAGCACGGGAATACATCCGCGTCATCGATGATATGGGCGGTATGATTGCGGCCATCGAAAACGGTTATCCGCAGGCTGAAATCTCACGCGCCAGTTACGAATTTCAGCTTAAAATCGAACGCGGCGAGCAGGTGATTGTGGGCGTGAACAAGTTCCAGTCGCCTGATGAAAAGCCCATCGACACGCTCCGCATTGACCAGCGTGCCAGTGACCAGCAGTGTGAAAAGCTGCGGCGGCTCAAGGCAACGCGCAATAATGAGGATGTTGTACGGACTCTCGACACGCTGAAGCGCGCCGCGGGAACTAAAGACAATCTGATGCCGCCACTTCTCGATGCCGTTCGGTCTTACGCCACCTTAGGTGAGATCTGCGACGTTTTCCGGGATGTGTTTGGCACGTGGGAAGAACGGCCCAGCATCTGATGACAAGCGCTCCGATTCGTGTTCTGGTAGCCAAGCCAGGCCTTGATGGCCATGACCGGGGGGCGAAGATCATTGCGCGGGCGCTGCGGGATGCGGGGATGGAAGTCATCTATACTGGTTTGCGACAGACTCCGGAGATGATTGTTAACGCGGCCCTGCAGGAAGATGTGCAGGTGATCGGGCTTTCCATCCTTTCAGGTGCGCACGGTGCCATTGTGCCGCGTGTGATGGAGTTGTTACGCGAAAAAGAAATGACCGGCGTGCAGGTGATCGTCGGCGGAATCATACCGGATGAGGATGCCCTGGAACTCAAGCGGCAGGGAGTGGCGGCCGTATTCCAACCGGGCGCTTCACTGGAGACTATAGTTACATGCGTTCGTCAAGCAGCAGGACTGGCAACTGGGGCAACCCCAGACAGTCAATAGAGAGCAGTTATAAGGAAGGTTTTGAAAAGGTGAGCATGGAAAAACACCTGAAGATCGCGGTCTTTATTGACTTCGATAATATTGAGATTGGCGTTAAGTCCACGCTGCAGCGCGAGTTCGATGTTTCGATCGTGCTGGAGGCGCTCAAGGAGCGCGGAGAGATCATCACCAAGATCGCTTACGGGAACTGGGGCCGGATGGAAAACTCCACGCGGCAGCTTTCGGAATATGCGGTGCAGATGGTGCAGCGCGATCCGTCGCCACGAGGGGACAAGAACGGAGCGGATATCAATCTGGCTCTGGATGCGCTGGAACTCGCTTTCACGCATGACCACATCAATGCTTTTGCGATTATCAGCGGCGACAGTGATTTCATCGCGCTGGTAAACAAGCTCAAGCAGTATGACAAGACGGTTTTCGTGGTGGGCGGCAAGGCGTTTACCAGCACGATTCTGCAGAAGAACTGTCATGAGTTCATCAGCTATGAATCGATGCTGGATGACGGGCGTCCGGCGCGGCGTCCCATTGACCGGCCGATCCTGCGTTCGCAGCAGCAGCAACCCGTTCCGGTTGTAGTTCCGACGGTCATGTTTGCCGAAGACGGCACGGTGATTCCGGTGGTTGAAGGTGTGGCAGTTCTGACACCGGCAACGGGATCGCTCCCGCAGCTGGATCGTCCCAATTTCCGCGAGGCGCGGCAGGGTGGTGCCGGCGGTGGTTCACGGCGTCCGCCGCCTCTTGATTTGCATCAGGCGATGCCACTGGTTGAGCGTGCGCTGCAGGTGCTGGAGCGGCGTGAAGTGCGTCCCCAGCTGGGCTTGTTGAAATCGACTATGCTGCAGCTGGATTCCAGCTTTAGCGAGCGCGCTTATGGTGCGGGTTCGTTTACGGATTTCATCGAAAAGCTGCGCAAGAACGAGATGATCATTGTGACTGGCGGCGAAGGCCGGTACATGATCCAGCGCAAGCGTACGGGCGCTCCGGAGAAGACGGTTCGTCAGGAAGAGTCTCTGCCTTATCTGCGCGATGTGCTGGAAAATCATCGCCTGGAAATGGAAGAGGGCGCGACTTCGGACGAACTGGCTGCGTGGGTGGGCGAGGAAGCGCCTGGGTTCGACTGGAAGACGTATGGCTTCCAGGAATTCAGCGAATTCCTCAACTATGCGCAGGATAAAACTGTGGTGCGGGTTGAGCCGGATGAAGCGGGCCAGGGGTTGAAGGTATTTTTGGGAGCGGAGTTCCATCCGCCCGCCATGCCGGAACCGGAACCACCGCAGATGCCGGATGTGGATGACGATGAGGAGATTGATGAACCTCAGCCGATTGTCCCTGGTCAACCGACAGCAGGTTCACCGCGCGTGAAGAAGAGTACGCGGAAGACCGGGCCTGAAGTGGACGGGAATGTGGTGCCGGTGAAGCGGGTGAGGAAACCGGCTGCACCCCGCAAGCGTAAGCCTGTCGGCGGGTAGTTTTCGGTTTTAGTTTGTCGTTGGAAGAGGCCCGCCATCGTTGATGGCGGGCCTCTTTGTTTCTAAGCTGTGACTGTTGGGCACCGGGCGGGGACTCCGGCCAGCATTCCCGCCACGCTGATGTCTTCGTCGATTTCGTGCCAGCGCACGCCTTGACCGGTCCCGAGGATTTCGAAATGAGCACGCTGCGCCGCCGTCGCTTCCGACAGCCGCCACGACCATGCGAGCGGCACGCTAACGACTCTGCCGTCAGTCAATCGGGCAGTGATAGCGTCATCATCGACTGCAACCTCTACGGGCCTCGGTTCTCCGTTAATCACAATGCTCACGCCGGTTCACCAAGGCAGCACATGATCGGCAGACCACCGAGTGTGTAGTTCGGGACGAAGGATGCCACTCGTAACAGCCGGGTCGGCGTCCACAGATTTCCGAACTTCTTCGAGCGGGATAGCTTTGAACATCACGACTCCCTGCATTTCGTCCGGGCCTTCCATAGCGCCAGCCGCACCCAGCTTTCCATCTGCGCGTTGTTTGCCAATCCAGACGTTGTGGGCCTTCAGCCCTGCCTCCCGTTTGGCTACATCCCCCCACGTTGAACCGTGGAGAAAAATGCACAGCGGATGCGTCTGCATGTTCTCGGGAGTCTTCGGATCGAGTGTATGCAGATGCATATACTCCGCGCCGATTTCGGGCGGCCCATTCGAGGCATGAACATCAATGGTGTTGCGGTGTTCAACAACCGCAGGGTCCTGATCCGCTATCGCTTGCGCGGCTTGCCGGTTGATTCCCTTGAAAATGAAGATCCCGCTAATCGTAACGGGGGTGTCCTCAAACGGGCCGGCAGAGACCAGCACACCGTCCCGTGCCATTTTCTGAATGTTGGCCATATGGGCGGACTGGCTTCGGTCGCCTTCGCTCTTTCGAGCCTGGTGCGCGCCGGGTTAGGGCGGAGAAAGCCGATGACTTAGGCAGCTGGTGTCTGCGCACCAAGGGAAAGAGCCACACCCATCGACGCAGGAACAAGGAATCTCACCTTAATGGTGCATAGGAGTGCTGAGTCTCCAGATCGTAATGCCAATCTGAATCACTGACAACATCGCAGGGCCGGCAGCCCTGACCTTCAAATTGGCCAACACCGTACTCGCGGCGAGAACCCGCGCGGTCGCGAACGAAAGCACGATCAAAATGAAGGGTTCATAGTAGCGTTCAAAGATACTTGTGTTGAAGCAGTGAACGCCCGCAAAGCACAAAAGCGCCGCGCCAAAAATCATACGGTCGCGGCGGGACAAAGCGAGAAAAAACAGGCCGCCGACCAGGCCGCCATACATCGACAGAAGCACAATCGCAGGGGAGTGACCGGAGAAGACAGGAGTGTGACGGGCGAGAATCCAGATTCCGCTCTGACGCCGAAAAGGGTGATAGTCAGTGTGGGGGATCAACCCCGCCAGTGCCCCGGCAGCAACGCCGTAAAGAGGAAACCTCCGTGCCGCAGGGTTGTCCGCTCGCTTGCATTCGCGAATTTCAGGCCACAAAGCAACCGCATAAAAAGTACCGAAAACACCAAACAATGAAAAACTCATAGGGAACGGCGCGAGGGTGAAACCGGAGTAACCCGCCTGACTGCCGGGTGGCTCCAGGCCTCCCCATGTGACCAGGAAATATGCGATGAGCAGAAGTGCTGGCACCATCGCCCCCGCCATTAGAAATGCCCGCCGGATTCCTCCGGTAACGAACGCGGTAAGCAGAAGGAACGGGATGGTCCATGCGTGAATCTGGCGCACGCTGACAGCAGCGGGAACGAAGGCAGCAGCTGCGGTGATGGCCGTGCCGTTCATCGGCGAACGTACAGCAACCAATATGATGGCGACGACGAACAGCCAGGCCAGATTGTCGGTGCTGATCCAAAGTCCCCTGGTGTAAATCGAATCGGCGAAAAGGAACGGCGCGGCAAGCAACACAACAAGGGGAGCGCGATAAAGGGAGCGGAGCGAATAGGTGAAGACAGCCACCAGAGCGGCTGTGATCAGCAGATTGATAAAACGAAGCCCGACTACGCTGTCGGTAATCCAGTGGTCAGCAGCGCCCAGCAGCAGATAGTAGCCAGGAGCCGAGCGCGAAATGAAGTGGGTGTAATCAATCCTCTCATTCCAGTGATTCGCCATGTAACGAATCGTCGGCAGATGACTGAACTTCTGATCCAGTGATGCATATGCGGGATTCGAATAGTTGAAGTCCAGTCCAACGAGGATCAGGGCAGGAACAAAGAAAAAAAGGAGGGCACCGAGCCAGTACAAACTCGTTTTGCGGGATGACTCGAGACTAACCATTTGCCTTAGCTTACATGAGGGGCAGGCGCTTTCGGCTACCCCTCATCCGCGACTTGTTTCTAACTCAGGAAGCCCAGATTACTGGTCTGGAAATTCGCTACATAGGGGAAGATACTTCCCACATTCTGCGCACTCACACCGAACCACTGGGCCATGGTCGCGGCATACTGATCCACCGATGTCGTGGGGATCAGAGTGCCGCGGCTGTTGGCGTCATCCGGTCCGCCGAGAGCGAGCGAGGGGAACTGGCCGAAGAACTGGCCACCCTGCAGCGGCCCGCCCGCAGCAGTGTTGGTACCGATCACGAAGTGATGACCACCCCATGCATGGTCAGTCCCGGCATTGCCGTTCGGCTGCAACGTGCGCCCGAATTCAGAAGCGGTAAACGTTACCGTATTCTGGTCCGTGCCCACTTCCTGCGTCGCCGCATAGAAAGCACCGACTGACTGGCTGAGATCCTGCAAGAGCGCGTCCTGCGCGCCAATCTGCCCGCCATGAGTATCGAAGCCGCCCAACTGGCAGAAGAAAACCTGACGACCGATACCTAGCGCCGCGCGGATCTTCATAATCCTCGCGACAGTCTGCAACTGCGAACCCAGCAGCGTATTCGGGAAAATGGTGTTGACCTTTGACGTAGCAAGCGCGGCGTTGAGAGCCGTCGAGAAACCTACCCCGCGATTCAGAATCGTATTCGCAGCCTGCACCAGTTTGAGCCCGTTGTCGAACGTCATCAACTGCTGCACAGCCGCCAGCCGCGAGGGTGTATTGGCACCGATCAACAATGACGCGCCACCAACCGGGACCGTGGCTGCAAACGTCTGCTGGCCGGTACAGAAGAGGCCACAACCGCCAGTGGAAGTAATCGGCGAAAACGCCGCGCCGGCGTTGTACTGCGCGGCGAGGTTGTCTTCCACGCGTCCACCCCAGCCGGTGGGTGAGGTGCCGTTCGGAATCGCGCTCTGCCATTGACTGGTCTGGTCCGAATGCGAGAACAACTGGGCCGGCAGTTTCGAGAGATTCTGGCTCTGGTAAAGCTGGCGCGTAGTCGGCTGGACGAGCATGCCGAGGTTCGCGACAACCGCCGCATTGCCGGCATTGTAGAGACCCTGAATTTCTTTCAGCTGCGGATGCAGACCGTAAGTATCTGCGCCGTTCTGAATGTGCAGCAGCGACGCCTGCGAGAGCGCCAGCGTCTGGCGGCCTTGTGCGTAGAGGTTGTAATTCTGCTGGCCGGTAGCGATGGGAATCACGGTGTTGTGACCATCGTTGCCGCCTGCCAGGAAGATGCATACAAGGGCCTGGTACGGGCCACCGCTGGACGCCATCGCATTCATCTCGCCGAACTTACCGAGCGCGCCAACCGCACCCACTGAGGCCACTGCGGCCTTCATAAAATCACGTCTGGATTTGATCAACATATATTTGTCCTCTTCTGTTTTCGTGTCTTGTTGGGTCTAGTGCCAGACGTTGTAATAGTTCGACGTCAGGATGAGATAAACGCCCGTCTGGACGCGGTGGATGCTACCGGCCGCATCGGCGGTCACACCAGCGACGATGATCTGTTTCATCGCGGCCGGCATGGTGCCGTGAGTGAGGGTGAGGTCGAGCGCGTCGACGAGCGTCGCCGGGGTTGCGGCGAGCGGTACGAAGGGCGTCAAGTCAACTGTAGTGCCAGGCCCGTAAGTCTGCACCGCATTGTTGTAGGCATTGAAGAACGACGCGACCAGGTTTTCGCGCAGGACGCTCGCATTGGGATTATTGATCTGGAATTCAGGGCCGTTGAGGCCGCCGGTCCCGGCAATCACATAGCCCGGCGCGAAGTAATTGAAGACGCTCGGTGAACTGAACAGATCCTGACCCAGCGCGGCAAGGTTGGAAGCGTAATAGTTCGACGTCGTCATCTGACCATTGAAGGCCCGGATATAGCCAGGCAGATAGAGTGCCGGTTCCTGCAAATGGCCGTCGTTTGCCTGATCCGCACCGCCGTTGTCATTGGCACGCGCTTCCTGGTCGAGCAGGATAGCGGTGATGCTGGTGGGCATGTCGCCATTGCTTTGCACGAACGCATCGGCGACGCGCTGGACATAACCAGGGGTGGGGTTGCTCTTGACCAGGTGCTGGATCAACTGCTTTGAGATGAAGGGCGCGGTGTTGGGATGGGTAGCCAGGTTGTCGAGCGCACCATTGAGATCCGCCAGCGGTGAGAGACCTGCCGCAGCGACGTGGCCGTTGATCAGAGTCTTGGCACCGAAGTCATGCATGGCGGCGAGCGGCACCATCGGGCCGCTTGAATTGATGTAAGCGTTCCAGTATGCCTGACCACCGGGCTTGGCTGCATACGTCCAGCCCGTGAAGACGCGGGCCAGTTCGGCGACATCATTCTGCAGGTAGGTGGGGATCTGCTGATTGGCGGCATCCAGAATGGGCGTGCCATTCTGATTCAACAGCTTGGTGCCGACGCTGAAAAGCTGCATGATTTCGCGGGCGTAGTTCTCATTCGCCACCGTACCCTGCACCGGATTCGCCTTGGCATTGTTCGCCATGTCGAGGTATTCGCCCATGCCCGGGCTCAACGTTACGTCGCCCAGAATCTTGCGGAAGTTCGTAAACGTGTCTGCGATCAGCATGTTCTGGTAGGGGATCATGTCCCCGTTCCAGATCAGTTTGTTGAGTGACGTGACGAAGATCTCGCTGAGCGCAAGCGCCACGCGCTGGTGCAACTGGTCAGGATTGGTAACCGCATTGGACAGGAACACCACCGGCATGCCCTGCTGGCTGTTGTGAACGTTGCTGTAGTTGGATACCGAGGGCATCGCGAGCTGTTCAGCGATCCAGGCAGGAATGCCGATGGTCTGAACGTGAGCTGCATCTGCCGGTGTAGGTCCGAACGCAGCCTGTTCGAGGAAGCGACGGGCCGCCGAGGCGGAGACATGAGGATTCTGTACGCCCACCTGCACTGAGAACGGCGGGGAAACCAGCGTGGCGTTTGAGACCGTGAGGTTCACTGTGCCGCCCGTTCCGGAGTAACCCGTGACGGTCAGGGTCGTGGGGTTGTTGTAAACCGTGGTCAGCGGTGCGCCATTCATCTGCGCGGCGGACTGGGCAATGAAACCGGTACCCGTGATGGTGGTGCTAAAGACGCCCAGAGAGAGCGGCGACACTCCGATGCCCGTGATTGCCGGAGGAACATTACTGATGACGGTCACGCTTGATGCGGAACTGCCTGTTGCGTTGGTGGCTGTGACAGTGTCCGTGCCCGGTGCAGCGGGCGCTGTATAGAGCCCGGTCGCACTGACGGCACCGGAAACGGCTGTCCAGCCGGTGGCCCCCGCAGCCGTGAACTGCTGCGTATCACCGGCCACAACGGCGACATTTTTCGGCGAGATCACAGGGGCAGTGGAAGAACCACCACCGCCTGAGCTGGTACCGGAAACAGGTATCGCCAGATAGTTACTGAACGCCGAGCCGGGGTTGCGCACCTGAATGTAGGCGGCAGTTACCGCGCCCTGGTAGCCTGTGGATTTCAGCGTTGTCGAATTGACGAACGCAGTGGGAAGCTGCACGCCCGTGTTGTAGATGTTCGCTCCGGAAACAAAGCCAGAGCCCGTCACCATAATGGTGTAACTGCCGCCCGGCAACGGGTTCGGAGACACCGAAGAGAGCACTGGGCCAGCCGAGAGGATGGTCGTATAGACAAAACCAGTGGTGGTGCCAGCCGCCTTGCTGATGGCGCGGATAGTGACGGGATTCTGTCCGGGTATCGACAAGGGCGCGGTATACAGGCCATTCATGTCAATGGTTCCGCTGGCGCTGCTGCCGCCGAAGACGCCACCTGCATACCAGTCAACAGCAGTGCTCGAAAGCCCGGTCACTGTCGCGACGTACTGCCGGGTCTTGCCGACAGCCGTGGATTCGTTGGCAGGGGCAATCGAAATGGTTTGGGCCTGGATGGCGCTACAGGCGAGCGTCGCGGCCAGCAATAGCAGGGGCGCGATATGTTTTCTGGTTTTGTGCATGGTCAAAAATCTCTCCGGGTGGGGCTTGCGTTCTTCCCCCTACTCAGACAGGCGGAAAAGATCCTGAAAAACGGGAATCTTTTTTGCGGATTTTTTTGACGCTATGCCGTGTAGATTGTTAGGTTTTCAGCCGATCTTATTTGTGTATTCCGGACCTCATTTTGTTTCATGCCGGGCTGCTTCGGCCTGCTCTTTGTCGCGGAGCCGGGCACCGCTCAGAATACCGGCCAGGGAGTAGTTGGCTTCGTGGCAGGCGTACTCGTAGATGTGCTGGTCAGTGAGGGGCCAGGTCAATTCGCCGGTCCAGGGGCGTACCCAGGTCGCCGGGTCTTCCACGGTGAAGCGATAGAGGATGGATCGGGGACCGGTGCGGGTGAGGCGCTCCACGACGTGCAGGTTCTCGGTTGAGCCGCGGAAGCGCGTTTTGGAAGTGTAGTTGGTGGTGTCGATGACCAGAGTGTCGCCTTCCCAGTGGCCGACGGAATCGCCCATCCATTTGCGGATCTGCGGCGGCAGGTGCTGCGCGTTCATGCGAACGATGCGGGCATCATGCACCATTTCGGTGAGGATCATGATGGAATCGCGGGTCTGCACGATCTGGTGCAGGTTGTTGTACATGTAGTCGGGCAGGGCGGGCGGGCCGGAGGTGGAACCGAAACCGAGCAGGCAGCGCTCGCCGAGGGGGCGGCGTTCGGGATCATCATAGGCACCCGGGGTCTTGTCGAGATCAGGGTCGCCCTCGCCCGAGTCTGAGGTCTGGCCGCGCAGGGCGGTGATCCGTTTCAGGCCTTCGGGCGTCATGGCGGGGATGCGGCCATCGACAGGGTCTTTCACGATTGACGACCGGTACTGCCCGTCGACTACGTTATAGGAAGAACCGGGGTCAAGCCAGAAGGAGTTGTAGCCGCCGACTTTGCCGCCGCCACCGCCGCCGGGTCCGAGGCCGCCGACCGGAGGTGCGGCGCGATCAGCCGCGAGGGGCGCATCACCACGCGCGCGGCGTTCGGCGGTGGCGGTTTCGAGGCGCTTCACTTCTTCTTTCGTGAGCGTCGCGTTCTGGCCGCGGGGCCGTTCGAGGGGCGTGAGGGTGGCGATGTCGAAGGTACCCTGGAGATTGGGATGCCCGTCGGCCATGCGCGGGATTTTATACGCCTCGGGATTAACCCCCGGGGATGTCTGGGCTGTAAGCGCACAGGCGACGGCAGCCAGCGATAGCAGTAACGGGAAAGATCTCATCTGGCGGCAGTATATCCCAAGTTATGGCCGGTAAGAAGCCGGTTCAGTGACCCGAGTCGTATCATGAGGTAGCGGCATCAGAAGAAATGAAAGGAATCGAATGGGTTATTTAGTTCCCACAGTTGTGGAGCAGACATCGAGAGGTGAACGTGCCTACGATATCTATTCGCGTCTCCTCCGGGAGAACATCATATTTTTGGGGACGCAGATCGATGACACGATTGCCAACCTGATCATTGCTCAGTTGCTTTTCCTGGAAGCGGAAGATCCCGAGCGCGACATCTCGATTTACATCAATTCGCCCGGCGGTTCCATTACCGCGGGCCTGGCGATTCTGGACACGATGGCTTTCGTGCGCCCGGATATCGTCACGATTTGCGTGGGTCAGGCGGCTTCGATGGGCGCTGTCCTGCTGGCGGCGGGGACGAAGGGCAAGCGTTTCAGCCTGCCGAATTCCCGCATTATGATTCACCAGCCCTCGATGCAGGGACTGGCTGGTCAGGCTGCTGATATTGATATCTATGCGAAGGAAATTCTGCGGATGCGGGAAATCCTGAACAAGATTCTGGCGGATGCCAGCGGTCAGACGCTTGACCGTGTGGCCCGTGACGTTGACCGCGACTACATTATGAGTTCGGAACAGGCTGTCGATTACGGCATTATCGACCGCGTGATTTCGAGCCGTGAACTGTCGCCGATCCCCGTTCCGAAACCGGCGTAACCAGGTAAGGCCGGGATGTGCGAAGCTCACCATATGGTGTTTCGCACATCCCGGCTTTACTTTTTTGCGAGTCTCCTTTTTGCGGTTTTGGGCTTCGCCCAGACTCCGGGTGCCGGGGTGGCACAGGTTCTGGATGACTGGCATCAGGCTGCTGCCGTGTCAGACGAAGCGCGGTACTTCGGCCACTTCGCGCGGAATGGCATCTTCATGGGAACTGATGCCACCGAGCACTGGACTGTGAACGCTTTCCGCGTCTGGGCCAAGCCGGCTTTTGATGGCAAGCGTGCCTGGAAGTTTAAAGCCCGCGACCGGCATGTCGATTTCTCTGCCGACGGGAAGACAGCCTGGTTTGATGAACTGCTGGACAGCGGCACTATGGGTACGTGCAGAGGCTCGGGTGTGCTGACCCGGTCGGGAAAGACCTGGAAGATCGCCCAATATAACTTGTCTCTTCCCGTGCCGAATTCTCTGCTTGGCGGCATTGTCAAACAGATCGTTGCACCACCCAAATAATCATGTTCCCTGTAAGTGAAACCGCCCAGATGATCCGAGCCGCCGTGCGTGAATTTGCGGAAGCCGAGATTGCTCCGCTTGCCGCTGAGATTGACCGCAGCAACACTTTCCCCATGCACCTTTGGAAGCGCCTGGGCGATATGGGCCTGCTGGGCATAACGGTGGAAGAAGCCTATGGCGGGGCGGGCATGGGTTATCTGGAACATGTGATCGCGATGGAGGAAATCAGCCGCGCTTCGGGCTCGGTGGGACTGTCTTATTCGGCGCACTCCAACCTTTGCGTTAACCAGATCCGGCTCAATGGCAATGAGGAGCAGAAGCAGAAATATCTGCCGCGCCTGGTGAGCGGGGAACATGTGGGCGCGCTGGCGATGAGCGAATCGGGGGCCGGTTCGGATGTGGTGAGTATGACTTTGCGGGCGGAAAAGCAGGGCGACCGGTACATTCTGAATGGCACGAAACTCTGGATTACGAATGGTCCGGATGCGAATGTTCTGGTGGTCTATGCGAAGACCGATCCGGTGGCGCGGTCGAAGGGGATCACGGCTTTCATCATTGAAAAGGGTTTTCCGGGGTTCAGTACGTCGCCCAAGATGGATAAGCTGGGCATGCGCGGATCTAATACGTGCGAGCTGGTTTTTCGGGATTGCGAAGTTCCGGCGGAGCAGGTGCTGGGGCAGGTCAACAGAGGTGTACGGGTGCTGATGAGCGGCCTGAATTATGAACGGGTGATCATTGCGGGCGGGCCGCTGGGCATTATGCAGGCTTGTCTGGATCTGGTGATTCCTTATGTACGGCAGCGCAAGCAGTTTGGTCAGCCGATTGGGAACTTCCAGTTTATTCAGGGCAAGCTTGCTGATATGTATACGACTCTGTGCGCGGCGCGTGCCTATACCTACTCTGCTGCGCAGGCTTGTGACCGGGGGCAGATTACTAACAAAGACGCTGCGGGGGCGGTGCTTTTCGCGGCGGAATCGGCCACCAAAGCGGCGCTGGAAGCTATACAGTGCCTGGGCGGAAACGGGTATGTGAATGAGTATCCGGCTGGTCGGCTGTTGCGCGATGCGAAGCTTTATGAAATTGGCGCGGGGACGAGTGAAATCCGCCGTATGATTATTGGCAGGGACCTTGTCCGGACGACATGACCGCGCTTGAAGGCATTCGGGTTCTGGATTTAACACGTCTGCTGCCCGGAGCCATAGTTACGAGGGCGCTGGCTGATTATGGGGCGGAAGTTATTAAGGTGGAACAGCCTCCGCTGGGTGACTATGCGCGGTACAGTTTCGGTGGCGGCGAAACGAACCCGATCTTTGATTTCACTAACCGGGGCAAGAAGAGCGTCGTTCTGGATCTGAAAGACCCGGCGGGCAAGGCTGCTTTTCTCAAACTGGTTCGTGGTGCCGATGTTCTGCTGGAAGGGTTTCGGCCTGGGGTGATGGAGCGGCTGGGCCTCGGTTATGAGGCGCTCTGTGACACGAATGAGCGGCTTATTTTCGCGTCGCTTTCCGGGTACGGCGCAGAAGGTAAATATGCGCAACTGGCGGGGCACGATATCAACTATCTGGCGCTGGCCGGGGTGCTGGATCTGATGGGGCCGAAGGATGGTCCGCCCATTGTGGCAGGCGTTCAGATTGCGGATTTCGCGGGAGGGTCGCAGCCGGCGATTATTGGCATTCTGCTGGCGCTGCAGGTGCGGCATCGAACGGGCAAGGGACAAAAGATTGATGTCTCTATGTTCGCGGGAGCGACCGCTTTGATGGCTATTCCGCAGGCTGCTCTTGAAGCTGGTGCTGAGGCTCCGCGACGGGGAACGGAGTTGCTGAATGGTGGCTTCGCTTGTTATCAGGTTTATCCGGCGGCGGAGGGTTCTTATCTGGCGGTGGGTGCGCTGGAGCCGCGTTTTTGGCAGAATTTGTGCCGGGAACTGGAAAGCGACGACTTGATTCCTCTGCAGTTTGTGGCTGATCAGGCCCCGGTTATTGCGGCTTTGACTGCGCGTTTTGCTGCGGCCAATGCGGAAGAATGGTTTGAGCGTTTGGGCGCGAAGGATTGTTGTCTGACGCCTGTCCGTAATCTCAAAGATGCGATTGCTGACTATCCGTGCCATGCGCCTGGGCTGGCGGGTGCGCGGGCGCCGCGTTTGGGGGAACACGATGGTGAGTTTCTCGGGTAGAATTAAGGGCACTTATGCGCCTTGCCTTGTTGTTTGCTCTCTTTGCTCTGGTCTCTGCTGGCAGCCTGCCGGTTTTTGCCGCGGACGCCAAAATCAATGACGCTGAACGCGCCAAACTGGTGAATTATCTGCGGGATTCGCAGAGGGATTTTCTGGCTTCGGTTGAGGGTGTTTCGGAAGCGCAGTGGACTTGGAAAGCGGCGCCGGAGCGTTGGTCTGTGGGCGAAACGGCCGAGCATATTGTGCTGGCGGAGGGTTTCCTTTTCGACTTGGCGCTGAAGGCGATGGAGAGTCCGGTTAACCCTGACTGGGAAGCGAAGACGGGGAATAAGACGGCGATTCTGGAGCGTGCGCTGCCCAACCGGTCGACGAAAGTGCAGGCTCCGGAGCCGATTAAGCCGGAGCATCTTTCGCTGAATCGGGAACAAGTGATTGCGCGGTTTAAGGAACTGCGCGGCAAGACGATTCAGTTCGCTGAGACGACGCAGTTGCCGCTGAAAGAACACACTACGGCTGGTCCGTTTCCGATTTTTGATCCGTTGAACGCTTATCAGTTTGTGCTGTATATTCCGCTGCATAATATTCGGCATAATCTGCAGATTGCGGAAGTTAAAGCGTCGGCTGGTTATCCGAAATAGTCTGTTGGGCGGGGAATGTGCCGGGGGCTGCCTGGGCAGTTACGTGGTGGAACAGAGGTGTTTGGCGAAACGAAGCCGATTCGGTGGTTTCGGGTTTATTTTCAATGGCCTGACTGTGGATTTTCCGTTCGGCTTCTTCACGTTTGCGGGCGGTTTGGAGACGGTCGAGCTCTTTTGTGTACTGGAGAAGCTGGCGGGAGATGCGTCCTTCGTAGCGGCTTAGTTTGTCGAAGGTGTTGGCTTCGGCGGCCCATGCGGCGGCCTGGGCGACCATGGATTCGGTTTCTTCGTTGTTGGTGGATTCCGGGTTGGTATAGCGGGTGAGGCCTACGCTCAGGATGTTGTTTTCTATGGCGGCTATGCGGTTGAGGCGGGTATGGCAATCGATGATTTTTTGCACGAACTGGCTTTCGTTTTCGGTCCTGGGGGAGTAGTCGCGGGTTAGGGCTTTGGTGAGGCGGGTGTAGGCTTCGTGTTCGTGGGGCTGGAGGATCATACGGGTTCCCGTTAATCCATGTCGAAAGGCGTTCATAGAGGCGGTTTGTTTGCCGGTTTCGGTTTTTGGACCGGTGGAATTTTGGGCGTTGGTGCGGTTGGCTGTAATTTGAGCGGTGGTTGACATGGCGGCCCAGCTATAGCATTGGGTTGGTTGGGGGTTGAGTGGATTTTTGGTGGTGGTGGAGATAAGTGTTGTGTTTTGTTGGATTAAATATTTTTGGAAGTGACGTGACGAAAATCAACGGCGTCGCGGATTTCTTCACGGATGCGGCCCGGTTAGCATCATGACAGCAAGTTTTTTGATGCTATGATGAAGACGTGAGAACTACGGTTACGCTTGATCCGGATGTGCAGTCTCTGCTTCGTGTTGCGATGAAGGAGCGTGAACTTTCGTTCAAGGATGCGCTGAATCTAGCGGTTCGGGCTGGTCTTTCTGTTCCGACGCATGCGAGAAGTCGGTTTGTTCAGAGGACTTTTGCTATGGGCGCTGAGCAGAATTTTCGCTGGGACAAGGCTCTGGCTGCGGCTGACGCGATTGAGGATGAAGAACTGAGCCGGAAGATTGTGCTCAGAAAATGATTCTGATTGACGTGAATCTGCTGGTTTATGCCGTCAACGCCGATGCGCCTCTGCATGGTAAAGCAAAGGCTTGGGTGGAGGCTGTTATGTCTGGCCGTGAGACGGTTGGATTGCCCTGGACGGTGGTTTTGGCGTTCCTGAGGCTGACGACTCGGGCGGGTATTTTCGAGGTGCCGCTTCGTGTTGAAGAGGCGTTTGATGTTGTGGATTCATGGCTGGCGCAACCGGCCGTGGTGATTGTAGAACCTACAGGAAAGCATCTGCGGGTTCTGCGCGATTTGATCGAGCCTCTGGGTACGGGTGGAAATCTGACGTCGGACGCCCATATTGCGGCAATTGCCGTTGAGCATGGGGCGGAGTTGTGCTCGACGGACCGGGATTTTGAGCGCTTTCGCGGTTTGAAGTGGCGGAATCCTTTTACTGACTAACGGCCGCGATTGCTTCGCGGCCGTTAGTCAGTAAAAGAAAGCGTTACTTTGAGACGATGGTGGGATTCACCCAGCCGTTCTTCATTACGCCGTGCGACGGGCGGAAGCTGAGATAGTCCACATGATCGGGAATATCGGCCCAGCCGTGTATTACGCCGGGCGGAACGATCAGCACGTCACCGACCTTCAATTCGATTTTGCGTGAGCCAACCGCCAGGCCGCCGCAGCCCGGACCGTTCGGTCCGCCGTCAGGATTGGCAGTGCTGTGCCGGCCATTGACGACGTGGCCATCAATGAACGCGGTGCCGCCGCCGGAGACGATGTAATAGCCTTCGGTCTGAAGATCATGCGTAATGGCGCCCGGAAGTGCATCAGCAGGAGGGGTTGCAATTGTTTCTCCACACGGGATGGTTTGGGGCGCAGCTTGGGCATTGCCTCTGCCGCCGGCAGGCGCGGGCGGCGGGTTACGAGTGGAGGCGCGATGAATGATGCCCAATTCCATACTCCAGCCATCGCCGATATCGACCACCTTGGCATTCTCATCGCGGGTCCGCTGGGATTGTTCCGTGGCGCTGATCTTGTCGATCTCAGCCTTGGTGATGACGGTAGCGGTCGCCGGATTTCCCGGCCTTACCTGGGCGTAGACCGTCACAGGGACCAGAACCACAGCCGTAAGCAAAATTTTAAGTGCAGTATTTTTCATTGAGTTCCTCTTGAACGGGATTCCATTTGGCTTCCCGGCTTCGAGCAGTATACAGCAATCGTCGCTTCGACGATATGGTCGGGTTCGACACGAATCGTTCGGAGGATTTGAGTGGTGTGCGGCAAGGGCGGCGGCGAACCTGCTCAGGCATCCTGTATTTTTTTCGGACGCAGTGACAGCGATTGAAGCCCGATGGCACTGACGATGCGGGATGAAGCTTCGCAGTACGAGGAGCGATAGTTACGCTAGCGATGGATGCGATGGGCTTTCTGCTGATTGTTGTTTGGATGTGGAGAGAGGACTCGGTTCGCTTTATATCAGAGCGTAAGACTACTCCTGCGGAAAAGCCCCGCAGTCTGAGGAACAAGAATGGTGTGACAGAAACGAGGAGCGAATACGCTTTTTTCGAGGCAAAAGCGTAATTGCGTCTGTCCCCTTTTCCCTTGTTATCTGGGGTAGCGGGTGGAGTAGGCTTCTAAATACTTCAGGCCGGAGCCGGTGTTGTAGATCACTATTTGGTCGTCCTTGCTTAGAAAACCTTCGGCTAGCAGGCGTTCGGCAGCAGCTATGCAGGCTGCTCCTTCGGGGGCGGCGAACATGCCTTCTTCTGTGGCGAGACGGATTCCAGCTTCGATCAGAACATGGTCCGCTACTGCTATGGCGGTACCTCCGCTTTCCCGGACTGCGTTCAGGACGAGGAAATCTCCGAGGGGCTTGGGTACGCGGAGGCCGGCGGCTACCGTGGAGGCGTTCTCCCAGAATTGGCTGCGGGCTGCTCCCTCATTAAACGCCCGGACAATGGGTTGGCAGCCTTCGGCCTGAACCGAGATCATTTTCGGACGTTTTTTGCCAATCCAGCCCAGGGCTTCCATTTCATCGAATGCTTTCCACATACCGATCATGCCTACTCCACCACCGGTGGGGTAGAAAATGGCGTCCGGCAGTTTCCAGCCCAGTTGCTCGGCCACTTCGTAACCCATCGTTTTTTTGCCTTCAATACGATAGGGTTCTTTGAGCGTGGAGACGTCGTACCAACCTTCTTTGTCTTTGCGTTCGGCGACGATGCGGCCACAGTCGCTGATGAGTCCGTCAACCAGCGTGACGTTGACGCCGCAGGCTTTGCATTCAATAAAATTGGCCTGCGGGACGTCATTCGGCATGAAGATGTGGGCTTCGAGTCCTGCTGCGGCGGCGTAGGCTGCGAGCGCGCTGGCGGCGTTGCCGGCGGAGGGGATGGCGAGTTTGCGCTGGCCTAATTCCACGCACATCGAGATGGCGCAGGAGAGGCCTCGCGCCTTGAAAGACCCGGTAGGATTGAGGCCTTCATCCTTGATTAACAGGTTGTTGGAGCCGATGCGTTTGCCGGTTGTTTTGGCGGTGATCAGCGGCGTCATGCCTTCGCCGAGTGAGATAATGGAGCTTGGGTTTTGAACAGGCAGTGCGGGCGCGTAACGCCACATCGAGTTCGGGGCTGTGGCAAAGCTGTCACGGGACCAGGACTCGCGCAGACGGTCAAGGTCGTAGCGGACGAGAAGGGGTCCGCCACACTCGCAGAGATTCCAGGTTTTGCCTGCTTCGTATTTTCGGGTACACAGGCTGCACTCAAGATGCGTCACTAAGTTGTCTGGCATGAAGGGTTTTCTTTATCTTATCGGTGCGTTGAGCGTAGTTCTCCCGGCTATGGCTGGCGAGGACATTGTCCTTACCAATGGCTTTCGTCTTCATGCGGACCGGCATGAGACGGAGGGCGCGGTGGTGCGGATCTACGATGCTGGCGGGGTTCGGCAATTGCCTGTAGCGTCTGTCGCCGGTTATGAGGTTGAGGAAGTGCCGGTGGTTGTGCCACCCGTTGCGGTTGTGGTCGCCCCGATCATCCAGATAACGGAACCGACAACTCCGCAGGAGATGGCTGCACACGCGGCCCGGAAGTATTCGCTGCCTGCAGGGTTCGTCAAAAGTGTGATGGAGGCGGAATCGGGTTTCAATCCGGCGGCTCTGTCACCGAAGGGCGCGACTGGCCTGATGCAACTGATGCCTGATACAGCGAAGTATCTGGGCGTGAACGAGCGTGATCCGCGACAGAACGCCGAGGGTGGGGCACAGTATCTGCGGGAACTGCTGGCGCGGTATGAGAGTCAGCCTGATCAGGTGCTGATGGCACTGGCTGCGTATAACGCGGGGCCGGGGGCTGTGGAGAAGTATCACGGGGTGCCTCCTTACCGGGAAACCCGTGAGTACATATTGCGGGTGTTGAAGAACTGGGATCTTTCCGAAGCAAGATAGCATCCAAGGCAGCGGATGGTTCTGCAATGCATGACACCGGAATACGGAGCCGGACCCGCGTTTCTGTGGGAGAATGGGAACTCTCGTAACATGGCCATCGAAAGCATTCCAGAGGAAGTCACGGAGGCGGTTGCTGCTGAACCTGCCAGTGACGAACTGGAGCTGGTAACACGGTCGCGCGCGGGTGACACAGGCGCGTTTTCCACACTGCTGCGGCGCTACGAAGGCAAGATTTTCCGGCTTGCGATGAACATTACGCAAAACCGGGAAGATGCCGAGGATGTGCTGCAGGAAGCTTTCTTCAAAGCCTACGAACACCTTGATCAATTCCAGGGCAATTCGAAGTTTTATACCTGGGTGGTGCGGATCGCGGTGAATCAGGCGCTGATGAAGCTGCGGAAACGCAAGAGTGATCGCACGGTTTCGATTGATGAACAGATTGACACCGGAGAGGATACTGTGGTCCGCGAAATTGCGGCTTGGGATCCGGATCCGGAAGAACGCTATTCGCGGGATGAGTTGCACGGCATTCTGAACGAAGCGATTAGTGAACTGGCACCGATTTACAAGACGGTTTTCACTTTGCGGGATGTGGATGGCCTGTCCACGGAAGAGACTGCGGAAGTGCTGGACCTGACGGTACCGGCCGTGAAAAGCCGCCTGTTGCGGGCGCGATTACAGTTGCGCGACCGCTTAACGCGTTTTTTCAAACGTAAAGGAGATGACGCCTTTGCTTACATGTAAACAGTTTTTGTCGGAGTTGACGGATTTTCTGGATGAGAAGATCGGCACCGATATTCGGGCGAAGCTGGAACATCATCTTTCGGAATGTCCGAATTGCTGGGTGGTTTGCGATACGACGAAGAAGACCCTGAAGTTTTATCGGGGGATGAAGTCGTGTTCGGTGCCGGAGGATGTTCATTCGCGGCTTATGGCTGCGATGGAACGGAAGATGGCTTCGAAGGGCGAGTCAGAGACCGACGCTACTTGAAGCGCTTCTTGTAAGCGAAATCGAGACCCACATAGCCGTTTTCTTCGCGCGTGAGGATGGCGCCCCACGCGCGGCCCAGGGTCCATTCCACGCGATACAGCTGCGTGCTCGTATTGGTGACATTCGAAACGTAAGTAAACAAGATATTCGGAGTCACTTGTTGCTCCCATGTCAACCGTGCTTCCGGAGTGCCGGTAACGCCTGTTAACTGCGGATCAATCTTGATCTTGCTGACCCCGAAAAAGCGTTGTAACCGGCCTGGCGCAGGGGCCGCAATGGCCTGCCCGATCAGCGCCGATGCTCCCAACTGTTGAAATGCCTGTGAACCGCCCGTGTTTGCGGCCACTGTAGTGTTGACGGGCGTACGGCCCGTGGCCAGCAGCGCGACAATATCCCCGAACTGCAGCGGCGGATCAGACCGGTAGCTCACATTCAGCTTCGCAATGGGCCCGGTAATGGTGAGAATCACATCCACACCGCGCGATTTCGTCTCCAGATCAACATTGATCACGGGGTCGATTTTCGCCGGATTGAAAAACGAAACAGAGCCCTGGTTGATGGTGTACTTGTTGCCAAAAACCACCATTTCGCCCTGCGTAACATTGACGCGGCCCAGCAGCGCGGGGTTGGTGGCGGTACCGCGCAGGCGCAGACTGGCATCTGCCTGCACACTTTGCGCGACGCTGGTTTCAAACGCCACATCGGGGGCCGTTTCAATCTGAATATCGAGATTGAGATTTGCCGCAAGACCGGTTCTTGAAGCGGATGTCCGGGCAGGTTCGACGGACTGCGCCAGGATACTGCCGGCATCAGATTTCGGGTTTATTGAAATGCGCCGTATTGTTACGGTGCCTGAAGCCTGGCTGCGCTCTGAAGTGCCGGTCAACGTGATATCGGCATCAGAGAGCGAACTTACACCCTCCGGATAACGGATTCGAACTTCCCGCGCTTTGGCTTCCACGCGAAACCCCAACACTCCCGCGGACAGCGTGCCGAAGCCTGCCACGCTCACTTTGCCGCCACCGGTCTCAGCGGTAAATGACTGAATGGTGGCGCGGTTGCCGTTGAACAGGAATGAGCCTCTGGCGTTCGTCAAGCCATTGGCGAAATCAGTATAGTGGAAGTCGCCGCGGCTCAGTTCCCCCCGGCCGGAAAGGTCAGGCCGGTCCAGCGAACCACGTACCGTAGCGTTCAATGCCAGGGTGCCGGCTGAAGTGAGATCTTCATTCAAAGTGTGGGCGAGCGCGAGACCGATATTGCCGGTAACGCGCAGGTCAAGTGGTGCCTGCTGGTTGAGCGATATGGTGCCGGAGACTTCCAGATTCGTTTCCGGACCCTGTAAACGGGCGCTTTCAACACGAACTACCGAACCGGCCAGCGAAAAGCGCAGGGGGCCGTTGTTACGCAGAATCAGCGCCTGAACGGCAGGCGATTGTCCCGGCGCAGGGGCGGGCCGCACTTCAAGCTGACTGATATTAAACGCTGCGGTCAGTAGTTCGGGTTTTGCGGCAGGGCCGCTCAGCATCATATCGCCCGCTATGTCCCCATCAAACGGTTCGTCTTTCTGAAGCGTTTGCGGGTTGAGCGCAGCCTCAATGGCATTGAGTTTCACGCTGGAGAATGTCACCTTCGCGTTGAGCGGATAATCGCCGGAAAGTTTCATGGTGCCTTCGCCGTGGATTGTGGCCTTGATGGCGTTGGAATCGAACCGTGCGGTGAGTAAGCCGTTGCGCGAAGTGGTTGTCAGATGGGCATCGCCGAAACTGCGGATCCCGACAGCCAGAGCGGTTACGGTGACGTCAGAATTGAGGTCGAGCACCGTTGCCCGCCCGCCCGCTATATCAACCGAACCCTCAGCTTTCACAACAGCGGTGCCGTGGATATCGGGTTCACGTTTGCGCAGCAGTTCCACCTGGTTTAATGGAATCGCATTGCTGGTCAGTGTATAGGTCAGTTTGCCAGCCAGGGCGGGACCCGCCGCGTGGTCGAAGCGGGCTGCCACGCCGACTCGCTTCGTTCCTGCGGCGATAGAGCCATTCAGTGCCTGCGCGCCGCTGTTCAGATACTCGGCGTGTGCCGTCCCCAGGTCATAGGGTTCGCCGTAAATGTCGCCTTTTGCAATCGTAATATCGGCGGTTGCGTGCGGGTCGCCCAGAGTGCCGGTGACCTGGGCATTTGCTCCAACGGTACCGGTAAACGGGGTTGAGGCGGCGGTGCCTGAGAGCGCCAGCAATTTCGCAATGTCGCCGTTCGCGATCTGGAGATCGGCAGTTACTGCGGAATTGTCGCCTGCTTTCCAATGGTTCAGACCGAGCGATCCATTGACCGTGCCCTGCAAAGCTCCCCACGCCACGCTGGTATTCCGGACTCGCAGCAGAGCGCCTGTCGCATCAAATTCGCCGGTGAGTGAGTCGATACGCTGCTTGTCTAAATCAAGGTTTGTTGCAGTCAGGTGGCCCTCAAGAACGGGGTCGCTGAAGGGCCCTGAAACGGTGCCTTCAAATGACACGGCACCATCACGCAGTGCGGCGGGAAACGGGATTGCCGCACGCAGTTCGTTCAAGTTGCGGGTTTCGATTTTTAGTTTCACGCGCTGGCTTGGAGTTCCCGAAAAATCCGCTCGCGATTGTGGCAGGACGAGCGACGAGGGGCCGAAATTCACCGTGGCCGCTTTGCTGTCAAACAGCGCCTCAATACTCCCGCGGACCGGGGTGCCTTCTGCTGTGGGGGACACTGACGCCGACGCTTTGATGATGAGGGAATGGAAATCGCGTTCGCTCAGTGTGCCGGTGGCATCGAAAGGCCCGGAAAGCATCCCATCCCAGGGCAGGGGCGCGAAGCCGGCCACCGCCACCACGCCGTTGGAGCGCAGGTGTTCCACAGTTCCTTTCAGATGAAACCGGTCCAGCGCGATCACCTCGCCATCCGCAGCCAGAGTACCGTCGAGCGCCTTCATCAGCATGCCAGTGAGCTGAACTTTGTCCGGGGTGGCAATGAAATTTGTGGTGGCGCTCAGGTTGCGGAGCGTACCATAGGCGAGCCCGAAGCCATAGGCTGCGCCCAGAACTGTGTAGTCAGAGGGCGAAACAAAACGAAGCCGCCCCGCTACGTCCAGCGTGCCCAGATGTTGGAAATTGGTCAGCTTGAAGACGCGGTCTGCTTCATCGAGAGCCACGCGGGCATGGTAGTCACCTGTGACGACGGGCGCATTGAAACCTTGCAGTTTAATTTCATTCAACTGCAGTTCTGAAACGGCCGTTTTGATGCTTGCCGACGAGAGTGTCAGGAGATTCTTTTCGAGCGCGAGACGGGTGGTTACCCGCGCTTCCACGGCACCCAGGCCGTCATACTCCAGATGCAGGGGCGCCAGTGTCAGGTCGCCGTCATAGCGCTCATTTGCGGCATCGTATTTTGCCTGTGCCGCCAGGTTCTCTGCGCGGGCTTTCCAGGGAATCACTTTTTTCTGGCCGTCGGCCGATTCCAGCAGGATGAAGCCGTCTTTCAAATCGAACCGGCGCACCTTCAAATCGAGCACTGTCTGCGGCTTGAATTTTTGCGGCGGTGGAATGTTGTTGCCACCATCGGCGCGGATGATCAGATGCGCCCGCGGGCTGACAACATCGATGCGCGCGAGGTCGAAACTTCGCTCCATGAGCGAGATGATTTTCAGGCCGATCACCAGACGCTTTACTGCAAGCAACGGCTCGGCTCCGGCTGGTTCGGTGCCGTGAATGGTCAGGTCGTCAAGTTCAGCAGTGAGGGTATTCCAGTCGAAGCGGAACGCACCGGCTTCGACGCGCCCGTTGGTGGCTTTCTCTGCCTCAGAAATAATTCGTTGACGAACTTTTTCACGGAACCAGTCGCTGCGAAAGATGAGGATTCCGGATACGGCAGTGACCAGAGCGATGCCGAGGACGGCGAAGGCGGCGGTGATGATCAACCGACGGGTGCGGGTCATCTGGCCACATCCGGCACGGCAGCGGGGATAGCCGGCGCAAGTTCCCGTTCCACATACACGATCTTCGTTCTGGCCTTCTGATCCTGCAGCCAGACATCGAGGTCTGTATCCGCCTCTTCCGTGGTCAGGCGTTGTTCGATGGCGGCACGCAGACTGCTGAAGGCCTGTTCATCGGCCGCAGCGCCTGCCGGAGTTCGTTCGTCGAAAGATTTTCTGACTGCGTCATCACTCACCTGCACGGCGGGACGGAAACGGAGATTCAGGAAAGTCAGCAAATCTGCCTGACGCGCCAGATCTTCCTCCAGATCTTCGGGGAAAAGCGCATATTCTGTTAGCGCAAGCACCAGGGCAGCAGGGTCGGAATTGTAATTTTCCTGAAGAAACTCGTTCAGAAGTTTCTTGGTGAGTGGTTCCTGCAAGTGGGGGTATCGGCCCACCTCCATTTCGCGCTCGATGAGCTTCTGGTCAATCAGACGCGCGGCAGCCTGCTGTCGTGAAGGCAGGCTCAGGTCAGGCAGTTCACCATTCTGAAACGCGGTGAGGCGGATACGCAGGGCGATCTCGCTTTCTGTGATCACTTTCGTCCCTGCAGCCACCGCGACTCGGTCCACTACCTCAGCGCCTGCCGGCAAGACGGCGAGAATCGCGAACAGCAAAAAAAGCCGCATCAGAAGGCCTGTCCGATGGAAAAAAAGAATTGGAAATGGCTGATTTTCTGGGGCTCGGAAAGGCAGGTCCCTTTGACGGAACACTGCACCAGTTGCGGGTAGCTGCCCGGAAAGCCGTTGAAGCGGGGTGGATTGATACTGTAGGCCAGATCGAGGCGCAGCGGCCCGACTGGCGTGCGATACCGGATACCGAAGCCCGCCGCATGGACCATGTAGTTGAAGTCCGCGTTGCTTTTCTGCGAGGCCCGAAACGATATCTTGCTGAGGCTGGAATAAATGTTGCCTGCATCCTCAAAAAGCACACCGTTTACGTTCGCGCCCAGCAAGGGAAAGCGCATTTCCACCGTATTGAAAAACAGCGCTGACCCTCCGAGCGGAAAGCCTGTAAGAGCATCACGCGGGCCGGCCTGGTTTTCCGGAAAGCCGCGGTGTGTATTGCCACCGCCGCCAAAAAAACGTTCGGGCAGGGGGATGGGATCATTGGGATCTGAATCCGCAGGAATTACGAAGGCGGGCTGGATTCCGATCTGTGTCTGCCGCGCGAGCACCAGTTTCTGCCCCAGACGGTAATAGGTGGCATTGCGGCCCAGCAGCCGTATGAAACTGGTTTGCGAGCCGAAAGCCTTGGTGGCAAAGGCTGCATCGAGCGTATTGTAAATGCCGCGATGCGGATCAAGAGGGTCATCCCGCCGGTCCTGCGCAAGGTTGAAAGCGGCCAGCCCGACGCGTACGGACTGCGCCAGCCGCGGGACCAGCAGCGGATTAATTTTCAGATTGTCCACGCCGACATGCCTGTACGTAAACCGGTAAAACACCGTGATTGGTTTCGAGAAGCGCTGCGTCAACTGCGCCGAGACCTCTTCTCGTTTTGATTGAAAAGTACGCACGTCATGGGTGTCGTCATACAGGATGGAAAACGCGGCGTCGAGAGACGGGCTGTTGAAGGGTTTCGGCACAAAATAGCTGCCAATGGCGCGCTTCTGAAAATTGGAAAGACGACCCTGAAAATTGAGCGACTCGCCGCGCCCGCGAAAGTTGATACGCGTGAGCGCGACGGAAAGCCGCGGGCTGATGCCAGGCCCTCCGCCAGGATCAGAAAGGTCAGTCACGGCATTGCTGCCGCCGATCTTGGCGAACTCAAAGCCTGGGGCCACCGTGAGTGAGTACCGGCTGGCTTCCTCCAGATTAAAGAGAACGTATTTCCGGCTCTCTTCGCCTTCCGGATTTTGCACCGCCATATTCACCTGGGCGAAGATTCCCAGGTCGGCGAGTCTGCGCTGCGTTTCAGCCATTGCGGGCGGCGAAAGCGGCGAGCCGGGATTCAGCTGAAGTTGCCGGTTGACCAGTTCCGGCATGGTGGTCTTGAGGCCGCTGATCACCACTTCGCGCACGGTCTGCCGGACGCCTTCGCTGATGGTGAATTCAAGATTAAACGTGTGGGGAGCCGGCCCCGGTTTCGCTTCCCATTCAAAAGTGGCGCCGGGAAACCCCTGTTCGCCGTAGAGGCCAATAATGGTTTGCCGGTCAGACGCTACGTTAAACTCGCTGAAAGGCTGGCCAGCCTGGGAACTAAGAGTGACTGCGGCCTTAGCCAGATCCACAATTTTCGGGCCTTTGATTTCGAGAGCGGAGACGGTGTATTGCGCACCTTCTTCAATGGTCAGGATCGCCCCGATATCGCCGGTCCGGCCCAGATAATCGTCAACCGCCTTCGCAGTCACTTTCGCATCGCGGAAGCCGTTGGATTCATACAGCGCCTTGATGGCCTCAATATCTCTGCGCCGGTAGGCTTCGCTGTAGCGACCGCGACGGTTTTCAAAAGATTTCGGGGCGATAAACATGCGCTCGCGAATCGTGTGAGCGTCGAAGTACTTGTTGCCGGCAATCTCAAGATTCACCAGCCGGTGCAGATGGCCGCGATCCACGACGTATTCAATCTCCGTCGCATTGGCCGTCAGCTTTTGTTGCGGTACTGAGACCTGAGCGTCGAAATAGCCCTGTGCCTGAAAGTAGCTGCGCAGGTTGGTGGAACCCTCCGCCAGCAGATCCGGATCAATTGCATGTTCTTCAAAAACCGGAACGGCGTCACGCAGTTCTCGTTTCGGAACTCTGGCCCCGGTTGTATGGATGTTGACCAGCGGCCCGGGCGTAACGGTGATTGCGGCTTCACCGCGCAGGCTGCTTAAAGGCTCAATGCCATTCAACACTACGGTTGCCAGAACCCGGTTGGAGTTGGTGTATTTCAGGCGGATATTGTCTATCCCGCGGCGAGTGGCGGTTGAAGTGATACCGTTGTAGCCGGAGAGCAGAAAGCGCCGCCAGCCGGTTGCCCTGATGATGTCAGCTTTCGACAGGACGGTTACGTCGCCGGTGATTTTCGGCTCACTGTAATGCGCCCGCTTGCCGGTATGGATGGTAAAGGTTACCTGCACCTGCTGGAACTCGTCGTCGTACTTGTAAACGGGCTTGATGTCCGGTTCAAAGTAGCCGTTGTCGATGAGCAGCTTGCGGATTCCATCTATGGCGGCCGGAATGCGGGCCATGTCAAACGCTTCACCCAGACGCAGCCGCGAAGCATTCACCAACTGGCCCCGGCTGGGCGGTTCGGCGAAATCTGTATCCGCCGCTACGTTGCCGGTAAACCAGGTATTTTTGGTGATGAAGCGGACGCTGACGCCGCCCGGAACGCTTGAGGTATCCACCTGAATATCTTCGTACCGGCCAGTGGCATAGAGCCGTCCGATTGCCGTGCGCACCGCCGCGGCATGATAGCTCTCATTGCGCTTGAGAGGCAACAGGTCAAAAAGTTCACGCCCTTCGAGCGGCTGGTGAGCCGGCTCGAAAGAGATGTTAACCACGCGCTCGCCTTCAAATACCGCCGCCATTTGTGCGCCCGCGCGGCCAGTGGCTATTGCGCAACACAGGACTACCAGCCGGACGATCAGCAGGACTATGACATGACATTGTCGCAACAGTCTCATCCTATCAGCGCTTCAGCAAGTTCGCTGCCGTTCCGCCTGCTCCCCTGTTAACAATGCCCAGGTTGTTAACATGACGCAAGAGTGACGCCGTTTTGACCGACTCACGTTTCAGCCGCCAGATCCGTTTTGCTCCGCTGGGTGTTGAAGGGCAGGCCCGGCTGAGCGGTTCGGTGGCCGTAATCATCGGCTGCGGCGCTCTGGGGACGCTTCAGGCCGCCCTTCTCGCACGGGCCGGCGTGGGAACGCTCCGCCTGATTGACCGGGATTATGTGGAAGAGAGCAACCTTCAGCGCCAGTTGCTCTATACGGAAAACGACGCGTTTGAAGGGCTTCCCAAAGCCGAAGCCGCGCGTCGGCATCTGCTGGAATGCAATTCGGCGATCCAGGTGGAAACGCACGTAACAGACCTGAATCCGGAGAACGCCGATGAACTGCTGCGGGGGGACGTGATCCTTGACGGCACCGATAACTTTGAAACCCGGCTGCTGATCAACGATTATGCGGTCTGCCACGGCATCCCCTGGATTTATGGCGCGGCGGTGGGCAGTTACGGAATCGCCATGCCTATCCTGCCGGGCGATTCGGCCTGTTTCCGCTGTGTTTATTCCGAGCCGCCCTCCGGGGCGCAGCCCACCTGCGAGACGGCTGGGGTGCTGGGCCCGGTAACCAGCCTGATCGCTTCGCTGCAATCGATGGAAGCCCTAAAAATCCTCAGTGGCCGGGTATCCAGTGTTCGTCGTATGATTTTCAGGGCTGATCTGTGGAACGGGCCTGTTCGTGAAAGCCCGATGCCACCGCGTGACAGTTCATGCCCTGCTTGTGGGCAGCGAAATTTCGAATATCTGAATGGCCGCCGTGCGCCAGTGAGCCTGTGCGGGCGAAATGCCGTGCAGATTCATGAACGCTCGCGTCCGGTGGATCTTATTGGACTGGCGGTGCGCCTTGATGGCCTGGGTACTGTGCGCTATAACGAATTTGCCCTGCGCATGATCACGCCGGAATATGAAATCACTGTGTTCCCGGATGGCCGCGCCATTATCAAGGGCACCACCGATGTGGGTGTGGCCCGCAGTATCTATTCGCGATATGTGGGCAATTAATTGGGTTCTTTGCGGTCTAACCGATAATTTTCTTGCGGACCGCATACAGGACAATCTCAGCCGTATTGTGCAGGTTCAGCTTCTGCATCATGTTGTTGCGGTGGCTTTCCACGGTGTAACTGCTCAAGCCCAGCGCGGTGGCGGCCTCTTTATTCGACTTCCCTTCGGCTATCAGCTGCAGAACTTCCTTTTCCCGGTCTGTCAGCAGATCCCATGAATCGGTCAGTTTCCGCTGCTCCATATTCCGCATGTAGTCTTCGGCGAGTGTCTTTGTGATTGCCTCGCTGAAATAGGTTTTTCCGGCGGAAACCGCATGGATGGCGTTGATCAGATCGCCGTCCGCCGTATCTTTCAGCAGGTAACCCCGCGCACCGGCATCGAGCGCCCGCAGCAAATAGGTCTCATCGGAATGCATGCTGAGGATGACCACGCCGGTCTTTGAATTGTTGCGAACGATACGCGTGGTGGCCTCAATTCCATTGAGCTGGGGCATGGAAATATCCATAATCACGATATCGGCTTTCAGCTCTTCAGCAAGCCGCACAGCTTCACGCCCGTCGGCGCTTTCGCCCACAACCTCCAAACCCGGATCGCGTGTCAGGACTGCCCGCAGGCCCTGACGCACGATGCCATGATCGTCGGCGATCATCACGCGCGTGCGGCTCAAAATACAACCCTGTCTGAAGCTGCGGAATACTGCGACTGTTTTGCCCGGGAAAGAGAGTCCCCTGTCACCGGTATTTCAGTGCGAATGACCGCCAGCAGCGTCAAACCTTTGCCTGGTGAAGACTGAACGGTAGCTTCGCCGCCCAATTCCCGAACGCGTTCCTTGATCCCCACCAGGCCCAGCCCCCTTGTAGCTCCTGTCGCGTCAAAGCCCTTGCCATCATCCCGAACCATAACGGAAACTACTCCCTCGCAAAGCATCACGTCCACGGTAACTTCGCGGGCCTCAGCATGTTTCGCCACATTGTTCAGAGCCTCCTGCACGATCCGGTAAACGCACGTGCGGCGCAGGTCTGACAACTGGCTAAGATCGCCCACGAGCTTGACCGAAACAGGAACTCCGCAGAGCCGGGCATGTTGCCGCGCCTGCCATTCCAGGGCCGGCCCGAGACCGAGATCGTCCAGCATGGCGGGCCGCAAGCCCATCGAAAGATCGCGGACCGAATTGAGAGCTTGCTCGGCCAGTTTTTTGGTCTGCTCGATGTGACTTACCACTGGTTTGGGGCACGGGCGCAAGGCCTGTTCAATATTGCCGATTCCGATCCGCAGGGCCGTCAATAACTGGCCCACCTGATCATGCAATTCGCGGGAAAGCGAACGCCGCTCTTCTTCCTGCGCACTCACCAGCCGGTGTGACAGATTGCGAAGCTCCGTTTCCGCCCGCAGCACTTTCCTGTGATTTTCGAGCGCGATTCCTTCCAGCTGAAAAATCTGAAATGTGCCCAATGAGGCGACCACGATGCCTGCGATGAGGGCTGCACCAACGATCTGCGCCACGTAATAAGGAAGATTCGACTGTTCGCGGCTGGTTTCTTCTCTGCGGCGGCGATAACTGTCCGAAGCAAGGGCCTCGATCTCTGAGGCAAGATCCATAACGGCAATCCGCCTGGAGACGTTCACCTTCAGGAAGGCAACGCCAGCCCGTGCCTTTTCTTCCGGCTTCCATTGAAAGATCAAGCCCTGATACTTCCAGTATTCTTTCATTCGGGCGTCCATTTCCTGAAACGCGGCAGAGTTTTTGGAGGGTACCAGTGGTTCCAGATCACGCAGAGCGCGGGTGGTGGATTTTTCCAGTTCAATCTGCCTGCCGCGCGCCACCGCGGGATCCGCATTCAGGTCGAGCAGGTAGTCCCGGGTCGCGATCGCAGTAAGCTGCAAATCTGACCGTATGCCAGCCACAATCTGCTGCGCACGCCTGTCCGCTTCCTGCAGCCGGCCTATTTCCTTGTAACTCCGCTGCGCCCTCTGCAATGCGCTCCAGCCCGCAAAAGCAATCAAGGCGACGAGCGCACCAAAGCCGAGAACAAGAATCACCTGAACTTTAGTTCGACTCCGCTCGCCCGGCCCGATTTCGGTTTCAATCATCACACTTCCTTAAACTCTACCTGAACCCGGCACTTTGAGCCAGTGCATTGGGAATGAGAGCGCAAACTACGGCATGAATGGTATACCGAAGTCATGTGTTTTCGGAGTACATTAGTACTGGATTTCCTAGGCTAATCGTTTGAATATAATGTCGTCAATACGTACGCTGGCTTTCTGGGCACAGGATTGCCCGGCGTGCGGTACAGACAGAACAAGGCGGTCAACGCGCCGCAACTGGTTTGAAAAGCAATTCCGAAGCATCGTCCGGCCCTATCGGTGTGATGTCTGCGATCAGCGCTGGCTGAGCATCCGGTCAGTCAGACAGGCCGTATCCGGTCAGCAATCCGGTCTGCCACGATAATGATCTGAATATCCCGGGCGCGGTCCACCAGATTGCGAAGTCCCGGTGCGTGCCGGGTTACGAAAATCTGAGTGATCCCTTTCCGGCGTGCGTAAGCAGCGACTACAGCAGCCTGTTCCCCTGCCCTGCTTACCTTCGGAGCCTCAATCACCTCGGCCTCAATTCGCAGATTCCGGCAGAAGTTCAGATAGCGTTCAGAATCCCCTGTCTCAGTGCCATTTCTCATCTGAACGGCGATGCAGGGTGCCCCCAGATAGTCTGCCACCCGGCGACCCCGCCGGATCAGCATGGCGGTGGACGGGTGCCCGGTGAGCCAGAGCAGAATGCGGTCTTTTCCGGCAGGGCGGACCGGGCCGCGCGTCTGGTCCTCCACCTGTTGCGCGGTCTGCCGCATGGCCAGTTCGCGGAGCGCAATCATTTTGCTTTCCGTGAAGAAATTCTCAAGAGCTTTCAGTGCTTTCTCAGGGGGATAAACCACGCCCCGTTCCAGCCGGTGTAGCAGCGCACGGGGTGTTACATCAACCATCACCACTTCACTGGCATCACGCACCACCCAGTCCGGTACCGTTTCACGCACACGGACACCAGTCACCTGTAAGACCTGGTCATTCAGACTTTCGAGGTGCTGAATATTCATACTGGTCAGGACATCGATGCGACCGTTGAGATGACATCAGCGCAGGGCGATGACGGAGTTGGCGCCTCTGACGGTCCAGAACATGCCGGATTGTTTGAGGCGTGAACCGATGACAGTCTTGCAGCCGGCTTCGATCACACCGGAGCCGACGAAGAGGTGCTGGCGACGGAATTTGGGGTAACGCATGCGCTCGGCATTTTTCTCGAAATAGTCAGCCTCAAGGCGTAACTTCTCGATAACTTCGGGATTGGTGGAATCGATTGACCGCAGTGAGAGCACCAGCTTTTCGATTTTTCCCTTGTCGAGGAGTCGCTTCCGGTGGATGTTCATCCAGTCTTTCCGGTTCCCTTCATCATTGGGATGCAGCTTGCGGGCAACATCCCACAGGTGTTGGCGTGCGTGATACAGATCGACGATCTGGATGGCCCCGGGAAAGTGCACGTCCGCGTTATTCCAGATCCATTCGGCACCATCGCCGATGACCACCTTCTTTTGCGCGCGACTCCAGCCACGATTCCAAGCCTCTGTGTAGAGGCGTTTGCCGAACTGGTCGGCGGTTTCGATAGCGCCGGTGCAGGTGGTGGAATCGCGGTCGCGAAGAGCATAGCCCTCTTCATCCCAACCTTTCTGCGTGAACACGCAACCCAACTTGACCTCGCGGGTATGAGCCGGCCGTCCATCGATTTTGCCTTTGCGGTCCAGCGTTTCCTTCTTGACCACGGGTACACCGGTGCCGTCCATTTGTACGTACAGGATGGGAATGGGTTGGCCGATAATCACCGGCAGATCCAACTGCACGGCGCGTTGAATCTCTCGCTGTTCACGCTGAGCGACATGCTCGCCGATGGCTTCTGCCGTACGTTCCACCGCCTTGGTTGTGACATCCAGTCCGGCCAGGAGTTTCACCTGTCGGCGGCCATGATCAAACGGCGCATCCGCCCCCACCAGGGCCAGCATTCGCCGCACTCCCGGAGAAAGCTCTGTGTCCTGGATATCCAGATCAATATCGGCGGGGAACTGGCCCGTATGACACTGTCGGCACAAATAGTAAGGGCGCGACACTTTGACCTTCCCTACTGCCGTCAATACGGGCTTCGAACGAAGCCCCTGATACTGCGCCTGTTCGCCGCAACAGCAACTCACGGTTCGCTGCTCAACTGCTGGTGCCGGAATTTGCAGCATCGCTGTCAGTCCTGCCGCTCCGGCCCGATGCATTCCGGCCCGCACCAGCATCTCGACGGCTTCCAGATCGACATGTGCTGCTTTCCGTTTACTGCTGAAGAGCAACCGCAACCACTGATCTAATTCGCGGGCGATCTCCTCATGAACCGAAGCAGCCGTTGTTTTTCCTGGGCTGTCCATCCCTCATCCGATTCCACCGGGCGCAGCCTGGATATCTTGTCGTTCACCGCAATCAGTTCCGCGTTCAGTTGCTGCAATCGATGGTATTCCTCGATCTCGGCCTGCGCCTTTCGCCAGGCCGCCGGAGTCGGGAAGGATTCGGCGACGGTCTTGCCGTTCACTCTGCGCGTCAGCCGCACCTGTGGATCATGCCCCGCATCGTTCGGCTTCGCGCAATGGCAACCCGGCTTTCCGCAGCGCCGCACCACCGCGCAGATTGAACCCGGTCGCAGATCCCCCAACGTGCTGAACTGCCGAAGAATCGTAGACCGTGAGCTTTCCAGTTCCAGTAGTGAATCAGGCATAGTGAGCCTCCT
>JANYDS010000062.1 GCA_025363475.1 Terriglobia bacterium
AGGGCAACGCAGGGATGCGACCCGAGCGCCGATTCAAGTCCGGAATGGATGGCGGTCTCACGACCGCCTCCTGTTAACCCGCCGCCACACCATCTAAGGACGGTCATTTTTTTGTCCAACCGATGGGGTCCACTTCACTTCGCAATGTTCCAGTTTTGAATGTAAGGCGTGCGCAGATTCGGATCGAACGTGCTGAAAGTCAGCTGTTTGCTCGCGAACGGATTGCTGTTCAGCGGAACCTGCTGAAGCGGCCTATTGGTCGGAGTTACAGGTACTGCCAGGTTCGAAAGATTCTGGTAGCTCGCCGGGGTGTTGGAGAAGGTTTGTCCGAGACCCGGCGCGTAAACGGTGGGGAGCTGCGTTGGCATAGATGTTGAGGCGCTCATAACCTACGCCATAGCCGACGCGGAGAACTGTCTTGTCTACGCCGAACCACGGCAGCGACCACGCGAGCCCGAGGCCCGGCGCGAAGTTGTTGTTATCGCCTTTGTACAGCTCGGCATCAGGATGGGGTCCGTTGGGGCCTACCTGCTGCGGGGTGATAAGTTGCCCGTTCAGAACGCCGGGATGAAATTCATCAGCCAACGAAGTGCCTGAAATACCAAACAGCGAGTAGCCGCCGCCAGCCGGAGCGATTGCGTTTCCGTGCGCTTCAAATGGAACCTGATAAAGCTCACAACGGACACCCAGATTCACTGTGAGCTTCCGAGTGAACTTAATATCGTCCTTGAAAAAACCGGACCATTCGTGCTGCTTGATCAGGGCATAACGTTCCAGCCCAGGCAGACACGTTGCGCTTCCGGAGGGAGCGTGCAACGTTTTCGACACCGAATTCACCGAACCGGAAAGATCGAGGAGCAGGTTTTGCGCGACGCCGAGATTGGCGCCGAGTGTGGGGGGATTGTTGGATGTCAGACCCTGAATCGGCGCAGTGCCGGCTCCGAGGAAAGCGCGCGGAACGACATTGGCGATGTCTTCGCCGGCGCAGGAAATCAGGCGCGCTTCGATGCCGCCTTTAAATGAGTGCTTCCCTTTGAGCCAGGTAACTGTATCGCCATATTGGTAATTCGGCGTGATGTTTTTGTAGCCGTCAAGCGCCCCGTCGATCGGCACCAGTGGAGTGACTGTCAGAGGGCTGATGAGGTCCCTGGTGATAGAGTGCAGTGTCTCCGCCAGTTCGTTTATCGTAGCTTCGTATGCGAACCGGACCTCGCCGGTTAAGCGTGGCAAATGGCTGCTCGAAAATATCCTGGGTGCTCCCCCGCCCCCGCCTTCTCCGAATGTGCCTGCACTCAAGGAGAATATGGCTGGAGAACAGGCTCATTCAGTTCGCGAGCGTCTGGAAGAACACCGCGCCAACCCGTCCTGCGCAAGCTGCCACAAGGCGATGGATCCCCTCAGCTTCGCTTTGGAAACATTCGATGCGATCGGATCCTGGCGGACTGCGGGCGAAGACGGCGCGACAATTGACGCGTCGGGTGAACTGGCCGATGGAACCCGGCTCAACGGACCCGCCAGCCTTCGGACTGCGCTGATGAAGCGGCCCGAAGACTTCGTAAGAACAGCGATTGACAAGCTTCTGACTTACACACTCGGGCGCGGGACTGAACCCTATGATGCGGCGGCTGTGCGCCGGATCGTGCGGCAATCGGCGGGCACTGGTTACAAATGGTCTTCAGTGATTCTCGCCATAGTGCAGAGCGCACCGTTCCAGATGCGCATTGCGGCGGATTAGGCTCCGCGCATTGTTGGCACGGCAGATTCGTCAGGAATGATCAAGTCCGCGCCTGTTGCGTTCCTCACGTCCGCGACGGTCAAACCCGGCGCGATCTCGGTTAGCACCAGCCCTTCAGGAAACACACGGATCACTGCCATTTCCGTCACGATGGTTTCCACCACACGCAGCCCGGTGAGCGGCAGCGTGCAGGCTTTCAGAATCTTGGGCGCGCCAGATTTCGTAGTGTGCTCCATGGCAACGATCACGCGCCGCGCACTCGCCACCAGATCCATGGCACCGCCCATACCCTTCACGACTTTGCCGGGAACCATCCAGTTCGCCAGGTTACCTTCCTGATCGACTTCCATCGCCCCGAGGACGCTCAGGTCCACATGCATTCCCCGGATCATCGCGAATGATTCGGCGCTCGAGAAATATGCGGAGCCGGGAATTTCAGTTACCGTCTCTTTGCCTGCGTTAATCAGGTCTGGATCTTCGGTACCGGCCAGCGGGTACGCGCCGACTCCCAGCATGCCATTTTCCGACTGCAGCACGACTTCGATTCCCGGCGGTACGTGGTTCGCAATCAAGGTGGGGATACCGATTCCCAGATTTACATAAAAGCCGTCGCGCAATTCCAGAGCGATGCGACGTGCGATTCGTTCGCGCTTTTCAGCGTCGGTGATCTGTGTTTTCATGACCGCTCCCCGCGAACCGTCCGGCGTTCAATTCGCTTCTCATAGTAGTTACCCTTGACAATACGCTTCACGTAGATGCCCGGCGTCACTACATGATCGGGGTCGATCATGCCCGGTTCCACCAGTTCCTCCACTTCCGCGATCGTGATCTTCGCGGCGGTAGCCATCACGGAATTGAAATTCTGCGCGGTCTTGCGATAGACAAGGTTCCCCATCCGGTCACCCTTCCAAGCCTTGATAAGCGCAAAATCAGCGGTGAGGGCGCGTTCGAGCAGGTAGCTCCGTCCGTCAAATTCCCGCGTTTCTTTTCCTTCGGCCACCAGCGTGCCGACGCCTGCGGGCGTGTAGAAAGCAGGAATGCCGGCACCTCCGGCGCGGATGCGTTCGGCGAGGGTACCCTGGGGTACCAGCGTCAGATCAATTTGTCCGGCGATGACCTGCGCCTCAAGAAACTTGTTTTCTCCCACGTAGCTGCCGACGTGGGAACCGATCATGCCCGCTTCAAGCATGACGCCCATGCCGAAACCGTCGACGCCCATGTTGTTGCTGATCGTCTTCAGTCTCTTCACACCCTTGCGCACGAGTGCCGCAATCAGATTCTCGGGAATACCGCACAGGCCGAAACCTCCGAGCATGACGGTCGCGCCGTCGTTAATATCGGCAACAGCCTCATCAGCACTGCGAACTTCTTTGTTCACGCAATAGTCCTTTCCGCGGCATCAATTGTGCCCGCCGGATATCCTTCTATCTTCAGAGTTGAACCCGGGCCTTCAGGGTTCAACCCCGAAGGCAAGAAGCACGTTGCCAGGCCGTCCGCCGCAGGCACCATACCCGGAATTCACATATAGCATGTCCCCCACCACCACGGGACCGGGTCCGATGATGGAAGCGCCGTTGGCCGAAACCAGATTGACCATCTCAAAGCCGTGATTCGTATCGTACTCGTTCCAGGCCACGACGATGCCCCTGCAGTTGACCGCACTTGAAGCCGTCTCAAGGTCGCGCTCGCTTCTGGCAATGACATAAACGCTCAATGTGAACGGCCAAGCCGCTTTGCATGGAACTGCTTACATGGGTTCGACCATGCTGATTCAGTATCTGGCGGCTCACGGAGCCAAACTCGACCTGACCAACAGGCTGGGCCAGAACCCGTACTACATTACCCAGGGTGTTTATCAGGCCGGATCGTTCTTTGTGAGACAAGGAAGCAGGCGAACTGTTGCGCGGGCTCGGCGCGGATATTATGCTTGGCGCGGAAGTGAAACACACGGACCAGGTGGACTGCTAACCTAAATGAGTTCAGGGCAATAGCGCCGCAAGTTGCGGCTGAGCGCCTGCTGGCAAGGGCGTGTGACTTGTGTTCATCGCCATGGAAAGCAGGACGTAGTAACCGAGCAAGCCCTCTGTATCCATCACGCCTTCTTCTCCGAAGCGCGCCACTGCACGGGTCCAGGTGCCGTCAGCTACCTGATGGGTGTTCAGCAGTTCCGTGCTGAAATCATAGATCGCGTTCTGGTCCTCACTCATTCCCCCAGGTCGTTTACCCAGGGCAATCGCGGCCACAGTGTTTTCATCCACTCCGGCGCGGATTGCCGCGGGCCGGTGTGAGTTCCAGAGATACTGCCGGGTCCATTGACGGGCCACAATCAGAATGGCGATTTCAGTGAGTTGATGGCTGATCGTCTTTTTCTCGCGTACGACGTAGTCGCCCAGAGACTTGGTTCGCACCATGACTTGCGGGCTGCGTGACAGCGCCACCAGCCAGCCAGACAATTCTCCGCCAGCGGGTGCAGTTACTTCGGCAGGCGCTTTCTTCTGCGCCACGGTCATTTTTTCGGCGGAAACCGGGAGCAGGCGGGCTTCGGCGCGACGTGCGGAGAAGGAGATCAGCAGGAGAGAGTCGATGCGCCCGATGCGGTTCATCTGACCAATATATCCACCCGGCGGAATATCGGCAGGCACCGTTTATATATGTTAGCTGTGCACTTGTTTCTGTTTATCACTCAGTTAAGACGCAGCTATTTTACGACCAGATGATGCTGCTGGCGGCTATTTCCGGGCGTCCGGAACGGATTCGCCTGAGGACCATTCCGCTTCCTGTTTCTGTACCCTCTCCAGGTAGGCTCTTGCGAGAGCGGGGTGCGTGGAGAAGCAGTCGAGACACTCTGTCCCGTCGCTCGTCTGACCTTCCGTCGGAATTCCCGCAGCACTCATATATTTCTTGAGCAGTTCCGCCACTTCGGTCTGCACTTTATAGAAGCAGTCGTACTGAACACCGTTGGCGACGGTCAGGGGCGTCCACCCGCGGATATCGCGTGCGTCGGTTTTCGCGCCAGCCTTAAGCAGAAACTCGATGATCGAGGTGGCTCCGCGGTAAGCTGCGCCGTGCAATGGTGTATCGCCGAAAATGTCCTTCGCATTCACATCATTCCCGCGCTGAAGGCAGATTTGCACGGCTTCCAGTTGCTCCGCTTCCTGCGTCTGCAGCGATCCGCCGTCCTCTCCGGGGTTCCAGATCATGACTCCCGCCGCAGCCATGAGGGGAGTGACCTGGTCAGCCGTCGGGACCGCCGGATCGGCACCGGCGGCTAGCAGCACATTCATGGCCTCCACATCCGTATTCTTCGCCGCAAGTAAGAAGGCCGTCGCACCCAGCCTGTTCAGCCGGTTGCGCTGGCCGTCCTTCATACCGTCTTTGCTCATGCGGGCGTTCACGTTCACGCCCTTGGCGAGCATTTTCTTCATAAGATCGATACTGTCCACAGTACCTGTTTCGATGGGACCGGGGACGCCAAAGCCGAAGCTGGACCGGCGTGTACGTTCGAGCTGGTGCAGCGCGTTCCATCCGACTTGCGCACGGTTCGGATCTGCGCCGCGGTCGAGGAGCATAGCGGCGAGTTCCCAGTGCCCGTTGGCGCAGGCGAGAATCAAAGCGGTTTCTCCGTCAGACAGGGTATCGTTTACGTCCACGCCGGCATCTAAAAGCACCTTCGCGGCGGCAATGTGCCCAGCCCGGACGGCGAAAAGGAATGCAGAAAACGAAGTGGGTTCGATGCGCACCCGGTTCAACCCGGTGGCACCTCCGCCGGACGTTCGCGCCTTGTTGCTGGTGCGGGCATTTTTGTCGGCCCCAAACTCGATCAGCATCTGAATTGCAGCCGCATTATTTCGACCGGCGGCCCACATGAGTGCCGTCTCGCCCAGCGAATTATCGCGCGCGTTGACCTTTGCACCATGCACCAGCAGCGCCTTCACCACATCCGCCTTGCCTGTTCGGGCCGCCGTCATCAGAGCAGTCTCACCTTCGGGGAGAGAGGTGTTCGGGTCTGCTCCTGCATCGAGAAGCCTGGATACGATCACAACATCCCCGCGCTCGGCAGCGAGTGAAAGCGGCATCACGCCATAGCGGTTCGCCAGATCGATCTTCGCGCCGGCATCGATCAGCAGGCTTACCGCTTCCCGGTCGCTCCTGTCGACAGCCCAGTGCAACGCGGTGGTACCATCCGCCGCCGGTGCGTTCAATTCAACTGATTTGGACTTCACGATCGTCGCCGCCAGAACACGGTCGCCGCGTCGTATCGCATCAATGAGCGGCGTGCTCCGTGGAGCGGCCATGAGACCCGCCGATCCCAGCAACGCCGATCCGAACAACATCAGTGTCAAACAGAATTTTGCAGCCATGGTCGCGAAGCCTTAGAGGTCGGACAAAATGCCTGTGCTGTCGCCGATCTTCAGCTGACTCACATCCACGCCAACTTTGTTCAGCAGCGAGAGTCCGGCGTTCATCAGGGGAGTATTCATGGCATAGCGAATGTGCCGTCCGCCTTTAAGGGTCCCGTTTCCGCCCCCGGCCGTGATGAACGGCATGTCGATCGGGGAGTGCTGATCGCCATCGCCCATGCCTGCGCCATAAACAAGAATCGAGCGGTCGAGCAAAGTGCCGTCGCCATCCGGCGTTTTTTCCAGCCGGTCAATAAATCCGGCGAACAGCGAGACATGATAGGCGTTTATTTTTGTATTTTGTTCGATGTTGTGCGGATCGCGCTGATGATGCGACACCGAATGATGGGCTTCCGGCACGCCGATCAGGGGATAGGACCGCGGACTGAGCTCGCGTGAAATTTGCAGTGAACTCACCCGCACGATGTCTCCCTGAAATGCCAGATGTTGCAGATCCATCAGCATCGCCACGTGATCTTCAAACTTTTCCGGAACTCCGAGCGGTGCTTCGGCCAGCGGAAGGGGCGAACTTGCGTTGTTCTTCTCAGCCTTCTGAATCCGCACTTCGATTTCGCGGACCGCGTCCACATAGTCGCTCACCATGCGGCGGTCGCCGACACCAAGACGGCCTTCCAGACGCTTGATATCATCGCGCACGGCGTCAAGAATGCTGCGATCCTGCCGGCTTTGTTCCAGACGGGCGGCGGCGCTGCCACCCTCTCCGAACAGTCTTTGGAAAACCGCGCGCGGATCCCGTTCCGGGGGCAGGGGGGTGTTATCTGTCCGCCAGGACGTGCAGTTGAGGTAAGAGCAACTGTAACCGCTCTCGCAGTTGCCTACCTGAAAATTTGATTCCGTTGTCAGTTCGAGCGAACGCAGCGATGTATCGCCGCCCAACTTGTCCGCTGCGTACTGGTCAATGGTCTTGGCTGCCTGTAAGTCTGAGCCTTCAGTCCTTTTCGGCCTGACGCCGTTCAGCCAGCCCCCGGCAGCGCGGGTGTGTACTCCGCCGCCATCTTTGGTGCTGAGGACGCCCAGATTGCTGAGTCCGCTGAGCACATTGACCTTTTCACGATAACGCTCGAGGGGCTTCAGGATCGGAGTCAGGTCATAGTTGGTACCGCCGTTTCCCGCCGGGTGGAAATTCGGCAGATACATCCCGTTGGGCACATAGAAGAAAGCCATACGCGGCACGCCAGTTGACACAGTAGCGGCCCTGCCTGCCGGAATCATTGCATCAAGAAACGGCAGCGCCACGGCTGCTCCGGCACCGCGCAGAAACGTTCTACGTGCAAGGGACTTTCCGGTGATGATCATTGTTGTTTTCCTTTTTCCGGCAGCCCTGTAGCCTTAGCTTGGGCCAGCGGCCCGGTTCGCGGGGATGGTGCCAGTTCAATGGGTTCCGCCCGCCGCATTAAGAACGGAGGACTGTTTACAATCCCGGTAATCAGTTCGCTGAGTTTGTATTTACCCGGCGCGGCGTCGCGAACGACTTTTCGGACTGCGGGCATGTCGTAATACTCGAGACCGCGACCCAGTGCGTATGTCATCAGTTTCTGGGTCAGTGTGTTGATGAATGGTTCCGGATTGCGTGTCAACGCGGTTCGAAGCTCCGCCACGTTGGAGAATGATGTCCCGTCAGGGAATGCTCCGGTGGTGTCGAGATCATTGTAGGATTCGTCCTTCGTCCGGAACCGACCTGTGGCGTCAAAACTTTCAAGCGCGAAGCCAGCCGGATCAATCACGTTATGGCAGCTGGCACACGCGGGATTGGAACGGTGCACCGCCATCCTGGTTCTCATCGTCTGCTGCTTCGCCTGGGTCCTCGGTTCGGGAAGCGCCGGGATGTTGGGCGGCGGATCGGAGGGCGGCGAGCCCAGCAGGTTCTTCAGCAGGAACTTACCCCGCAGAACAGGTGAAGTGCGGTTCGGATGCGACGTAATAGTGAGGATACTTGCCTGCCCCAGCAGGCCGCGCCGCGAGCTGTCCGGCGCAAGTTCGACACGCCGGAACGTCGTACCCTGAATATTGGGAATCCCGTAGTGTTTCGCCAGCCGTTGATCAACAAAGGTGTAGTTGGCAGTCAGCAGTTCGATCGCAGAACGGTTTTCACGCAGGACAGTGTCGAAGAGCAGTTCTGTTTCCTTCCGCATGCTGCGGCGCAGAGTCTCATCGAACACCAGCGTGTACGGGAAACTTGGTTGAACGGTTTCGAGGTTCCGGAGTTGCAGCCACTCATCCGCGAAGTTTGTGGAAAGCGCGTCGGACCTGCGGTCAGCCGTCATTCGGCGCAGTTGGCGGCCATATTCCTGCGGGTCGGTCAGGAGGCCTTTTTCCGCGGAAGTGAGGAGGGCGTCGTCCGGAATGCTGCTCCACAAAAAAAAGGAAAGCCGAGATGCCAGCTCCAGGCTGCCCAGGCGGTAATTGAACGCAGCCGAACGTTGTATTGCAGCAGGCCGCACAGCCGCCCGGTCGGCAGGATTGACGGGGTCCGCTTCGAGGCGGAATAAGAATGCCGGGGTCACGAGCATCTTGCGAAGCGCGAGTTCGATACCCCCTTCAAAAGTTCCGCCGCCCGTTCGGCCAGACCGGTAAAAGCTCATCAGTGAATCAACGTCTGCCGCTGCGGCTCCGGCACGATAAGCGCGGCGGCTCAGCCGCGAGATAATGCTCTGCGCGCAACCATTTTCTTCAGATGAGTTGCTCGGATAACAAGAGAAAATCTGATGGCGGCTCGGTGTTTCACCAGGGCTGTGATCGTTGTAGGGGCCAATAATCGTGAGCGCAGCCAGTGTCGGCGCTGGTCCTCCCGGCCCGCCGTCGTTCCCGGCAATCTGCGGATTCTCGAACGGCTCGCGGAACTGCTCGATCAGATCGGCTGGCTTGCGGAAGAATGTTGCGGTGACGTCATGCGGGCCGCCGGTGACATGGACTCGTACGGTATATCGGGGCTGTGCCCGCTCCGTGCTTCCGGCGCGGCTCGGTTCGAGTGGGATCAGTTTCACCTGTTCACCATCCAGGCTAATCTCAAACTGATGCGCTGATGTGAGCCGCTGCGTGCCACTCAGATCAACCCTGACGTCGTAGTCACCTTCACGGGGAAACGTATACCTGGTCGTCATGCCGCCCCGCGTGCCAAATGGGAGGCCTTCGATGTGTTCATATTGCTCCAGGTCCGGACGAACACGAAAGGTCTTCGAATCGACTCCCGGAGAAGCACTCCCTACAGCTAGTCGCGCGACGGTCTTCGCGGCGAAAAGATAACGTTCCATCAGGGACTGCGACATGCGCAGAGTCCCGGCCATATTGTCGAACCCGTTGCTCGAATCGTCTTCCGGCAGCAAATCGGCCACGGGGATGTCGAGTGCCAGCAAATCCCGGACCGCATTCTGATATTCAGTGCGGTTCAGGCGATGCAGTGCTTCCGTACGGCCTGGATTAGGATGCGCCAACCATGCCCGGTCGAGCTCTTTTTCGAGGTAGGAACGGAATCCGTCGAGAACCTTGCCCTCCGGCCGGGGCGTGCCCGCCGGAGGCATCATGCCGACGCGGAGCCGGGAAACGACACTTTCCCATTCGCGGGCGTGGCTCCCGGCATCACCGGGGTCGAGAACAGTGAGGTCGAGTCCTCCGCTGTTTACTTTGGAGTTGTGACAGCTGTAGCAATAAGTTTTAACCAGGGTCCTGCATTGCGCTGCGGAGGGAGGTTCCCCAGCCGGGGTCTGGGCGCGGGCGGACACCATCAGAAAACCAGTAGCCGTTAAGAGAGCAGCTATCGTTATCTGCACCATCGACATGGGCGGTACATAGGGAACTCGCATTTCCAGCCGATATTATATATAAATTCCAACACTTAAAACTGTTGAGTTAACTGACAGTTTTCGTAAATTTTACGTGATGCCTCAGCCGTGTTCCTTGATTGAGGCAGTAGTTGATTCCTTCTCAGCCTGCTTTTCATCGCGGTATGAACCGCTCGCCGCATTCTGGCGGCGGGCAGTCTGTATATTTGACCGTCGGATTCCGTCGGAGCTCACAGCGAATCCGGAGATCAACTGCTCCAGTTCCTGGCTCCTGCAAAGCGGACATTCCACGCTCACGGACTTCAGCACCAGCAGTTCAAACTCCTTTGAGCACTTTCCGCAGCGATATTCATAGAGAGGCATGGCCGCTTCATTCTATGACGAAACGGAACCGGCCGATCACAGTCCGGAGGAAACCGTCAATGATTCAACCAGGCTGGCTTGATTCGATCAGGCTGGCTGCAATACTTGCATATTGTGCGAAGCGCCGAGGAAATCCGGTTTCGAGTGCGCCAGGAAGCGGCTAACCTCTGGCTCTTTGCCAGCACCCCTTCTCTGCCACCGGATTTGTTACGACACACCGGCCGAACGATTCTCCCGTCGCCGGATGTAATCATCAAGCCGCTGCGCGGGTCGAATTTTTCGAGGGACATCGAACAACTCGCCGAGTCCATTTGCGAACACCGGTTTCCGCTTCTGGGCTACGTAGTTGAGACGGGCAAAGAGATTCGCTGGCGGCGGGATTACGTTCATGGGGTGGAAAGCGACCTTATCTTTTTCCGGCGAATCCCCTATCTGAACCCTGCGCTCGCCGGAGATCACAAGATCATCTGGGAACTCAACCGGCATCAGCATCTGGTTGTGCTGGCACAGGCCTGGAAATTGACCGCGAGGCCGGAGTTCCTCGATGAAATCGTGTGCCAGCTTGAGAGCTGGTGGCCGCAGAACACATTCGCGCGAGGGATCAACTGGACCAGTGCCCTCGAAGTGGCATACAGGACGCTCTCGTGGGTCTGGATCCTTCACCTGGCTGGTACTGGTCTTCCAGAAAACTTCAGGGATCAACTGCTCAACGAGTTATACCGGCATGGTGTTTATCTCGAATACAACCTGTCCGTCTACTTCTCGCCCAATACGCACCTGCTGGGAGAAGCGGTGGTCCTGCACGCGCTGGGTGTGCTGTTTCCTCACTGGCCCAGGGCGAATCAATGGAAATCGGCGGGCGGGCGAATTGTAGCGGATGAAATGAAGAATCAGGTCCGCGCGGACGGGAGCCACTTCGAGCAGTCGAGCGCATACCACGTCTATTCCACCGACCTGTTCCTGTTCCATGCCCTGCTCGAACCGGCAGGCGCTGACTATATGGAGAGCCTGCGGCGTATGGCCGACTACCTGGCGGCACTGTCTTCCGAAGACGGTACGATCCCGCTGCTGGGCGATGATGACGGAGGCAGGCTGTTCTATCCCTATGGCGATCAGCGCCGCTTCGGTGCCGCAACGCTGGCGACCTGCTGCGTTTTCTTTGGCGCCGATCACTGGCCCTGCCTGCCGTCCGACATTAGTGAACAGGCCGCATGGTGGCTGCCGGAGAAGGCCTTTCTTCCCCGCCCTGAGCGGGTGCCGTCCTCGCGAGAACAATTATTTCCCGACGCGAAAGTAGCAATCCTGTCTTCATTTCCGGCACATGTCCTGATTGATGCGCGGGCATTCGGTCACGCGAACGCGGGCCACAGCCACGCACATGCTTTGGCGATTGTCTGTCGCCGCGCGGGGCGTGACATTCTGATTGACCCAGGAACCTACACGTATGTGGGCGAACCCGAATGGCGCGCACGCTTTCGCGGGACGGCGTTTCACAATACAGTGTGCATCGACGGACTGGATCAGGCTACCGGGACCGGTTCTTTTCGCTGGACAAACAAACCGTCCAGCGAGGTTGTGCGCTGGATTCAAAACCAAGAATGGAGTCTTCTCGACGCGGTGTGCAGGTTTCACGGGTTCGAGCACCGCCGACTGGTGCTGTGGATCCCTCGTCTTGAACTGTTGGCAGTTGTGGATCTGGTTGACCACGTAACGGGATCGAGCCAGAGAGAGGTTCACGAAATTCAGCAGTTCTGGCACTGCGGCGAAACGGTCGCTAAAGGATCGACGAGAAACTACCGGATCGGGGAGGCTTTGCTGGTTCTGCCTTCTGCCGGTGAAGTCGTTGTGAGTGTAGGCGGAGAGTACGGATGGCAATCCGAAGTTCCCGGAAATAAGGTTCCCCGGCCGGTAATCATAGTCGGGCAAAAATCGGCTCTGCCAGTAGTATTTGGCGCGATTCTGTATCTGAATTCTGCGCCTGACAGGTCCTTGGTTGTCGAGGCTGCCGTCGACCGAATCAGGTTAGCTTGTGGCGGTCTGCGGATTGAGTTGCCGCTCGCATGCGACCCCTCAATTAATTGGACACGGGACGAACAGTCGGAGGCCTAAGCGAACCACTCCCTTGCGAATCGCGGCTCTGTAAGCTTTTGCAATCATTCGTTGTCCGTTCTGAGCCGCGCGCGCAAGCAAGCAGTGTCCTCACTTTTTCAGCATGTCAGCCTGGGCCAGCACGCTCGCCCGATACGCACCCCAATTGCGCGTGGCTGATTCCGAGAAGGCCTGCAACTGCGAATAATCCGACTCCCAGGTGGTGTACATCATTCCGTCAATGCCGGGGATCGCATGGGCCTGCTGTAATTCCGAAGCTGCGGCCAGGGCACCGTCGTGGTTGTCATAGTATCCGGCAATAATTTGCCGATGCGGGACTGGCTGCTTCCTGTTTTCCCCGGAAAACCATGTAAGCGAATCCTTCAAGTGCTCCAGGTTCCAGTTCATGATGGTTACGTCAGAAGGAAGTCCCCGCCACGATCCTGCGATGTCACCCTCCACAAGGTAGTAGTTGTCATGCGCGTTGGCATAAGGGTCGAACATGTCGTTCCAGACGTAAACAGCCGCGCCGGGCCGCAGGGAACGGTAAAGCTTTATTGTCTGCCCTACGTGCCAGGCGAGTAAGTCGCCAGCGGACAAGCCCTTCGCCCGGCATGTGGCGCATGAATTCATTTGCCTCATTTCGTCGTACTGGAGAAAGATGCCCGCTTCGGCGGGCGTCGCTGCCAACACTCGACGCGCTGTTTCGTACGACCAGGAATTTACATCCGGATCTGTGAGGCACAAGCCCAGCCTTCGGGAATCGACCGGTTGCGCGGCGTAATAATCGATCGCCACTTTCTGGCCCGGTTTCATGGTCGTAGTTGCGGGGAGAGTTACCTCGGGCGGCACATGATAATCGTCGTGGGGGTCTGACGTCAGGAGCGGGTCACTGACTGGATCGTAATCAAGACTTTCCCGAAAGACAGTCCCTGTTGTGGAATCGTAGACCTTGAGAGGAGCGCCGGCGCGTCTGATTAAGTCTACAAGCGCGGTTTCTTCCAGCATGACGTCGTCAAACCAGAGGCTCCCCTGGTTACCGCCCCAAACGCCGAAATAGAGCCAGACACTGGAACTGGACTGGCTGTTGAAGGCGACATCAACCTGAGTCCAGTCCTGAGTGGCGGACATTTTTATCTGCCTGTACGTTCGAATCGATTGCTGGTTGGCAGCCAGCACCTCAACCACAGGCGGCTCGCCCGAATAATTCAGGCTTTTGACAAATAACCGGATATGATACTGGTGCCATGGTGTTACTTTCAGGAGCTGCGAGAATCGGGCATTGCCTCTGGCGCCGGCAATTTTCCCTGAACTAACGCCGCTATGGCTCACGACAGAGTCGACGCCGGTACCCTGATCCGTCCAGGTATGAAACCAGCCGGTTTTACCGGACTCAAAGCCAGGGTTTTCCAGGCCTGAAAAGCTACTGATCGGGCGGAGCTTGCGCCCGGATTTCTCTACCTCAAACCGGGTGCCCGACACGCGCATCCCTTCAGCGCGATTTGGGTTGAAAGAAAGCGCGTCATTGGAATAACCAAACGGTACCCCGAGCGCGAGAACTTTCATCCCTTTGGCAAGTGTGTAGTCCATTGCCTGCCGCAGGTAGTGGCCCTGCTGGTCCGGCCAATGCGGAGAGGTGATGTAAGTAAAGCTGACATCCCAAAAAGCAATGCCGTTGTAACCCAGTGAGTGGGCGTGTTCAATCATGGTCTGGCTCGCCAGGAGTTCTGCGGGCGTGTTGATCTGACTGTGAAGCCAGACCCATAACTCCGGCGCGGCTGGCGGGTCCGCCAGGGTGGTGCGCTTGTTCGCGCACGATATCGTGATGGCGCAACAAGCAAGGCAGACGCCCAGTATTCCGGTCTTGATCACATTCATTTTTAGCGCTGGCACGCCCGCTCAGCCGGACGTGTTATCGGTTGTGATAACTGCGGTATTCAGTACAAGTGTGGCAGTCCTCCGGTAGAAGAGTATGCACGACGTTCCGGCAAAAATATCCATCAGCGTGGTGGTCAGGGCAATGGCACGAACGGGGCGCATGAGTAACATCAGGGCAAAAATACACACAAAATTCAGCACCATCATTCGCGTGATGATTTTAGACCACTCTTTTTCATAGCCGAAGGCCAGCATGTAGTAGGTTCCGAAACACATGCTGACCGCATGAACCAGAGGTGTCAGCGACATAAGTCTGAGCAGTACTCCGGTTTCGACGAACTTCGGCCCGTACAAAAACCGCACGGCGAGCGGGGCGAAAAAAAGCAAACCCATGCTAACAAAAAGAAACGGAGCTGTAGTCCACAGCACCTGCTTTCTCAGAAAACGTATTGCCTCTGGCCTCGAACCGGAGGCAAGCCGGCTCATATGCGGGTATACCGCGGCTGTGACGGGATTGGTAAGTGCTCGCGCGGCGATGATGAGTCGCTGGGCCGCATTGAGGAGCCCCACCTGATCGGGAGCTGTTATATGGCCCAGAATCATGGTATTAGTCGACGACATTGCGGTCATGCTTGCCATGGAAAGAAAGACCGGCCAGCCTGCCGTCATGGCAATTCGCATGTCGGCCAGGGCGGGCCATACCAGCTGGATGCGAAGGCTTCGAAACACCAGAGTCAAGCCGAAAAGCGCCGAAAGGAGAAAGCCCCCCGACTGCAGGGCCGACACCATCATGTAATCAGAGCTCTTGTGAACCAGCGCGAAAACAAGGATCACTGACACCAGCTTGGCCCCGTAATCCGAATACGCGATAAATCGCATCTTCTGCACTCCCTGCAGGAACCAGTTGGGTGACAAACAAAAACCAACCACCTGAAGGAAACTCAGGAAATAGAGCGGCCAGTGCGCGCGCAGGCTTGGAACAGCCCCCACCAGACAGACCATAACCAGAAAACACGCCACCAGCAAACATATTTTGCAGAGCATGATGGTGCTGTAGGTTCTGGCGATCAGGTCCGGATCGCCCTGTGCGATGGCGATCTGGCGGGTTCCGGTAACGGCAAAACCGAAATCAGTAACTACCGCGAAATAGAGGACTAATGCCGTCCCCATCGCTGTCAACCCGAAGTTCGCGGGCCCCAATATTCGCGTCACATAGGGCAGCGTGACCAGTGGAAGTATATAGCCGCTGACCTGCACGCCAAGCAGGATCAACGTATCTTTAACCAGCCGGTGCCGTATTAGGTTTGACAGCATCAGGCACCGCCCAGCAGGGCATCGATCTCGAGGTTGGCAAGGCGCACAAGAAGTCCCTGATCGAAGCGGCAGTAACCCAGAAAGTGCAAAAGGGATACATCGGCGGGAACTGCCTGACGCTCCCAACTCATGTATTTTGGCTTAGGAAGATCAAAACTGCCGGCCGAGTTGGCAATACAGAAGTTTGACGCGATCTGTTCCGTTCCCCATTCCTTCCATCTCGGCCCCATCATGATGGACGCTTTGTCATAAAAATCTTCGACGAAAGCGCGGTTGACCGCACCCTGCGCGAAACCGGTAAAGCCGGAAGAGCCGCGAACGTACAGCACCTGGCCAGCATCCGGGTATGTCGGCCCCTTCATTTCAAAGTCGGTGACTACGTTATCAGATTTTCTGGCGATGGCGTCTTCAACCCAGCTGTTCAGAGGCTTCTTGTGAATGCCCTCGGCCAGCGTGAATGGCCGATTCGCACCGATGCTTTCAATCACTTCGGGCAGCGGCCCCACGCAGAGTATGTCAGCGTCCATTTGCAGGACGTATTCGCTGGCGGACAGGTCCAGGCAGTACAGGAGTCGCTCCCATGTGCCGCCTCTCTGGATCCGGCCCGTGCTGATGCTTTCGAGCGGAACAAAATTCACCTGCGAGATATGGCGGCGAATCAGGTCTCGCGATTTTTCCGAAATTCCGTCAGCAACTATCGTGATTTTGCCGCGGCCAAGCCGCCGGTACAGCGCCTTAATCGCCAGAAGATAGAGGCGGACATCATAACCGGCCACCATGCTCACAATAGTAAAAGGTGCATCCTTTACCTGGATGGGTGGCGTGGTCAGCAGGCGGGGGATTTGACGATGGAACTTGAAGTACGCTATGTTCCGGCGCAGTCGATAGAACATGAACTCGTTTCGCCTTAGGATGGTAGCATGCGAACGGCAAAATTCATTCGTCGGGAGTTGCAGGTACCGGTTTGGGGCAGCAGGCTTATCGCGGTCGCGACAGGGCGGCGGCGAGCGCGTCGGTAAACCTTTCTGCTCCAGCTGAATTAAGATGGTAGCCGTCACGGAACATTTCAATTCCCCATGAATCCGGAGGGGCGGGAACAAGGATGGTCGTGCCGGTTCTATTCCCCGCCTCGATTAGTCCCTGTATCCCCGGCGGTGAGAAACCGGGCGGGACCAGGATATCGCAGCGCATGCGATATGGGGCGCACACAGACTGCATAAGCTCGAAGTGGCGGGTGGCCGTGGCCAGCACCTGGGCATCGGAAATCGGCGGAAGGCGCGCTTGATTGAAGCGGCGCAGCGATTCGGCATAGCCGGGTTCAGCGCGATTCAGAATAAAATGACGAAAATTGTTCAATTCCGCGTAAAAAAGGCTGTACCGTGCAAGGAACAAACCGGATATTTTGGTCAGATCATACCCGGAGTTCTTTCCGGCTTGCAGGAGATCATCGGTGCGGATCAAGTAAAAAGCAGAGTATTCGCCCCGGAGGCTATCGCCGATTAGTTGCGGAACGCTAAGACAGAGAACGATGCGGTTCGGACGGGATCCTTCCGCAAGCAGGCGCCGAATGCCAAAATACCAGTCGGCCCAGGACGTTTGTTCGATGACGAATCGGGCAGGGACAGCATCATTCCGAAGCGCAGTTCGAAGACGATCAACATCCAGGCCTTCAAGAAGAAGGGAGTTGCCGAGCAGCAGCACCGAAGGCATTGAATCTGACCTGCGTAACGCAAGAGCGGCGCTGTAATCTTTAGATGTGCGCGACTCGATGCGGCTGATTCGCAGGAAACCCAGGCGGGTCACGACCTCGAAACCGCAAAGGAGCAGAGCAATGGTAACGAGCGCTGCTGCAATTGGGCGCGCGTAGTGCCTCGTCGCGACTCGCTCGTCAGAACTGGAAGTAAATGAAGGCATTTGAATCCATAGGCCCGGCCAGTGCCATCACGACGCACAAGACTGCAGCGCTCGCAATAGCCCATCGCGGGTGAGTTTTCTCAAAAGGGTATTCCTCGCCATACAATTCAAGGCGCAGATCAATCGCAAGCGTGGCCAGTGCGAGCACGCCAAGATAGCCGATCATCGGGAGGAACTCAGGTCGCCAGCCGAAATTCCGCAGATTGCCGAGCATCGTCAGCGCCTGGTCAATATTGCGGGCCCTGAAGAACAGCCAGCCGAGTCCAACCACAAGCATGGTTACCAGCCATCCGCCGGGATGGAATGCCGCTGTGTCGCTGTCCGTATCTTTTTTGCGCAAGCGGCCGAAAGCTCGTTCAATTGACAGCCAGAATCCCTGGAGGCCGCCCCAAAAAACAAACGTCCAGTTCGCCCCGTGCCACAAACCACCGAGGAGCATGGTAGCCATCAGATTGCCATAGGTCCGAGCTTCACCCCCGCGGCTGCCCCCCAGCGGGATGTACAGGTAATCGCGCAGCCAGGAGCTCAGGCTAATGTGCCAGCGCCGCCAGAAATCGCGGAGGCTCGATGCCAGATAAGGCTGGCGGAAATTGACCATGAAATGAAAGCCAAGCAACTGGGCACTTCCCCGCGCGATGTCGCTGTAGCCGCCGAAGTCGCCGTAGATTTGCAGCGCAAAAGCGAAAACGCCGATCAGTGTTGCACCCGCATTGTTGCCAAGTTTACCGTCGAAGGCTGCGTTCGCCAGATGGGCGGCGTTGTCTCCGATGACCGACTTGCGGAACAGCCCGCAAACGATTAACATCAGACCGCCAAAAACTTTCTCTCCGTCAAAGGTTCGGGGCTGCTGCACCTGCGGCAACAGGTGCGAAGGGCGCTGGATAGGGCCGGCAATAAGATGGGGGAACAAAGAGATGAAAAGGGAATAATCAACAAAGCGGCGCGCCGGCTTCAGTCTGCCCTTGTAGATATCCACTATGTACGCAACTTCCTGAAACGTATAGAAAGAAATCCCGGGAGGTAGAACAATCTTCAGCAGGGGCATCAACCCGGTTGACACGCCGACAGACGCCAGCCCGTCAGTCAATGACTGGATAAAAAAATTCGAATACTTGAAGATGCCCAGGATTCCGAAATTCAATACCAGTGATATAACCAGCAGCCTCCGCCGGTAGTTGCTGTCGGTGCTGTCGGCAATTTTCTGCCCCAGTATAAAATCCATGGTGGCGGAACCCAGCATGAGCAGCAGGAAACGCCAATCCCACCAGCCATAGAAGAAAAAACTCGCCAGCAACAGCATCCGGTTCTGGCGCCTGTGGTTCAGGCACCAGTAGGCCAGCACCACAAGGGCAAGGAACAGCAGATAGATCGGAGTGTCGAAGAGCACAGGTGGTTAACAGTCGAGTGGCGGTGATGTCGTAGTAGACCAATGGTAGCAATTTCGTCGTTTTTGGGCCGTTTCACCGGATCGTTGAATCACGCTTGTGGTGAGTCACTGGAAGTACTCATAATGGGGCGTGGAACCGTTCGCTCCGGTATACGACACCGCTCCACCAGCCCGGCGTTACCTTGAATCCAGACTCTGGCCGAATGGTCCGGTTTGTCCTCACTGCGGAAGCGTCGGTCAGGCTGCGGAACTGCAGCCAACGGGTAATTCGCGCACCCACGCACGCGGCGGAACCTACCAGTGCAGAGCATGCCGCAAGCAGTTCTCCGTCACGGTTGGGACCATTTTTGAGGATTCGCGTATCCCACTCAACAAATGGTTGCAGGCTGTCTGCCTGATGTGTCTGACTCATGGCGGAGTCAGCGCAATAAGCCTGCAGAAGGAACTGGAACTGGGTTCGTATCGCTCCGCGAGGTTCATATTCCTGAAAATCCGCTGGGCTCTGCGCAAGAACTCACTGGCTGACCTGGGTTCTTCGAAAACAATCCAGATTTCGCTTGCGCCTGAACAGGCAATTATAGAGCTGTTTCTGGTGAAGCCCGATGCAGATACGCCACGCCCAGGGAAAGCGCGGCAGCGGTCGGTGTGGGCGGAGGTGAACGAGGGTATTGAACCGATCAATCAACCGGTAAAAGCCCGCATACTTGCTTTGTAATGTGCCGCGTACAAATTTTTATAGCTTAGTATCAGTCACTTACGAGGATTGGCGGATTCCAGAACACGCCCATGCCCTTAGCATGAGGCCGAGGGATCAACCTTATATGAAACGCGAAACTTTGTTTTGGATCATGCTAGCCGCCGGGTCCGGGTTTGCTGGCGCACAGACTCGTCTCGACCTGCGAACGCAGACAAAAACTCCTGACCTTTCGGCCCTGGGTGCCACCAGCACTTTTCAAACAGGAGCGACTCTGCCTGCAACCTGCACCAGCGGCCAGTCTTATTTTCTTACTTTGGCTGAGCCGGGGGCGAACCTCTTCCTGTGCGCCTCGGCGAACACCTGGAGCCAGATAAAGAGTGCCGTCGCCGGGGGCGTACGGTCAGTAACCGGTGCCAATGATACGCTGCAGCGGACGGACGACAAGATGAATGTCATCTACACCGGCTCCGGGGCAGTGGCTGTGACTTTACCGCAACCTGGTACTGGCGGAGGGCCGGGCAGCGTATGGGAAGCATCTGTGTTTAACAGCTCAACCAACGGTACGTTGACACTGACTCCGGTCGGCACCGGAATCGACGGATATTCATCCGTGTCCGTGCCGCCGTTACAGGGGCTGTCAATCTGGAGTGACGGGACCACCTACCACAGCGGCAGCACAATTCTCCAGGCTGGCACGGGAATCCAGCTGATCAACCGGAAAATTTCTTCAGATACCTCCGTCATGCTCTCGACTGCGGATTATCAGGACGGAACAGGGCTTCGGTGCTTCTCGAATTCGGGCCTTGCGACTGCTTTTACGTGCACAACGCCCACACTATTTTCCGCCTACGCCAATGGCATGCGAGTGAACTGGCAGCCGGACGTGGCCTGCGATGCCGCCCCGACCCTCTCGATCAATGGATTGCCGGCGGTGGCGATTGCGGAAACTGGCGGTGCATCACTCAAAACCGGCGACTGTGATACTCCCCGAAAAAATCTCACTCTCGCTTACAACTCAGCACTGGCGGGGGGGCCCTATTGGGAAATCGTCGGAGGCGGGACAGTGCCCGGGGCAAACGCCGGACTTCCAGCCACCCTTGCTCAGACAAACACCAGCAACCGTTTCAGCACAGGCACTCAGGACTTCTCGTCGGCCCAGCACACTTTGCCGACGGTAACCGGAACTCAGGCACTACTTCCCGCGGCTTGCACGCTGGGCGAATTGTATTTTGCGAGTGATGTACCGGCCGGACAGAATCTTTTCTACTGCACTGCAACCAACGTGTGGAGGCAGCAGTCGGGCGCTTCCGGCACAAAACGGGGTTCGATGCATTTTTCTACACTCGGCTACAACGGCGCGGGACTGGGTCCCTACATCAATTGGGTAAACAGCAGCACCAGCATCGGAGGAAACCTGGCCGCTGGCACATTCCCCTTTGCAGGATTTGGGAACGGATCCAATCCCACGGCCTCGTACAACTTTGTGTGGCCAGCGGATTTTGATGCCAGCGGCCGGGTAGACGTGACACTGGGCTTCGCGGATGGTTCTTATTCAGGAGGCAACGCTAAATTTGACGTTTCGATTGCATGTGTCGCCGCCAACACCGGCCTGGGTGCAGCCCCGATCTTCGGGACATCCGCCACGACCGGCACCGTGGCGGTGGGTGGAGGCGATACTCTTATTACGTCTGTCATTTCCGCAGTTGATACCGTGGTGCCCTCTTGCTCACCGGACGAACTGGCATCGTTGAAGATCATGCGTGACACGTCCATCAGCGGTCAGGCCGGTATGCTGCAAATGATTCGGGTGTCTTTAACTTATTCGAGGCTCTTATGAAGCAGAACTTTTCAATGCAGCCGTACATGAGACAGAAAGGTTCATAAGATGAAGAAAATTTCAACAATCCTGTTACTCTGCGCGATTCAGGCCGTCGCCCAAATCCCCTCGATAACGGCAGTGACACTGGATACTGCGGCAACTGACAATACTTCGTTCCGTGTTTTCGTCACGACCGCGCAGGCGAGCTGGATCGAAGTCAAATACGGGACATCGAGCGGCAACTATCCTTACAACACGCGAACCATACAGGGACCCGCTGTAGCACTTTCCGTGGGCGGACTCACGCCGGGCACCACCTACTACATTCTTGCCACCGCGCGACCGAACCTGAACAATGACACCAGCATATGTGCGACTCCAGCATGTGGGGCGCAGGAACTAACCGTCACGACTGCGCCCGGCACAGGGGCGCAGCCGCCCATTCCTCCCGCTACGTGGGCACTCACCCACCCCGATACCTCGGGTTATACGGTTGTGCCGATTGCGGTCATTAACTCCGTGACGGGAGAATGCGGGGCGACTCAGGCTGCGTCCAGCCCGGATGGCTGGTCGGTCGCGGCTGGGGACACGCTCTCAACGATCCTGTTGAGAATCGGTTATGGCACCGTGCTTGAATTCGACCAGGGCGCGGCGTGCGTTGTACCTTATCAGAACCCGAGCAACTACCAGGGATATACCCTCGGTGGAAAATCAATGGATCCCCGCGCATTGGGGGACATCAACTCCCAAAATCACAGATATATCGTTTTGCGCACGAAGTCCCTTGCGCCAGGCGATTTTCCGCCGTTTGGAGTTCGCATTACGCCCACCTGGTCAGCCAGGCTGGCAAAGATGTACATCCAGCGTCCGGCATCGCCGAATAGTGCTGCGGGACAGGTATTCGATGCCGACAACAATGGTCCGGGCGTGCACCACTACTGGTTCGAAAATCTTGAGTTCGCACCCGCTCCGGGCTATTCGAATCCAGTGGATGCAGTGGATCCGCTGGCTTTCCAGTATTTCTTTCGGCTCGGGTCACAGTATCAGACAGTGAACAACGCCTATATGGTGCTCGACCGCCTCTATATGCACGGCTGGCCGCCGCCGATCCGACAGTACGACGCCGTGGAACTGGGAGGTAACTTTCAGGCGATGATTGGCTGTTACATCTCGCAAGTGCAGACATGGAGGATGACCGCATGGCCTCTATACGCTGGTGCTCTGGACGGCACCAACAGGACTATTTCGATTCCCCAGGAGAATTACCGCTTTCAGGTGGCAACTCCGATGCTTGGAATGTCCGGCCCGGCGACGGTAACTCTCAGCGAGAGTTCCGATTACAGGGGGACTGTGCTGGGCAATCTTTACAAGGATCATCTGGAAATTCAGTATTCGCCCGGGACGGCCCTGATTTCGTGCACAAACTGCGTTGCGACGCAGACATCGAACCTGGCTACGCCGGGCGATGCTTTCCCTCTCTTTTCCGGCCAGATTGTGGGAGGCCAGTTCACCAATCTGATATGGAATGCCAACTGTGAGACATGCACAAGTCGATATGGGATGGCGCTTGGGGTGCAATGGACAGATCCAAAGGCACCCGGCGGAGGGCCGTACCTGATTGACAACAACTACATCGACGGGGTGGGTGAGGGCTTCTATATTGATGCACTCTATTCCAACTACGGCAACGATGACATGACTTACACGCACAACCACAACATCTGGCCCAAAAACTACTTCATCCGCGATGCCAACTGGGTTGGATGGCGTTTTAATGTACGGCAGCACTTTGAGATTAAGCGGGGCCATCGTTTCAACATCACCGGGAACGTTTTTTCGTATTCGTGGTCATATCAGAATTCGGGGCCGGGAATATTTTTGTCTTCGAGGCCGCAGTATGTCCCTCAAACCCTCGATTCCGGAATTACCGACATCACGGTCAAGAGCAACATTATTCGGCACGGCAGGTCGGGGATCGAGTGCTGGGGAATTGCGCCCATGGACAATGGTGCGGGTTCCAGCGATTCCCAGGTGACTTCGCGGGTGGCGATTACCAATAACCTGATGTACGACCTCGGGAGGTACCTGTATTGCGACACCTCAAATTGTCCCGGGTTCCAGTCGCCCTATTTCGCCATCCGGCCAGGTTGCCAGAATGTCACGATCAAAAACAACACCGGCGGGATGATGCAGGGCGATATTCCGGCTTGGCTTTATGTTGGAGGAGGGAACGTTCTACCGAGCTTTCTCGATTTCGAAAACAATATCCTCTACCTGTCTGCCGGAGCGGCATCCGGCAGCCCGAGCGTGTTGTGGGGCGGGATTCTGGGCGACTGGCCGACGCCGGATTATACCGGTCACGATGTCAAGCCATCGGTTAACTACTCGATCAATATGGACGCCTCGTTTTCCGCAGTACCGAACTTCAAATCGCAACTGGACAAGACCTTCGTGAACATCGGCAGCACGGTGGTGCAGGGTGCTTACATCTGGAAGAACAATATCGGAATCGGCGGCTACATCGGGGCTGCCGGGTCCATGACCGATATGACTTCAGCCCAGTTGCTGGCTATGTCAAACAAGATGCCTCCAGGCGATTTCTACCCTGCTGGCGCCACCATCAAAGCCAGGGAAAAAGCGATCAATTTCGCGAACCCGGCCGCTGGCGATTTTCATATTACCGGGCCCAGTTCGTCTAATCCGGGGGGACGCGGCGTCGACTATGATCAGCTCAACAGCGATGGAGGCCTCGTCACATCGGTGCAACCATTGCTACGGGCGTCCGACCGGGCAAGAATCCGCTATATCGCTCCGGATACCCGAACCTGCTATGTGGATTTCAGCAGTGATGGCACAAACTGGAGCCGTCAGGCGGATACTGGCGGAGCGCGAATCAGAAGTGTGACGCTGACCGGGCTCGCAGCTTCCGGCGCATATGAATACCGGATTCTGTGCTACTTCGAGCAAATAAATGACGGTGTTCTTTACACCGAATATACGCCGGACCAGATCACGAGAGGGAAATTTGAGACGCTGCCAGTCGGCACCGGGCGGATTTCGCTGCAATTTGAGGCAGCGAGTGTTCCAGGTGCGGTGCGGATGGATGTAACACTCACACCTCTCGCGGGGCCGGCCGTGACCGCGTCGTGTTCTACTTCACCTTGTGCCATTCCGGCGCCAATAGGAGATTATTCGATGAAAACGATTTACGTGGGCGCCGCGAATAATCAACTCACTGCGGGTAGTCCTGTCACTGTCGCCGTCCGTTGATTTCGAACGGTAGTTGGGCGCGCCCAGGAATTTCTCCTGGGCGCGAGCCAAACCGTTTCGATCACCGCGATAACTGCAAAGGCAATACAAGACAGGAAAAATCAGACTCAGGCGGTCACTCCAACCAACTTCCCGAGGTCGTTTATCGTTTCAGCAGACATGAACTGACGGGGCGAGAGCGACAGGCGAAAATGTTCGTCTGCGAACGCGATGAAACTCATCATCGCAAGAGAGTTCCAACTATAAAGTTCATCGAGTTTTTCCACGCCTGCCAAAGTACCGGACGGCAACTCAAGGATTTCGTTCATATGGCCCAGAAATTCCACTTTTGACATGTTTTGACTAAGTTATCACGTGGTCTGGCGGGCGGCCCCGGACCTGAGCGCTAAACTGAAGTTTGGTGCGAAATTTAGAATCTGGAAGCAGTGCTACGAAACCTTCGGTGTGGCGGAACATTTGTGTCCAGAGGTTGGTCGACCAGCAGAGGTTGGTCGACCAGATAGATACGCCGGGAAATGACACGCACCGTACCCTGTTCAACTACCGAAGAGTAGTCGGACAAGGCCTAAGGACCGGGCGCTTTCTTCAGTGGTTTGAAGGTCGGATTCACTAAATGCAGCGGTGGTGCTACCAATACCACGGACTCAACGTGGAATCAGATATTGAGATCCCGGAACTGGATCTCTTCGCAGCGCGAGAACCCTTTCCGGAAGCGGATGTGCTGATTACTCTGGAAAAGTCGCCAGCAAGCCTGATTTCCGACGACAGGCTTGCCATCTCTCCCCGTCTGCCCGTGGTTCATGACCGCGAGTTCGGTCTTCGGATTCCTCAGGCGGCGGATTTTCGGGTGCAGGCTGGCCGTCGGATTTTGATTTCTCCCTCCGCTAGTGCTGATTTCAAGGCGATCAGGCAATATCTTTTGGGCTCGGTGTGGGCAGCTGTCTGTTACCAGCGAGGCATATTTGTGGTACATGCCAGTGCGGTTCGCGACGGCAACGCCGCAGTCATGTTCTGTGGCGCATCCGGGCACGGAAAGTCCACCACCGCTGCATTTCTCTCTGAACGAGGGTTTCCAGTGCTAAATGACGACCTGAGTTGTTGTAGTTTCCCTGCGGACGGTGGTCCTCAGATTTTTCCTTCCAGCCCCCGTATCAAGTTATGGGCAGACGCACTTCAGGCCTTGGGCCTGCCCCACAATGACGCTGAGGCGTGCCGGGTACGAACAGGTAAATTCCGGCTTCGTACCCACAGATCCACCGATCATAAGCCACTACCGGTTGCAGCCGTATATCTCCTTGAATGGGGAGAACCAGGTATTCGGAGGCTCTCCGGTCTGAACGCCCTCAGACAATTTCTTCACGCCGCAACTTACCGCGGACGGGTGATTGAAGAACTGGGTGAACTGAGTAATTATTCCAGGCACTGCGTTCACTTTCTGGAGCAGGTGCCTGTATTCCAGTTCACCCGGCACAGGTCTGTTTCCGAAGCCGCAGAAGCTACAGAACTCCTTACGGGGCACATTTCCGGCCTTCGTTTATAATAGAGACCAGGTATGGCAAACCGTATTGGGCGTGATAGTGTCGCGGTTCGAGCTTCCAACCTGCCGCTGATTCGGATTCAGGACGATGTAATAGCACTGGACGAGCATGCAGGGGTTTATTATGCAATGAATTCGCCCGGGGCCAGGATTTGGGAGTTGATTGACCTCCCCGTTACCGTGGCTGTAGTGTGCGAAGTGATCTCCAGAGAATTCGCGGTCTCTGACGACACATGTTTTAGTGATGTGGTCGAGTTTTTGATCGAGATGAGGGCCAGAGGATTGATCACTCTATGCTGACATTCAATTTTCATCGTTCCGGCAGGTACTGGAACCAGAAACTACAAGCGAAATGTTCTTTTTTCGCCGTACGGTTTGAAGCGCGGTATACTTTCGCTAGAGCGCACTTGCAGCGTTCCGGCTCGGAGGGTTATGAAGACGTTTAAACATATTGCAATCGGGGTAGTCTTGGCTAGCACATGCGCGTTCGCCGGGCAAATACAGATCGGTGAATACGCGGGGAATGTGATCAGTGGTGCCAACAGTGGTTTGACGGGGAACTACGTCACTTCTGCAGGAGGCGTTCAGTGCGCCGGTTTCGTGGCCCAAGGCAATACCTGCGTCGCAACCGGCACGGCCGGTGTGAGCGGATCTTTGGGTGCAGCATTGAAAAGAGGTTACGATACAACCTTGTTTTCAGGCGTAACACAGGGCGTAACGGCTCCGTCCCCTTATACGGGCTATTCGAAGGCTACAGCTGCCCCGGCAGGCAGCACCATGCCGGATGGCACAAATAACGTGACATTCGCGATGATCTCGGACGGCGTTACTGGGCCGAACAGCAACAATGCGCTTACAATGAACACTCCGACCACGATCACGGTACCGATTGGTATCTTTGGCGTGAGCGACGTCTGGGCGATGCTCAACAACGTCTATGGAGAAGTGGGAGCCAATGACACATCGTTGACCTTCAATTTTGCCAATACCTCGAATGCGACAACGAATTTGACGGTAGTGACAGTCGATTTGATTAACAGTTCCAGTGCCCAGACAGCTGGCGGCCAGTCTTCCGCGAGTGGCGATGGGCAGATCCGCTCTGCCGTGGACTGCACCATAGTCGGCAGTTCCACATGCGACCAAGTCCCCCGCGGGCCGCTCAAAGACAGTAGCACCCTGGCTACCTCGATTAGTGTTAACGGCGGGACAGCCACTGCCGGCTCGGTTGCCTTTTTAAGCCGACAGATTTATACGACAGCCTATAACACCACGAGCAACGCCCGCTATAGTGGTTCAAGTGGCAATGCGGTATTAGATGATCAGAACTTCTCGTTCGGATCCACCTATCAGAACATGTATCTCGTCAGCATGTCGGTTTCAGAGAAGGTCGGCTTGGCTGCTGCCAACAAAAGCGATACCGCACTTTCGGCGATAACAGTGAATACCTTTAACTCCGCGGTTCCTGAACCTTCTACATGGATTCTGATGCTGGCTGGAGTTGGTGCCATCATGGCGACGAAACGCAGGAAGTCGATCTAATTTAAATCCTTTCCGGCGGTCTGTACTGTAAGCCACAACTCTTAGGAGTTGTGGCTTTTTTATTCCGCAGCCGCGCGTTCCTGCGCAGAGCTGATTGGCACCAGGCGAATGAGCGATTTATTCAGCATGTCGTCCAGGAAGTCGATGACTTCCGTCTCGCACTCCGAGGGATCTACATCATAAGCCGCCTGCATTTCAAGACACAAATCCTCTACTGTTCGTATTCCATCCAGCAGCATCCAAATCCGCCCGGCAGTGTCGTCCAAGCCGTAGTAGTCGCCACTGCGAGGATCCGCCAGTACAACAGCCTGGTCGACCCGTTGGAGAAACAAATTATCTTGCTGGCAAACAATTGTGTTCAGACTGATTTTGTTCAACTTGATTTATGGCTCCAGGTAACCGAGTCGTCGCATCATAGCACCATGATCGCGCACCACCCGGTGAATCTGTTCTCCAGTAAGCACTGTTCGCCAGCGGTCACGAACGCCACTTCGAAAGAATAATTGGGCTTTGGGGGAGCGCTCTCGAAAGCCCTCCTGTTCCTCCTGCTGACGCAGCACGTTAAAAGCGGAAAGCGAAACGGCGCGACTGACCCGGTCCGCGTCCTCGGCAAGACCCAGGAACTTAACAGCTTTCATGAACGTTTCACAGGGATACTCATGCAAATCCTCATATCGGACCACATGGACGGGTATCTGGGACTGGTCGATCCAGCTCATAACATGATTACTCCACGACAGAAGTCTTTGCCTGAGATGAGAGGCCAGTCGGCTGGGATTTGAAGCCAATGCTGTGTCATCGGAGTTCATTGAGTCGATGGTCCGATCCAAACTCCAGCCCATATGATCGGCGAGTGAGATGCTCACGTCGAGCGGATTGCGAACCAGGTAGACGACCCCAAGGGATGCATCTGACGGGATAAGACTCTCAGACGGGGCAGCAGAATGGTAAGCATCGTGAATCTTCACGAAAAGAGTTTCTGAAGCCCGGTGCGCAATTTCGCGGTAAACGGGCGGTCGAAGCCTGTCCATTTCTTCAGCCGACAGGTCAGCCGACTCGATTGACAACGCAGAATCGAAGACCGATCTGGACGAAGAAATCGCCGACGTGTTCAATGCATTGATACTGGCCGGGGTAACTGTGTTGCGTGAGAAGTTGGTAAGGAAAACACGGAACCAAGTGTTTCCCGACTTGGGGTATGACGCCAGCCAGGCGATTTTGCTCATGCGGCAAAATCCTTCTCCAGCAGGTCAGCCACCTGAGAAGGACTCACGCGCTCCGGCCGCGACAACAGAGCGGCGCTGACAGTCGCGCCCAGTGCCGTCATCTGTGCAAAATATCGTTCTCTAAGATTCATACTGCGCGCGATGTTTGGATGATAACCTGCGTTAGCGAGCGCACGTATTTTAAAAAGACCGGTAAGCGGTGTAACGTCCAAATCAGCGTGAAAGGAACTCTCGATCACATAGATCCTGTGAATGGGCGCTGGTGTTCGGTAAAACGAGTCTCGGAGAGGAAGGCTGAATTTTTGAATCCCGGGTCTTACGCGTTTCAATTGCTGCCCAGTGAGATCGAGAGCTTCCACGGCATCCTCCCACAGCATTAATGAAGGAAAGGCCGGGAGCACACTGAAAGATTCTCCCACGGTTACCGCGCAGATTTCATCCGAAAGAACCGGGTATCCCCGCAAGTGCAGCGCTGCCGCGAGCGTGGACTTGCCGGAGCCGGAGGCACCAGCGAGAATAACTGCGCCCTTTGGGGTGAGTACTGCGCTCGCGTGAAGCGGCAACAAATCCCTCTGATAGAGCAGTGCCGCAAGCGGAGATCCCAGCAGGAAAAGGCGAACAGTCGCAGCGTGGGCTGAGACTGCGGGTTCAATGTCGATTTGGTTGCCGCCTGTGACCAAGTACCGACCGATGTTGTCAAGCTTCAGGAGGAATGACCCAGGACGAGCTTGGAAAAGCACGCCCGAGAAGAGTGGTTGCTCCAGAGCAGAGGGAACAGTTCCGACGCGGAAGATGACTTCGGGCGGTTCCCCTGCAGGAATAGCCCCTAAGTCAAGGTCAGAAAGAATCTTAATTCCAAAAGCCGAGCAGTAATAGGGTGCGGCATCCAACACTGCCAGCGCCAATCAATTAAGAGGTGTGGGACTGCGAGGCGTCCGCAGCCCCGCTAGTGGTATGTGTTAAAGCGTCCTTCAGCGATAAACACTCAACGATCGGCTTTACCCAGATGTGACGCTCGGGCGGTTGGCTTGCCTCTGCTATTTTGTTAATTTCAATCACGACAATGTCTCCTCAGCGATTTAAAGTCTAAACGAGAACCAACTAACAGGCTCGAACTATCTCAGTATGACGCATCAGGTTTAAAAAATCCAGCAAGCCGGTTCAGGGTGATTGCGACCCAACCACAGGGCGAATTACATAGAGCAAGTACCGTGCCATATACCTTGGCTATGCTGACATCGCAGTCTCATCCAAGGGCTCTGAAACAGGGCCCAATCCGGAATCGAAAATGCCGACTTGACCGCCAGTCCGCGACACACATATAGTTCATCAGGATGGGTTTTCTTCAAACCACCGCAGGAAACGGCCTCCCATGATGCACTGATCGATCACATTGCAATAGAGAAGTGTTCTCTCGCGAGAATCGGGTCCGGCCTGATCAACTCGTTTCAGCAGCCCTGCCACACGATTCAGATCGAGCATCCTGCTGGCACGCGGGCTGGAAGCCAGGCGGGCCAACTCGTCCTCCAGTCGGGGCCGCGTCTTCTTGAGTGTGTCAAACCAGTCGGCCGCCTGAATGCCGCGGCCAGAATTGCTAAGCACCTCAGCCGGCAGTCTGTCTTTCATCGCTCGACGAATTAATCGCCGGCTGATGCCGTCTTTCAGGCTCTGGTCTTCAGGCAGGGAGAGACAAAACTCAAACAGACGGACATCGCCAAGTACGTGTCGGGTCTCAACGCCAAACATTCCCTTGTAACCGTGCGCAATGGCACCGCCAAATCCGTTTCTGGCCGTGAGCTCATACCGCATCCGCCAAAAATCCGGCGTCGGACGCTGGTAAAAACTGTGGTGCCGTCCAAGTGCCCGCTCAGCCACTCGCTGGTGCGCGGCGAACGCCGGATGGATAGCAGAATACGCAGACCAAGGGGGCCGCGCTGAGATATTAATTTTCCCGCTGTGAACAGTCCTCTGAATCGTCAACCAAACATTTTCGGGTAGTATCGGCATCAGCCCTTTGTGCAACAGGATACGGAGGGCTGACCGCCCGGGGCTGTTTCGCGATAGTGCGCGAGCCTCGCGGAACGCCCGTTTCCACTGGCCGGAACGCAGAAGGTGCGGCAGCAAATCGTGCCCATCCCAGCTGACTGTCAAATTGCCAGGTAATCCGGTAAGTATGACGCCAACTTTTCTTTCGGAGGCTTCTCGAAGGATCGATTCCCACCAGATTCTGTTGGAGGCATTGCGAAAAGGAGTTTCTGAGGCATTAAGGAACGCGTCGATATCGTCAAGGCAGAACTGACCCGTCCCGCGAATCAGATGCAGATTGATGTTTGGGTAGCGGCTGGCCATCGCCTGAACCAAACTCGTCTCGTCTGCATAATACCCGTGTTCCATCGGTTCATGGAAGTTCTCCGGTGGCACTGAAGTGAAAGTCTCAAGACGCTTGCCCTGACTCCCCAAAATTTGTGCGGCGACAGCGGCCACCGCCGTGGAATCCAGTCCGCCACTCATCATCACACCGACTTTTGAGGCACTTCGGGTCTGATCGCGTATGACGCGGGTGAAGAGCGCTGTGAATGCTTCCACGTAATCCTCATCGCGCGAAAAATGAGTTCGCTTGTCCGGGTCGAACACCCAAAAAGGTTTGACTTCAAACCGTCCGTTTCGAATCACAATGAAATGGCCACCCTCCAGGCGCTTTACGCCTGCAAACAGGCTGCTAAAGGGCTCTGGGGGCACAATCGCGAGAAAGTCGGCGAAGCTTTGTTCATCAATTTCGCGAGGAATGAAGGGCAGAGCGAAGAGGGCACGAGGGGCGGATGCAAAAGCTATGCGTTTCGCCGAGGCATGGAAGAAGAGTGGGCGTTCTCCCATAGGCGAACAGGCGATCAGCGTTTGACGGTTCGCTGCGTCATGCAGGGCAAACGCATAGGCTCCTGTGAGATAGGCCGGACAATCAGTGCCCCATCTGTCCCAGGCACGCAGGATGAAAGCGGAATCTGGCATCGATTTCGATTCTGAGGCGGGAATGCCCAGCGTTTCCGCCAGTTCAAGGCGGTTATCGATCCTCGCATCTGAAACCAGGACGTGTCGTTTCCCGGAATCGAATGCAGGTTGCGTGTCGAACAAATCTTCCGGGGTCACCCGCATCAACCGGTGGCCAAGCCCCGTGTTTTCGCGGATCCAGGTGCCGCCGCCGTGTCGTCCGTGGAAGCCCGGGGTCAAATCCATTGGAGCCAGATCACCCTGTGAGACCGGGCAACCGTCGAAGTTAACCAGGCCGAATATGGCACTCATCCGGGAAGGATACTCATGAGAAAATGCGACAGCGCTTCCGAGTGGTCGGAGTCTGGGCCGGAGACCGGCCACCGACTGGCAAAACAATCCTGGTCTGGAGGGAGTTCGATTCGAATCACGCGCAGTGATTCAGTTTACCCCACCAGGCTCCGGACGTAGAACCCCAAACATCCGAAACTTTCCGCCACCATCCCACTCGGCTATCCTAGACCCCAGTGATACCCCGCCTCTTCCTCATCGACACCTACGGCTTCATCTTCCGTGCCTTCCACGCCCGCGCCCGCATGTCCGCCCCTCCCATGCGAACTACAACCGGCCTCCCCACTGAAGCCGTCCTCATCGTCCACAACATGCTGCGGAAACTGGCGAAAACCTACCAGCCGCAATACCTGGCCGCCATCTTTGAAAGCCTCGGCCCCACCTTCCGGGACGCCGAATTCGCCGATTACAAAGCCAACCGCACCGAAACACCCCCCGATCTCATTGCGCAGATTCCTTATATAGAGAAGCTGCTCCACGCCCTGAATATCCCGGTCATCCAGTACCCCGGCTATGAAGCTGACGACGTCATTGGCACCCTCGCCACCAAAGCTGCAGCGGCTGGCTTCGAAGTCGTCATCGTCTCCAGCGACAAAGACATGCTGCAACTGGTCAATGACCATGTTTCGATGCTCAACCCCGCCAAGGATGACACCTGGTACGACGCAGCCAAAGTAAAGGAGTTCATGGGCGTGGAACCCTGCCAGGTCCGCGATCTGCTCGCGCTCAAAGGTGACGCCGTCGATAACATTCCTGGCGCGCCCGGCATCGGTGACAAAGGCGCGGTAGATCTTCTCACTCAGTTCGGCACCCTCGAAAACGCCCTCGCACGCGCTGACGAAGTCACCAAACGCACCTACCGGGAAAGTTTGCAGAACAATCGCGAGCGCATTGAAATGAGTCAGCGCCTGGCCACCATCCATTGCGAAGTGCCTGTCCCTTTCGACCCCGATGCGCTTAGGATCCAGGCACCGGATACCGAAGCCCTCAAACTCATGTTTAAAGAACTGGAATTTTTCACGCACCTCAAAGAACTGGGGCCTTCTGAAGATGCCCGCCCCCGTGATTTCGGTCCGATTGACAATGCCGCCGATTACCTGAGCACGCGACCCGAAGGCACCTCCCTCTCGATCGCCCTTTCAACCGATCAAACCGAATTCGGCCTCGCCTTCCGCCCGTCTGAGGCCCGCAGTCTCCCCGCTGCGCGCCTCGCGGAACTCCAGCCGCACCTCGAAAACGCCGCGCTGCCCAAGTCTGCTGCAGACATTAAAACCCTGACCCTGCACCTGTTGAAGCAAGGCATTCAGCCCGCAGGCTTTCTCCACGACCTTTCTCTGTATGCCTTCCTTCTGGATGCCGACCCATCCGCCTGCACGCTCGACGCTCTGGTGGAACGCCGCCTCGATTTCCACGCCGGTCCGCGCGCCGATGAACGCGCCAGCTTTGTCCATGAACTCGCCGGGCGTCTGGCCCCTGAAATCAAGCGCTTTGAAGCCTTGTACCAGAATATTGAACTCCCTCTGACCGCCGTCCTGGCGCGCATGGAACACACCGGAATCCGCATTGACCCTGTGGAACTCAGTCGGCTCTCTGTACTGCTCGAAACCAGCATCACCGGACTTTCGGCCCGCATACACGAAATCGCAGGGCGTGAGTTCAATATCTCTTCTCCCCAGCAGCTGGGCAAAGTTCTGTTTGAGGATTTGAACCTGCCCGCGCCGGGCCGAACCGCAAAAACCAAAGCGATTTCGACAGCTGCCGATGTCCTCGAAGCGCTCGCTCCCGACCATGAAATCGTGCGCAAAGTCCTGGAATACAGGCAGCTCACCAAACTCAAAGGCACCTACGTCGATGCGCTCCCGGCCTTGATTGACCCCGCGACCGGTCGTTTGCACACCAGCTTCAACCAAACCGGGGCCGCGACAGGGCGCCTTTCCTCTTCGAACCCCAACCTGCAGAACATCCCGATCAAGACCGAACTGGGTCGCGAAATTCGTGCTGCCTTCATCCCGCGCGACAACTGGACGCTGATCGTGGCTGATTACTCCCAGATCGAGTTGCGGTTGCTGGCCCACATGTCCGAAGATCCGGTGCTGCTCGATGCGTTCCGTAATGGAGAGGACATCCACACCCGCACTGCAGCGGAAGTGATGGGCGTGCCTCCGATGTTCGTCACACGTGAGGCCCGGAACAACGCCAAGGCGGTGAATTTCGGCATTGTTTATGGAATCAGCGCGTTTGGACTGGCTGCTAACCTCGGCATCTCACGCAAAGAAGCGGAAGCTTACATCAAGGCCTATTTTGAACGCTATGCGGGGGTGAAACGTTTTATTGAGGAAACGATAGCGACCACCCGCGTAACCGGAATCGCCCGGACGCTTTTCGGGAGGGAACGTCCCATCCCGGACATCAATGCCCGCAACCCCAACGCGCGCGGTTTTGCGGAACGGACGGCTGTCAATTCCCCACTCCAGGGGACTGCCGCCGACCTCATCAAACTGGCGATGGTTCGCATTGACCGCAAGCTGGCGGGGATGCAGACCAAACTGCTTTTGCAGGTGCATGACGAACTGGTGCTGGAAGCTCCGGTTGAAGAGGCAGACCAGATCCGGCTGCTGGTTAAAGAGGAAATGGAAGCTGTGATGGAGTTGAAAGTACCTCTGGTGGTTGAGGTGGGAAGCGGGAAAAACTGGCGCGATGCCAAATAAAAAAGGGCTGGCCGAAGCCAGCCCCAAAGGAGAAACGGATAAAGAATTAAGCCTTAAACTTCTTGCGGAACAAGCCGAGGCCGAGGAGAGCAGAACCCATCAGGATCATGCTGGCCGGTTCCGGTGTGCCTGTCGCCTGGCTGGTGTGATAGTCGTACGCTACGGTATAAGCACCGTTCGTCGTGGTGCCCTGATGAGCCGTGATGTTGCCGCCGCCGCCGAAGAATGTCGAGCCGGTCGAAGTTGCATAATCGAAAGTGAATGTTCCGGTCGTATCGTAAGCGGTGAGTGCCGCTCCAGTGGAGTGAGTTACTGAGGTCGCAAAATTGAGCGGATTGTTGAGGCCCAGCAAGCCAATCAAGCTGGGATCAACAGTTGGAGACTGTGGCCCGCCCAGATAGACGAGAGTCGTACCTTTGCCGCCCGCAATTGTTTGGTTGGAAGTACCGTCGCCCACGGAGTACATAGTGATGGGAGACCCTATGGTAGGAAGGCCAGTTTTCAGCGCGGTCTTGTCAGCGGTGGGTGCCGTTCCGCCCAGGCTGAAGCCGGCGGTTGTAACAAACGAGAAATTCTGGCTGCTGACGTCGTTATTTTCAAAGGTCAGCGACGTTACGGTTTCATTTACGGAAAAGGAAATCGTCACTGAATCGAGGATGTCCAAACCCGTAATGCCGCCCACGTTGCGGAAGTAGTTGAACGTCTGGGTGGTGCCCGCATGTGTTACGTCAGTAGGCTGAACGGGAATGGTTCCTGTCTGCGTGATCGTGGTAGCGGAAGCTAGCCCCGCACCTAATACCACCAGCGCTACCGAGTTCATCATTCTCCGAGTTAAAGTCATTTTATGAGGCCTGCCTTTTAAGGTACTTATTTAAAGTCATAAGAAATCTCCATTGCGGGACTCCCCAGATGTAGAATACCAACCGATTCGGGGTTGAGCAAGGCTTTTGGCTTAATCCAGTACTGGTACCTTATCTCTAAAACCACACCCCTGTCTTATGTCTCAAAGCGGCATTAGCCATTTAGATCTCAACGGTGAGATCATAACTGAGAGTTGGGATCACGATTGAGACCACTCGTGACTCAAGTCGTTGAGAACAAAAGCAATCGTAATCGGCCAGAAACGTGCAACTATGAAGAAACCCCTGAACTGGGGGAGATCGAATTTGTGTCCTTTTAATTAATGTTCCGAAGATTTCGTGGCAGAACAAAAGACAACAATGACCGCAAAGGCCAGATGAAAATGACTACAACGCAAGTATTGAAAGTTTTGACAATCTCTATGGTCGCCGCGCTGAGCGCCGCGACCGCCACTGCGGCGACGATCACGCAAACGCATACGTTTGCCACGGCACCAACTGATGTCAGTATTGCCGCTACCGCTCAGACTTTCAATTTCTTCCAGTCATCGGGCGCGCCCGTCGGGGCCGTCCTCGACAGCGTCTCGCTCACTTTTTCGGTCAGCGAAAATGTCACCGATATCGGGCTTACCAATACTGCGGGGACGACGCAAAATTTCTCGTACGTTCAGAAGGCTGCATTCAATACTGGGGGCACGGCACCCGCCGCAGACCGGGCCGCGCTGAAAGTGGGGCTGCCATCTGTTATCAATGGTGTCGTCCTCTATTCTGTGGGTGATGCCGGATCCGGCACCAGCCAGCCGATTCTGGTAGGTGAAACACTCAGGTTCCTGCCGCTTCCGCAATCAGCCAACATTGTCGCCGCGCGGATTGGTGAATTCTCTGCCCAAAACGGGAACGGAGTGGGCGGTTTTGCGGACGTCAATCCGTATGCCTTTACAAGGACAGTCGCCGCCACCGCGAACGCGCCGTACGACACCACAGGAACATTTACTCTGGCTTACAACACAATCACATCGACGTCTGCTTTCGGCGCGGGCGGCAATGTAACGGTAAGTCAAAACACCAACACCACCGGCACTTTTACGGTGGTCTATACCTACCACGTGCCGCCCGTACCCGATATGACGATCACGAAGTCTCATACGGGAAATTTCCTGCTGGGCCAGGTGGGTGCAACCTATATTATTGGAACCTCGAACGTCGGCACGGCCGCGACCACGGGCACCGTAACAGTTGTGGACACTCTGCCGGCTGGC
>JANYDS010000075.1 GCA_025363475.1 Terriglobia bacterium
TGACTGATAAGGTTGCTTCGGCTGGCGGGGCACAATGCTGATGTGCAGGACGGCGTTCAGGTCGGCGTAGCGGCGTCATAGGTGCGGGTTCCTTTGGTTGCTGGATTGGTCATTGGGAATAACTTGATCCAGTTTTCCAGACGGAACCCCACGCCTTCAACCCGCTCGGGTGGCGGAAATCCCTCATTTACACCGTTGCCTCGCAGCCGTTTGCCGCGAAGCGGTTTAGTTCACCAATTTCCGATGGTGCCGGATTCGTGACTGGTCACTAAACTCGACTTCGTAGATTCCCGGCGTGAGCGCTTCAACAGTCATCCCCACCTGTCCGCGTTTTGAGTACGTGAGCAGGTTCATCTTCAAGAATCGCCACTACGGTCAGCAAGCCGATCTTAGACAGGAAGCACCTCGATCCCGTACTACACAGGCACTTGTGAAAGACCAAACTGGCGGCCAGACGTCACAATTTGTAAAATTGTTGTAAAGACGCAGGTGCGGCATATTGTTGCAGTTCCGGCCAACATGCTGCTTTGATTGCCCTTAGCCCCCATCAGCCCCAATCCTTAATATTAAGTACTTTTAGTCACAGGTACTAATGTGGTTATATTACTAGTGGTACTTAACTAGTTTGTACTAAATTCCCGAATGCCCGAAAATCCACTACTCGCTATTTCTTTCCTCATTCCGTTTGATCAGATCCGCGTTGAGCACGTCGAACCCGGTGTTCAGAGTCTGCTCGCTGAAGCAGAACAGCGCATCGCCGCCATCGTCGAAGACCCGGCTCCGCGCACATTTGAAAACACGATGCTGGCCTTGGAAAACTCCACGCGCAACCTCGACTACGGCTTGGCTGTGGTCAGGCATCTGGAATCGGTTGCAACCAGTCCGGAACTGCGTGCGGCATGGAATGCAGTGGAAGGCCCGGCAAGCGAATTCTACTCGCGCATTCCACTCAATCCCGGGCTTTGGAAACAACTGCAGCGCTATGCCGAAACAATCGACGCGAAAGCGCTCACCGGCACGAAGTTGCGTTTTGTAACCAAGACGCTCGATTCTTTTCGGCGTCACGGGGCGGAACTGAATGAAACAGGCAAGCAGCGTATGGCGGAAATCGACGTCGAGTTGACGCGATTAACGACAAAATATTCGGAAAATGTTCTCGATTCAACCAACGCATTTGAGCTGGTAATTACCAATGAGGAGGAACTGGCGGGTTTGCCGCCAAGCGCCGTCGCTGCTGCACGCCAGAACGCCGAATCGAAATGTACAACCGGCTGGCGTTTCACCCTGCAAGCGCCCAGTTACATACCCGTTCTAACCTACCTGGATGATCGCAAAATCCGTGAACGCCTGTACCGCGCCTATTCCGCGCGCGCAACCGAACCGGAACGCGATAACCGACAGCTCCTCGGGCGAATTCTGAAACTGCGACGGGAAAAAGCCACCCTGCTCAATTTTGCCGATTTCGCCGACTTTGTACTGCATGACCGCATGGCCCACAAAGGCGAACGCGCTGTGCAATTTCTGGAAGAACTCAAAGGCAAAACCGACCCGTTCTTCGCCAAAGAAAACGCCGTCCTCGAAGCCTATGCAGGCGAGAAACTGGAACCCTGGGATATCGGGTATTGGGCGGAGAAACAGCGCCGCGCCCTTTACGATTTCGACGAAGAAGAGCTCCGGCCCTACTTCCCCGCCGAACGCGTAGTTGAGGGGATGTTCGCAATTGTGGAACGCCTTTACGGCATCAAGGTCAAGCGGCGCGAAGGCGTGCCGCTCTGGCATGAAGACGTGCGCTACTACGAAATTCACGATGGGAATCTGCTTCTGGGCGGATTCTATGCGGACTGGTACCCGCGCGAAACCAAGCGCGATGGCGCCTGGATGGAAGGTTTCATCACAGGCGTGGATATGCCTGGCCATTTCGAGCCCCATGCGGGCTGCATTTGTGGCAACCTGACGCCGCCCATTGGCGACAAACCGGCGCTGCTGACCCACCGCGAAGTGGAAACGATTTTTCACGAGTTCGGCCATTTGCTGCATCATGTGCTGAGCCGTGTAGATGTACGGAGTCTGGCGGGAACGGCTGTGGCCTGGGATTTTGTCGAACTGCCGAGCCAGATCATGGAGAACTGGTGCTGGGAACGGGAAGCGCTGGATCTGTTTGCGCGGCACTATCAGACAGGCGAACCAATTCCCGATGAGCTGTTCCAAAAGATGGTGCGGGCGCGGACGTATCGCGGTGCCAATACGCAGATGCGGCAGCTGGGGTTTGGTTTTGTCGATCTGAAGCTGCACCGTGAATTCGATTCGGCACGGGACGGAGACGTGATTGAATACGCGCGCGATCTGCTGCAGCCCTTCGCCTCCGCCACCTTCCCGGAAAATTACGCCATGATCGCGGGCTTTACTCACTTGTTCTCAAGCCCGGTGGGTTATGGCGCGGGTTATTACTCGTACAAGTGGGCGGAAGTGCTGGATGCGGATGCCTTCACGCGCTTTAAAAAGGCGGGAGTGTTTGATGCCGAGGCCGGTGCCGCCTTCCGCGAACACATCCTTTCCAAAGGTGACAGCGAAGACCCGGCTGAACTCTACCGGCGTTTCATGGGTCGTGACCCGGACCCGGATGCGCTGCTGCAGCGTTCCGGTTTGATCGTAAGCCAGGAATAAGTGCCTGCGGTCATTGATATCCTGAAGACAAGTGTTCCTTAAGATCCTTGCTCATCCTGTATTCACGAATCTGAACTTTCACATGCCCATGATCGTCGACTTGTCGCACCCGCTCGTGGTGTTGACGGGCGAAAACGGATCAGGCAAATCCACTCTGTTGCATTCGATTAACCTTGCGCTGCGCGGCGAGCAGGCGGAAGCATTTGTTTACCAGCTCGAATACGGCGACGTGAAGAAGGGCAAGGTCTTCCTGTTTGACGCGGAACAGCACAACCCGCGGATGCAGATGGAGTTCTTCAAAGACCAGCCGGAAATGCTGGAATTCCTGCAAATGGCGAGTCACGGACAGGTGATGCTGGCGATGTTTCAGCAGAATTTTCCCGCCCTGGAGCGCGGCACGACCCTACTGCTGGATGAACCGGAGATGGCGCTGTCTGCGTCGAACCAGCGGCGCATTTTGAAGATGCTGATGGAACTGGTTGACCAGCGTGGTTTCCGCATCATCTGCGCGACACATTCGCCGATTTTGATTGACGCGCCAGAGACGTATGTGATCAATCTGGACAATTACGTGAACCGGAATGTGGCGATGCAGTCGTTTGGAGTGGAAGGCGCCAGTACCATTCAATAGGCTTGCTGGTTCGGCATGAGAATTGCTTTATCCGGTGTGTGTTACACGGAATTGCAGTCGTCACGGGTTTTCTTCCGGCGGGTAGTCTGTCGCTGGAAAGTATGGTGGCAGAGTTCGGCTGGTCACTGAAGCGGGCATCAACGCTGAATGACCTGGCGGCTGTCTATCGAGCCACGACAAATGCCGGTCAGGACCTGGTAGCGGTGCTGTTCAGTCCGGCCGCTCTTGGTCTGCCATGGGAACAGGCACTGCGCGCGGTGCTGCGGGCAGCGCCTGGGGCATTACCTGTTTTGTGTCTTGGCTTTACGGAATCGATCGACTCGCTACAGTTAGCTGATGCCGGTGTGTTTCATTCCCTGCGGCTGCCTCTCGATGAGCGTGAAGTGCGGCAAAGTCTGGGCTTCGTGTGGAATGCCCGTCGCGGCAAGGCGTGGACCGCCTTATTGCCGGCGGCAACCGCACACGCCGCCGGCGTTCGTCGCTAAAAGGCTCTATTGCGCGTCACCCGACGCGATGTTGACGCGAAAATTTAGAACGGAACGTCGTCGTCCGTAATACCCTGGCCGTAAGACTCGCCCATATCCGCTGCGGGCTGAGGAGCGCGCGAGGCACTGCTCCGGGGCATGGAAACAGGCTGCTGCGAGAATTCATCGCCGGTACGTCCGCCACCGCCACCCTTGCCGCCGAGCAGGATCACTTCATCGGCCACAACTTCGGTGGTGTAGACCTTCTTGCCATCTTTATCTTCGTAATTCCGCGTCTGCAACCGGCCTTCCACGTAGAGCTGCGTGCCCTTGGTGAGGTAGGTGGCAAGGTTTTCGGCGCGCCACAGAACGACGTTAGTCCAGTCTGTTTCTTCTTTCCACTCACCGGACTGCTGGTCTTTCCAGCGCCGGTTGGTGGCGACGGAAAACTTCGTCACGGACACGCCACCGGGCGTGAATTTCGTCTCGGCGTCCCGCCCGAGGTGTCCTACAAGGATGACTTTATTGACGCTGCGAGATGCCATATCACCCTGAACTTTAACACAGCGCTTTGAAGGCCAGAATGTTCCTCGTCTTACTTCGAGTCATATCTCCGCGACTGACGCTCGAAGTAGCGCAGGCCGTCGACGGGGATAAAAAAACTCCGAATTGTTCGGTCCGGATCGTACGAACCAAAGAAACCGCGCTTGCGGTCAAATTTGGAAATGATGCCGTTGGGTCGCCTGGATTCGAGGATATTGCTGCCAGGACGGGTATCACGCAACTTCTGCGCAAGATCAAGATACTGCGCCTGGGTGATAGGGCCAAACTCGCGTCCGTAGCGTTCGAAACTGTCTTCCAGACGATGGACGGAACTAAAACCAGGGCCTCCGGCCACAACCGCGTGTGGTTTCCACAACAGGACAACGATGGCCAGAGTCAGCAACAACCTGGCGCGCCGGTGGCGAATCGTCATACTCAAGATCATAGACGCATTCATAGCAGGAAGAAACAGGCGAAACGCGCGGCATGGGTTTGGCATAATAACTACATATGTGCATCCGCTTTTGGCTGGCAGCCGCGTTAGTGACAGCTCCAGCCCTTTTTGCTGCCGATCGGGTTGATCCGCAGGTTCGCGTCGTGGAAGAGATTGTTGCCAAGGTGAACAGCGACATCATCACACGGGGCGAACTGGCGAAGCAGCGGGCGGAATTTGAAGCCGAGATGGCGCAGCAGAAACTGACCGGGACCGCGCTCAAAGACGCGGTGGGAAAGAAAGCTTCCGATTCCCTGCGCGACCAGATTGATCAGTTGCTGCTGGTGCAAAAAGGCAAGGAACTGAACATCAATGTCGATACGGAAGTGAACCGCCGGATTGCGGACATACAGTCCCAGAGCAAAGTCAGCGACCCCGAAAAATTTCACGAATGGATGCGCGAACAGTCAGGGATCAGCTTTGAAGATTTTAAGCTGCAGATGAAGAATCAATATCTGACCCAGCGCGTGCTCAGCGAAGAAGTCTGGCGGAACATTACTATTCCGCGAGCCGAGCAGGAAAAATATTACAACGAGCACAAGACCGATTTTGTGCGCGAAGAAATCGTGATGTTGCGTGAACTGCTGGTGGCCACAGGCGACAACAGTGCTGACCGCGTGGCGGCAGCGGAGAAGAAAGCCAAAGGGCTGACGGACCGTGCACGCAAAGGCGAAAAATTCGGCGATCTCGCCCGGCAGAATTCCGATGCGCCCACTGCGGCGCAGGACGGCGAACTGGGTTCGTTCAAACGCGGCCAGTTGCGCAAGGAAATTGACGATGTGGTTTTTGTCCACGACAAGGGCTACATTTCGGACCCGATCAAGACCCCGAACGGCTTCGTAATTCTGCGCGTGGAAGAGCGCTATTCCGCCGGACAAGCCGCTTTTGAAGAAGTGCAGACTGAGATCAACAGCATCCTCGCGGAGCCGCGCGGTGCGCCCCGCGTTCGGGAATTTCTGACTTCACTGCGGACCAACGCTTTCCTGCAAATCAAGCCCGGCTTTATCGACAGCGGCGCGGCCCCCATGAAAGATACCAGCTGGCAGGACCCGGCCCAGCTGAAACCGGAAACCACCACCAAAGAAGCTGTGAGAGCGAACCGGCGCAAACGGCTGCTGAAAGTGATCCCCTACGGCCGACTGGGTAAAGCAGCACCCGAAACTGCCATGCCGGCTGCACCCGCCGCCCCCCCTGTGCCTTCCCGCGGAGCGGTTGTACCGGCACAATGAAGTCACCCTATATTCGGGATCTGAAGCCGAACGAAGTCTCGACCGGCGTTTTTTTGGTTCATACCAAAGAGGTGCGGCAGAAGCGGACAGGTGAGCCCTATCTGTCCCTGCTGCTGTCTGATCGCTCCGGCGAAATCGACGCCAAGATGTGGGATGGTGTGGCTGAGGTAATGGATACCTTTGATCGCGACGACTTCGTCAAAGTCAAAGGGCTGATGCAGCTCTACAATAACCGCAGCCAGTACACCATTCACAAGCTGCGCCCGGTGCCGGATGCTGAGGTGGATTTCCGGGATTTCTTCGCGGCGTCCCTGCGCGATCCGGATGAGATGTGGAGTGAATTGCGGGCGCTGGTGGCCAGCCTCGAAAACATCCACGTTCGGCAGTTGCTGGATGCGTTTCTGGATGACCCGGATATCGCTGCCCGCTACCGCGTAGCACCTGCGGCGAAGAGTATTCACCATGCCTTCCGCAGCGGCCTTCTGGAGCATGTGCTGTCTCTGTGCGGCCTGGCGAAAGTAACAGCGGCGCACTATCCCTCAGTAGACCGCAACCTGCTGCTTGCGGGCTGCGTGCTGCATGATATCGGCAAGATTCATGAGCTGACCTATGAGCGGGGTTTCGGCTATTCCACCGAAGGCCAGCTGCTGGGCCATATTTCGATTGCCATGCGCATGATGGCTGAGAAAGTGCGCTTGTTCCCGCAATTTCCGGCCGAGTTGCGCAATCTGATTGAACACATGATTTTGAGCCATCACGGCAGGCTGGAATTCGGCTCGCCTAAGGTGCCGGTATTCCCTGAAGCACTGCTGCTGCATTATTTGGATGATCTTGATTCCAAGATGGAGGCCATGCGGGTGCTCAGCGAAAAAGATCCTCATGCCGATGGATTCTTTACAGCCTGGAGCCCGACCCTTGAGCGCACAGTTCTGCGGAAGCAGCGTTATCTGGCTGCCGAGCCGGTGCCGGAGGCGGAGAAGCCTGCGGCGACAACGGCCCCGGTTTCCGCGCACCCGGTAAATGGCTCGATTTTTGGAGACAAACTGCAACTGGCACTTCATGAGGAAGGTAAATAGGTATGGCCCGCGACCGCGAACTTCCCCCGCCACTCGAAATGATGTGTCTGAATGCGCTCTGGGAACTGGGCGAGGGCAATGTGGAAGATGTCCGCACGGTTGTCGGGCGCACCCGGCCGCTGGCCTATACAACGGTTCTGACACTGCTTGACCGCCTCTCCCAACGCAACGCAGTATCGCGCCGCAAAGAGGGCAGAGGCTTCCGGTATCAGGCCACGGTGGAACGCGACAAGCTGCGTAACCTGGCGCTGGGACAGTTTCTGGATAACCACTTCGGCGGCGCGAAGGAACAACTGGTGGCGTTTCTGGAAAGATTACTGATGCCCGAAACCGAGCCGGAAATTCCTGAAGACAGCGAGGCCCTCGCCCATCTCACCGCTGCGGCCGGTTCGGCCACAGAATCCTGAACGTGAAAATTCTCATCCGCGCTACCAACTGGCTTGGCGATGCGGTTATGTCACTGCCTGCTATCCGGGCGGTGCGTGCGCGTTTTCCGGACGCAGATCTGGCTGTACTTTCCAAGCCGGCGGTAGCGGCTCTTTATGAGAGTGAAAGTTGCATTGACCGCGTAATTCCACTTCCCGGCCGCGCCGGAGCGCGTGACTGGGGCGCGAAGTGGAGAGCGATAAAGCGCCTGCGGCGCGAACACTTTGATCTTGCCGTTTTGCTGCCAAATTCTTTTGAAAGTGCGGCGGTGGTGAGACTGGCGGGCGTGAAGCGCGTTGTGGGCTATAACCGCGATGGCCGCGGCTGGCTGCTGCACAGCGCGATTCCCGTGCCCCAGGCAGGTGAGATTCCGCAACATGAGGTTTTCTACTACCTGGAACTGCTGCGCCGCGCCGGCCTTGCTGACGCGCTGCCAGAGATGCCGGAGATCCGGCTTGACGACATCGAAAAAGCCCGCCGCAATGGCCGGGAATTGTTTGGTTTGCTGGAAGTGAAGTTGCCGGTAGTTGGTATCAGTCCGGGCGCGGCTTATGGCACGGCCAAGCGGTGGCTGCCGGAGCGGTTTGCCGAAGCTGCGAAGGAAATGGCGGCGCAACTGGGCGGGTCCATTGCAGTGTTTGGTTCTGCCGCGGAAAAAGACCTTTGCGAACAGGTCGCGCAGGCTTGCGGCGGGCGCAATTTCGCGGGCACCACCGCGCTGCGGGCCTTTATCGACATGACTGCCGCGTGCAGTTTGTTTCTGACGAATGACTCCGGGGCCATGCACGTTGCGGCGGCCCTGGGTGTACCTTCCGTCACTGTATTCGGGCCCACGAATGAGTTTGCCACCGGGCCTGCCGGGCCTCTGGCGCGTATTGTGCGTGAACCGGTGGAGTGTGCGCCCTGCATGAAACGCGAGTGCCCCATCAGCAGTCCCGTGGTTCACCCGTGTATGACGAATGTGACGGCGGCTCGCGTAGTTTCCGTCGCCCGGGAGCTGCTGGAAACGGGTCCGGACTTGCATAAATAATGACGTCAGCGGTGGTAGACTACGGCTTGCCTGACGAGGTGAAGAGTGTTCTGATCGTCCGTCTGGGCGCGATGGGCGACATCATTCACGCGCTGCCCGCTGCGGCGTCTTTGCGCCAGAGCTACCCCCGTGCGCGCATCACCTGGGTAGTGGAATCGAAGTGGATTCCTCTGCTGCAAGGCAACGGCCTGGTGGATCGCATTGTCGAATTTCATCGCCACGAACCGCGCTCCTGGCGACGCACGCGGGCTGAACTGCTGACGGAACGCTACGACCTTGCCGTTGATTTTCAGGGTCTGATCAAATCTGCCGTGATCGCACATCTGGCCCGCCCGGAACGAATTGCCGGGTATGGACCCGGCCTGGTGCGCGAACGTCCGGCCGGTTTCTTTTATTCGTCGCGAGTAAATAGTTGCTCGGTACATGTGGTGGAACAAGCTCTGGATTTGGCCGCCAGCGCCGGGGCACGGCAGCGTCTGCGCGACTTTCCCCTGCCCACCGGCGTGGCTGAAGGCGAGCTTCCGGCGGGAGGGTTTGCGCTGGCGAGTCCGCTGGCCGGCTGGACGTCGAAACAGTGGCCGCTGGAATATTATGAAGAACTCGCCGTGATGCTGAAACAGAAGCTGGGCCTGCCTCTGGTACTCAATGGGGCGCCGGGAACGGTGCCCCTGGTGGCCGGAACTCTGGTGCATGAAAGCGGCATTGGCGGGCTGATTCATGCCACGCGGCGCGCGGCTCTGGTGATTGGCGTTGATAGCGGTCCGCTGCATCTGGCAGCCGCGCTGGGCAAGGCCGGGGTTGCCGTTTTCGGCCCGACAGACCCGGCGCGCAATGGTCCGTATGGTGGCGATTTTGAAGTTTTCCGCGCGCCGGATACTGTGTCTACGCACCGGCGCGGCAGCGTAATTGACGCTTCCATGCGGGCGATCCGGCCGGAACAAGTAATGAAGGCGCTGGTGGCCAGAATGGGTTGTCATGCCTGAGATTGGCGTGATTTCACGTCGCCACTGGTTCCCGAAAGCTTATGCCGACAGGGTGGCGAAACTGCGGGTTCCGGCGGGCTTCGTGATGGTGGCAGCGTTTGCGTGGTTTTCCCATCCGGATCTCAATTCGCTGGTGGCCGGAACAGTGTTATCTGCCTGCGGCCTGGCGTTGCGGGCGTGGGCTGCGGGGCATCTGTCGAAGAACCAGCGACTGGCGGTTTCCGGACCTTATTCGGCCACACGGAATCCGCTTTATCTCGGTACATTAATTACTGCGCTGGGGCTGGCGGCGGCGGCGCGGAGCTTGGGATTAGCCGCATTGTTTGCCGTGCTGTTCGCCCTGGTGTATCTGCCTGCGATTGAACTTGAAGAACAGCACCTGTCGGCCATTCTGCCGGGTTATGCGGACTTTGCGCGGCGCGTACCGCTGCTGGTTCCCCGGTGGCCGGAAAATCTGGGGCCGCACCAATTTTCGGCAGCACTGTATCGGAAGAATCGCGAATATGAAGCTCTGGCCGGATGGCTTGCGGGTCTGGCATTGCTGGCCGCAAAGGCGATCTGGCGGACTTAGCGGTTTACCAGACGGCTGGCGGGTAGTTTTTGCGGATCAGGCGGTCGCGGGTGATCAGGGTTGCTTCGTTATTGATTTTCGCGTTCGCGACGATGATCCGGTCAAAAGGATCGGAGGCCCATTCGATATTCAGTGCTTCCATCGCAATTTCCGTGAATGGCAGGGTGCAGACTCTGATCCCGAAGGAGGCATTCAGTGTGGCGAACAGGACCGGTGCTGTATGTGCAATCCGTTTCTTGCGGAACAAGTAGCCGAGTTCAAGAAGCACCATCGGAGAAATAAATAATTCGTCCTTCGCCTCAATCTGGCGTTTCGCTTCTGCGGTTAAACTCGCTGCCTGCCCATAGTGAAGATAGACACAGACATGTGTATCCAGATACCCGAGGCTCAATAGAGTTCCTTCCATTCCGCTTCCCACTCGGCCTCGAATTCCGCCATGAGTTCTGGGTCAGACTCGACAATCGATTCCGGATCCACAAGAAGGCCCTCACGCTTAACCATGCGGGAAAGCCTGGACTGTTTCTGTGGCGGTGGCGGTGCGAGCCGCAGCTTTGACCCCTTGTAGATAATTTCGACGGTCTCACCGTGCAGGGCGGAATCCAGCACCTGGAACAAATTCTTGCGGAATTCTGTCGCTTTCAACTCCATGTTGTCAGCTTAACATAAAAACGTACATATAAAGTTATCAATGCGTACATCGCCTGTCACCGTTCACATATGGGACCAATTTGGTACGCTTTTAATAGCTATGCCATATCCAGAACAATTGCTTATCCCCATGCGCCAGGACCTGACCCAGTACGGCATCGAGGAAACCCGCACCCCCGCCGATGTTGACCGCGCCATCGCGGCCGAAAACGGCACGGTGCTGATGGTTGTTAACTCCGTTTGTGGTTGCGCCGCAGGCAAGGCCCGCCCCGGTATCGGCATGGCGCTCCAGCATTCCGTCCGTCCCGACAAAGCCGCCACAGTTTTTGCGGGCGGCGACGAAGCTGCGCTCGAACACCTGCGCGACATTCTGTCCGACTTCCCGCCTTCATCCCCTTCAATCGCGCTTTTTCAGAACGGCAAACCGGTTTACATGATGCACCGCCGCGACATCGAATCCCGTGATGCCTACCAGATCGCGGATGTGTTAACTTCGGTGTTCGACAAATATTGTGCCAAGGCCGTCGCTCAGTAAGTTTTTCGTCCTCAGTGCAGGGCTGGTGCTGTTCGCAACGGCCAGCCCTGCGCAGGCTCCCGATGAACTCGAAGCCGTCGTAAGCACGGACTCCGGTGTTTTCCGGATTGCATTCCCCGCCAGCGGTGCCCCCAAACACATCCAGCAATTCATCGCCCGCGTTCGCGAGGGTTACTACAACGGCAGTGCGTTCCACCGCGCTCTTTTGGGCGGCATGATTCAAGGGGGCGATCCGCTCCTCAAAAATCCTAAAACACCCCGCACCCTGTGGGGTTCCGGTGGACTTAGCCTCCAGCCCGACGAACCAAGCGCTCTGAAACACGAACGCGGCGTGGTTTCAACCGTGAGTATTCCCGGCAAAGCAGACAGCGACGGTGCGCAGTTTTTCGTCTGCGTGGCTCCTCAGCCTGCGCTCGACGGGCATTATGCGTCTTTCGGGCAAGTCACCGAGGGTATGGATGTTGTGGAACGCCTTTCAGCGATGCCTGTCGACAAAGGCGGTATCGCGGAAAAGCCCGCCCGGATCCTGACCATTGCGCTGGAACCGAAGAAACGTGAGCCGTTCCGCAATGCTCCGCTGAGTGAATTGAAAAGGACGGTCACGCTCAAGACCAGCCTCGGTGCCGTCAAGATCCAGATGGAACCGGACTGGGCACCGGAAAACGTGCGTTCTTTCCTGAAACTGACATCCACCGGCTGGTATGACGGAACAGTCTTCCACCGTGTTATCAAAGGCTTCGTGGCCCAGGGAGGCACTGCTGCCGGGCGTTCTGTGGGCGAAATCCATACTGCCGACCGCTGGATTCATCCGATAAAAGGTGAATTCCGCAACGACGTGAAGCACAGGGAAGGAATCATTTCCATGGCACATGGTGATGACCCGAACTCAGCTACCACGTCTTTCTTTCTGGTTTTGGGTGGCGCACCGAACCTTGATGGTCAGTATTCGGCCTTCGGGCGGGTGGTAGAAGGGCTGGAAGTACTGCGGATGCTGGGCAATCAGGAGGTGGAGGGAGAGACCCCGAAAACCCGGCTGGAACTGATAACAGCAGTGATCGACCCCTGATAAATCAGGCCTTCTGGATATATTGATTGACCCGCAAGGGGATACGCGGTAAATTGGAGTATTGTCCTCCGATGGTCCCCATCGTCTAGAGGCCCAGGACATCGCCCTTTCACGGCGGTAACGAGGGTTCGAATCCCTCTGGGGACGCCAATTTTCACCCAGACTGCAAAGCCAATTCTTCTCGTGGCTATTCAGATGCTAATCGTTCCCCCAGCCGGGATTGAATGACAGCAATCACAATCATCGTCAGCGTTCTTTTCCTCCTGCTCATCCTGCACGACGCCTTTGAAGTCATGCTCCTGCCCCGCAGGGTCAAGAGCCGCCTGCGAATTGTGCGCCTGTTCTTCCGCTTCACGTGGATGGTTTGGTCAAAGACTGCCCGGCGCATTTCCTCCCTCGACCGCCGTCACAACTATCTGAGCCTCTATGGCCCGCTTTCCATGGTCTGGTTGCTGGTTGTTTGGGCGATCGGTCTGATTACGGGCTTCGCCACCCTGCACTGGGCGCTCGATTCCGGTCTCCCCCGAGGAATTACCTGGCCAAATCAGTTCTATTTCAGCGGCGTCACATTTTTTACCCTCGGTTACGGCGACATGGTCCCCCATACAGGCCCCGGCAAGCTTCTGGCGGTGCTTGAAGCCGGCATCGGACTCGGCTTCATCGCCATCGTAATCGGTTACCTCCCCGTCCTCTATCAGCTATTCGCGCGGCGCGAGGCCCGGGTGATCATGATGGACGCCATCGCAGGGTCGCCACCCTCAGCCATGACGCTGCTGGTGAGGCACGCTGAAGGGGAAAGCCTGCACGAACTGGAAGATTTGCTGCATGAATGGCAGCAGTGGTGCGCCGAACTCATGGAAAGCCAGCTTTCCTATCCCATGCTGGCCTTCTACCGGTCGCAACACGACAATCAGTCCTGGCTGGGGTCGCTCACCACCATCATGGATTCCTGCGCGCTGGTGATGGTCGGCCTGAAAGGCGTCCGCACGTTTCGCGCCCGGCTGGCTTTTGCCACCGCCCGTCTGGCTGTCATCGAAATGGGGCGTGTGTTTCAGGTGAGTGCGCTGGCCTTTCCTGAGGACAGACTGCCTGCGGACAAATTTGAGCGGTTGCGCGAGGAACTGGCGGAAGCGGGCCTGCAGTTTGCCGATGACGAGAATCCACAGGAAAGACTGGCGGCATTCCGCAACACTTATGAACCTTTTCTAAATGGCTTGGCCAGCTATCTGGCCCTGACGCTGCCGGACTGGCTGCCAACGGGCGGCCCGCTTGATAATTGGCAAAACAGTCCGCGGGGGAAAAGCGCTAAACAGCTGATCGATTCGGTGCCTGCCCAGCCGGAGTGACCAGCTTTCGTAAGTCAGTTGTCGGTCTGAATGAGTTCGCGGAGCCGGTACCACCGCTGGTCGCATTTAACGCAGCGGTAAGTGTAAACCATCAACCTGCGCTCCCACGAACTGCGCCGTGAACGCCGGATCTGATCAGATTTGCAGACGGGACAGGGCGCTTTCCAGAAGAAGAAAGAGTAGAGCGACATCTAAACCAAGCGTAGTGCAAATCTAATCCATTTGTATTAGGAATCACTGCGGGAGATCTTTAATTTCTTCATCAATGCGCGCAGAGTAGTCCGGGGGATACCGAGGCGTCTGGCTGTGTCACTCACTACACTGTGCATCTCGCGGAAGGTACGCAGAATATGCTCTCGTTCCACGTCTTCGAGCAGAATGTGCCCGCTGGCCGGCGCTTCCGTGCTCTCCTCCTCCAATTCTGAAATGGGAGCGCGCAGGACGGTGCCTGGCGATAAGATCACCGACCGCTCAATGAAATTCTCCAGTTCCCGGACATTCCCCGGCCACGGCCAGGCGACCAGAGCATCCATGGTCCTCTCTGGAATCTTTTCGATCTTCCGCTCCATTTTTGCCGCGTACAGCTTTGTGAAGTGACGGACCAGCAGAGGGATATCTTCTGCATGGTCGCGCAGAGACGGCGAATTGACGGGGAAGACCTTCAACCTGTAATACAGGTCGCTGCGGAACAGTTTATCTCCCATCATCTGGCTGAGGTTCCGGTTCGTTGCCGCAATCAGACGGACATCGATAGGGATAGTTCTGGTCCCACCCAGCCTCTCGAACGCCTTCTCCTGCAGAGCGCGCAGCAGCTTGGGCTGCAGTTCGAGTGGAATGTCACCCACCTCATCCAGAAAAAGAGTTCCCCGGTGCGCCATTTCGAACCGACCGATTTTTTGCGACAGCGCTCCCGTGAATGCGCCCCGTTCGTAGCCGAACAGTTCACTCTCCAGCAACCCGGTAGGAATCGCCGCGCAGTTGAGAGTGATGAACGGGAGTTTGCGCCGGGGACTGAGCCGGTGGACGGCGCGTGCGATCAATTCTTTGCCGGTGCCGGTCTCCCCAAGGATTAATACCGTAGCGTCGGTAGGCGCCACGAGCTCCACGTTTGCCAACACCCGTTTCAAGGGTGCGCTGGTTCCCAGAATTTCTTCAAATTCATGGGTAGCCGGAGGGATTTCCGCTTCGAGACTCTCCAGCCGGTCCCTCTCGCGGAGGTCAGTTACGAATGTAATCCAGCGAAAAGGCGTTAACTTGAGAACCGCCGTACTAATCAGGACGGGCACCCGCGTTCCGTCCTTCCGCAGTAGTTCTTTTTCGAAGGGTGTACAGGAACCGAAGCGTAATCCTTCTTCGTGGGCAAATTCATCCAGATCATGAAAGTCCGGCGGCGTGAGATCGGTCCAGCTAAGCTCGCCGGTCTGCACATCTTCCTGGCTGTACCCGAGGAGTTCCAGAAAACTATCACTTGCTTCTGAAATCTGGTCAAATTCTCCCGACACGACACCAACAACAGTCGGCTGCAAACGCAGTGCCGGAATGTCTGCGCGGTCCTTGCGCAACTGCTCGTCCCGTTCATGCCGCTCGCTGAAATCGCGCACAACCTGCGCAAAACCCTGCAGGCGGCCGTTGTCTTTCAGCGGGACGGTGATCGTATTCGCCCAAAACCGGGTGCCGTCTTTCCTTTTCTGCCAGCCTTCCGTGGCAAAATGATCCTGGATCGCAGCGCGCCGGAGTTCTTCCTGCAGGCTGGCTCTCAGAGCGTTTTCAACGGGGTAGAGAAACGAAACCTGCTGTTCCAGCGCTTCTTCGGCGCGGTAGCCATAGATGCGTCCGGCCCCGGTATACCAGGCCACCCGGCCGCGGGTATCGAGCAAATACAGCGTATAATCCTGCACCCATGATGGGATTTGGCCGGGTGCGGGAGTGCCGCCAAGCGCCAGTACATGACGCATGGGCAGCACGTTCCCCCGGGCTCTATATCCTAAACGTTGCGGACGGTTCCGTCCGGACTGACCAAAGGAAGAGTCCCCTCGTGCGTCCCCAATTCCCGCACGTCCCTCCAGATCTGCAGAAGTTGAGGTTTGAACACAGGCTCCGCAAAATCGTCAACAGGTCTGCCAATTATTTTCCCGCGGGCCACACCCAGAAGCTTGCCGACGCCGACACTGGTGTCGCGGGAATTTCCTCTCATCATCGGTGATCAGCACGGGTGCCGACGGGTGGTATACCACCGCCCGCAAAAGTACTTCCAGTTCTTTCAGCCCGTTCTCAAGCAACCAGGAACTGGCTGGCAACTCAGGTAGCGCAGGATTCACGATGCTTTGAGTTTCCGGTGTTAATACCGCGGTTCTGATGCTGTCTGAGGCAGAGTTGTTGGTTTTGGGCTGGGTGGGTTGCGTTTCATACTTTTGTTTCTCGGCCCTGAAGGTTACTGGCCTGCGCTCTTGATTGCCGCAAATGAACGGGCGTCGGCCAACAGAGAATTTTCCGGCTGTTTCGCACCAATGGTTTTGTTGTCATAATTCCAGGGAAACGCAAACGCCTTTGCATACACCTAATCTGCATAATCATTCGTCCGGGTCCGTAACCCAGGTATCTCTGGCCGTGAGAGAATGGTAGCAGCTTCATTAATAAGGAATTCCCACGTATGCGACTGAGACAGACTCCTCTTTTTCTGGCAACATTTCTAATAGCAGGACTGATGCTCGACAGCGCGCAGGGTCAGACCCGGACTGCGGCCCCGGATTTGAATTCTGGTTCAAACTTACCGATGCAGAAGATTGGCCCGGATGATTTGTTGGTGATGAATGTTTATGATGCGCCCGAATTCACGCGCTCCGTGCGGGTAGCAGCCGACGGCACCATCCGCATTCCCATGATCAAGACCCCGATTCATGTCCAGGGTCTGTTTCCCAGCGAAGTGGAAGTACAACTCACCGATGCCCTGCGGCGCGAAAAGCTGCTGGTAGACCCGATAGTGACGGTCAACGTTTCCGAATATCACAGTCGGCCTATCAGCGTTGCCGGAGCCGTTAAAACGCCGATTACCTTCCAGGCAATCGGCACTATTACCCTGCTCGAAGCTCTGACCAGGGCAGGTGGCGTAAGCGACAATGCCGGCCCGGATATTGTCGTCACTCGCCCGAATGGCGCGGACGGAACACAGTCGGTGCAGCGCGTCCCGGTCAAACCTCTGATTGAGGGTGCAGATCCGGAGTTGAACCTGAAGCTGGCAGGCGGCGAGAATATCCGTATTCCGGAAGTGGGGAAAATCATTATTTCAGGCAGCGTGAACCGGCCCGGCATCTATCCCGTTCTCGACCCGATTACGAACAATACGATCACCACCGCAATCGCCCAGGCAGGCGGGCTGGCGCAGTTTGCGGAACATGAGGCTTTTATTTTCCGCGTCGACGACCAGGGAGTAACGCACACCATCCCGGTGCCACTCTGGGACATCATCAAGCGCAAAAAACCCGACATGACGCTCCAGGCGAAAGACATCCTGCAAATCCCCGACAGCCCGAAACGGCGGATCGCACAGACTACGATCCAAAGCGTCACTGGCATTGGAACCACTGCAACTGCTGGCGTCATTATACGCAAATAGGCCACCGAATTCTAACGCACCAATCTCCTGATGACCGAACCTTCCCGGGTTCGCGATCTCGCGCCGTATCGGGGAACGAAACAAATCGTTTCCCAGGGCGAGGCCGAACCGGAAGAGCGGGCGCTGCCCCTCTCACACTACATTTGGGTGTTGAAATGGCACCGCTGGAAAATCCTCGGCTTTGTGGCAGCATCAGTTGCCGGAACCTTCCTGGTTTCCCAACGGCTTACTCCCCTTTACGAAGCTACAACCACTATTGACATAGACCGTCAGATGCCGCGGGGTGGCATGGGCGAATCGGGTGGTTCACCCATCATGTCCGCAGTGGATGCCGATCAGTTTCTCGCCACCCAGGCCAGTTTAATCAAGTCCGATTCCGTGCTCCGGCCCGTGGTGGAACGTTTTCACCTGAGAGACGGGCTGTCTAATGCCTTAAGCAGCCAGCGATCCAATGAACTGCGGGAGGCTCCGGTAGCCCTGAAAAGCCTCGAAATCGCCCGCCCCCCGAACACCTACCTGCTTCAGATCCACTACCGTTCGCCCAATCCGAAGCTGGCCTCGGCTGTGACGAATGCAGTGGCCGATTCTTACCTCGAACACCTGTTCCTCATCCGGGTGGATTCAGCCGAGAAACTCGGCTCATACATGACACATCAGCTGGCACAGCTCAAAGCCAAAATGGAATTGTCCAGCCAGCATCTCATCGCTTTCGAGCGCGAGCTGAATGTTATCAACCCCGATCAGAAGACCAGCATTCAGTCAGCCAGTCTGCTCCAGTTGAACGCCGACTACAACACAGTCCGCGAAGAACGTGTACGCCGCGAGGCAGCGTATAACGCCGTTAAGTCGGGATCTCTTAACGCCGCCTGGACGTCGAGCCAGGGTGAAGCTCTCAAAAAGCTGGGGGAAACGCTGGATGATGCCCGCCAGAAACTGACGCAGGCGAAACTGCACTATGGCGAAAATCATCCCGAATTCATCCGCGCCCAGACCCTGCTCCAACAGGTAGAAAGCCAGATCGCAGAAACGCGGGAAAACATAGTCGACCGCGTTGCAATTGAATACCGGCAGGCCCTGGACCGCGAAGCGATGATTCGTGCGCAACTAGGCGAAACGCGTTCCGAATTTGATCGGCTGAACGCCAGGTCTTTTGACTATCAGAGTTTAAAGGAAGAAGCTGACGCCGACAAAAAGGTGTACGACGAACTGGCACGAAAAATTCGCGAGTCGCGCATCAATGCTTCATTCCAGGATAATTCGATCCGCATTTCGGACCGTGCGCGGACGCCCGCAAATCCGGTCTTTCCGCGCACCTCCATGAACCTGCTCATCGCCCTGCTGCTGTCAACAGCACTCGCTACGGGTACAGTGCTTGCCGCCGACCTGGCAGACAATACGATACGCGACCCTGAAGAGGTTTCGCGGTCTCTGAATGTGGAAATTGTGGGAACGCTGCCTGCGGTCAACGGCCTGAAAGGGCGCACCAGTCCCTGGCTTGCACAGGGCGCGCAGGCACCGGGACCCGAATCGGATGCAAGGGATAGCGTGCGCTCTGGCTATGAAGAAGCTGTACGGACGCTGCGCAATTCAATGTTGCTGACGGATTTCAACTGCCGCCTGCGGTCGGTTCTGGTGACCAGTGCCTCGCCTGCGGAAGGCAAGAGTACCGTTGCGTCACACCTGGCGGCGGCCCATGCCGAACAGAAGAATAAAACGCTGCTGATTGATGCCGACCTGCGGCGCCCCAGCATTCACAAATTTTTCGGCGTGACGAATGAAAAAGGCTTGTCCAGCGTCCTGTTTGGCGACATGTCGTGGCGCGATGCAGTAATTGAGGTTGCGCCCTTTACAGATCTCTACGTCCTGACTGCAGGGCCAATGTCGCGGCGCGCGGCAGATCTGCTGGGGCGTTCCCTGCCCCAAATACTCGAAGAAGTCGCCCAGGAATATGATCTGGTGATTCTCGATTCGCCGCCAATGATCGGCTTCCCTGAGCCTCTCCAGATGGCCGCGAGCGTCGATGGGGTTTTGGTCGTTACGCGCGCCGGACATACCAACCGCAAGGGTGTGTCATCGGTGTTGGGAACCCTGAACCGCCTGCGTGCCAATGTTGTGGGAGTGGTGCTCAATGAGGTCACGCCCGACATGAGCGATGCCTACTACTATCACGATTATTACCGTCGCTATTACGGGCTGGAGAGCAACAGCGTATCCTGACTTTCAGGAATGACTTCAAAAATCAGGACGCTCGATGAACTGGCTGCGCTCCGGCCGGGCTGGGCTGCAGAGGGCAAAAAGTTAGTCTGGACCAACGGTTGCTTCGATTTGCTGCACGCTGGCCACGTCCGCAGCCTGCGCGATGCCAAAGCCCTGGGCGATATCCTGATCGTGGGTATCAATAGTGACCAGAGCGTGCATCAGAATAAGGGTCCGCTGCGGCCGGTTGTGCCGGAGAGTGATCGCGCCGAAGTCCTCGCTGCCCTGGAATCCGTTGACTACGTGACCATCTTTCATCAGCCTGATCCCGTGCAGGCAATTTCTCTGCTGCACCCTGATATTCATTGCAAAGGGGCGGACTATGCCGATGACGCGAAGCCCGTCCCGGAACGCGAAACCGTACTCGCCTATGGCGGTGAAATTCGCTTTCTGCCAATCTATCCGGGCCGTTCCACATCTGATCTGATAGCCAGAATCATTAAGGTGGAGCGCCCATAAATGAAGCGACTGCTCGAAAGAGCCCACTCAATCCGTATCCTTGTCGTCGGCGACGTGATGCTGGATGAGTACGTCTCAGGGCATGCCTCGCGGATTTCGCCGGAAGCACCAGTGCCAGTAATTGCGGTAGCAGGGCGCCGTTCCGTGCCGGGTGGCGCGGCGAATGTCGCTGCGAATGTGAAGAGCCTCGGAGCGGCAGTCACCCTGGGCGGCGTCATCGGATCTGACAACGCCGGCATACGACTGAAAGCGGCACTGGCGAATCTTGGCGTAGACACCTCCGCCCTGGTGAATGACCCGGAACGCATCACCACCATCAAAACCCGCATCACCGCGCAAGGGCAGCAGATCGTGCGTTTCGATGAGGAAGTGACAGGGCCGCTGTCTGCGACCACATCTCTTCGTCTTAGAGAACGCTGTGCACAAGCCCTGCAACGGACCGACGGCTGCGTGATTTCCGATTACGCCAAGGGAGTAATGGGTGCCGATTTCTGCCGGTGGCTGATCGCCGAAGCCGTCCGTCTGGGCAAACCGGTAGTGGTGGACCCTAAATCACCCGACCTTCTGCGCTACCTTGGCGCGACGGTAGTCACGCCAAATCTGAAGGAAACAGCCGCTGCGGTCAGCTATCCGGTACATACAACCGAAGAACTGGAACATGCCGCCGGCGATCTCATGCAGCGGATCGCGCCCTCCGCGCTCCTCGTAACGCGCGGCGGTGATGGGATGTCGTTATTTGAACCCGGCCAGTCCGGCTGGCACCTGCCCGCCGTGGTCACCGAAGTGTCTGATGTCACGGGCGCGGGCGACACAGTGGTGGCGATGCTGGCCATCGGCCTCGCGCTGGGCTATCCCCTGCGGGAAGCCGCCCGGTATGCCAATCTCGCCGCCGGGCTCGCGGTTCGCCATCCTGGAACCTGGGCCGTGCAACCCGATGAATTGATGGAGCTTTAGACTGATGCACCCCGGGCAGATGCACCGCGCTCTGTTCCTCGACCGCGACGGTACCGTCATTGAGGACCGGGGCTATATGCGGGCTGCGGAAGATGTCGTGCTGCTTCCGGGTGCCGCCGAAGTTCTGACCAAGCTCGCGCAGGAGGGCTGGAAGCTGATTGTAATCAGCAATCAGTCCGGCGTGGGCAGGGGCATCATCTCCCGCAGTGAAATGCAGGCGGTACAAACCCGCTTCCTCGAAGTGGCCACCGCCGCAGGGATTCAGATCACCGGTTCCTATTTCTGCCCCCATACTCCAGGAGACAATTGCATCTGCCGCAAGCCCTCACCCTGGCTTCTGCAGGAGGCTGCGAAGGACCATAATATCGACCTGAACGCCTCATTCATGATCGGTGACAGAAATTCTGATATTTTTTGTGGAAAAAATGCCGGCTGCGCCACTATCTGGTTGCGTAACCTTATGTTTTCCGTCGAACCCAACCTACCCACACATACCGCCGCGAACTGGCAGGAGATTGAGCGCTTAATCAGCGGAGCCAGGTAGCCGTGCGCGTTGCCGTTCACGACTACTCCGGACACCCGTTCCAGGTCCAGCTAAGCCGTGAGCTGGCGCGGATGGGCCATGACGTCCTGCATTTGCATTTTGATTCGTTTCCCACGCCCAAAGGCGGGGTCCACAGGCGACCGGAGGATTCGCCCCGGCTGGTGATTGAAGGTCTGCGCCTTCATGACTTTTGCAAATACGGCCATTTCATTCGCCGGCGGCAGCAGGAAATCCGCTACGGCCACCTTGCAGCAGAGCGCCTGAAGCGGTTTCGTCCCGATTTAATACTTTCCGCCAACACCCCGCTCGACGCCCAAAGGATTCTTCAGCGCGCAGCGAAGCAAATGGGCGCGCAGTTTGTCTTCTGGCTCCAGGACCTTTATAGCGCCGGGATCACCACCTTCCTGCATAAGCGCCACTTTCCTGGCGCGCGTCTCATAGGTGCCTGGTACCGCCACCTGGAGGGCGAAATTCTGCGGGCGAGCGATGCCGTCATCCCCATCAGCCCGGATTTCCTGACTGCCCTCGCGAACTGGCGCGTTGACCCGACACGCGTCCGCTGCATAGAAAACTGGGCTCCAGTAAACGAACTCACCCCGCGCGACCAGGATAACTTGTGGTCCAGAACGCATCGCCTTGCAGGGAAATTCGTCTACCTCTATGCCGGAACCCTGGGCTTGAAGCATGAACCGCGCCTGCTGCGAGATCTGGCCGAATCGCTGGGCGACAACTCCGATTCGATAGTTGCAGTAGTCTCAGACGGGGCCGTCGACACACTCCGAGGGGCGCGCAACTTGCGTGTCATACCGTCGCAACCATGGGAGATGATGCCAGAAGTGCTGGCTACAGGCAGCGTCCTGCTGGCGCTGCTCGATGAGGATTCAGGCGGCTTCTCAGTCCCCTCCAAAGTGCTGTCTTACCTGTGCGCGGGCCGGCCGTTGCTGCTCTCCGTCCCCTCTGGCAATGCTGCGGCGCGTCTGGTTTTTGAAAACGCGGCGGGCCTGGTTGTCCAACCGGAAGATTCACCTTCTTTGATTGCCGCAGCCGCGCACCTTGCAGCCAACCCGTTGCTGCGGTCCCGCCTGGCCGCGAACGGTCTTGCCTACGCGCGAAAAACGTTTGATATTGAGCGGATTGCCCGGCAATTCGTATCCGATGAAACCGCTGGAGTTCCCAAGCCAAAAGCGATGGCGGCAGCATGGCACTGAGAACAGCCATTCGCGAAACCATTCGCGCCTTTCTGCCTGTGGAGCGGAAGCCCCACCGGATTAGAAAGGGTCCCCTGCGCGGGCAGGTCATTTTCACGTCCTGGCATGACTACCCCGGGGCCATTCGCGGCGACACAGAAGCTCCACTGCTCGAATGGTTCGCCCGTAATGTTCTTCCCGACGAAACCTGGCTCGACATCGGGGCGCACTACGGCTATACCGCCATGGCGTTGTCACGATTGGTTGGTCCGGGGGGCAGAGTCTTCGCCTTTGAGCCGGTTGCTGAGACCGTTGAGTGTATGGCGCGCACCCGCGAACTGAACAAGCTTAGTCAGTTGTGGGTCGTCCCGCTTGGACTGGGTGCTGGCGAACATTCGCCAAGTGTTCCGCTGTACCGTGGCATGGCCGATCAAACAATAAATGATGCGGATGTCATGGAAACTATACCGGTTGCAGCGTTCGACGCAATCTGGGGTTCCCTTTGCGGTGGAAAGCCAGACGTCCACGGAGTCAAAATTGATGTGCAGGGTATGGAGCGCGAAGTGATTGAGGGCATGGCGTGTATGCTCCGCACTATGCGACCCCTGCTGGTTGTCGAGTTCCACCGCGGCGTGGATCGCGCCGCAATTCTGGCGTTGCTCGCCTGCTGCGGCTACTCGCGCAGTCGCCAGCCCGTGGAGCCAAACTGTGGTGATCTGATGGACAACAAGAGCTATATTTTCACCGCAACCGCGTAAAGACCGTCCGTTCCGGACTATGCGTCTGGTACGCTATTGCCTTAATGCCTTCAAAACTTCTCCTCGGTCTGCGTCAGGACCTCGGAATGCGCCGCATTGGGAGCGGCATGGCTCGTCTTGATGAGTACTGGGTCCAGAACGGACGCCTCGATTCCACCCATCCGGATTCCGCCGGACTGCTTTGCTATGTCGCCCAGTGGGTAGACGCAGGCTGGCGCGATATTGATGTGGTCCAGAACGGCCTGAGCGCGTTCCCCAAAGGCCGCCGTTCACGCCTCTCGATCCAGGATTACTCCTACGTTTTGATGGCAGAAGGCGTCGTCTGGGTTTCGGAAGAAAATATTGAAAAGGCGCTATTCAACTTCAACCTGATTCTTTCGCTGCGGGCTGAGGTTGTGGACGCGGAAATTCTGGCCCTCGCGCATTTTTGGACCTCCCGCTGCAACCGCAAAGCCGGAGAATACGACCATGCGATGGAGCAAGCGGCAGAGGGCGTGCGCTTTGCGGTTGAAGCTGGTGCGGCACCCATGGCTGCTGTGATGCGTGTGGCCGAGAGCTGGTTGATGTTCCAGAAGGGGCGCATCAAAGACGCCCTGCGGCTTCTGGGCGAAGCGGATGCCGTCCTCCGCGAGACGGACGACTTCATCACGCGCGGGAACATTCAATCCAGCTACGGTCGCATGTATCGGCGGGAAGGCCGCTACGACTTGGCGCTGCGCCATTTTGCCCAGGCGATTGATGAATACGGTAAACGCGACCCGGAGCACCGAAATCTCGCCCGCTCGCTGGCCAACATGGGTTACGTCGAGCGCCTCATCGCCCTGCAGCTGCGGAAGAAGATCGACAACGACCTTGCACAGCGCCGTAAGAGCGAACCCGAACTGCGCCGCGAATACGAAAGCATGCGTCGCCAGGCGCTGGAACATCTGGACCGCGCCACCGCCATCTATCATTTGCACGCTAACCACCGCGGCGCGGGTACGGTCTGTGTAAACCGCGGACACTTACAGCTCGACAGCGGCGACCTCTATAAAGCCGACGATGAAGCCCGCGAGGCCTATTCGCTGGGGGAACAGAAGAAAGATTTGATCCTGATGGCACGTGCACGGCTGCTGGAATGCATGGTGGAAAACTCCAAGCTGGAAGAAGAAATTGAAGACCCGGCCTGGGTGTCGCACCTCGCTCTGGCGGCAGCAAAGGAAGCGGTGGAACTGGCACGGCGCACGGAAAATCGCCGACTCCTCGCGCGCGCGCTGATCTGGCACGGGCTTACGATTTGCAATACGTCGCCGGGCGGCCTCGACGCCGCGCGCGAAATCAGCGAACAGGCCGGCAGCCTGCTCAAGAACGAAGTGCAGGACCATATCTGGGAAGACCTGCAGACGCTGAAGTCGAAAGTAGTGAACGGCGGCAGTGTCGATGCGCGGTTGCAGGCATGGTCTCAGGGAGTGGTGGGGGAACGTACTTTTCAGCAGTTGACGGAAGATTTCGCCGATTTGATGATCCCAAAAATCTGGGAACATGAAGGGCGCAAAGTGGCGCGTGTAGCCAAACGGCTTTCCATTTCGCCGAAGAAAGTCCGGCGCGTACTGGCGCGGCTTGGGCTGCACGGGGCTTAAGATAGCAGTGATGGATTACACCGCAACGGGCCGCGATGCGATGGACGCGGAGGCTGAAGCCATCCGCGTGGCGGCAGCACGGCTGGGTGGGGAATTCGCTCAGGCAGTGGAACTGCTGCACCGGCATCAAGGCAAGGTGATCGTCACCGGGCTGGGGAAATCAGGCCTCGTCGCGCAAAAACTCGCCGCCATCCTGTGCAGCACCGGAACACCCGCCGTTTTCCTGCATCCGGTGGATGCGCTGCATGGCGATGTCGGCATCTACGCTGAGGGTGACCCTACCCTGGTGCTGTCAAAAAGCGGAACCACAGGTGAATTACTGCGGCTGGTTCCTGTGCTGCGGGAATTCAGTTCGCCGCTGATCGGCATCATTGGTAATCCGGCTTCGGCGCTGGCGAAGCATATGGATGTGGTGCTCGATGCTTCTATACGTGCCGAAGCCGACCCGCACAATCTGGCTCCAACCGCCAGTACCGCCGTGGCAACTGCGCTGGGCGACGCGCTCGCGCTGGCCGTGATGCAGGCACGCAAACTGACCCCGGAGGATTTTTCGCGGAGGCACCCGGCGGGCCAGCTGGGGCGGAATCTGAAAGTGACAGTCCGCGAAGTGATGCACACCGGCGAGGAAGTGGCATGGACGCAGCCGGAAGCGTCAATGCGTTCCGTCATCATCGCCATGAACCAGCACCGTCTGGGCGCTGCCTGCGTGCTCGGTGCCGGGGGGAAACTGGAAGGCGTGGTCACCGATGGCGATTTGCGCCGCGCACTACAAGACCATGAAGACATCCGCCCCGTTTGCGTGCGCGATGTGATGACGTTTCATCCTGTCACCATCAGCCCGGAAGCAACCATCAGAGAAGCCCTGCGCACCATGGAAGACCGGCCCTCACAAATCTCCGTGCTGCCTGTCGTGGAAGACGGAAAATGTCTGGGGCTGGTCCGCCTGCACGATTTGTATCAAACTGACCTTGTCTAATTCAAAAACATGAACTGGGAAACTGCCGCACAATACGACTGGACCGGCCCAGTCTCAAACCGCCCGGCCAAAGAAGAAGCAGGCCGCCGCATTGCTAAGTATGTGGAGGATGGCCAGGTAATCGGCGTAGGTTCCGGCTCCACGTCTTACATCGCGATTCAAATGATTGCGGAACGGGTGCGGCGTGAGGGGCTGCGGATCTCAACGATTTGCACGTCGCATGAAGTGGCGCTGGCCTGTGCCGCCGCCGGTTTGCCCGTTACTACCCTGCTGCAGCAGCGCCCCGACTGGACCTTTGACGGTGCCGATGAAGTGGACCACGATCACGGCCTGATCAAAGGGCGCGGCGGAGCGATGTTCCTCGAAAAAGTAGTTATGCGGGCGTCGTCGCGCAACTATATTCTGGTGGATCAGTCAAAAATGGTGGCGAAGCTGGGCGAGAAATTCGCCGTACCTGTGGAAGTGCTGCCGGTTGCCCTGCATGTTGTCGAACAGGGTTTGTTGAACCTGGGAGCGAGTGAGATCATCATGCGTCGCGCCGTCAAGAAAGACGGGCCGGTGATTACTGAAACCGGCAATTTCATTCTTGACGTGCGCTTCGCTGACATTGGCAAGACGATGGAACGGGATATTAAGGCGATCACGGGCGTCATGGAATCAGGCTTGTTCATAGGCCATCCCGTCGAAATCGTACTGGCCTGAACTCTATTTTTTGGCTGGCGACGGACCGAATCCCACTTCTTTCTTCGCAGTCTCAACCGTAATGCTTTCGGCGCCCACCACTTTGGCCACACCCATCACATGTTCCGCGCCGCCATGCGCGAGCGCTGCCGCAGGCAGAACGGCCGATGCGATTACTGCTTTCACTACTTTCTTCATCATGAGTAACTTGTCTCCGCTTTTCAGTTAGTGGTGATGGTGTTCGTCAGGGGCAACAGATGCACCATTCAGGAAGTCCGCCTCCTGGCGTTCTTCTTCACGATCGTCCGGCGTCTTCGGATTCAACTTCTTCATTTCCGTTACTTCTTCAGAGGTAAGGCGCGGCAGATGGCGTACCAAGCAAACCAGTTTCCAGCTGTCCAGATCGCTGTCGCCCGGTTCGCCGAAAGCAGGCATGCCGGTTAGGCGAACGCCATTTTTGATTGTGTAATAAAGTTCGCCATCACTCTGATTTTGCGTTTCGCCTTCACGCATGTCAGGTGGGCGGGGGTACATGTTCTTACCCAGCATCGTCGCGCCATCGCCATGGTTTGCATGGCACGTGGCGCAGTGATCGGCCCAGTGGGCTTTGGCTTCTGACAGCGCCAGTGGCGTGCAAATTACGGGGTTGGGCAGAGAAGCGTACTTCGCTGGCACCGACCATGCGCGGATGTGGGTAGCAGCAAAGGTTTCGAGTGTTCCAGGTTATGATCGCGTGGAAAAACCCTGGCGCGCAAACATCCAGATTCCGCCCGCCAGAGCGACAACCGCAAGAATAAAGACAGAGATTCGGGCCACTAATGCGTGAACAGATCTTCGATCCGCTCCGCCTTGAAAATGCGCCGGGCCGTAACTGTAAGATCTTCAGATGTACAGGCGCCGAGTCGGTGACGGATGTGCGGCGGAACCAAGCCAAACCGCTCTTCGATCAGGCCCATCAGCAACTGGATTTGGCCATCGTGCAGACCTTCAGCGCGTTCATGCCGGATGATCGGCCCAAAATAATCGTGATCCCGGATGTCTTCCTGAATTGGCATCTTCCCCGTCTCCCGTCGAACTTCTCCGCCCAGATTTCGCAATCCCGCCAGTATCGATAACTCCGCCAGCGCTTCATCGCGTTCACCCGGCGGCGCCTGCGCGATACATTTCAACACGCGCCTCACAGCTTCCGGCTCCGCACCCAGCCGCGTCAGAATCGCAATTACATTATCGCCCACGTTTTCACTGGCCAGTAAACTTTCGCCGTCAAGGTCACGAACATCCACCAGACCGAACCGGAACACTCCACCTGGTCAGGCGATTCCGCTCTCCATTCGCAGCGGTTCAGACCCCACATACAACGCGACCTGCCGCGGCAACCGGCCATGCCGCAGCCCCACCGCAAACAAATATTCCCCCATCCGCAATGGAAAATTCGGATCGTTGCGACTCTGTAATTCAATATGAATCAGATCTCCGCCTGGCGTTTCGCCCAGCAGGTCCACGCGCAGGTTGCGGACCAGCGGAGTCTCCACATTCAGCCAGCGGAGTGAGGACGAACCAGTCAGCGCCGCCAGCAGAGCACTGCCCGGCCGC
>JANYDS010000090.1 GCA_025363475.1 Terriglobia bacterium
TTGCCCGTGCCGGTTTCGCCGAGAATCAGAACGGTGGCACCGGTAGGCGCAACCACTTCCACCTGCCGCATGACGCGCTTCATCGGCGAACTGCTCCCGACCATTTCCTCAAAGCCCTGCGATGATTCTGATGCGTCTTCGACAGTACTCTCCTGCCTGTTACGTTCGCGGAGGTCTGTGATCAGCGCCATCCAGCGGTAAGGCACCAGCTTCAGAAGGGCGGATGTAAACAGAACCGGGACGCGCGTGCCATCTTTGCGGATCAGTTCCTTTTCGAAGGGTGTACAGGCACCGTAGCGCAAACCTTCGTCGTGGGCGAGATCAGCGAGCGGGTAAAATTCCAGCGGAGTCAGGCTGGACCATGTGAGCGCCCCTGACTGCAGATCGTCACGCTGGTAACCAATCAGTTCGAGGAAGGTGTCATTGGCTTCGAGAATCCGTTCCTGTTCGCCTGTTGCTACCCCGGTAATTGTGGAAAGTTCCGGAACACCTTTGACGCTGGAGCGGCTTCGGCGCAACTTCTCATCAGATTCATGACGCCCTGTGAAGTCACGGACCACCCGGGCAAAGCCCTGCAGGACCCCGCTCTCGTCCCTGACCGCCATCGAGATGCTGTTGGCCCAGAACCGCGACCCGTCTTTTCGGGAATGCCAGCCTTCAGTGGCCAGATGGCCCTCCGCTTCGGCCCTCGAAAACTCTGTGCGCAAACGAACGGCGAGAATCTCTTCAGCCGGATAGAGAAGCGCCGTATGCTTTCCGACGGCATCATCGGCGTCAAAACCATAAATCCGCACTGCTCCGGCGTACCAGGCGATGATTTTTCCCTGCGTGTCGACCAGCGACAGCGCATAATCCTGAACCCATTGGGGAATGCCATCCGATGCGGCGTGATCCGCTGCGTTCTTGCTGCGTAAAGCCAGAACGTGACGATCAGGCAATACATTGCCTTTCGCCACATATTCCACTTCCCTGGGAAAGCCATCGGGTCCCAGCAGATGAATGACTCCGGCGCGTTCACCGCGAACCATGCAGTCGTGAAAAATTTGCGCAACTTCCGGTTTGAAAACAGCGGGAGCCAGCGCTGCAATGGGACGGCCCACAATCTTTTCACGGGGGATACCCAGCAACACCGTCGCCCCAGCGCTGGCATCGTGGTCAATTCCGCTTTTGTCCGCGATCAGTAAGGGAGCGGAGGGATAACTGATGATGGTGCGGAACAGCAACTCAAGTTGTTTGGGGCCGTTTTCGAGCAGCCAGTCCAAAGTTTCCGGCTGCGAAATCACTGGACACATAATGAGGAGCCTTCGGCGTCAGCAATAAAGTACTACTGCGGTCAGTTTGATCTTATCACCAAATTTAGTTGATGGCGGTATTTCGTCATGTCAGTTATTGAGGGTGGCTGTTTGTTACGATTTCTGGTCACAATTAGAGCCTGAATGATCGCTTACTTGCGACGGAACACCTTTGCCTTGATGTCTGGCCAGAACTCTGACTGAAGGTTGGTGGCAAAGTCAAACGCCAGGGCGACGGAACCCTGTTTGAAGGCGAGGCCCGGAGTATTCAGGCGATCCGGATACCACAGATTGGAGATAAAAGCTGAGCCGTAGTCACTGCCAATGCGCCAGGTGGAAAGGGTTTCACCTCCACTGTCAGTACGCGTGAGGATGGTGCCGCGCAGTGCGTGCCCGGTGCGTCGCCAGAACCCCGTACCGCTGGCGCGGAAATAGCGCGGATCCTGATGGAGCGCGGAATCAAGGCCAAAAGCAAGGGTTCCGTGGACTACCGACCAGCCAGCTGTAGACGCAACCCGCTTCCCATAGGCCGCACCGCCCTGACCCCATTCACGGGGTGAGTTGGTCTCTTGCATATAGCCGGCATAAGCTACAACTCCAACGAGTGCAATCGGGCGGCCGGCGCTCCAGGCGTGATAGCGGAGCCTGTCTTCCCAGTTGAGCGCAGGGGGGAGCATCTGGGCGGGGAGCAGCGCCGGAATGAGGAGCAGGAGTGAAGTGATCCGTGTCTTCATTAATTAGTACTTATGCGGGCGGAACGGAAGTGTCGCCACCCGCAATAAGATCTATTTATGTTTCAGAGCTGTAGACCACTGGTCCGCCTGTTTCTCGGCTTCTTCCTTCGCAACGCCGTAGCGTTCCTGTATCTTACCGACCAGATGGTCTTTCTTGCCCGCGATTACTTCCATATCATCATCGGTGAGCTTACCCCAGCGTTCGCGAGCAGAACCTGCAAATTGTTTCCATGTACCTTCTACCTGATCCCAGTTCATAATGTTTTGTCCTTTTGACTCGGTGGTCGCCAGACGTTAAGCATTTGGGATTCCATTTATCAGGTGCTTGCGGTACTTTCGCGGCCAGCTTGACCATATATGGTCACTCAAACGGTTCCGTTAGCGAAATCACCAGAGCATGGCAACTCAATTGCTCACCGGACTGGAATGAAGGCAACACGCAAGGTGGTCCTGCTGGTGGACGACGATGCAGGGGTTCGCAAGTATGCCGGTATCCTGCTGCGGTCACAGGGGTATGTGGTTCTCTCTGCCCGCGACGGGCGCGAAGGTCTGGAGTTGTGCGCTGAGCACCCGGGCCCTATTGATCTGCTGCTGACGGATATCACAATGCCCCAGGTTGGGGGCCGCGAACTTGCGGCGGGTGCGGTTAAATTGCGCCCGCAGCTTGAAGTGATCTTCATGTCCGGGGACGCCTGGGAATCTTTCCCCGCTGCGGACACGGGACCGAACACTTCGTTTCTGCCGAAACCTTTTACATCTGCCGGGTTGGTTCAGTTGACCCGCGAAAGACTGTCTGACAAAGCGCAGCCGAGACTCGCACAATGAACGGGCCGTTAATTGCTATGGCTAAGTTGAAGGAATTAGAAAACCAATGCCGTTGTTGAATCTTGTCGTTGTGCTGATTATCGTGGGCTTGCTTCTGTATCTGATCAACCGGTACATACCGATGGCTGGAAGCATCAAGACGATCCTGAATGTAGTTGTGACAGTCGCCGTTTGCGTTTGGGTACTCCAGGCGGTGGGACTGTGGAGCGACGTCACCAACTTCCGGATCACGCGATGAACCGGTTCCCGGACTCGGCTACAGAGGAAGGCGGCAGTGCGGAAGGTGTAACCGCAGAACTCGAAGTAGTGCTGCTGGTTGAAGGCGACGATACAGCGCGGGACCGTATGCGCGGGGTTTTGAGCGTGAATGGCTATCAGGTGCTGGACGCTCAAAATGAACTGGAAGCGCTGGCGCTGTGTGCGGAACATCAGGGTCCGATTGATCTTGTGGTGGCGGATGATGACATGCCCGAACTGGGCATTCGCGCACTGAAACTGCGGCCGCGCGCCAAGGTGCTCTTCACCAGCTCAGCAACTGACAACG
>JANYDS010000012.1 GCA_025363475.1 Terriglobia bacterium
CGGAATGTCCGACGTTCATCCATCCGGTACAACTGACCGCTCCGCACCGTTCGTAAATTCACCTGAGGACTCAGTGTCCCCTTAAAACAAGGCTGACAGTGGGATCGCTGATCAAACCCGGTCACATAGAAAGCCCAGAAAAACCGGAACCCTTCAATCATTCCCGGCTCCTTCCCCGCGCGGTCCAGGCGCAACGTAATAGCCTCAATCATCCAATCCCCCCGCTGCTACCGTGGGCCGCTTAACCTCAACCAGTACCGAACCCTGGAATAACCCTGCCCCTCAATATGTTCATCCAGCCAGAACTTCTCTGAACGGCGCGGCTACCAGCGCACCGGCCAGATCCGCTTCCCCCGCAGGAAAATGCTGTTTGACTGTTTTGAAAAACTTTTGCACCGCAATTCCGCTGACTTGGACTCCTGACCTGCGCGAACTGTCGACGAAACCTGTTTCAGGATCGAGCGCGGCGACGAAGTCCGTAAACGACCGCGACCAGGCCGGAAAGCATCATACCGGTTGTCCCCGGTTCCGGCGTAGCTCCACCAGGATCAAAACTTGAACCTGCGGGCGCTGTCAGACGAAGTACTGTGTCAGTTTGGGTCAGCAACACACTCCCGTTCGGGTCGACCGCAACCAGATCGCCCCGGCTGCCGCCGCTGGCAATCAAAGTCTGGACCGACGTGGCAACATTGACTTCCCATAGTTCGCCGTAATCCGTGTTGACAAAAATGTTGCCAGCGAGGCTGCCTGTACCCACCGCGGCACCATCCGCGCCGCCAATATAGCCGGAATCAAAGCCCTTGAATGCTCCGGTGGTGAGATTGAAACCGTAGACGCGCGTATTGCCGCCGCCGACACTGGTTCCGTAGAGGACGTTGTTGGACGCGTCGGCTGTGACACCGTCAATTGCGTACCCGGTAATAACTGCGCTGGTGGTCGGAATTGTGGGGTCGATCTTGTAGACCGAACCACTGCCGACGTTCGAGACATACAGGTTGTTGTTGGCCGCCGTCATTCCGGTGGCGAACCCAGGACCGGTAGCGACCGTGCTGTTCAGCGTGCCGTTGGCGTTCAACTTAAGCAACTGGCCGTTGCCTTGATTCACCGCGTACATCGTTCCATTGAGGCTGGAAAGGCCTGCAAACCCTGAGCTGGGATTGGACGCGGGGCTACACTCTGGGCGTTCTGGTTATCCTTATCGCTGAAGATGCGGAGAAATCCCGATTGGAAGTTCGACACATACACGTTGCCGCCGAGAAAGCCGATGCCTACCGGGCCTACACCGCCGCCGCCCGTGTTCTCGAAACCGTACGCGAACGTCGACAGCGTAAAGCCCGCCGTGGTTCCCGCCGCCGTCAAGATCATCCCGCCCTGCGCGGGTACCGTCACAGCCGCAGCCAGCAATCCAAGCGCCACAGGCGCGAAAATTTTGATATTCATCCGTCTCCTCCGATAGCAAGTACCACCAGGGGCGGTGGTCTATTTCTCTTCAGAGTATGATACGTGATGTCTCGCACATCACTCTAATATTTTTTAATAAAGCCGCCCGGTCAGCGTCAGCCATTCCAGGCCGATACCAGGAACCGGATCTTCCCTGAGATTCCCGGTTTCCCCTTACTCTTGAAATCAATCGTCATTTCCTTCTTGTCGTTGCCGACATCCTTATACGTCAGCGGCAACGTCGCCTCACCGGGCTTTTTATCCTGCCAGTCATACTTCGCAGTCCAATCCCCCCCTGCCACCCTGGGCCGCTCAACCTCAACCAGAACCGAACCCTGGAATAACGCCGCGCCCTCAATATGTTCGTCCAGCCAGAACTTCCTGTCCACCTCGTAATCGGGCACCCTGACCCGCAGCATAATCCCATAACATTGCCCCACGATCGGGGCGTCGGGACCCTGCCCGAAACTGTCATCCTGGCTTTCCAGAAACACCGTCGACATATAAATTTTTTTCCCATCGTCAGTCGCCGCCGTCAGCTGTTCGTGGCTCCTGCACGCCACCGAATCTTCCTCAGCCACACGGCGCGTCAGAAACCAGGGCTTCTTCTGCGGAGAGGACAGCAATTCAAACTGATAAACCGCGTTTACGTTCTTCCCCTCAATAGTTTCAGGCAAACGAACACTCGCCACATCCACCCAAATATCGATTCGAATTTTCCCAAACAGAAACCGCTTCAGGTTCTGGTACGATTCCTCGCTGTTCACAATTCCGAAAAAACCCGAATGGGATCGAAAAGCATACGCCGTCGCACAGGGTGCCGACACCTTGCCATCCCCGTCCACCCCCCACACTGAAGCGCTCTCGATCTTCACCAGCCCATCACTTCCCTGCCCGGCGAAGGTCCGCGACATTCCGAGGCCCGCCGCGAAATCCCCCCGGTTCGTACCCACCATACAAAAGAACTTCTCCGAAGGGAATGCCGATTCCGGCAGCCAGTCCACCCGTTTGTTCGGTCGCGCATACAGGGTCTCAACGTTGAGATATTTCGCCATTTCCTCCCGGTTGAAAGTATTCATTTTGGTCACCCCAAGCCAGGCCGGGATATTAATTCCGGCCATCTCGATGCCGTTATGAGGCGTCGCATATGTGAATACTTTATCCACGCACTGCCGCGCAGCATCGTCCCCCAGTTCCGGATTCTGCAGGAAGGCCCGGCACACCAGGCCGCCCATGGAATGCGCCACCAGGTAACAGCGGAAATCAGCCGCCATACCGGCATTCCCGTCGCGGCAGACCAGATCGCGGGTTTTGAGAATGAGGTCACTCAGCCGTTTGGCGAAGGTGCCGATCTCTTCCGTCTTGCCCGTTCCGAGAATCGTCGAACCCTGCTCGTAGTAGCGAAAAATCACTATCGAACGGGGCGAGATGGCGTCAGTCCATTCCGCATCCACAATGTCCAGCCCGTCCTTGTAGACATCTGAATATTCAAAATCGGAAATCAGCCGCAATACGGGCGATTCGAAAATGAACTTCCGGGCTTTCGTCTTGTCGGTTGTGGCCCGATAAACCGCCGAGCCGAGATTGAACCCGCAGAAGGGATCAACCGTGGTCTCGTCCTGTTCGCCCTCGGACATGGCGTAGCCGCGGACGTAAATAATAGGATAGAAAGGCTTTTCCCAATTTTTCATTTCGTGGACACATTTAACCACAATTTCCACCACCGAATGCAGTCTAATATTCAGATAGACACAAAACTCTGGACTGGCCGCGCACTCACCGCCGTTGCCGTGCTCTTCCTCACCGTCGACGCCGGAATGAAACTGCTTACCCTCCCGCCCGCTGTCGAGGCCACTACCCAGCTTGGATATCCGGCAAGCGCCGTGTTCACCCTTGGTGTGATTCAGCTGGTCTGCCTTGCCCTGTATCTCATACCGCGCACCGCGCCCGTCGGCGCGGTGCTGTGGACGGGATACCTCGGCGGTGCCGTTGCCACTCATTTCCGAGTCAGCGCTCCGCTCTTCAGCAACACCCTCTTCCCTATTTACGTCGCGATCCTGATCTGGGGAGGTCTCTTCCCTCGCGACCGCCGCGTCAGTGCACTGATCGAGCCTTAACCACAAGTACCGGGGCGACCGCGGGCCGACGCTAACTGTGACATCATAGTGAGACTCAGGAGGCTCCGCATCATGCCCCGTCTCAAAACCATCCCCGTTCTTCTCGCCGCAGCCACTTGTTTCGCCGCGGCCCAGACGGATAATCCCTTGACCAGCGGACCCGCCCGCGGTGCCGGTCAGCGTGAAGCTCTTCGTGTGGCCGAGAACATCTGGCAGGCGACGGGTTTCGGCAACACTTTCATGATTACGACGCCCGAAGGCAACGTGATTGTCGATACTTCGAGCGCCGGACTGGCGCAGAACCATATCGCACTGCTCAAAGCGAAAAGCGCCGCGCCCGTGAAGTACATCATCCTCACGCATGCCCACGGCGACCACACAGGTGGCATTCCCCTCTGGCACGAAGAAGGCACTCACATCATCGCGCAGAAAAACCACGTGGAATTCATGAACTACCAGGCGCGGCTGAATGGGTTCTTCGCCATTCGCAATGCCGCCCAGTTCGGCTCAACGGTCGGCTCAAACCCGGGCGCAGCGGTGGGCGGGCGCACGGGTCAGCCGCGCGGCACCCCGCCCTGGCCCGGGAATTCCGGCGCAAAAATCTGGCCGGATATTCTGTTTGACGACCACTACGAATTCACACTGGGTGGCGTGAAATTTGAACTCTATTCCACCCCCGGTGAAACGCCCGATCATCTTTCTGTCTGGATTCCGCAGTGGAAAATCGCCTTCACCGGGGACAACTACTATGAGTCATTTCCCAACATGTACACGCTGCGCGGCACCGAACCCCGCTGGGCGCTGGACTACGTGCGCTCGCTCGATAAGGTGATGGCGTGGAAGCCGGAACTGGTGCTGCCGAGCCACGGGCAGCCCATCCGCAGCAACGCCGAAATCACTCAGAAATTGACCCGCTCCCGCAATGCCATTCAGTATGTCCATGACGAAGTCGTACAGGGCATGAATGCCGGTAAGGACGTTTATACGCTGATGCGCGAAATTCACCTGCCTGACAGTCTGATAGTCGGCGAGGGTTACGGGAAACTCACGTGGTCTATCCGCGGCATCTACGAAGGCTATGCCGGATGGTTCGATATGAATCCGGCTTCCATCTATGAAACCGCGCCTTCCGCAATTTATCCGGATCTGGTGAGACTGGCAGGTGGCCCCGATGCCGTGGCGCGACTGGCGGCGGAGAAATTCCTCGCCGGTCAGACGGTGGAAGGCCTTCGGCTCACGGACGCTGCCCTTGCGGCAGACCCCACCCACCGCAGTGCGCTGGAAACGCGGCTCAAAATTCTCAATGACCTGAAGCTGCATTCAAAAAACAGCAATGAACTGGGCTGGCTCGATTTCAGCATTCAGGAAGTGCAGTCAAAGCTGAAGTAAGTCATCTTCGTCAATCAAGTGGCAGGCACCCGAATGACATCGGTACCTGAGACATCCCGCGGTAGTTTCAAGCCGCCGCAAGCACCGCGGGTCATCCAATGACGCCACCAGAGTGCCGGTTTCCGGGCGTTGATACAGATGATAATTTCTTCCACGGCCTAACTTTACCGATTTTCTTCGAGCCGGAACACTTCATGCAGCTTCGAAGCGAAGCCGCGCGGATGGCTCGAAAACGCACCGTGGCCTCCGGGAAACTCCACCAGGTTTTGCCCCAGTTGAGCCGCCAAACCGCGTCCGCACTGGTGCAACCAGACGTCCCGGTTTGTACTCCCCGCCGCCGGCACAATCCTCACCGGCGACTTCCGCAGCTTTTCCAAATCCAGCCGATACCCGCGAACGGCAGGTGCATCACACGCAAAGAAGAATTCAGCATTCGCCGTAGTGGCTGCTGTTGGGCGGAAGACTTCGGCGTCTGCCTCCCGTCCATCCCGTCGCACTCCGGTGAACTCGATGAATTTTCGCAGCGCCGCCAAAACACCATCCCGGTGGAATAACTCTTCCGCCTTCTCCCGATCCTGAACTGCCGCGGCACGATGTGACGCGTCCAATAAATCGGTGGACGGTGGCTCGTGCGCCACCAGCGCGCTCACTTGTTCCGGATAACGGGCTACCAAATCGAGGCCAATCAAAGCGCCTAAACTGCTGCCGAGGACAAACACCGGCTCTTGCGTAAGCGACTCCAGCAACAGATGGACATCGTCACAGTGCGTCTCCACTCCAGCCACTCCGGCACCTTTATCCAAAGGGCTCCGCGACTGCCCGCGCCGGTCAAACGTAACCACACGATACGAATTCTCCAGATGACGGACCAGACCGGCCGAAGCATCCGCATCCCCTGGCCCGCCGGGAATGATCAGCAATAAAGGGCCGCTCCCCCGCTGCTGGTGATAGATGTGCGCTCCGACTACCGGGAGCAGGCCTTTCTGCATACCTGCATTATCCCTGTGCCGTCAGGCGCAATATACTGTCTCCATGCGCTTTTGCCTGTTTCTCACGCTCGCCTCCGTTTCCTGCTTCGCCGCAGATGCCGACAAGCTCCTCAGCGTTGACCACTTTGTAACGGTCACCTCCACGGCCCCTGCCATCAAGGGGCAGCCCGCCAAAATTTACGCGCGCGAAGTTGTGCTCACTTCCACCACCAAACGCCCGCAGATTGCGGCTGACCACGTCGTCGTCTTCATCCATGGCGCGGGCACTCCTGCGGAAGTCTCATTCGATGTCGGGTATCAGGATTACAGCTGGATGGCGTTCCTCGCAAAAGAAGGCTTCGATGTCTTCGCGGTTGACATGACTGGCTATGGCCGCTCTTCCCGCCCGGCTCCAATGAACGACCCCTGCAATCTTTCGAAGGAACAGCAGGCGACGTTTGTGCCGGCCCTCACGCCTGCGCCCTGCAGCCCATCCCGCGCCGAGGCGATTAGCGATGTCGGGTCCGACTGGAATGACATCAATGCCGTTGTCGATCATGTCCGCAGCCTGCGTAAGGTTGACAAGGTCAGCCTCGTGGCCTGGTCGCTGGGCGGTCCGCGCGCCGGTGGTTATGCTGCGCAGCACCCGGAGAAGATCAACCGCATGGTTTTGCTTGCTCCCGCATACAATCGCGCGGGGCCCGCTACTCAGCCCGCCGGACCCGGTCGTGGCGCGATTATGACCACGCAATCCAAGTCTGAATTCATGGCGAACTGGGATCGTCAGGTCGGCTGCACCGATCAGTACGAACCCGCCATGGCTGAAGCAACCTGGCGCGAAATGGTGGCCTCCGATACGGATGGTTCGAAATGGGGCACCGGCGTCCGCCGCGCGCCTTCTGTAGCTACGTGGGGCTGGAATCAGGCCGTGGTTGCCAAGACTACGATCCCCACTTTGATGGTGGCAGGAGTCCATGATAAACAGGTCAACCCCACGGCCGTTCACAACCTCTATACCGACATTGGCTCGACGAAGAAGGTCTTCATCGACCTCGCCTGCTCCAGCCACAACGCCATGTGGGAGAAGAACCACCTGTTGCTCTTCCGCGCCTCGCTGGAATGGCTAACGAAGGAAACGGTCAACGGCAAGGATCAGGCCGAACTCAAGCTGGGCTATTAAGTAATGTGCTTCAGGATGAAGGCGTATTCAAACGCCTTCTCCTTCATCTTTTCGTAGCGCCCGGACGGTCCGCCGTGGCCCGCGCCCATATTCGTCTTGAGCAGCAGTTCGTTGGTGTCGGTCTTTAGTTCCCGCAGTTTCGCCACCCATTTCGCTGGTTCCCAATAGGGCACCCGCGGGTCGTTCAAACCCGCTGTGACCAGGATGTTCGGATAGGCTTTCGCCTCCACGTTCTCGTACGGCGCGTATGATTTGATGTAGTCATACGCGGCCTGTTCATTCGGATTGCCCCACTCTTCGTACTCCGTCACGGTCAGCGGCAGAGTCGGGTCAAGCATCGTGTTGATGACGTCAACGAATGGCACATGCGCGACTACGGCTTTGAAGAGGCCGGGACGCATGTTTGTCACCGCACCCATCAGCAGGCCTCCGGCGCTGCCACCCGAAATTGCCAGACGATCCGCCGACGTATAGCCGTGCGCGATCAGGTATTCCGCGCACGCGATGAAGTCGGTGAACGTGTTCTTCTTGTGCATCAGCTTGCCGTCGTCATACCACTGGCGGCCCATGTCCGCTGAGCCACGGATGTGCGCCATGGCGAAGACCACGCCGCGGTCGAGCATACTGATTCGCTCAGGTGAAAAGCCAGGCTCCGTCAAAATCCCGTAGGAACCGTAGCCATAAAGGTGGAGTGGACTTGAACTGTCTTTGACCAGACCCTTACGGTAGACAAGTGAGATCGGGACCATTCCTGCGAAGATCCGCTCCGTTACATACCCATCCGGGTCATAGCCGCCGAGCACTGCGTAGCGCTTCCGCAGCACGCGTGCCCGAGTGTTCATATTGTAGTCGCAGATCGAGACGGGCGTCTTGAACGACGTGTAGCTGAAGCGCAGAATGGGGGTGTCGTATTCGTAGTTCTGGTCCAGCGCGACTGTGCAGGACGGTTCGTCGAACTCGACGAAATGGTCATCCACGCGGATACGCTTCAGGCCCCGGTCACGTTCCAGCAGCACCAAATGATCCCTGAACGCGGCGACGCGTTCCAGCACCACATCGTCGCGGTGGGGAATCACTTCTTCCCAGTTTTCCTTCGCAGGATTTGATGCCGAGGCGCGCATCAGGCGGAAGTTCTTCGCCTTCTCATTAGTGCGGATGTAGAGCCAGTGGCCGCGGTGTTCGGCGTAGTATTCGACATCCGGAATGCGCGCGGCCAGGAGTTTGAAATCCATTCCGTCAGTTGAGTAGCGGACCTCCGTCGTGGTGTGGCTGTCGACGGTCAGGAACAGGAACTCACCGCTGCGCGAACGCTCGATACCGACGTTGAACCGTTCGTCCGGCTCTTCATAGATCAGTTCATCGGGCTGCGGGGAACCGAGGCGGTGACGCCACAGGCGATAAGGTCGTTTGATGTGATCGAGAGTCGTGTAATAGAAGCTCTGGCTGTCTGCGGACCAGGTGGCTGAGTAATAGACCGCCTCAACCGTCTCCGGAAGCAGGTCGCCGGTTTGCAGGTATTTGAACTTCAAGGTGTAGACTTCGGCCCCGTCGGTGTTGGTGGCGAATGCGAGATAGCGGCCATCGGGGCTGGCATGGCTGAAGGCCATGGAGAAGAAGGGGTGCCCTTCGGAGAGCAGGTTGCAGTCGAGCATGACCTCCTCGTTCTCAGTCCCTTTGGCCCGGCGGCAGACGATCTGGTATTGAAGGCCCTGCTCGTAGCGGGCGTAGTATTCAAACTCACCGAACGGAGCGGGGACTGAGGAATCGTCTTCCTGAATGCGGGCGACCATCTCTTCGTACAGTTTCGTTTGCAGCAGCTCAAATGGCTTCATGGCCTCTGCGGTGCGGCGGTTCTCCGCTTCGAGATACGGGATGGTCTCAGGATGGTTCCGGTCACGGAAGTGGAAATATTTATCGGGCGGCATCTTACAAAGGTTTACCGCACGGGGAACGCCCAAGTGTTAAATTCGAGGCGTGCGTATCCTCATCGTGGATGACGACGAGGAGCTTTCCAGTCTTCTCACCGAACTGCTGACCCGCGAGGGCTTTCGCGTGGAATGCCAGAGTGATGGCCGTCGCGGCCTCAACGCTGCGCTTGCGGGCGGGTATGACTTGCTGGTTCTGGACGTGATGATACCGGGTTTGGATGGCTTTGAGATCCTCAAGCGTGTGCGGCGCGAATCCCGCTTGCCGGTACTGATGCTGACCGCGCGCGGGGAAGACGAAGACCGCATAATTGGCCTGGAACTGGGTGCCGATGACTACCTGCCGAAACCCTTCAATACACGTGAGCTGGTGGCACGGATTCGGGCGATCATGCGGCGTCTGGAACCGCGCGAACCGGGCGGAAGGCTTGAGATCAACGGAATCGCCATTGACCCGGGGACGCGCGGGGTGAAACGCGACGGGGCAGAGGTGGAAGTGACCACCTTCGAATTCGATATCCTTGAGACATTGATGCGTTCGGCCGGCTGCGTGGTGTCGCGGGATGAGCTGATGGAAGAACTGTACGGGCGCAAGGCAACGCCGTTTGACCGGTCGGTGGATATGCATATCAGCCATCTGCGCAAGAAACTCGAAGGCGAGAAGCAGCTCATCAAGACGGTGCGGGGCGTGGGCTATCAGTTTGTGAGGTCGCTCGAATGAGAACCCTGTTTACCAAGATTCTGCTGTGGTTTCTGCTGACGATTATCGTCACGTTCAGCGTGACTTTCTACATCTCAAGCGTGCTGATGCGGAGCCGTCAGCCGGACTTCAACCGGTTGAGCTTTGAAATGCTGGAAGCCAGGCAGGCGTGGGAGAAGCAGGGGCCGGCGGGCCTTGAGGTTTTCCTGGCCCGGTTCAAGGAAGCGACTGGCGGCGAAGGTGTGTTGACGGATGGTGCGGGGCGCGATCTGATTACAGGTCGCGACTTGTCAAAGATGATCAGCAGCGTGAGCAACCGGAGCCTGCGCATGATTCCTTTTCTGCCCTATCTGCGCCTCGAAAACGGCCGGGGGTTCACGATGATGACCCGAAGCCGTGACTCGAAGTACCGGTTCATTGTGACCTTTCCGGAACGCGACAACGCTGCGCGCGAAGGCTGGTCAGTCGAAGTGCCTCAGCAGACCTGGTGGATGCTGGGCATTGTGGCCGTACTTTGCTATGCGCTGGCGCGACAGCTTACGTCGCCTCTGCGCAAGATGCAGAAGACGATTGAGCGCTTTGGGCGCGGCGACTTCAGCGCGCGGGTCAACTCGCGGCGAGCCGATGAACTGGGGCAACTGGGCCGCACGGTGGATCAGATGGCGGAGCGGATCGAGAGCCTGGTTAAGTCGCAACGGCGACTGCTGCAGGACATCTCGCATGAACTCCGGTCCCCTCTGGCGCGGCTGGGCGTGGCAGTGGAACTGGGGCGCGGTGGCGGCAGTTCCGCGACTGCGTTCAACCGCATCGAACGGGAAGCGGACCGGCTCAATACGCTGGTGGGAGAACTGATCCAGGTCACGCGGGCTGAGGGCGATCCTACGGCCCTGACTACGGAACCGATGCGGCTGGATGAACTGGTCCGGGTGATTGCGGACGACGTCCATATTGAGGCCGAACGGCACCATATCGTAATCGACGTAAAGACCTGCGAAGCCGAAATGGAGGGCAACCCGGAACTGCTGCGGCGGGCGGTTGAGAACATTCTGCGCAACGCGATCCGCTACTCGCCGGATTGCGGTCGGGTGGAAGTCACGCTGCGGCGACAGGCAGATCTATACCGGGTCTCGGTGCGCGATTTCGGGGCGGGTGTTCCGGAAGACGCACTGGCCCATATCTTCGATCCTTTTTACCGGGTGGAGACGGACCGGGGACGCACCAGCGGCGGGGTAGGACTGGGCCTTGCGATTGCCAAACGCGCGGTGGATCTGCATCATGGAGTGCTGCGGGCGACGAACTCCGCACCGGGGCTTCTGGTTGAAATTGAACTGCCGGCTCCGGCTGTTATTCTGGCACCTGAACCTACGCTGGTTTCTTCAATATCCTGACGCCGGGCGGCAGTTCGAACTGGCTGTCAGGCACCTGCTCATCCACAGTTACTTTGTCGGCAAACAACTGGAAAATTTTCTCGGTATCGCGCTCGCGTTCGGTTGAGAAGGGCCACATGATTCCCTTGCCCGCATCGCGATAAATGGTGTAGCGGGTGACTTCTTCACGGCGGTCGCGGATGACCGGATCAAAGTGAAAGAAGCGCTGCTTGACTGGCAGGAATGTATTGGCATTGAACCAGACGGTCATCTGTCGGTTTGCGTTGTCAAAGATCTGCACCACCTCTACGCGCTGGTTTTCAATGACGTCGGTCCCAAGATAATCGACCTCAAGACCTGGTTCATTGAAACGTTGGCGCAGGATGTAGAAAATGTCCTGCTGCGTGGTTTCCCGGTGCTGTTCGAGGCGGGCATCAGCGAACGGAGTGGCACCCTTGTAAGTGATCTCGTAAGCCTCATTCGAGGTGAGCAGAACTGTCTCTTCCTGCTTCTTGCCGAAGACCTGTTGCTGCACCATGCGCAGCTTGCCTTCAGCATTTTGCGGCAGGTATTTGGTGTAGATGCGGGTGATGGACAAACCGGTCATCTTCTGCCGGTAGAACGAATAGGCGCGACCGGTTTCGCTGCGGGTGCGCAGGTTGCGGAAGGCATCACCACCGAGGCCCTGGATGACTTTGTCGAGAATGGCTTTACCACCGGGGCGGCCTTTCGGCGTTTGCGCCCAGGCGGCTCCGGCGGTTAGTGAGAGGGCGAAGGTCCGTCGGGTCATTTTTTCGCGGGCGGTTTGATCGTCAGATCGAGTTCTGTAACAGGCAGGTTGAGGGCACTAAGCGGGGTGCCGAACTCCTTCGGATTACCGATGGCGACGATGACGAATTTCGCCGGGTCAATGTACTGTTTGGCGACGCGCAGGACATCGGCGCGGGTGACCTGCTGGATGGCTTTCTGGTACTGGAAGATGAAGTCATCGGGGTAGCCGTAATAACGGTAGGTGAGCAGGCGGCTGAGGGTCTTCGCAGGGGTATCGAAATTGAAGACGAAGCCATTTGAAACGGTGTCTTTGGCGGTTTGCAGTTCGTCGTCACTGACGGGTTCGGTCTGGATTTTTTTGACTTCGTCGAAGACGGCCTTCAGAGTTTCAGTGGTGCTGGCGGATTTGGTGCTGCCGCTGATGTCGAGGAGGCCTGGATGGTCATAATCCGCACCCCAGCCCGCGGAGATGTCGTAGGCGTAACCGAGGGCGGTGCGGACCTTCAGGAAGAGGCGGCTGTGGAAGCCTCCGCCGAGGATGCTGGACATGACTTCGAGGGCCGGATAATCCTTGTCATTGAGCACGCCGCCGAGGTGGCCGAGGGCGAAGCTGGTCTGCGTGACATCGGGTCTGGTGGCCACGCGGATGCCGTTTTTGGCTTTGTTGGTGACGGCGGGGAAGGGTGGCACCGGGGCCTGTTTTTCATTCCAGCCGGCGAAGAGTTTTTCGATTTTGGCTTTCATTTCCGGGGCGGAGAAATCGCCCTGGATGGCGAGGATAGTGTTGGCCGGGAAGAAATAGCGTTTATAGAAAGCCACGACGTCGTCTCGGTTGATGTTATCGACGGTCGAGTATTCCATCAGCCAGCCGTAGGGGTTGTCACGACCATAGACGGCGTCTGCGAATTCGCGCTGGGTGACACTGTGCGGTTCATCATTGCGGCGGGCTATGCCGCTGCGCAACTGGAGCTTCTGGAAGTCGAGTTTGTCCTGACTGAAGGCGGGGGAAGTGAGGACGTCGTGGAAGGTGGCGAGCACTTCGTCGGTGCGTTCTTTGAGGGTGGAAAAGCGGATTGCCGCGGAGCTTTCGCCGATGCTGCTTTCGACGGTGGCGGCGATGTTTTCGAGGTCTTCGTCGATCTGGTCGGCTGGCTTTGAGGTGGTGCCGCCGCCGCGGATGAGGCCTCCGGTGATGGTGGCGAGGCCTACTTTATCGGCCGGGTCAAAGAGGTTGCCGGTGCGGATCAGAGCGGTGCCGCGGATGGTGGGGAGTTCGTGGTTCTCGAGGAGGTAGAGCTTCATGCCGTTGGGCAGGGTAGTCTCATCGATTTTGGGGAGCTGGAATTCGCGCAGTTTGGGGTATTTCAGGTCTTTATAAGATTGGCCGGACGGGGGCGTTCGACCTCCCTGAGCTGCTACGAGGGCTGGGATTAGGAGGGCTAAGAACATCTTCATTATTTTTTGCCTTCTTCGGGCTGAATGGTCAGGGCCACGGTTTTATTTTCGGGTGTGAAATATTTGCGGGCGACGCGCTGGACGTCATCGGTCGTTACTTTGTCGAACTCGTCGAGTTCGTTGAAAAGCTTCTTCCAGTCCCCGAAATTTGCGTGGTAGGAAGACAGCAGGCTTGCCAGGCCCGCGTTGTTATCCAGCTGCGAAATGAAGCCGGCGCGGGTGCGGGTTTTGACTCTGGCCAGGGCGGCTTCATCCACCTTTTTGTTTTGTAAATCAGCGATGATTACGTCCAGTTCCTTTTCGTTTTCGGCGGCGGTGTGGCCTGCGTTGGGGATCAGATAAAAGAAGTAGAGGTTGGCGTATTTGTTGCCAGGGAAGGAAGACTCGGCACCGGCGGCGAGGGCCAGTTTTTTGTCGCGGACCAGGTCGCGGTACATGATACTCGTTCGACCTCCGGAGAGGAGGCCGGAGATGACATCGAAAACGACGTCATCCTTATCGTACTGACTGGGGCGGTGGTAGGCGACGAACTGAATGGGCTGCGCGGGCGAGGTGACCTGGGTACGGCGGGGGCCTTCCTGATCGGGTTCGATGGTGTGAATGGGGTCTGGCAGCGGGTGTTTGGCGAGGCGTCCAAAATACTGTTCGGCGAGGGCTTTGACGCGGGCGGGAACGACGTCGCCCACGATGCCGATGGTGATATTGCCGGGAACGTAATAGGTGTTAAAGAACTTTTCGGCGTCTTTCACGCGGAGGTTTTCGATGTCACTGGCCCAGCCGCCGGGCATGTTGCGGTAGGGATGGGCGGCGAAGGCGGTGGCGCCCATGGTCTCCATGAGTTTGCCTTGCGGGTCAGACTCGATTCTCATGCGGCGTTCTTCACGAACAACATCACGTTCCTTGTAAAACTGCCGATAGACAGGGTGGAGGAAGCGGGCGGATTCGAGGTAGAACCAAAGCTCCATGCGATTGGCGGGGAAGTTGTAGTAGTAATCGGTGGAATCTTCGCCGGTGCCGGCGTTCATGCCGACGCCGCCGTTTTCCTCAATGATGCGGGGGTAGAGGTTGGGGACGACGTAGGTTTCGGCTTTTTCGATGGCGGTCTGGAGTTTGGTTTCGAGGTCTTTCAGCTTCGTCTGGTCAGAGCCGGCGCGTTTGTTTTGTTCGGCTTCGAGCTGGTCGTAGATATGTTCGATGTCGTCGAGGATTTTCTTTTCAGCAGGCCAGTTGGTGGTGCCGATGGTGTCAGTTCCCTTAAAGGCCATGTGTTCGAACATGTGGGCGAGGCCGGTTTGGCCTTTGGGATCGTCAACGGAGCCGGCGTTTACGTAAGTGTGAAAAGAAACGACCGGGGCTTCGTGGCGTTCGAGCACGATGAAGTGCATGCCGTTGGCGAGGGTGAATTCGGTGACGCGCTTTTGAAAATCGGCGAGGCTTTGGGCCTGAAGGGTGAGGCTGGCGGCCAGAGTTAGCGCGAGGGTGAGGAGTATGGGTTTGCGGCTGGGCATGGGTATGGCTTACTGGTTTTGACTGTTCACCAGTTTAGTTCGTTGCGTGATGTTTTGGGGTGCGATCAGGGTGTCAGGCGGCTTTGGGGAAGCTCTCCAGGCGGTATTTTTTGCGGTTGAAGTCATGAGTTTTGGCGAGGCGGGCATTTTGGAGGCGGGTGCGGCGCTGGAATTCGGCGGAGACGGCGGCAGCTGAAAAAACGAACCCGTCGAGGGCGGGGTCATTGGGGCGGCCTTCCATTTCATCGAATTGTTTCAATAAGATGGCGTCGTCCATGGCGGCCTGGAGTTTGGTCTGGCGCTCGGTCTGGAGGGCTTTGAGCTGGGCAATGGATTTCTCGAGGATGCGGTGGAGGCGGTGTTCGTAGATGCTGAGGTTGGCAAAATCACGGGAGTGGTCGCGGAAGGTCTGGGCGGTGGCGAGGGCGTCGTCAACCTTGTCGTCCATAGTGACGGCGTAGACGGGTTCGATCAGGCCGAGGGCGAGCATGCAGTCTTCAATGGATTTGACGCGGTTGAGGCGCCACTGGGTGTCGGCTGCGGTTTGGGCTAACTGGCGTTCTACCGGGGTTTCGGGCTTGAGGAAGGTGGTGTATTCGTGGGCGAAGATGCGGTAGAGTTCGAGGTCTTCTTCGGGCATGACTACGGTGCGTCCGGTCAGGCCGTGGCGGAGGGCGTTCAGGCAGGATTTTTGTTTACCGGCGAGGGTTTTTGGGCCGCCTTTTGGGTTGTGGGTTTGGTGGGGTGCGGGTTCGGGTTCGGGGTCAGGGCAGGGGCCGAAGGAGCCGGCGAGGAGTTCTGCGAGGCGTTTTTCTCCGTAGTCTTTTGGGTTTGGCATGGTGGTGTCCTTTTCGTGGATGTTGTACCACCTGGGCGGGCAGGATTTTTATGGTTTTTGGGGCTTTGTGTTGATTCTTTTGGGGATATTTATTTTTAGGGCGTGAACTGAAAGTCAACGGCGTCACGAATTTACACTGATTTCGGCACGGTGTCGTTCTTCTGGTGTTGTTCCCACTGGGCAGCGGGGGCTGGGGATATTCCCGTTGGCGCGGGTAGAGAGGGTCATCGCGCATGCCCGCAAGGTCGGTGTGCATTCAAAGTGCAATCGGCGAGACCTTTATTGCTGGTCGGCATCGCTATCAGGCTCGCGCACTCACGGTTGCGGCATCCCGGCTCTCATTTGCGTCAAACTCCGAGGGCAATTGGCAAGTTAAACAATGGGTAAAAATATACTTGACGCATCAAGCTAGAAGCCCTATGATGGGTTCATGGACACGCACAACACTGAACCCAAGACATTTCTGGATGCGGTGTCCTACTTCAAGGACGCCGATAACTGCCTGAATTACCTCGCCAAGCGCCGCTGGCCGAATGGCGTTGAATGCCCTGCGTGTGGCCGCAAGGATGTTGCCTTTGTTCCGTCGCGCCGCGTGTGGCAGTGCAAGACCCGGCACCCTAAGTCTCAGTTCTCGATTAAGACCGGGACAATTCTGGAAGACTCCCCGCTTAGCCTTGATAAGTGGCTCCCGGTTATTTGGAAAATTGGCAGCTGCAAGAACGGCGTTTCGTCCTGGGAGATCCACCGCGATCTGGGTGTTACGCAGAAGACGGCATGGTTTATGCTCCACCGGGTTCGTCTCGGAATGCAGGACACGAACGGCGGTAGGTTGTCGGGGGAAGTTGAGGCCGATGAGTCTTTCATCGGCGCAAAGTCCCGCAATATGCATGCCAGCGTCCGCGCCCGCAAAATCACCGGTCGTGGCCCTGAAGGTAAGGCAATCGTCGCAGCGGTTTTGGAACGCGGCGGAAAGGTTCGCGCAAAAGTCATGGAGACACGCAAGAAGCGCGATCTTCAGGCGCTGGTGCGCGAACACGTAGAACCCGGGTCCAACGTCTATACGGACGCACTGAAGTCTTATGAGGGAATGGATGAGTTCACCCATCAGGTGATCGACCACGCTGAAGCTTATGTTGACGGAGCGATCCACACGAACGGCCTTGAGAACTTCTGGAGTCTGATAAAGCGCGGCTTTCATGGAACGTACGTGAGTGTGGAACCCTTCCACCTGTTCCGCTATATCGATGAACAGGCATTCCGTTACAACAATCGGCATGACATGAGCGATGCGGACCGATTCAGCCTTCTTTGCACTCAGATCACAGGTAAGCGCCTGACATACGATGAACTGATTGCAAAGGAGGCCAAAAAACAGCCAGAAGCCTTCTAAGCGCGAAGGTCGGGGGAAGAGGCAGATGGGGTGATCGTCTTCCGCTTCGGCCCTCGCCGTTTTGGGTTCGCCTCAACCTGTTTCCTGTACTCTGCTTCGCGGCGCTGCATCTCTTCGTGGGATACCGATAGAAACCGTCCGACAAGATTGTCGAATGCCTTGAATTCTGGTGAACTCATCGTAGTTACTCCTTACTGGACCAGCATCGATTCTCTAGCGAAATACGCCTCTCCGTTCGACGTAAAGTCAGCCAGTGAAGTGAATTGCTTATCGGCAACGTTGGTTATTCTGGCCTGATCCTTCTTGGTGAGGCCACTCTCGAAATCCTGATGGACTATCACGCTTCTGAACGGTATGCCCTTGATCTGAAATTCCCGGCACGCCAAAGCGGCCAACCTGGCCCTGGAGTCGTCCTTCACCCCGAAGAGAAAGATGTCTACGCGCAGGGTGAACTTCCAATCCACCTCCAGATCGTCGCGCTCCTGAATCGGCATGTAGCGTGGCTGGGGGAGATACGGCGCAAGCACCGATTCAACGTAACTCCCCAACTGCTCATAGAATAGGCTCTGCACGACCTCTCTTTTGAACGCCTGCATACTGCTCACCTTGGCAATGGCCTGAGCGAACTGAAGCATATCCGTATAGATGGTCTCGTGTGCGGTGTCCATCACAAATCGGCCCCGCTCGTCTTTAATTCCATTCTCCGAAAGAATGCGATCAAGGATCTTTCTCTTGGCCGGACTGTCGATCTCGTAGGAGTAGGAAAGGCGCATCAAGGTCATGCCGTGGTCAGATAGCCTCATCGGCTTATCTCCATCGGCAAGGTCCACGAAGATGTCAACCATATCGCCGTCTTCATGGAACAGTGGCGCTATGACCTGCAAGACGCCGTGGCGCTTCTGGCGAAGATCGATGTGACCGTTGAAATCAATCTTCAGACTGGATAGAATGTCGAGTTCCGGTGCCATATCTAATTGACGAATAATCTTGGCTGCATGTTGCTCGAAAAATACTTCGCGATGTCCGCAGGGTCAAGATTGATCTCCCGCAGAAAGAACCAAAGAGCCTCTTCGTAAGAAGCATACTCCCCCGTGATCTCCGCAAACTTCTCGGCCTTCTCGCCAGCCTCTATGGCGCGGGCTGTTGCTTTGTGAATGTGAAATGCCCAATGCGGATGATCGGCATATCCGATCTTTCCATTGAAGCCACCGTGCGGTCCATTACAGCGGATCAGGACAAAATCGCCGTTGCCGTCTCTTGGGTGGTACTTAAGGCCCACGCTGAAGTTCTCCCGGAAATCTTCATTTATCCGCATGAATGCATAAAATTCGCCACTGATCCCCTCCGCTGCGAGCTTCATATCATTCCTGAGATCGGCATTGACGAGCCGAAATTCGCGGCGCGGAGCTTCGGTGATCGTCTTTCGGAACGAAATAAGGTTCGCTATCTCGCCATCGGTCAAGGCCACTCGTTGAATCATACAGCGGCCCGCTTGATGAGTCAACTATATTTTTACCTAAACAATCCGCCGGATATGGTCATGAATTTGCTTGCTGTCCGGCATGAGCAAACTCGCCCGGGCACAACGCGACCGTGTCCCGGAATCCCGCTATGCTTTCCCTGACGCGCAAAAGGAACCCCTCAACGACGCCGCACACGTCCGGAATGCGGGTGCCCGATTCAATCAGGTAAAGGACGTCACCGATACCGAGGGTGACGAAGCGTGGAAGCGGATTCAGAGCGATGCGAAGACGTTTGGTGTTGAAATGAACGAACAGAGTTGGCGCGAGCTTTCACATCACGCGAAGATCTGACGAGCCGGGGGGACCCGCGTGAGCCCTGCTGTACCCGGGCCCCCAACCCGCCGCAGATCAAGGGCTTGTTGCCCAGGCTGGTCGCCGTCGCGTGCTTGATGGAGTCGCTCGACACCACAATTCTCAACACTGCGGTACCCGCCATTACGGCGGGCCATCCCCGACAGGTTTCATTTAATTAGATTGTGGGCGGCAGGTAGGGGATCATCTGGCCGAAGAACCAGCAGAGGAAGAAGACCACGGGCAATTGAATGATCAACTGAAGAATGCCGAAACCAGCCAGATCACGGGCCTTCAGTTTGAGGATGCCGAGGAGCGGCAGCATCCAGAACGGGTTCACCAGGTTGGGCAGGGCTTCGGACGCGTTATAAATCTGCACGACCCAGCCCAGGTGAACGTGGTTAGCGATTGCGGCCTGCATGACGTAGGGCGCTTCCACGATCCACTTGCTGCCGCCGGACGGGATGAAGATGCCGAGTCCGGCTGAGTATGCCGCTACGAGGAGCGGGTAGGTTTGGTGGGTACTGAGTGTGGCGAAGAGGTGAGAGAGTTTGTCTGCCAGGCCGGTGCCGCTGATCATGCCGTAGATCATGGCGTAGAAGGGGAACTGGAGCAGGACGCCTCCGGTGGCGGGAATCGCATCATTCACCGCGCGCAGGAAACTGCGGGGGCGCCAGTGCAGCAGCAGGCCCAGAGTGAGGAAGATCAGGTTGTAAGTATTGAGGTCGAGCGCGGCCAGGGCACCATTGGGCGAGGTGCGGAAGATATCCCACAGGTAGACGAAGATCAGGAGGCAGACGGCGACAGTGAGCACCGGGCTGAATTCGAGTTTTTCACCGGGAGTGCGCGGGGTGCCAAGGGCGGTATCGGCTGGGGTGAGGTCAATACCCAGGTCTTGCGCGGTGCGGGCGGCGGCGGGCGGGGGCGCGGAGAGCCAGGCGATGGTGACCGAAATCGTAATCACAATGGCAGCGGTGGCGAGGCTTTGCCAGAGGAAGATGGTTTGCGAGAGTGGCAGTACGCCGCTGATGGCGTAGAGCGACGGGGGCATGGACGATTTTGTGGCCATCAGCATGGCGGCTGAGGAGGAGAGGCCCATGGCCCAGACGACGCCGAGTCCGAGGTAGGCGGCCGAGCCGGCGGCGCGATAATCCAGACCTTTGACGCGGCGGGCCATGGCACGGGCGAGCAGGCCGCTGAAGATCAGGCTGAGGCCCCAGGAGATGAGAGAAGTCAGCATGGAAAAGAGCGCAATGATGAGGATGGCGGTGCGCGGGGAACGCGGGACGGCGGCGATGCGTTCAATCAGGGCGCGAACGAAGGGCGTGGAGGCGACGACGTAGCCGCCGATGATGACCATCACCATCTGCATGGTGAAGGGCGCGAGGACCCAGAAACTTTTGCCGGCCTGGATGGCGAGTTTCGACGGCGATTCTCCGGCGAGGGTGCCGAGGAGGAAGACGGCTATGACGCCGATGAAGGCGAAGACGAGGGGATCGGGAAACCACTTCTCGCTCCAGTGGGTGAGGGCGAGGCCTAGACGTGCGACAGGCCGTTGGGAAGTGGTGGGCATTGGGTTCTAATATATCGGGTCGGCCGCGTTCATCAGGTTGTTAGACTGGCGGCGTGCGAATCGTTACTTATGAACGGGATGGCCTGCGTGGGGCGGGTGTGGCGCGGGAGCGGGATGTGGTTTGTCTTCGCGGGGCCGGGTTTGCGGATGTGCTGGCTTTGGTGCGGGGTGGCGAGGCGGCATTGGCGGCGGCGCGGGCGTGGGTGGCTAACCCTCCGGCTGACGCCGTTTTAGCGCTGGATGCGGTCAGGCTGTGTGCTCCGCTTCCCTGCCCTCCGAAGATCCTTTGCGTGGGGTTGAATTATCGGGACCATGCGATGGAGGCAGAGATGGCGATTCCGGAGTATCCGACGATTTTTGCGAAATTTGCAAATACGGTGATTGGGACGGGGGCGGAGATTGTGCTGCCGACGAAATCAGAGAAGCCGGATTATGAGGCGGAGATGGCGTTTGTGATTGGCAAGCGCGGCAGGCATATTCAGGCGGCAGACTGGCGCGAGCATGTGTTTGGGTATATGAATTTTAATGATGTGAGCGCGCGGGATGTGCAACTGGCGGTGACGCAGTGGACGATGGGGAAGAACTTCGATACTTTCGGGCCAATGGGGCCGTGGCTGGTGACGGCGGATGAGATTGCGGACCCACATGCCCTGGATATTTCGCTGACACTGGATGGGGAAGTAATGCAGCGGTCGAATACCCGTGAATTGATTTTTAAGATTCCGGAGCTGGTGGAGTTTTTGTCGGGAGTGATGACGCTGGAGGCCGGGGATGTGGTGTCTACCGGGACGCCGGCTGGAGTGGGCATGGGACGGACGCCGCCGCGGTGGTTGGCGGTGGGGTCAGAGGTGGTGGTGAAGGTGGCCGGGTTAGGGGTTTTGCGGAATCGGTGTGTGAAGGCTTAGCACGACCCGGAGGTGGGGGAGCGGCTATTCCGGTTTCGCCGCCAGCAGGGCATTGAGGTGTGCGGAGAGATCTGTGTACGCAGTCTCGTCGAACTTGCCGGGGTGCAGCCAGCGGACGGTGCCGCGCCGGTCGAGGAGAATGAGATGGGCCGCGCCGGGGGAAGCAAAGCCGAGGCGCTGTTTCCAGGATTCAGTGCCGCCATAGACCGTGATGACGTTTTCCTGGTCCTGTTTCGGAGTTCCCTGCCTCATGCCGCTGTCGATGAACCATTTGCCCATGCGGGCCATGCCTCCGACCATAGGCACTTCAAAGAACGTGACCTCCGGCTTGCCGCCGAAATCTTTGCGGAAGCGCCCGATCCAGGCTTCGACAGCGAAGCGGGATTCGTAAGAGAAGCCAACCGCGATGAGCGCGATGCGCCCGGACGCGGCGTCTGGCAGAGTGGCCGGGCGGCCCGTCAGGAAGTCACCCCGCAGTGGCGGCAGGGGGTCTCCGGGGGAGAGCAGAGGAACAAGCGCGGCGGCCAGCAGAAAGAACGGCAACATCATACAGATTCGGATGCAGATGGAAGGCCGGGAGCCTCAGGATTTGGACAATTCGCTGAATTTACGCAACTCATCGAGCTGCACTTTGTCTGCAGCGCAGGCGGTGCGGATTGCGGCGGTTTCTTTTCCTGATGCGAACGGACATTCAATTTTAAGGCTGTCGCGCAGGAAATGCACGCACTGACTGGTCTTGATGTCCGGCTTCGAGTTTGTGGCGATGACGGGCAGCAGCGGGTTGGGCTGATATCCCATGGTGAGGAGAGTGCGGAAGCAGCCGTTGGCAATGGATTTGCGAAGACGCTCTTCGCGCAAGCCCAGCGTGCGGCAGAAGGCGTAGGTGGGATTGATGTGTCCGGCATCGGACGGCACGACACGCATGACGTCCGCGATGATAGTCGCGTTGAGGATGGCGGCAGCGGCGGGGTTGGCGGCCACCTCGCCACAGGGATCACCGGCAAGGAATTCAGTAATCTGTTTGCCCACGATCTGCGCTGAGCGTTCGAATTCCTCACTTTTCACCTGAGTGCTGAGGGCTTCGGCGCGCTGGTGGATGCGGTTGACGTTGGCATGAACATCGTCATACTCCGCGCCGGGTTCAGCGTCGAGGGCGGCGGCGATGATCAGGTGGCGGTGGTCATTGCGACGCCGGAGGTCAGCCACTACTTCGTCTGGAGAGGTGAGTGTTTGGGTGCGCTCGATTTGCACCTGCGTCAGGATTTCGATGGCGGGAAAGAAGGGCAGGTTATCAAACATGCCGCCATCGGCAAACAGGACATCGGGCCGGCCTGTGCCGGGCAGGACGGAAGACTCAGGACGCGGCGCGAAGACTACCGGAAAAGCGCTGGAACTGAGGCAGGCTTCGAGAAAATCGTAAGCTGCGGTGAGGCGCAAGGTATCGCGCCCCAACAGCATGGCTGCGCCGCGATTAATGTCAGAAGTGGTGCAGAAGAAACGCGACCAGGCGTAAGGCTGGGTTCGGCTCTGCCAGACAGCGTCGTCACCGGTTGCTGGCAGCATGAGTTTGCGGGCTTCCGGCCCCAGCAGCGAGGTGCCCATGGCCGCGCGCTCAATGCCCAGTTTGGGGAGCGTTTCGATTTGCACCTGATCCCAAAAGCGCTTGATGGCTTCGGAGAAATGCCCGGCGACGAACTGCGACGCAATGGAAGCGGTCTCAAGATGCGGAATCATGAACAGGTGAGAGATGGCATCAATGAGCGCAGGGGGCGCACCTGTGGCGGCGAAACCGGGGCTTGAGACGGTACCTTTGCCGATAGTGCGTTTGACCGAGGCGGGCGACAGGGTAATCCGGCGGCCGCGAATGCCCATTTGTTTTAGCGCGTTCTTCAGTTGCCTGGTTAGGGCGGCGCGGTCATCCACGTCGAGGAAGAGCCCGGCGAGGCTGCGCACACGTTCGCGCTGCTGTTCCACCGGCATGTCGGTAAGAGCGCACAGGGTTGCCCCCATAAGGGCACCGACGGACGCGCCAACAACAAGGTCCGGCTTGACGCCCGCCGCAACCAGGGCTGAGATAAACCCGATATGGGTGGCTCCACGAAAGACACCGCCGCTGGCGAGGACGACGATGGCGGGTCGGCTGCCGTTGAGGCGCTCATAGCCCTGGTTGAGATCGTGGAGGCGAACTTCGGCGGTTCGGAGGAGGGTGCCGAAAGCGCGCTCGACACCGGGGTCGGCTTCGCCGGGTCCGCGTGGCACACGGAAGGTGAGGTGGCCGGTGCAGCGGGCGCAAAGTTCCGGGAGGCCGGGTGTGCCGGATTGGAGAGCTTTCATCCGGCCGGGCGCGATGGTGACGAGGAAGGCGCGGCAGGAGCTTTCCGCAACACCGGCCGCGGCCTGAGCGGGACCGTAGAGTTCTTCGAGGGTTCGGCGGCAGCCAGTGGCGGCGTGGGTAAGCGTTTCTTCGCGGGTGGGGGCGATGAAGTTGCGGAAAGTAATGTCGTCGTCGGGCGCTATTTCGGTGACGTTAAGGCGGACGAATTTTCGCCCTGAGGCGGTGGCGGCTGCGCCGGTGGCTTCTGACAGGTGGCTGAGGAAATTGATCTGGCGGGCCTGCTGGCGGGTGTCCCGACGACGTTCGAGGCGCTGGCTTTCGGAAAAAGCTTCGAAGATATTGACCGACTCGCGGTGCAGAGGTTCGGCGCGCGGTTCGATGGGCACGTTGTAGATGAGGCGGACGGTATCGACCTGAGGCCGCCCGGGCTGGCCGAGCCAGGAGATCAGGCGCGGCAGGGGATTTTGGCGGAAGACGGCTCCATCGACAAGGTGCAGCGTTTTGGCACCCATGATCTGGTCTGGCGTAGTTCCCCAATTTTCCGGATTGGCTTCGTAGGGGACGAACAGGCCGGGGATGGCGAGGGCGGCGCGGAGGGCGTTGACCAGCGATTCCTTGCCTGCGGTGGCGACCGCTTCAAAACGGTGGCCGGTGCCGCCACCGCGGACGATTCCCTGGAGGGAGGCCGCTACGATGACCAGATCCATGGGGGTGCTGTGGATAGGGCAGTCCTGCAGGTCGCCGCCGGGCGCGGTTTCGCCGAAGAGTTCGAGCAGCCAGCGGTGGAGCTCATAGTCGCTGATGAGGCCCTTTTCTATATCCAAGGCACGGAGCAGGCTGATGCCGAGGGCCTGATCGCGGCCGGTGAGCGGACGGAGGGAAAGGAGCGAAATAAAGCCGTGGATGATTAACCAGCCGATGGCCGACATGATGAGCAGCGCCAGGGCGGCGAGGATCCCATGAACCGTGCCGCCCCGTTTTATCCATTCATAGCCGGTGAAAAGAAAGACAGAGAACGAGATCAGCTGACTCATGGCTGTGAGCCAGGTTTTCCAGCCGAGGAGCGGGGAAAAAGCACTGGTTGCCGGATCGCCTTCATCGCGGAAACGCCACTCCGCGATGAACAGGGGTTTACGGGCAATGTAGACCAGGAGCAGCGCGCCCGCCTTCACTCCTTGCCAGATCATGGGCAGCCATTGCCAGGCACCGCCCGCGTAGTTTTCACGGGCGCGAACATAGTGAGTGAGGTAGCGGACGACGGTGCTAAGGCGGATGGGCAGACCACCCAGCCAGATGCCGAGTTTGGTGAGGCGGTAGTAGTGGAGGCGTGCGGCGCGTTCTTCGTGCTTCAGAAGTTCGGGGCGTGAACGATCACGCACAGGGGGCTGATCGGCAAAGAAATCCACGGGGTCAGGGAAGGCTTTCCAGAGTACGCCAAGGGAGGTGCGGGAGACGGCATCGAGGTAGGTGCGAAACCAGCGCCAGCGTGCGGATTCACGGTCGTCCTCGGTTAAGTTTGCGGAGGGATTTAAGGCGGGATCGAGGGCTGCGAGTTCCCTGTACGCTTTTTGAAATGCGGCAGCGGAAAGAGCACCGGCTGAGATGCCGGCAACTACTTTAGGCGGCTGACGGTCTGCCGCGAGCCAGGCGTGGATGGTGCCGAGGGCGAAGACTGCACCACTGGTGCCGGCGGTAAAGCAGACGGCTTCGCCCGCAACCGGTTGTTCCGCGCTGGACTGAGGTTCACTCACGAGGCTTCCGCTATCTTATCGGCAATGCACCGGTGAATGCGAAACGGGGCACCGGCCTTTCGGCGGGCACCCCGTTTTGTTGTTACTGCTGTCGGCAGACTTACTATTCGTTGCCTGCACCGGAGGGTTTAGACGGCGCTGGCCGCTGACGCGGTTTGATCGGCTCGCCGTTGCAGAGCGGGCAGCCAATGACTACTTCGTTCGGTTTGTAGTGCATTTTGGCGCGGCGTTTAGCCATTTCCTCTTCGAATTTTTCATCGGAGAGCGCCAGTTGCTGGCCCAGATCGATGAACATATTCGTGATGGAGCGATTGCCTGAACCCGACCAGTTGCGCGGATCGGGAACGTTCTTATTGGCGCCGCTCTGGTCGAAGTAGCCGATGATATGCAGAATGGTGCCCTTGGGCAGCAGCGGTGCATAGTCGTCGTCATAGTCATATGCGCGGACCCAGTTGTGGTCGTAACCCACGCAGTTCAGAGTCTGGACGTTGTAGCCCCAGATGGCTTCGAAGCACATGCGCACGCCGGGGGCATGCATGTGCGGTTCGTAAACGGTGATTTTGGTATTGGATTCGAGCACCTGATAAGCATCCAGGCGCTGGTTGCCCTGACCGCCCATGATGTCGATATCGACGCCGTTGCCAAGTGCGCGAACGCCGTACCGCAATTCCGGCTCGTAGCCTTTGGGGAAGAACTTGAAGCCATAAAGCAGGCGCGATTTTGTATCCCGGCCGTTTGAATGCAGGTGGGTGGAATACAAGTTCAGAACCGAACCGGCGCGCAGGAGTTTACCCGCGTTGTCCGGAAAAATGTCAGCGTTGCGACCCACTTCGTGAACGGGCCAGATGCCGCTGCTGCCTTCGCTGAAATCTTCCGCTGTGATGACAGCACCGGGGATACCCGCAGTCCAGATCATGTGGTGGAAAACGTAACGGGAACCGACGGTTTTGCGACCGCCGTCGGTGCCGAAATCAACGTCGTTCTCTTCGCGAATTTCCACCGATTTGACCCAGCGGTCTTCGGTGAGATTTGTCGGAGCGGGCTTCAGTTCGCCCCACCAGTCGGGTGAACCGGCTTTCACAGTCACCCATTCGCTGGGGACAACCAGATCCGGCTGACCGGCCGTCCAATGCTTGTTCTGACCGAGTTCGATGGGGGGAGGCAGGTCTTTCGGATTGCCTTCGGGCGCTCCGCTGTCTACCCATTTGGCGATTTTCGCGAGTTCGAGGTCCGTGGGAGAGGTATCGTTCTTGAAGTGCTGAATACCGATGTTGCGTTCAAGATACCAGGGCGGCATGACGCCCGGCTTGTCGCGCAGCAGGGTCCGGGTCTTGATCGCCTTCGCCCAGGGACGCACCTCTTTATAGTTCAACAGAGACATGGGCGCAACCGATTCCGGCTGATGGCAATTCTGGCAACTTTTTTGCAGAATGGGAGCGATGTCCTTCGAAAACGTCACTTCGCCCGGAACGACGGGCAAATTATCAGCTCCGGCCGCAAATACCGAGGCTGCGGCTACAAGTCCGGCAAATCCTGCTCGCATCACAACTTTCATAATCAATCAGCTCCTGCTGTTTGGAATCTTACCGCGAATTTATTAACGGAACCGGGATCAAAAGCAAAAAAGCGGGAATGACCGGGCTGTTGTACCCGGCTACTCCCGCTTTTTTGTAATTACTGTTCGACAGACTAACTATTCGGAGCCTGCGCCAGAGGGTTTGGCCGGGGCTGGCCGCTGACGCGGTTTGATCGGCTCGCCATTACAAAGCGGACAACCGATGACCACTTCGTTCGGTTTGTAGTGCATCTTTGCCCGGCGCTTGGCCATTTCCTCTTCAAACTTCTCATCTGAAAGGGTCAGCTGCTGGCCCAGATCGATGAACATGTTGGTGATGGAACGGTTGCCGGAGCCCGACCAGTTGCGCGAATCGGGAACGTTCTTGTTGGCACCGGTCTGATCGAAGTAGCCGATGATGTGCAGGATGGTGCCCTTAGGCAGCAGCGGAGCGTAATCATCATCATAGTCATAGGCGCGGACCCAATTGTGGTCATAGCCTACGCAGTTCAGAGTTTGAACGTTGTAACCCCAGATCGCTTCGAAACACATGCGCACGCCGGGGGCATGCATATGCGGTTCATAGATCGTGATTTTCGTGTTGGATTCGAGCACTTGATAGGCATCCAGACGCTGGTTGCCCTGGCCGCCCATGATGTCGATATCAACGCCGTTGCCCAGGGCGCGGATGCCGTATCTCAATTCCGGCTGATAGCCCACGGGGAAAAACTTAAAGCCGTAAAGCAGGCGCGATTTTGTATCGCGTCCGTTTGAGTGCAGATGGGTGGAGAACAGGTTCAGGACGGAGCCTGCGCGCAGGAGTTTGCCGGCGTTGTCCGGAAAAATATCAGCATTGCGGCCCACTTCATGGATGGGCCAGATGCCGCTGCTGCCTTCGCTGAAATCTTCAGCGGTGAACTGTGCGCCGGGGACACCGGCGGTCCAGATCATGTGGTGGAACACGTAGCGGGAACCAACGGTTTTGCGACCGCCGTCGGTGCCAAAATCAACGTCGTTCTCTTCCCGAATTTCGACTGATTTCACCCAGCGGTCTTCGGTGAGATTTGTCGGAGCGGGCTTCAGTTCGCCCCACCAGTCGGGTGAACCGGCTTTCACAGTCACCCATTCGCTGGGGACAACCAGATCCGGCTGACCGGCCGTCCAATGCTTGTTCTGACCGATTTCGATGGGGGCAGGCAGGTCTTTCGGATTGCCTTCGGGCGCTCCGCTGTCTACCCATTTCGCGATCTTCGCCAGATCAAGGTCAGAAGGCGAAGTGTCGTTTTTGAAATGCTGAATACCGATGTTCCGCTCAAGGTACCAGGGCGGCATGACACCCGCTTTGTCGCGGATGAGGGTGCGGGTCTTGATGGACTTCGCCCACGGACGAACTTCCTTGTAGGTGATCAGGGACATGGGCGCAACCGATTCCGGCTGGTGGCAATTCTGGCAGCTGCGCTGCAGAATGGGCGCGATGTCCTTTGAAAATGTAACTTCACCCTGGACAACGGGTAAATTATCAGTCCCGGCGGCGAAAGCCGCGGCGGCGGCCACAAGTCCGGCAAATCCTGCTCGCATTACAAATTTCATAATCAATCAGCTCCTGCTCATTTCAAATCTTACTTCGTGACCGTGACTTTGACGTCCTGATCTACCGTCAGCGCGCCGTCAGAGGCGTGCCACCGCATTACATAATTCCCCGGAGTATCGAAAGCGACCGTTGCAGACCATTTGCCGTCGACAGGAGCTTTCGGCGCGACCCAGCGGGGTGCCCATTGCGAATTGGCACCGGCACGGGTATCTTCCCAAGCCTTGGGCTGGTCCTGGTCATAAGAGACGTTGCCCGGGCCGCGGTACTTCAGGAGCGAAGCCCAGAGGCCTGTGGAACTGCCGACTGTGATCTGCCGCGGGGGAATCATACGCAGATCCGGAACCTGCTTGCGGGGGTCATCAAGATCATTGCGGCCACGAGCCTTCGGCACGCCGTCATCCTTAACAAAGGCGTACAGGGTTAGTTTTTCGCCAACCTTAACGGTGCGGACGGTTTCGCCAACGGCTTCTACCGTTGGCGGCTTGTTGGCGCGAATTTCGGGGCTGCTGACACCTGCGCCGAGGGCACCGGTTTCCGATGCCATAACCATGTCATCGACAAAGAAATCCTGCTTGAGGGTAGCGTAGGCCTTGAGAACCTTGCCGTGGACGTTGAGAGTCCAGACCAGTTCTTTGGTGCCGAAATCTTTCGGGACTTTTACCTTGAAGACGAAGCGGTTGCGCCGGGGGTAGAGGTGGGCCGGCTGACCCTGATCAGGGCCGCCGGGCATGATGTTGTTATCCGGCCCAATGGGGGCATCGATTTCTTCTTCCCAGTTCTGGCTCATGTAGCCGAAGATCATGTTGAATGATCCGTCAGCGTTCTGGTCCCAGCCTTCAAAGGCGGGGGACACGGGCTGCCCGCTCGAATAACTGAGTTGTGCGTTTGCCACGCTTCCGGCTAGCAAAAACGCGGCTGCCGCAAGTGTAAGTTTAAAAAAACGTGCGTTCATAATCATTGATTTATGTTGTGTACGAATCCTGCTGAACAAAGTTCCGTTATTCCTGTCCCGCGCCTGTACCAGTTGAGGCAGGCGCAGCCATGGGTCGCTGACGCGGCTTGATCGGTTCGCCGTTACAGAGCGGGCAACCGATAACCACGTCGTTAGGTCTCAGATGCAGCTTGGCGCGGCGGTTGGCCATTTCCTTTTCAAACTGCTCATCAGTCATATTCACACCCTGACCGAGATCGATAAACATGTTGGTGATGGAGCGATTGCCGGACCCAGACCAGTTGCGCGGGTCTGGCACATTTTTGTTCTTGCCGGACTGATCGAAGTAACCGATGATGTGCAGGATGGTGCCCTTGGGGAGCAGCGGCGCGTAGTCATCTTCGTACTCGTAGGCGCGAACCCAGTTGTGGTCGTAGCCGGTACAGTTGAGCGTCTGAACGTTATAGCCCCAGATGGCTTCAAAGCACATACGAACGCCGGGGGCATGCATGTGGGGCTCATAGCTGGTAATTTTGGTGGGCTGTTCGAGAACCTGATAAGCATCCAGACGCTGTTCGCCCTGACCGCCCAGGATATCGATATCCACACCATTGCCGAGGGCACGACGGCCATAGCGGAATTCCGGCTGGTAGCCCTTGGGGAAGAATGTGAAGCCGTAGAGCAGGCGCGATTTTGTATCGTGGCCGTTCGAGTGTAAATGGCTGGAGGTAAAGACAACCTCGGCACCCTTACGCAGCAGTTTGCCGGCACTATCCGGGAAGATATCTGCGTTGCGGCCAACTTCATGGACGGGCCATGTGCCACTGCTGCCTTCGCTGAAATCGTCCACGCTGGCTTCCTGGCCGGGAACGTGGGTGGTCCAGATCATGTGGTGGAAGATATAACGCGAACCAACTGTTTTGCGACCGCCGTCGCTGCCGCTCTGGACATCATTCTCTTCGCGGATTTCCACGGATTTTACCCAGCGGTCTTCGGTGAGGCCGGTTGGCGCGGAGGCCAGTTCACCCCACCAGTCCGGCGCACCGGCTTTCACTGTGATCCAGGGGCTGGGAATGATCAGATCGGGCGTGCCTGCGGTCCAGTGGCTATTGCCGCCGAGTTCCTTTGCAGCCGGCAGGTCGGCAGGATTGCCTTCCGGCGCTCCGTTGTCTGCCCATTTGGCGATTTTGGCCAGTTCGAGATCGCTGAGGGAGGGATCGTTCTTGAAATGCTGGATACCGATGTTCTTTTCGAGGTAATAAGGCGGCATCACGCCCGCTTTGTCGCGGATCATGGTGCGGGTCTTGATTGATTTAGCCCAGGGGCGGACCTGCTGATAGGTCAGCAGCGACATAGGAGCAACGGAATCCGGCTGGTGGCAGTTCTGGCAGCTGCGCTGCAAAATGGGGGCGATATCCCTGGAAAACGTCACTTCACCTGGCACCGCAGGCAGGGTGTCAGCAGCAGTGGCAGTGGCGCAAAGCGCGAAAGCCGTAAAACCCAGAGTCATCGCATAACGGAGCGAACGTATGGTTACCAGAAAGCCCTCCAACGGACAGATCACTGACTTCCTAAATTATATGTTGTTTCGGGGTCTAGAAATGCTGGCGATCTTGGGAATTGAATTCGGCGATCTTGGGAATATCAGGCGGCGTGGCGGTACCGGTTCGGGCTGACACCGACGATTTTGCGGAACTGTTCGGCAAAGTGGGCCGGATCAGAATAACCGACGCGACTGGCGACGTCTTCAACGGACAGGCACCCGGCGCCCAGCAGGCTCTGTGCTCTTTCGACGCGCAGTTTGACCAGATACTGGTGCGGAGGAATCCCTACTGCGTGCCGGAAAGTTTTGGCGAAATGGTACTTGCTCATGTTGGCTACCTCGGCCAGTTCCTCCAGTGAGAGGCTGGCATCAAGGTGATCACGAATGTACTGGAGGCTTCGCCCCAGTTGCAGCCTCAGCTGGGGCCGGAGATCGCCCATGGCGTCGAGCCGCGGGAAATGCGAACTGGAATACTTGGCGAAGATGTGTGCAGTCATGGCTGCGGCGAGGGCTTCCGCGTACATTTTGTGCCCGGGGTGAGGCAGCTTCATTTCAGAATCGAGGGCTGACCCCAGGGAACGCAGCACAGGATCGTCAATTCCGTATTGCGGCATGATTGCACGCCCATCCACATTAGAACCGAGGAAAATCACGGTAACTTCGGTATCGCCGTTGCGCCGGGAACTCAGGGACAAGCCTGACGGTGCGATGGAAACGGTATGATTGCCAATCTGGGCCTTGATTCTGCGGCCGGCGATTCTCATTTCGCCGGGTTGAGGCGCTTCGACGTGGGGGAGAAAAACAGTTAGCTGCGGGTAAGAATGTTCTTTCGTTTCACCGGCGGTCAGGCGGTAGCGGTGGACTTCGACGCCGCTCCAGTTGAGTTCACAGCTGGTGCGGTAGGGCAGGACGGGAACAATTTTGCGGATCTCTTCTTCGGAGAGGGCTCGAACCACTTCGTGGTGTATGGGCGGTTCGGAGGGCGGCATAGGGTCGCACACCGATGCTATATGAGTGTCAAGCGACGGTCAAGCGGTGTGTGGGGAGGAGCCGACCGTTCTATTCTGGCATTTTCAGGGTGCCTGTGAGTTGCTGCGGGCTGGTTACTCCCAGCTCCCGCAGGAGGTCGGCGAGTTCGCGGGCTATGTTCACGACCGCTGACGGGTCAATAAATGAAGCGGTCCCGACTTCCACCAGCGACGCTCCCGCAATCATAAATTCTGCGGCGTCTTCACCGGTTGTGATGCCACCCATGCCGATGACGGGAATTTTCACCGCCCGCCACGCCTGATGCACCATCCGCAGGGCGATTGGTTTAATCGCCGGGCCGGAAAGGCCTCCGTAACCGGCACCGATCCTGGCCTGGCGGGTTCGGGTATCTATAGCAAGAGAAACAAATGTGTTCACCAGAGAAATTGCGTCCGCGCCATTCTGCTCCGCTACCCGCGCGAAGGGTTCAATGGCAGCCACGTTGGGGGAGAGTTTGATGATGACTGGCCGGGTGGCGGCGGCTTTCACGGAAGCGGTGAGGTCCGCCAGCGCTACTTCATCCACACCGAAGGCGAGGCCCCCATGTTTTGTATTCGGGCAGGATACGTTAATCTCATACGCAGCCACACCTTCGGCGTCATTCAAAACGCGGACCACTTCCAGATAGTCTTCTGCCGCATAGCCGAAAACATTGGCGATGACGGGAGTTTTGTAATGCCGCAGACCTGGAAGTTTTTCCGCAACAAACGCCCGCACGCCGATGTTCTGGAGCCCGACGGAATTGATCATGCCGGCACGCGCTTCCCACAGGCGTGGAGGCGGATTCCCTTTGATCGGCTCGCGGGACAGCCCCTTCACGATGATGCCGCCAACGGCGTTCAGAGCGACCAGTTCAGCGAACTCCAGCCCGTAGCCGAAGGTGCCCGATGCAGCGAGCACCGGGTTGCGGAATTCGATACCGCAGAGTGTCAGGGAGCGGGACATTCAGGAGCCTTGAAACTGTGTATGATCAAGCCGAGGCCCGCAGCGGCGAGGCCGAGGGAAATCCATTGTTCGAGCGTGCAAGGCCCACCAAGGGGGTTTGACGTGTCGTGTTCGCGCAGAAACTCTACGCTGAACCGGACCAAACCGTAGAGCAGGCCATACAGTCCGATGACGCGGCCTTCACGGTGCGGTTTCTGCAGTTGCCAGATCAGGATTACACAGATGACAGCTTCGCTCAAGGCCTCGTAGAGTTGGGTCGGGTGCAGTGGAATGTTGAGCGGTACGCCGGTGGTGTTATCTGCGCGGGTAAAGGTGACAGCCCAGGGCAGGCTGGTGGGTTTGCCCCAGCAGCAACCGGCGGCAAAGCATCCCAGGCGTCCGATGCCGTGGCCCAGTGCGAGACCCGGGGCGAACAGGTCGCAGGTGCTGAGAACCGGCATGTTCTGCGCACGCATGTAGAAGACAGCAAATACGACAGCAGCGATCAGCCCGCCAAAAAAAATACCGGCGCTTTGCAACGTGGCAAGGGAAAAGATTTCCGCCGGATGAGTACGCAATTCTTTATCGAGCAGGATCATGAGGACCTTGGCGCCCAGCATCCCAACGAGCGCGCAGTATACGCCGAGGTTCACCACTTTTTCGCTGTTCAGCCCGCGTTCTTTGGCGAAGCGAGTGGCCAGCATGAGGGCGACCAGGAAGGCGATCGCGACGAGAATCCCGTACGTGGGGATTTCAAAACTGCCGATTTTTATGAGGTAGGGGAGCATGTCAGACCCGGACTTCCTGTTTCGGTGCCAGCAACATACTCAGGATCAGCAAAACGGCACCGGAACAAATTGCGGCGTCCGCCACGTTGAAGGTATACCAGTGATAGGTGCCGAAAACGAAGTCGAGAAAATCAGTGACTTTGCCAGCGTGAACGCGGTCAAAGACGTTGCCCATGGCACCGCCGAAAATCAGCGAGATACCTGTGGCTGTATGCCCATCCAGCTTGTCGATGCGCCAGAGCATCGCGGCCAGCAGCAACACCGCGAGGATGGAAAACGCAACGAGGACCAGGGTACGGGATTCAGTGGGATTGTCCTGGAAAATGCCGAACGCGATGCCTGGGTTTTCTGACCGGACGATGTTGAAAAAACCTGGAATGACGGCTTTGGTATCGTAAGCGCTCATGCGTGTTTCCACCAGCCATTTCGACCCGCGGTCGAGGGCAAAAACACCGGTGGCGGTTACGAACGCGACAATGCGGCGGGTGCCATCAGGCATTGCGGATGTTTTCCCGAATCGCAGCCGCGCAGCCCGCGCAGACGCTGGGTAATTCCGGAACTGCACCTGTATCCAGGGTAAATTTCCAGCACCGTTCGCACTTGATTCCCTCGGCTTTAAAGATGGAACAGGTTATGCCTTCTTTTTCGTTGCCGTGCAGTTCGACGGCCGAGACGATGAACAGGGCAGGAAGATCGGCTGCATATTGGGTGAGCAGCGGCATGAGTTCGGGGCCTGCGGTCAGCACCACTTTCGCTTCGAGCGAGGCACCGATGAACTTGTTCTGTCGCGCCGTTTCGAGGCTCTTCAGGACTTCGTCGCGCACGGCGATGAGCCTGGTCCAGTTCTCCATACGACCGCGCATTGCGGCGCCGATTCCGACGGTTAGTTCGGCTGCTTCCGGGAAGTATGCGGTGTGGACGCTGCCGGTCTGGCCCAAATGTCCCCAGACCTCTTCCATCGTGAAGCTGAGCAGGGGGGCCAGCAAACGCACCAGCGCCAGGGAAACGCGGTAGAGGGCGGTTTGCGCACTGCGGCGCGCGGTCGATTTTGTCGCTGACGTGTAGAGACGGTCTTTCAGAACATCGAAGTAAACCGAACTGAGTTCGATAGCCGCGAAATCATACACTGCCCGATAAACCTTATGGAACGCAAACTCTTCGTACGATGCCAGAGACTTCGTTACCAGATCCTCGGTCTTCAGAAGAATCCACTGGTCGATTTCGAGCAGTTCCCCGCCCTGCACGCTTTCCGTTTCCGGATTGAAGTCGTGGATGTTGCCGAGCGCGTACCGGAATGTATTGCGCAGTTTGCGGTAGGCTTCGGAAAGGCGGGTGAGGATGACGGGCGAGATGCGAACATCCTCTGTGAAATCGACCGACGCGGACCAGAGGCGCAACAGGTCGGCACCATAATCCTTAATGATTTCTTCCGGCGCGATCACGTTGCCCAGAGACTTGTGCATGGCATGGCCGTTGCCATCGAGCGCCCAGCCGTGCGTGGCGGTGGCGCGGTAAGGCGCGCCACCGTTGAGGCCCACACCAATCAGCAGAGAGCTTTGGAACCAGCCGCGGTATTGATCGCCGCCTTCAAGATACATATCCGCCGGCCAGCTAAGACCGTAGCGCTCGTTGAGCACAGCAAGATGGCTGGAACCGGAGTCAAACCAGACGTCGAGAATGTCGTTCTCTTTGGCGAATTCTTCTGAGCCGCACATCGCGCACTTCGTCCCGGCAGGCACCAGTTCGGCGGCTGTTTTCTCGTACCAGATATCGGCTGAATGCTGTTCAAAAAGATCGATTACGCCGTGGAGCACTTTGCTGTCAGTCATGGGTTCGCGACATGCGCCGCAGTAGAAGACCACGATGGGTACGCCCCAGACGCGCTGGCGTGAAATACACCAGTCCGGGCGGCTGGAAACCATGTTGGCAATGCGGTCGTCACCCCAGGCCGGCATCCAGTTCACGTTGTGGATGGCTTCGAGGGCACGCTGGCGCAGGTTGTGATTATCCATGCCGATGAACCACTGTTCGGTGGCACGGTAAATGGTGGCGTTATGGCAGCGCCAGCAGTGGGGATAGGAATGGTTGATCTGCTCCACGGCCAGCAGTGCGCCGCGCTCTTTCAGAATTTCAATGACGAGGGGATTGCCTTCCCAAACTGTTTTGCCGAGTAACTGTTCAGGCACGCCTCCTGTTGCGCCTTCGGCCTGGTAGAAGCGGCCAGCGGGGTCCACCGGACAGTAGACGGCAAGGCCGTATTGCATACCGACGACGTAATCTTCCTGACCGTGGCCGGGAGCGGTGTGGACTGCGCCTGTACCCTGTTCCAGAGTTACGTGATCGCCCAGAACTCCGAGGGATTCGCGGTCGATAAAGGGATGTTTGAAGACCGCGCGGTCGAGCTTGTGACCGGCGAAGCGGGCGATAACCTGCGGATCAGGCCAGTTGCAGTTCTTCGCCGTTGCCGCGACTAAATCGGAAGCGACGATGTAGACGTGGCCATCGATATCAACTGCCGAGTACTCATATTTCGGATTGAAAGCGATGCCGAGATTGGCGGGAAGCGTCCAGGGTGTGGTGGTCCAGATGAGGCCGAAAACACGTTTACTGGCGAGTGCAGGGTCGAGATTCGCGGCGTCTGAAACGAGGGGAAATTCCACCCACACGGAAGGACTTTTATGGTCCGCATATTCGACTTCGGCTTCGGCCAGAGCGGTCTTGCAATGGATACACCAGTTTACCGGCTTCAGCCCTTTGTAGGCGTAGCCCTGTTCGAGAAAATTGACGAAAGCACGGGCAATGGTGGCTTGGTATTCGGGCTTCATCGTGAGGTAGGGATCGTCCCAGCGGCCCAACACGCCGAGGCGTTTGAAATCTTCGCGCTGCAGGTTGATCCATTTTTCAGCGTATTTGCGGCAGGCGCGGCGAATGGAGGCGACCGGCATCTGCGCCTTTTTGGGCCCCAGTTCCTGATCAACTTTGTGCTCGATGGGGAGGCCGTGGCAATCCCAGCCGGGGACGTAGGGCGAATCGTACCCTGCCATGGTTTTCGACTTCACGATGAAGTCTTTGACGATTTTGTTGAACGCGGTGCCGAGGTGAATGCGGCCATTCGCATATGGCGGGCCGTCATGCAGAATGTAAACGGGTTTTCCTGAGCGGGAGGCCCGGACCTGGGCATAGAGGTCATCCTGCGCCCAGCGGGCGAGCATTTTCGGCTCAGCCTGGGCGAGGTTGGCCTTCATGGAAAAACTCGTGCGAGGCAGATTTACGGTCTGCTTCAGATCCACATCAGCAAGATTCATTTAGGGGTGCCTTCATTATACGAAGGACCGCCGGAGGGCCTGTGCGAAGTGCTGCGCATTCGAGGGAAATGGTAGCATCAGAGCATCCGGATGCCAACGATTTGTTCGTTTTATGGAATCGCAATCCGAATGTTTTTTTAACGACCATTCGCCGCCCCACTTTCACGCCCGTTATGGCGAATTTGAGGCCACAATTGACATTGCGTCATTGTCCGTGAGGGAAGGAGAATTGCCGCGACGAGCTTTGGTGCTGGTGGGCGACTGGGGGTTACTCCACAGGGTGGAGTTGTTGGAAAACTGTCGGCTTTGCCGCGAAAAAATCCAACCGGGAAAGATTGAGCCCCTGGCATAGAAGGGAGAGTCCGTGAAATGTATTGGGACGTTATCGAGGTGAGGCCAGAACCCGGATTTAGCTTGTTCGTTCGCTTCAAGGACGGATTATGCGGACACGTGCAGTTAGCACGGGAGGAACTGACCGGCGTACTTGCGCCGCTGATGGACGTGGATTTCTTTGAGCGCGTTTTTGTGGCTCAGGGTGCGGTCACATGGCCCGGCGAGATTGACCTGGCGCCCGATGCAATGCACGCTGATATTGCGTCTCGCAAGGAACATTAGTTTAAAAAGGAATCGGGTTACCCAAGACCGTCCTGGCAATGTTTTCAAAACGGAACATCGTCGTCGGTGAGCGGTGGATAGGTTTTTGAGTCAAGCTCAGCCAAACCTTTCATTATGGTATCCAGCGCAGCATCGACGCCCAGAGCTTTTGATCGCGCCATGCCGAACAAGTCCTCCAAGGTCTTGCAGGACTCAGCACTAGCCTCCAATACATGCTGCGCGAGTCGTCCGTTGTTCGCTGATTCAACTATTTCGCTATTCTGATCTTGGATCTCGATGACGTAGTCGGTTAGCTTGCGCTGGTAATTATCGTCCCGGCAGGTAACAGTTTTTATCACGACTGTGGATTCCGGAAACGAAACCGGAAAGCAGTCCTCCTCGGCTCATTTTTGCCAGTCAAGGAGACCTTTGGCGGAAAGGACTTGGAGTCTTTTCACCAACTGCCAAATGCGATCCATGGCGGTCATGCTCTAATCTCCTCTTTTAGCGACATCAAAACAACGTTGATATTTTCGATTTCCATCGACAGTACTCCGTTCATTCGTGCAATCCCCACGGGGTCGGTCTTCGACTCCAGCGCCTGTTCAACCTTGCGCTCAATACCCCTGATTTGGCTTAGTTAGGCTGCGGGTAATGGCGGTCTTATTTTCGGGTGAAAGGTTCAGGTGTTCTTCGCGCAGCGACATCAGCGCAGTTTTCAGCGCCGCATAGCGTCAGGAAGAATATCCCAGGCACCTTGTCGATGAAGCCGCCGAATTTCTTCCATGGTCGCCATAGCCGATGCGAAGTCAAATAGAGCGCTTGCCGCCATCAAGCTACGCTTCATTGCCAAGGCCCGCGTCGCCAGTTTGCTCCGCAGCACTCTTGGCTTTCCCTACCGCCCATAACGTAAAACAAAACCCGATTATTGAGACGACAAGTCCCGCGACGCTTGCAATGTCTCCAAAATATTTGGTTATGAATACGGACACGGTCAGCTGTCGGAGTGTACCAAAAGACCCTCCCGGGCCGCAGTTGCCAAAATCGGGAACGCCTACCAGCACGCCGGAACATGCCGTGTGGCTGTTCACCAAAAATAAGGTATTGTGTTCTTAGCTATCAGGTCGAAAGCTGACTGCCCCAATTAAGTGCAAAGAGCCGTGTGGTTGGATGAGATTGGCAGGGAGATAGGGATTCGAACCCCAATACGCAGAACCAGAATCTGCAGTCCTACCGTTGAACGATCTCCCTGCAAGGAGTGGACACGGATATCTACATCTTACAACGGATACCCGGATCTTACAACTTGCGGCCGATGATGGCGTAGTCGAGACCGCCGAAAAAGCGTTCACGGAACTTTTCGGGTAGTTCGGTCAGTTCCGGCCATTGATCTACGGCTGGTGCCAGCTTGTGAACCACCATCCCGCCCATGCCCGATTCTTCCATATAAAACGCCACCAGCGGATGCGGCACGGGCCGGGTATGGGTGGGGTCCAGATAAAAGTAGCTGGCGAAAATGGCGAGACACTCGGGATTTGGTGTTTCAATCGCGAGTACCCCGCCCCGCCGTAGTTTTGCCGCGCAAAGACGGATCATTTCCGGCAATATCGCCGGTTCCAGATGTTCCACGACCTGGGAACTGAAGATGGCGTCGAATTCCCCGTCAGGCAGGGTTGCGAGGTAAGGGAACAGGTCCGCTGTTTCGGCGTTCAGGCCTTTACCGCGGCACTGTTTTACGGATTCGTCGCTGAGGTCTATGCCCCGTGCATTCACGCCCAATTCGCGCATTAGCTCCAGAAATTCGCCGCGACCGCAGCCGATATCGAGAACATCGTGGCGGTCAGAGAAGTAAGGCCGGTAAATTTCCAGGCTGCGGCGGATCTCTTCTTCCGAGCCGCGAAAACGATACGCGAAACGTGTGTAGTCAACCGCTGCAGCGTCCGCCATACCGCTGAGCGGAATGGCTGCCGGGACTGGTGCAGGAGTAGTTGCCGCCTGTTGGGGCGCACGCATACGAATAATCCTCAGCTCATCATGGATCAGCCGGTCATATTCGGCACGGATTTTCTCGAGATCGGTCCAGAGCCGTTTCTGTATGTCGATTGTGGAACGGTCAATTGCATTAAGATAATCGGTGTGCTGCGCCTTGACGATTTCACGGAAGTTTGACTCCATCAACGATGACCGGTGCTGGAACGCCCCCTGCAAATCGGCTGCGTTGCGCAGGAACTGAATTTCGTTGGCGGCTACTTTGCGTTCCCATTCCACGCGCCATTCACTCCAGTGAATCCGGATGTCCTTGAGCTCGCGCGTTTCAGCACGAAGGTCACGGGCTTCGGCACGCAAGGGTTCCAATTCGGCGCGTGTCGATTGCAGTTCCGAGTTGGCCTGACTGGCGAGTGAGACCAACGCGTGGTTGTGCTCATTAAGCGCTTCCAGTACCGCTTCGAGGGCGGAAACCATCTCGCGGTTGTAGGCTACCTGATCACGAACGAACCACTGCAACCCACGCGCGACCAGGGTCTTGATCTTCTGAATGATTGAATTGGCAAGGCCGCCCGAACGCGGGTTCACGCTGCCGATGGCTGCGATCTTGGCCTGAGCGGCGTCGCGCGCATGAACCACGGGCATCAGGTCGGCAACGGGAACACGGATATTCCCGGTTTCGCCGTCGCCTGGCTGGGGATAACGGGTCCGCACGCGGTCGCGGACGGCCTGAATGATGGCGTTTAGCTCGCCGATTTCGTCCATTGCGCCACCATTCGCGAGCCGAGGCCGCCGCGCGGGGTAAAGTCGCCCGTCACGGTCACGCTTGCCGGCTGGCAGGCTTTCACGATATCGCGCAAAAAGCAGTTGACCAGGTTTTCCTGAAAGATGCCCAGGTCACGATAGGCCAGAGTGTACATTTTGAGCGACTTCAGTTCGAGGCACAGCTGATCCGGCACGTAGCGGATGGTGATAGTGCCGAAATCGGGGAGGCCGGTTTTGGGACAGACGGACGTGAACTCGGGTATGGAAATCTCAATTTCGTAGTTGGGAAATTGATTCGGCCAGGTATCGATTGCGGGAAGCGGAGCATCGATTCCTGATGTAGCGTGAGTCTCGGTATAACCGGTGCTCATTTGGTTTTCGGCTCCAGTTCACGGGAGAGCAGGTCGAGAAAAAGACCGACGTCGGTTACCACGCCAACAGCTTGGCCGGTGCCACGGTCACTGACCTTGGTAGCGACGGCGGGATTGATATCCACGCATACGATGCGGACCCAGCTTGGCAGCATGTTGCCCGTCGCGATCGAGTGCAGCATTGAGCCCAGGCACAGCACCAGGCCAGCCGGCTTCAGCACGGCCGCATAGGCATCCTGCGCGGCGTTCATATCGGTGATGGTGTCAGGCAGCGGACCATCGTCACGCAGGCTGCCGGCAAGAACGAAGGGGATGTTGTTCTTCACGCATTCGTACATCACCCCCGTTTTCAAACGTCCGCTTTCGACGGCACCCTTGACGCCGCCTGCGTGATTCACGGCATTGATGGCACGCATGTGATTGCGGTGGCCGTGCTCGGCCTGACGACCGTCTTCCATACGCACGCCGAGCGAGGTTCCGAAGAGCGCGGATTCAATATCGTGAACGCCCAAGGCATTGCCAGCCAGCAGCGCGTCAACCCAGTGGTCTCGGATCAGCTTCGAGAGCCCGACTGCGCCACCCGTGTGAATAACAACCGGTCCGGCAACGGCCACAATTGTCTTGCCTTGTTCTTTCGCCTGACGTGCCAGCGCGGCTGTTTGCCGAACGGCAGTTTCCACCTGGCGTTCGGAGGAAATTTCATTCGACATGAAGGCGAATGCCAGCCGGTCACGCTCTTTCGCTTCCGGGGTAACGCGGATTCCGCCCATGCCGGTAACGACATAATCGCCAGCCTTTAAATCGCGCAGGCGGCGACACCAGGCTTCTTTGCCGCGCACGGCCACCATCGCGTCCATACGCTGGCTCTGTACTTCCACCCATTCACCGGCGATGCGGATGTGCGTATGGTGGTTGCTGGTTGAATAGAAATCTTCCGGCGCGCACTGGTCACGCTCGACAAGACCCAGAACGGCATCGCCCGATTCGGCAGGGGAGCAGCCCAGCACCAGAAGCTGCGCGAGAACGTGATCCATCTGCGTGCGCGAATCGGCCTGGAGGCGCAAGCGCAGGTAGGACGGGTCGCCATTAGTGCGCCCGATGCGGAACTGCTCTACTTCGAAACGCCCCTGTGATTCGACAACTTTATCGAAGATCTGCTCCATCACGTGGGAGTCGATGAGGTGGCCTTCGGCTTGTACAACTTCTTCAAATTGCATGGAAGTACCAGTTTACTTCGCCGCGCGTTCGCCCGCTTAATGTGCCGCAGAACTCAGGAAAGCATAAACAAGGCTGTTTTTTATACATTTCCCTGCTTTACAAGCCTTACGGCGTTACGTATGATGAAGACGACTCGTGAACAGATATCGTCGGGAGCCTAATAAACAAAGGGGTTGCGCGCAGGTACTGAAGTACGGGGACAAGTTTTTGGAGTACGGGGACAAGTTTTGAAAGTTCGGGAAAAGGAAACGGGAGGCTTGATGGCAACACAGAGAATGACGCAGACGCAGCTGGTGCGGGCACTGGCTGAGGCAGGGGAAGTTTCGAATAAACAGTCGCGGGCGATCCTGGACGCACTGGGCGGTCTGGCCGTGAGTGAAGTGAAGAAGAACGGGGTCTTTGTTCTGCCGGGGATTGGCAGACTGGTCCGTGTGGATCGTGCGGCGCGCCTCGGTCGCAACCCGGCGACGGGCGAATCGATTAAGATTCCGGCCAAGAAAGTGGTGAAGTTCCGCGTGGCGAAAGCCGCGAAGGATGCCATTGTTCCGCCCAAGGCAGCCAAAGACGCGAAAGTAGCGAAAGCCAAAAAGTAGAAATACAGACAGCGACTACGAAACAAAACCCCGCGACAACCGAATGGGCTGTCGCGGGGTTATTATTTTCTGATCTCTTTCGAAGCCGTGCCGCCCGACTTGCCGGCAGCGTGTTGAAGCTTAGGCCTGCTTCTTGGGTTCTACGGAGGGCTCTTCTTCAGTTTTGATCGCTTGCTTGAAGTTTTTGATGCCTTCGCCCAAACCTTTTGCTACTTCCGGGATCTTCTTGCCGCCAAAAAGCAGCACCGCAACTCCGAGGACAACCATGAGTTCCGTTCCCGAAAGGCCACCAAAACCAGCAGTCTGAAAGCTTTGTGCCAACATTATACGGCCACCTTTCATCCACCATTGTACGGTTGCACTGTTCTCAGTTGCAAGCCGGGGTGAAATATGCTGAAAGATGATGGACTGGCACCAACACAGCGAAGCGATTGGATTCTGGGCCGGGGCGCTTACCACTTCGTCATTTGTTCCGCAGGTGGTTAACACCTGGCGAACGAACGGCCACGGACTTTCGTGGGCGATGCTGACGCTGTTTGGAGCCGGAATCACTTTGTGGCTCTGGTACGGGCTGGTTGAACATTCAATGCCGGTGACGCTGGCCAATGCGCTCACGCTGGGGCAGATTGCGCTGATTGCCGGGATTAAACTTTTTAAGCGCGGGCCGCACGCATAAGCTCTGCTGCGTTGCGGAGGGCTTCGGGCGTCAGCGTTTGGCCGCTTAACATCCTGCCGATTTCTTCGGTACTTGCAACTGGCGTGAGCTCTTCGATTTGGGCTACTGTACGCCCGGCGCGTTCAAACTTGCCCACACGGTAATGATGGTCGGCAAAGCAGGCGATTTGGGCCAGATGCGTGACGCAAATGACCTGGTTTTCCGCTGCGAGTGTCTTGAGGCGACGTGCAACGCCTTCTGCGGCACGGCCGCCGATCCCTGTATCGACTTCATCGAAAACCAGGGTCCGGGGGGAGGCGTTTGGGTTCGATTTGCCGCCGGCGAGGCAGGTTTTCAGCGCGAGAGCGATGCGCGAAAGTTCTCCACCGGAAGCCACGCGTTCGAGCGGGCGGGGTTCTTCGCCAGGATTAGGGGACACCAGAAACTGAGCGCGGTCTGCGCCGGTTTCGGACCAAACAGCCGGTTCTACTTCGATACGGAACACGGTCCGGTCCATCGCCAGCGGCTTCAGTTCTTCTTCCACACGTTTGCCCAGGGTCTGAGCGACAGTTTTGCGCTGCGCCGTGAGATTCGCCGCCGCAAGTTCAAAATCTTTGGCGCGGGTCTGCAGTTCGTGCCGCAGCTCTTCGAGGCGCTCGCCGGCGGTTTCCACTTCGCTGATTTTCTTCACGACATCGTCGAGAAACACGAGCATCACTTCGGCGGAGCCGCCGTATTTACGCTTTAGTTTGTCGATGGCAGCGAGTCGGCTTTCGATTTCTTCGAGACGATCCGGGTTGGCTTCAATGTGGCCCAGGTAGTCGCGCAGGGAGAAAGAAACATCCTGAATGGCGATCAGGGCGGGTTCCAGAGTCTGGCGGACTGGTTCCATCTGACCATCAATCTTCGCCAGCTCATCGAGCTTCTTCGCAACGGAACGCACGATGGAGAGGGCCGATTCGGGGGCTTCGTAAAGAGCTTCGAAGGCTGCACCGGCGGTTTCGAGAAGGCGACCGGAATTTTGCTGGATGCGTCGTTCCGCTTCGAGTTCGGTGTCTTCGCCTGCACGCAGGCCGGCAGCTTCCAGTTCGCGGCGCTGGAACTGCCACAGGTCGAGCATGCGGGTCTTTTCCTGATCGGAATTTTCGAGGCGTGCGATTTCGTCCGCGATACTCTTCCACGCAGTGAATACCTCCCGCGCCGCCATGCGCTGACCGCGCAAAGTACCAAAGGTATCGAGCATGGCCAGTTGTGACGCCGCTTCAAAAAGAAGCTGCTGATCATGCTGCCCGTGGATATCACCGAGGTGGGGTGCAAGATCTTTAAGCAGCGCCACCGTGGCGGGGCGGTTGTTCACGAAGACGCGGCTCTTGCCCGTGGAAAGGATCTCGCGATCAATGATCAGCTCAGAATCCGCGCTTTCAAAGCCCGCACTTTGCAGAACCGCTTCGGCCTTCGCACTGGTATCGAAGATGCCGGAGACGCGCGCTTTCTCTTCGCCGGAACGGATCATGTCGCTTGACGCGCGACCGCCGAACAGCAGCCCCAGTGCGTCCACAACAATAGATTTACCGCTTCCGGTTTCACCCGTAAGCAGGTTCAGGCCGGTATGGAAACGCACGCGAAGGCGGTCAACTACGGCGTAATTTTCGACGACAAGTTCGTGGAGCACCCGATCCGATTATAGAAGCCGGGGTCCGCACGTTATATTTGGGTGGTGGACGACATGTTTCCGAGTGCCGCTGTTGCTCTATTTTTGCAGCAAAACAGCTTCATTGATCTGGTTAGCCATGGCACCGTGCTGACTTATGCCGTGCTGGGTGTGCTGGTGATTTTTTCGATTCTCTCGCTCACCATTATTTTTTCCAAGCTGTCGTCATTCGGGGCGGCGCGGCAGAGTGATGAACGTTTTTTGCGGGCCTTCCGCAAGGCGGGTAACCTCGAAGCGGCGATGGTGGCCAGTGAACAGTACAGGCCCTCACCTCTGGTGGCTGTCTTCGACCATGGCTATGCGGAAGTAACGCGGCAGGTGACGGCACGCGGCGGCGTCTCGCATGGGGAATCCATCAATCGCAGTTTGCAACTGGGCACGAATGAACAAATCGCGCGGTTGGAACGAAACTTGAGCTGGCTTGCAACCACGGCGTCGGTTTCGCCGTTTATTGGTTTGTTGGGTACGGTGATTGGGATCATTCGCGCGTTTCAGAATTTGGGAGCGGCGGGGAGTACCAGTTTGCGTGCGGTCGGCCCCGGTATTTCGGAAGCTCTGGTGGCGACTGCCGTTGGGCTGGTAGCCGCGATTCCCGCAGCCGTGGCCTATAACCATTTCGGCCATCAGCTCAAGGAACTGGGCGGACGCATGGACGATTTTTCGCTGGAATTTCTGAATCTGATTGACCGGAGTTTTGGGGAATAAATGGCGTTTAGTGCAGGCGGGATGAATAACGGCGGACGCAGATCGCGGGGCATGCCTGCGATGGCGGAGATCAACGTTACGCCTTTTGTTGACATCGCACTCGTACTTTTGATCATCTTTATGATCACCGCGCACGTCATGGAATCAGGGATTGAAATCGACGTGCCGAAGACGAAGACTACCGAATCCAGTTCGAAAGAATTGCCTGTGGTTTCTATTTCCAAGACCGGTGAGGCGTTTCTGGGGCAGGAACCGGTCAATATCAACCGCTTGGCCGATGATATTCATGCGAAGTACCCGGGCCAGTCGGCAGTGTATTTGCGGGCGGACCGGGAAACGCCGTTTGACCCGATTGCGCAGGTGATGAGTGCGCTGGGCACGGCAAAGCTGTCGGTAAACGTGGTGACGCAACCGGATGATGGAGCCGGTCGCAGACGCTGAGTATGAGCGCCGCATCGCTGCTTCCGGACCAGAGTGACCCGCGTGATCCGGTTGGCAAATGGTTTGCCGGGTCGTTGCTGATCCATGGTGTTGCTGCGGGCCTGTTGGCTACTGCCGGTTTGTGGAATGCAAAAGACACGTGGGGCTCGCCGCATGCCAGCAGCGGATCTGTGGGCATAACGATGGTGAAGACCATCCCCATCGCGCGGCGTGAAGGTGCGGTGAATCCGCTGGCGAATGATACGAAGTCGGTAGTGCCGGAAGCCCCTGTACCTGCTGTGAAGATGCGGAAACAGGTGCTGGCACCGGTGCCAGATGCCATCGCGATTCCTGACCGGTTCAAGAAGAACCAAAAACTTTCGCCAAAGGAAATTGCGCGGACGACTTACCGGCCGCCGGTGGAATACAAACCAAATCAGGTGTATTCGACTACGCCGCAGGCTGCGAATACGCCTATGTATGGGACACAGGGCTCGGGCGGAATTGAGCTGGGACCGGCCTCAGTGCTGGGGTCTCGCTTCGGCGCTTATGTGGATTTGATGCGCGACCGAATTTCGCAGCACTGGAATACGGCTGACGTCCGGGCGTTGCCGACGCAGAAGTGCGCGGTCTCGTTTACCATCGCGCGGAATGGCATGGTCACGAACGTGCAGGTGTCGCAGCCCAGCGGTAGTTATTTACTGGATACGTCGGCAAAGCGGGCTATTCTGGACGCGAATCCGCTGCCTGTGCTTCCACGGGAGTTTACGCAAAACGAAGCAACGGTGGAGTTTTGGTTTCAATTAAAACAATGACGCAAATCAAACAATGACTCGAAAACAAACATTATTGCTGGTGGCGTTCGCGGCGCTGGGGACGGGGTTGCTGCCGGGGCAGGATATTACTATCTGGATCAATGGCGCGAGCGGCAAACCGGCATTGGCTGTGGTGGATTTTCGCGGGGCCGGGTCGCAACAGTTCATGACCGCGTTCAATTCCACACTCTTCAGCGATCTGGACGGCTCAGGGCTGTTTGACTTGAAAGCCAAGAGCATGTTTCCTCTGAATAATCCGCAGCGGCCGGAAGATCTCCAGGTTTCGGACAATAATCAGGGTTTCGCGCTGGCGGACTGGGCTGGCACACCTGTGAATGCGTCGCATCTGGTGTTTGGTTATACGGCGGCACAGAACGGCGCGCTGGTGCTCTATGGGAACGTATACGATACGCGCCAGACCAATGTGCAGTCGGCGGAGTTAATGGCGCAGCGGTACGCAGGATCGATGGATCAGGCGGGCGCAATCCACATTGCGCATGAATTCGCGAATGACATTATTCAGAAGTTTGGCGGCACGGGAAGTTTGCTGGGCAGCCGGATCTATTTTGTTTCCAGCCGCGGGGCGGCGAAAAACAATAGTGAAATCTGGGTTATGGACTGGGATGGCAACAACCAAAAGCCTCTGACGCAGCTGAAATCGAGTTCCATCATGCCTGCGGTTTCGCCGGATGGTTCGCGGGTGGCTTTCACCAGTTTTGCGCTGGGGCAGCCGCGAATTATGATCTACGACACGACGACATTGCGTGCGGTGCCATTCTACAACCAGGAAGCCTCACTGAACGCGCAGGCAAGTTTCTCCGGTGATGGCAAACAGATTTACTATTCATCCACGGCCGCCGGGGGACTTTCGCAGATTTATGCGGCGGCCATCAACGGCCGTGATTTCCGGCGGATTTCACATCGCGATGCCATTGAAGTGGAGCCGAAGGTGAACCCGAAGAACCCCGCGCAGTTACTCTTCGTATCCGGGCCGGGCGGGCAGCAGATTTACCAAATGAATTCGGATGGCGTGGGTGTTCAGAAGGTCACGAACGGTGAAGGTGAAGCGGGGAATCCGGCATGGCATCCGGATGGCCAGCACATCGCTTTTTCGTGGACGCGCGGCTACTCCAAAGGTGACTGGAACATCTTCGTCATGGATGCAGGCTCGAAACAATTCGTGCAGTTGACGCACAGTGAAGGTAAGAACGAAAATCCGGTTTGGGCCCCTGACGGGCGCCACATCGTGTTCGCATCTACACGAAGTGGAACTTCGCAGATTTATACAATGCTGGCTGACGGCACGCAGGTGAAACAATTGACTTCGCAGGGTGTTAACAAGTCCCCCGTCTGGGGAGTAAGGTAATGATGAAAACTTCAAAGCGCGTAACTCTGACACTGGCCATGAGCGTGGTGATGCTGGCTTCGGCCTGCAAGAAAAAAGTGGTGATTCCGCCGCCCCCTCCCCCGCCCCAGCAGCAGACACAGACACCGGCACCGCCGCCGACAGGCGCGCAGAGAGCCGTTATCAGTGAATTTGCCGTGGAGCCTTCCACGATTGAGCGCGGACAATCCGCCACGCTCCGCTGGAATATTACGGGGGCTGGTGCTGTTGCGATCAACACCGGCATTGGTACTGTTCCCGCAGCGGGTACGCGCCGGGTGGTGCCGGCTGAAACCACCACGTATACGATTACCGCCAGCGGCCCCGGCGGCGATGTCACGGCTTCCGCCACGGTGACTGTCACGGCTCCGGTACCGCCGCCTGCGCAGATGCGCCCCGCGCCAACGGCAACCTTTGAATCGCTGGTCGAAAGCGAACTGCATGATGCGCTCTTCGATTACGATTCCAACAACATTTCGGACAGCGCCCGCACGGTGCTTACCGCCAATGCTGAAGCGCTCAAGAAGATCTTCGCTGACTTCCCGCGCGCCACCATTATTGTGGAAGGCCATTGCGACGAACGCGGGTCGGCTGAATATAATCTGGGTCTGGGTGATCGCCGATCAACCGCCGCACGGGATTTCATTGCGCAACTGGGGATTCCGGCGGACCGTCTCAAAACCGTGAGTTACGGCAAAGAGCGCCCGGCTTGTAATGAAGCGAGCGAAGGCTGTTATCAGAAGAACCGCCGCGCGCATTTTTCGGCCGGACAATAAATGCGAATCACCAAACTAAACATTTCCACTTTGGTCGCTGTCAGCGCCCTGCTGTTGCCTGGCAACGTTTTTGGTGCCAGTCGTGAGCAGCAGGAGATGCAGCGGGATATCGCCCAGTTGCAGGACCAGGTGCGCACGCTGCAGAGCAGCTTCGATCAAAAAATGGGCATACTGCAAACTCTGGTGCAGCAGGCACTCGACGCGGGCAACAAAGCGAATACCGGCGTGACTGTACTGAATTCCAGCGTCACAGCGACGCTGGACCGGGAGTTACGTGACCGTCTGGCACCGGTTGCGGCTTCAACTACCGGCCTTTCCACCAAGGTGGACAACCTGAACAACGACATGGCGGAAGTACGCAATTCCGTGGCGGATGTGAACACTCAGGTCAACAAGATTCTGCAATTGCTGACCGACGTCAATAACGCGATCAAAGTGATGCAGGCCCCTGCCGCCGCACCTCCGCCACAAGCGAACGGACCGCAGGGCGGGGCTTTTTCCTCATTTGGTGTGGGCGGGCCTTCATCAGCGTTGCCGCCGGTTGCGGCTTCGACGTTGTTCACGAACGCGATGCGGGATTATTCCAGCGGCAAGGGCGATCTGGCGGCTGCCGGATTTACCGATTTCGTGAAATTCTACCCGGATGATCCCAACGCACCCACGGCGCAGCTCTACATCGGGCAAGTCCATCTGGCGGACAAGCCGGAACAAGCGGTCAAAGATTTTGACGCCGTGCTGGAACGCTTTCCGGATAGCAAAGTGACTCCGGACGCGTGGTTCATGAAGGGTATGGCGCTGGAACAGAGCGGCCACCGCGATCAGGGCGCGAAAGAGTTCCGCGCCCTGATCAAACAATACCCGACTTCGGATCAGGCCAAACAGGCGAAGGATCAGTTGAAGTCAATGGGCCTGAGTTCACCACCGCCGCCTGCTCCCGTTCGCAGACGGCAATAGTTTTATAGCAGCTGCATACCGGCATCGACAAACAGAATGTTGCCGGTGACGCCGCGACCAAGATCACTGGCAAGGAATACGGCAGTGTCGCCCACTTCCGCCGGTTCGGTCACGCGGCGCAACGGAGAATTCAGCTTCGTCGCTTCCAGCATGATGGAAATGCCTTTTACAGCCCGTGCTGAAGCTGTTTTCAGGGCACCGGCTGAGATAGCATTAACTCGGATTTTCCGCGGCCCTAAATCGTAAGCCAGATACCGCATGGCCGATTCGAGTGCCGCTTTGGCCACGCCCATCACGTTGTAGTTCGGCATCACACGCGTGGAGCCAATATAAGTAAGCGTGGTGATGGACCCGCCGTTCGTCATCAAGGGTGCAACCGCTCGCGACATCGCCACCAGTGAATAGGAACTGATGCTCTGGGCCAGCAGATAGCCCTCGCGCTGCGTTTCCACGAACGGGCGACCGAGGTCTTCGGTGTTGGCGAAAGCCAGGCAGTGGATGAGCGCATCAATCGGCTTGCCCAGTTCGCGCAGGCTTTCCGTCAGCGCTGCAATCTCTTCATCGCTGCTCACGTTGCAGGGAATCATTTTCACAACAGGCAGGTGGCCGGTGATGGCTTCGATGGAGTCTTTTTGCTTTTCGTTCAGGTAGGTGAGGACGATGGAGGCACCCTCGCGGGCGAACGCTTCCGCAATCGCGTAGGCGATGCTCCATTTATTCGCAATTCCTGAAATGACGGCGGTCTTACCTTCGAGCAGTTTCGGCATGAAATATGAGGATACCGCGCCGGGCTAAGATCGGAGTCTGCGCCGCATCCTCATTCTTGTTGTTCTGCTGATTGTCTACGGGTCGCTTTATCCGTGGCACTTCGTGCTGCGGCACCTGCCTCACAACCCGGTGTGGATGCTTCTGCACACTTGGAACGCCCCCGTGAATCGATTCATGATGCGGGATATTGTGGTGAATGTCGCGCTCTATGTACCACTGGGCATGGCCGGGTTCCTGGTTCTGCGCCGGGTGACCGCAACCCTGCTGCTGGGGTTGTGTCTCTCTGTAGCAATGGAAATCGCGCAGGCGTCTGCCCCTGCGCGGAGTACGAGCGGCCTTGATGTCCTGACCAATGTTCTGGGCACCGCAACCGGTGTGGGCGCCGGGATCCTTTTCCACCGCATCGCAGGCCGGAAACTGCGGCACCATCTGCGATATCGGTTCAGAGTGGTTGACCAGGGAGCACTCATCCTGCTGTTTCTGGCAGCGGGTTACCTGATGTTTCCTTTTTTCCCGCTCACCGGGCTCTATCTGCCACACCAGAAACTGGGAGTCTTTCTGCATGCGTCACTGCTGGCACCGGAGCCCTTCCTGACAGCCGCTGCCGTTTGGCTGGCTGCGGGGAAGATGCTGCGTGCGGCGGGTTTTCAGGGCGCCCGTGTATGGCTGGCCTGTTCCGTTCTTATGATTCCTCTGCAATTTTTTTTGGTGGATCGCCAGCCGGTTCCCGCGCAGATTCCGGGTGCTGTGTGCGGCGTGCTTCTGTTCATTGGATTGCGCGGGGCGTGGTGGCCCGCCGGAATTTTGCTCGTTGACCTGATTGTTCGCGGCCTTGCGCCGTTCCAGTTCAGCCCGGAGGGGTCTGCTTTCAGCTTCATTCCGTTCGGCGGATTTCTCGGGGCGGAGTGGCAAAGCGCGACTTACACACTAATCGAAAAAACATTCTTTTACGGCTCCGCGATATGGCTGCTGAAGAGAGCAGGTCTTCGATACAGGACTGCCTCGGCGCTGGTGGCTGGGATTCTGCTGGCTATCGAAATTCTGCAAACCCATCTGCCGGGCAGAACGCCAGAAATTTCAGATCCGTTGCTGGCGCTGCTCGCCGGTTTCGGGCTGGCGGGTCTGGCCAGGGATCCGGCCACAGTGACGGCGGATACTTAGAGTTCTGCGCCGCATCTTCATTCTTGTCGTTTTGCTGATCGTTTACGGATCTCTCTATCCTGCCGATTTTCATTTTCGGCTGGTGAATGGCGGGCCGCTCTGGTTTCTGCTGCACCGCTGGGATTCGTGGAACAACATCTATCTGGTCCGCGACATTCCGGTCAACATTGCTATCTATGTTCCGTTCGGACTGTTCGGCCTGCTCGCGCGCGCAGCGAGCCGGGAAGGGCGGCTGGGGTGGCGTGACTATCTGGCTCCAGTGGCCTTCGCGTTCCTTCTTTCGATCTCGGTGGAACTCGCACAAATCTACGAACCCAGTCGCAGTTCGAGTGCGGTGGACGTGCTGTGCAATACCTTCGGCGCAATCCTGGGTGTGCTGGTTGCGGCGGTGTTGCGTAAAACCAGCGGACGAATCAAGTTGAAGTTGCCAGTGATCGCCCCGCTTTGGGCCTGGGTTTTTCTTGCGATTCTTTCTCTGGCAGGGCTGTGGCCGCTGCAGTTCACAGCGGTGGCGAATTCGTTTTCGCTGGTTCCGTTTGGGCCCTTGATCCGGATGGACGGGCCGACCGGAATAATGCTGCTGGCGGAGCATTTTGGCGCCGCCGTCGCAGCCATTCTGCTATTGCAAGCATCCGGCAAGACCTTGGGGGCGGCTACTGGCATTGTTGCGACGGCAGCTCTCGCGATCGAGTGCGCCGGTATCTTTATAACCGGCCGGACTATATCTGGACAAACACCTGGAATCACCAATCCACTGCTGGCGTTGCTGGCGGGCTACGCGCTGGGCGCGACCGGTGGAAATGCCTCAAAACGATAGCCGACTCCACGAACGGTGAGCACGTGGCGCGGGTTGGTGGGGTCGGTTTCGATGTAACGCCGAAGGCGCACGATGAAATTATCAATGGCGCGCGTGTCTGTATCTTCACGCAGGCCCCAGACTTCTTCGAGCATCGTCCTGCGTGACACCGGTTTGCCTTCATGGCGGATCAGGTAACGCAGGACGTTCATCTCCATGAGTGTGAGAGGGAAGACCTGATCGCGGACGCGGAGTTCCAGCATGTCGAACGCCACCGACTTGTCGCCAAAGGTAAATATCTGATCTTCCGGCGTGGCCGGCTGCGTGTCAAACCATTCGCGCCGACGCAGCAGGCCCTTAATGCGGGCGATCAGAATGCTCAGGTCAAATGGCTTGGTGAGGTAATCGTCAGCCCCGGAGGCGAAGCCTTTCAGGACGTCTTCGGAATGCCCTCGCGCGGTGAGCATAAGGGTTGGCACGAAGCGGCCAGCTTTGCGCATTTCGGCAACCACGTCGAAGCCGTTGATACCCGGAAGCATGACATCAAGTACCACAACATCGAACGGGCTTGACTGCGCAATCACCAGACCGAGCGCGGCCTCGCCGTTATCCACCACTTCCACGTCGTAGCCTTCGGCTTCGAGGTTAAAACGCAGACCGTCGGCCAGATGCTCTTCGTCTTCCACCACCAGAATGCGGCTCATATCGTAATGGGAAACTGCAGGACGAAGGTGCTGCCATGGCCAGCGCCTTCGCTTTCCGCCCAGGCCCTGCCGCCATGTTTCTTCGCTACCGTGCGCACGATGAACAGGCCGAGGCCGGTGCCTTTCACGCGGGCGGCCAGCGGCCCGGTGGTGCGATAGAAACGGCGAAAGATGCGCTTCAACTCAGCCTGGGCGATGCCGGGGCCGTGATCCCTGACTCGTACGGCGGCGAAACGGTTGTCTTCCACGTCCGCGGAGACATTGATTCTGACATGGTTGCCGGAGTATTTAACGGCGTTGTCGATTAAGTTAGAGACTGCGGCACGCACTTCGTCATAGTCGCCCATTATCGGCAACACCGGACCAGGTTCGTACTGGAGCGATTCCGGTGACAGATGGTGCAGAATGCGTCCGCGTTCCACACATTCAGTGACCAGCTGCTGCAGGTTCATGGGCGCGCGGTTGGACCGGTGGGCAGAAGAACCGAGCCGGCTGGTGCGGAGGATTTGTTCGATGGTGCCGAGCAGACGGTCGCTGTCGGCGAGGATGGTGCGGTAGAACTCGCTGCGCTTCGATTCATCCACATTGCGTGTTTGCAGCGTTTCAACGTAGAGGCGGATGGAGGCGACGGGAGTTTTGAGTTCGTGGGTTACGGCGTTGATAAAAGCATCATGCTGCTCATTACGCCTGATTTCACGAACCAGAAAGACAGTGTTGACCACGACGCCCGCGACGATCAGGGCCAGCAGCAGAATTCCGAGGAAGAGAAGAAGGCCTGTACGCCAGTTGAGAATAACCCAGCCGACGTACAGGAGAATAATGATGACAACGAGGGCGGCACCCAGAACGATGAAAGCGGTGGACTTTCCCCGCCGTGTGCCGACCATGAAACCAGCTTACGCTGCTTCTCGTTCCTGAACTAACTGCGAATCAACTTTCGCGACTTTCAGATCCCAAACCAGGCCGACGGACTTGAGGATATTGGCCAGAATCCAGGAGTGATCGAGTTCATACCAGGCCAGGCCGTGGCGGACGGAGGTGGGGTGCGCATGGTGGTTGTTGTGCCAGCCTTCACCGAAGGTGAGAGCGGCAACCCACCAGTTGTTGCGGGAATCGTCACGAGTTGCAAAGCGGCGTCCGCCCCACATGTGGGTAGCGGAATTCACCAGCCAGGTGGCGTGAAGGCCGAAGACGACGCGGACACATGTGCCCCACAGCATCATCGGCAGGCCGCCGATGGCCAGCAGGATTACAGAGAGGATCACGAGCGGCACCCAGTGCCAGTTGGTCAGTTCGCGGTAAAAACGGTGTTTTGCCAGATCGGGCGCATACTTGCCCATCAGTTTGGTGTTGTTGTGGTTGCCTTCGCCGAAGATGATCCAGCCCATGTGCGCCCAGAAGAAACCATCTTTCGGGGAGTGCGGATCGCCTTCCTGATCCGATTTCTGGTGGTGGACGCGGTGGACAGCTACCCAGAACAGGGGGCCGCCTTCGAGAGTGAGTGCGCCGCAAACGGCGAGGAAATATTCAAACCACAGCGGGCATTTGTAGCCGCGGTGGGTGTGGAGCCGATGGTAGCCCATGCTGATGCCGAGGCCAATCGTCATCCAGTAAAGGAAGACCGTGACCCAGAAAGCCGTCCAGCTGAACATAAAAAGGGCCGCGATGGCACCGATATGAAGAGCTATGAGAGCGACGGTTGTGGTCCAGTTGAGCCCCTTGGGACGGGGGAAATTCAGGGTTTCAGTTATAAGAACCGGGGATTCCTGTGTAGTCATTGCAATTGAAGACTATCAGGAATCCCCGGGTGCGATTGTAAGACTTCTGTCGCCGGGCTATACTGCGATTTTTTGCTGCTATTTCTTGATGGTGCCGCAAGCGATACGGTCGCCGGCGTTGCCTGCGGGGTCAGACTTCATGTCATCGCCTTTGGCGTGAACCATGAGGGCCGTACCGCCGCCAGTGAAGACGGACATGGAGCCTTCGCCGAGGGTTACACGGGGGTCCATGACGATTGCCTTCGAAGTGCCTTTGGCTGTGACCATGAAATTCGGCATGTCGCCGGCATGGGGGCCTTCCGGGTTGTCCGTGCCATGTTTCTTGCTTTCCGGGTTGAAATGGCCTTCAGCAGTGGTGAACTTGGGACCTTCGCAAACTGCGGTTTTGTGGATGTGGATAGCGTGCTCGCCAGCGGGCAGGCCTTTGAGGTTCAGGGCGATTTTAACGCCTTTACCGCCCGGACCCGTGGAAAGTTTGGCGGTACCGACGTCTTTGCCTTCACCGTCTTTAAGAGAAACCATGACAGGCTTGCTGGCGGCCTGCAGCGCGGCTCCGAAGAGACCGATTGCTACGAGAGCTAAAAGTTGTTTTTTCATATACTCCTTCTCCTAATAGTTTCTCATGCACGAAGGGTGCCTGGGGGCGAACAATTGAATCGGAACCGGACTCTTACTCCGGGGGACGAGCGGAAAGACATGGCACTCATCCATTCCCAACATACGGCTTCCGTTGTAATGATCTGAGCCTGGGACCTGACCAAATACTTCTGCCATTCGACGGCGGAGGAGTGAAACTGATCACGTCGGCGAAATATGGGGCAGGCAGCTTCAGCTCCGGCGCGGTGTACCGTACAGGTAGTAGTCGTGCTGCGCGGAAAGATCGGCGGGCAAGTCATCGACCACGGCATTGTCGGCCAGCCATTGCAGCGCCGGAATCTCCCGCAACGCCGGTTCTCCCTCGCCAGAGGTGTCGATGTGCACGATAAAGGGCTGGTCCAGTGGCAAATCCACCGTGTGGTCGGGAACAATTACCCTCCCGTCGAAGTGAGCATGAAACGCAATCATTGACGAATCCACCGGAGACAAGTATGCCAGACAGCGGTTCCGGGAGTGATCGTCTGTTACTTCCTGCCCGGCGCGAGTTTCTGCCAGTCGGTGATCAGGCTCGCAAAAGTGAGGGATGAGATCGGCACCCTTCACGCGGTGGGCAAACGCGATGACCCGACGGGCTTATCGGGCTTGCTGATCTGAGGCTATTTCGTCGGCGGTTTCCAGTTTTGTATCAGGTGGATGGGTTCGGAGGTCGTGTCCTGCAGTTGGCTATTAACCAGAAAACGGCCGTCGTGCGCAACATCATACTGCTGCCTCGTAACCGCAACCTGCAAAATGTGCGTCTGAAACAACGCCTCGGGAGTCCCCAACGCGAACGTCCCGCCTTTCATCGCGCCCGTCATCGCGATAGGGACAGCCATCAGTTTGTCATCGAGCGAGACGTAGTACAACTCTTTGCCATCCGCGCGCCACCGCGGCGCAAGGCCACCCCCAGTGGATACCTGCCACTGCCCGCCTGACACAGGAAACGGCCGTACGTAAATCTCATTGCGGCCAGATTCGTTCGACTGGTAGGCAACCCACTTGCCATCCGGTGAGAACACCCCTTGCTCAACGTTGAACGGCGTGCTCAGAAAGGGAAACGGCTTCCGGTCGCCGGGCACTGGTTTATCCGTCACGGGCAAGACCATCAGGCCGTTGTTCTTCCGGCTCCAGTAGAGGATGAAACGCCCGTCGGGCGACCAGGAATTGGGCCGCTTGTCTTCCGCTGACTCCAACAGAACTTCCTCGTTGCCCGAACCGTTGGCCGGTTTTTGATAGAGATCGAAGACTCCTTTGCGGTTGGATCCGTACGCAAGGCGCGAGCCATCGGGCGACCAGATGGCGTAGCGGTCAGCTGCCGGGTCGAAAGTGAACCGGGTCGCGCGTGCACCATCCTGTATCCAGATGTCTCCCGACCCAATGGACCCGCGCGTGATGGCCGCCCGCAGACCGTCCGGAGAAAGTTCGGGATACCTCATACTGGAATCCTCCGGAGCCCCGAATGTACCCAGGTTCTGGCCGGCCCGGTTGAACCAGGTCAGTTGCCTTCGGGTTCCCGCGCCGGCCCGCCACGCGATCAGCCCCGAAGCCGATACGGAGAAGCTTCCGGCTTGACTGTTTTGATCGAGGCCCCCCCCCTGCGCCAGGGTGACAGGATCGCCGGATAGCTGGCCACGATCGGCGTCGAAGCCCTGTGCCACCAGAGCGCCTCCCCGCACTCGGACCAGCCATCCCGGTGCGAGATATTCGCCTGCCGATTCGGTGCCGGGTGCCAACCCAGCGAGTCGGCTGGGCGCGCTGCCGTCCAGGGACCCCAGCCAGATCGCCGGATCCTCGCCCATCACTGCGAACAGGAACTTTTTTTCGCCAGGGAGAAAGCGCGGGGCGCGGTGGCCGGCTTGCCCCTTGCCAATCTTTGTCAATGTAGCTCTCGGGCCGCCTGCCGCAGGTATGCGGAACACGGAAGAATTGCCGTTCCCGACGAACAGGATCACTCCGTTGCCCCAGGTGCCTTGTCCGATGCCGACATCATCCAGAGTCTGCGGTTGGCCGCCGCCGAGATCGATTCGTTTCAATTTCTGGTCCGCGAAGAAGCCCAGAGAGCGGCTGTCGGGTGACCAGAAGGGGTTCACCGCGCCTTCGGTACCTGGCAGGGGCTGCGCTGAAGTCGAATCCAGCGAGCGCACCCACAGGCGCGAAGCGCCGTCGCCGGATGCAATGAAGGCGATCTTTCTTCCGTCCGGTGACAGCGCGAACGATTCCGGAGAGATGGTCCCGGGAGTGACGACATCAAGGCGGGTCTCCGGGGCAGCGGGAGGCAGGGTCGCGAAATGAAAAAAGACTGAGGCGACTGTTGTCAGCCCGAGCGCGGCTGCAAAAATCCACGGCAGTTTCGAACTCGCCCGCACCGGCTCTGCTGCGCCCTGGAGCATTTCCGCCCAGTCCCCAATCCCGCGCAGCCGCTTGTTAGGGTCCTTCTCCAGGCACCGCCCGAGCAACCGTCGCACCTTCTCCGGTGCCAGCGTCAGGTCCGGGTCCTTCGTCAGAATCGCCGCGAGGGAATCGGTAACTGTCGCGCCGTGGAACAGCCTCTTCGCCGTCACCATTTCATACAGCACCACGCCAAAGGCCCAGATGTCTGCGCGCTTATCCACCACCTGCCCGCGAGCCTGTTCGGGACTCATGTACCCGGCGCTCCCCATGATCATGCCGGCAACCGACAACATCGTAGGAGAATCAGCCGTGAGTTCCTGCGCCTCGCCCGCTTTCGCCAAACCGAAATCCAGGACTTTAACCGAACCATCGGGCCGGATTTTGACATTCGCCGGTTTCAGATCCCGATGCACGATCCCCTTCTCGTGCGCCGCCTCCAAAGCATCGGCAATCTGTTTCGCAATTCCGAGCGCCTCATCCAGCGGAACTGGCCCTGACTTGATCCGTTCCGCCAGAGTGGAACCCTCGATGTATTCCATTACCAGGTAATCCGGTCCCACATCGTGCAGCGTGCAGATATTGGGATGATTGAGCGCCGCAACGGCCCGCGCTTCAGTAAGAAACCGTCCGCTAAACCCTACCAGCGAAGTCTTGATCGCCACATCCCGTTTCAACCGCGAATCATGCGCACGCCAAACCTCACCCATCCCGCCTTTGCCGATGGCAGAGACAATTTCATAGGGTCCGAGTTTGGCGCCGGGTTTCAGTTCCATTGAGAGGTTTGTTAACGGTTGATTTGTTCGTAACTAGACGGGCCGCTGAGTGCGGGTGCGGCGTGCAACCTCGGACAGCGAACGCAGCGCAGCATTCACCGCTTCAGCGCTGGGAAAAAGATCCACCAATTCAGGATCCACGATTACTACGTTCGAGCGCAGACTCAGCTGCCTAACATATTTGCCTCGCAGAAGTTTCGGAAAATCTGACGCCTTATATTCCGCGCGCATTTCGGACGGCTTATCTTCGGACAGTCTATCAATGGATTTCTTCATAAATCTTTCTCTCCACCCGCGTCGCCGGTCGGGCGCTGACAGGGGATCATAAAACACGCTAACAGCTTGCGGGAAAAGAAATCCAGTGCTTTCTGAGATTCGCTGCAGCCTTCCTCTCGTCCCATTCGAAACGCACCGGGAAAATTTCCCCGCTTAAGTATAGCGGCGCGTGGACACGGGACCAATACCGGCGGTGCGCTTCACGCGGCGGGCAAAATCAGAACTTCGCTGATCACTTCAGTGCCCCGCAGCGCAACTTCTGAAAGCTCACGGTTGGCCTCAAGCACCATCGCGACCGCCTCTGCCAGATTCGCCCGCGCTTCCGTCAGGGTTGCTCCCTGCGTGTTAGCACCCGGCAGTTCCTCGGCGAAGGCCACATAGCCCTCGGGAATCTTCATGTAAACAGCCGTGAATTGCATTTGGCTCATACGCGTGCAGCATACCAGCACGAAGGGAGACTGCTTAACTGATCGCCTATCGGGCTTTGAGGAAGCCGGACAAGCTGTCGGCAGCGTTGCCCTGAGTGCGGGCCAGGCTCAGTTTCGCCACGTTGTGGGCGAAAACGCTGTTGATGACATCAAGCTCGGCCGAGGCTACCGCCGACTGCGCCTGCGAGACTTCGAGCGAATTCGTGATACCGGCGTCGAAACGCTGCCGGGTGAGATCCAGGGTTTCTTTCGTCACATCCAGATTGCGGCGCGAAACTTCTACCTGACTGGTGGCAGCCTGCATGTCGAGAAACGCATTCCGGACTTCGCTCTCCACACGGCTCTGCAAATCTTCCAGTTCCGATTTGCGTAACTGAAGTGCGGCATCCGCCTGCTCGATATCGCCTTCCGTGCGACGACCCTGCCAGATGGGCACCCGGACGCTTCCAGTAATGGAAAACGTACCGTGGGAATTGAACACCGTTGAGCCGATGACGCCATAGTCCGCGTTGAAGGCAACGGTGGGGCGGCGTTCCGCCTGGGCTGCGGCTTTGGTCCGTTCCGAAGCCCGGATCTGCGTCTCTGCACCTTTGATATCGGCACGCTGGGCCAGCGCCTGGCGAACCGCAGCTTCTTCCGTTAAGACGGGCGGCGGGGCAAAGGGGATATCGTCGGTAAGGTCATAGTGATCATTCGGCGGCAGGCCGATGAGCCGCGCCAGACTGATTTTCTGCTTAGCCAGATCATTCTCCAGCGACACAACGCGCTGCTGCTGAGTGAGGGCCTGGACCTGGCTTCGGTTGACGTCGATTTGCGCAATCAGCCCGGCACTGCGTTGTTCGCCATTCTGTTTGAAGAGAACATCAGCGGTTTCATATTGCGACCGTGCCGCGATGACGCGGGCTTTGGCTGCGAGAGTCTGCAGATACGCGCCGCCCACCGCAAGCACCACCAGATCTTTCGCATCTTTGGCGAAAAACTCATTGGCATGGAGCGTTTCCATGGTGGATCGGTAGTTGTTGATGGCGGAATAGTCGAGCACGGTCTGCGTCAAGCGCAGGCGGAGATCCATGTAATTGAACGGCCCAACCACAGTGGGGAAACTGAAGCCGGGGATGGGCGCAGTGATGTGAAAACCCTGTGCCGCCAGATTGTTCTGTTGCACGGTATCGCTGGCTGTGGCGTAAATATTGGGTGTCAGCGCGGAATGGGAGACCAGGGTCTGGCCGTGGGCTTGTTGCATGGCGGCAGTGAGCCCGCGAGTGCCCAGGTTGAATTCCATACCGCGGTCCACCGCTTCTTTGAGCGAGAGCTTGCCTGAGAACGATTTGGCTGCGGTGCTGCTGGTGCTGCCGCTGTAGGGGCCGGAAACCTGGATGGATGGATTGATGGTGTTTACGCTCGTCGTCGCGCCAGGGATGGGCGCTTGCGTGGTGCCCACCGCGCCGCTGAGGGTCGTTCTGCCAGTGAGCGGAACTTGCACCGCAGCAGTCCCTGCCGGGATTGCCTGGCCGAACAATGAACCTGCGCTGAGAATTGTAATAGCGATTACTGATTCGATCCGTAATTTCATGGATAAATATTCCTGTAACTAACTAAGTTGCTTGCGGAACCGCCATACACTGAGCGAAACCATTACGACAGTGAAAATTGAGAGGACCAGAAAATTGGGCCACAGTGTTTCGAGACCGCTGCCCTTGATCATGCTGGACCGGGCGATTACGCTGAAGTGGCGAATAGGATTGATCCTGACCAGGGGTTGCAGCCAGCCGGGTACCGCTTCGGCCGGAGTGACCGCGCCCGAGGCTGTGGTGAGCAGCGGGTTGACGAAGAAACTGGTGAGCTGGGCTTGAAACGCCGAATGCGTAAAAGTCGCCAGCACGGTGCCGATACCGATACCGGAGAGGATACAGAGCGCCGCGCCGGCGAAGAGGATCAGGATATTGCCCTCAAACGGGACATCAAAAACGAACTTGATAATCGCAGTGGCGAACAGCACCATCATGAACAGCAGGAAGAACAGCGGCGCAATCTTGGCGACAATGATTTCGTAAGTTCCGGCCGGGCACATGAGTAACTGTTCGATGGTTCCCTGTTCGCGCTCCTTCACCATCGAAGTAGCGGCGACGATGGAACCGTTCAGGATGATGAGCAGGCCGAAGATGCCTGTAACAACAAACCAGGTACCGACCAGACCAGGGTTATACAAATAGGTCGACGTCATCAGAGCCAGACCCTTGCGACTCAGTGCAGGGGCGGCGATCTGACTGAAGCGCGCATGAATACCCTGGGCACCCAGAGTGCGGTTGTACGTCAGAATCACGCCTTCCGCATAACCTTGCGCGATGGCTGCGGTGTTGGCGTTCATGGCATTGAGCAGGAACTGTACGGTGACTGGCCGGCCACGCTCAAGTTCGCCCGTATAATCGTGCGGAATCACAACGCCCGCGTCAAGCTCGCCTTTGCTGATGGCATCGCCCATCTTGTCTACCGAGTAGTAATAGCCTGCCATTCTGAAACTCTTACTCTCGGTAAGAGTGGAAGTCAGGTTGCGGCTTTCCGGAGTGCGGCTCTCGTCGATAATACCGAGTTTTAAGTTCGAGACAGTCGCGTTCAAAACAAAGCTGAACAGCAGCAACTGCAGCACTGGCGGCAAGATGAGCGACATGGCGAGACGCCGGTCGCGGCGGATCTGTGCGAACTCTTTCTTCAAGAGTGCGCGGATGCGATAACCGAAGAGGAATTGAATGAGTTTCATGTCTGGCCCCTTATGATTTCAGCTGCATACGGCGCATGTTACGCCAGGCGAGCGTATAGAAAATAGATCCGATGATCGCGATGATGCCGACCTTCCACCACACAGCGGGCCAGCCACCGCCCTGTAGCAGAGCGTCTCGCACGATATCGATGTAATACCGGCCCCAGATGAAATTCGACAGCCAGCGGATGGATTCCGGAATGTTCTGGATCGGAAAAATAAGGCCCGACAGCATGAAGACGAGCAGGAATCCGCCGAGGGCTACCGCCTGCATGGCGGCGGCCTGATTGGGAATCGCCGCGCCAATCATAGTTCCGAATGACGACGTACAGAAGGCGTAGAGAATAGTCGCCACAATGAACGGCGTAGGGTCCCCCGCGAAAGACAAGCCGAAGTAAGTGAACAGAATCGTCAGCAACAACAGACATTCGCAGAACGCCACAATCATGAAGGTGAAAATCTTCCCCAGGATGAACTCATGCGCCGAGATACTGGAGACATAGACCTGCAAAATGGTCTTCTGTTCACCCTCTTTCGCCGTAGCCAGCGTCGCCAGCAAAGGCGGAAACAGAGACAAGGCCAGCACGAATATCCCTGGTCCGTAAAACTTCTTTGATGACCGCCCCGGGTTGTACCAGAAACGAATAGCGGCTTTGACAGGCTGCACACGGGCTGCGGCGCCGTTGGTCGTATTCCAGGAGTTGGCGACCTGCGCCGAAAAACCGGCTATCAGACGCGCGGTATTGGAATCAGAACCATCAATCATCATCTGAACGGGAGAGTTGGTGCCGCGCGCGATGTCGCGTCCAAAGTGGTTGGGAATGATGAGCACCGCACGAGCCTCGTTCCTGATGAATGCTTCGTCCGGCGAAATTTTCGTTGAGAACGGAATTACGTGGAAGGTGATGGACTGCCGGAACGCGTCGATAAAAAGATGCGACGAAGGAGAATCATCCAGGTCCTGCACGGCCACCGGAAGGTCTTCCACAGACAGCGAGATGGCGTTGCCCATCAGCATGAGTTGCATGATCGGGAGGATCAGCGCCAGACTGAGGGCAAGCCGGTCCCGCACAATCTGGGTGAGTTCTTTTCTAACCTGAGCAAAGATTCGCCGCATAGTTATCTCCTAGTCTTCCGATACAAACTTGCCCTGCTGGCGGGCCTTTTCCACGACGCTGATGAAAACGTCTTCGAGCGAGAACCGCCCTTCGCGCGCCGTGATCACTTTCATGCCGGCAAGTTCGATCCGGCTCGTAGTTGCGCGAATGGCGGCGGCGGCTTCGTCATCGGTAATGACGTGCAGGCGGTCGCCGAAAAGTGACACCCGCCAGCGCTCCTCATCAGTCTTCAGCATTTCCATGGCGCGCTGGGGTTGATCTACAACAAATTCCAGCAAGTGTCCGCCCTGCGCACTCTTGATTGCAGTGGGGCTGCCTTCAGTTACCAGTTCGCCCGCCACCATGAAACCGAGCCGGTTGCACTGCTCGGCCTCTTCCAGATAGTGCGTAGTGACCAGGATGGCCGTACCCGCGTCGGCCAGGCGGTTGATCATCGTCCAGAAAGCACGCCGCGCCAACGGATCAACGCCCGATGTCGGTTCGTCAAGGAACAGAATACTGGGTTCATGCTGGATGGCTGCACCAAACGCCACGCGTTGTTTCCAGCCCTGCGGCAGACTGCCCGTGAGCTGATCCTGTTTGCCTTCAAGCCCGGAAAACGACAGCACCCAGCGCATTTTTTCTTCGCGTTCTTCTTCGGGAACGCCATAGACCCCGGCGAAAAATTCCAGGTTCTCTTTGATCGACATGTCGTTATAGAGAGAGAATTTTTGCGACATGTAGCCAATACGCTGGCGAACGCTGCCGGAGCGCAGGCCACCACTCTTGCCCGCCAGTTGCATCTTGCCGAACGTGGGTTCCAGCAGGCCGCAGAGCATCTTGATGGTAGTTGTTTTGCCTGCCCCGTTCGCACCCAGCAGACCGTAAATTTCGCCGTATTTAATATCGAGACTGACGTCCTTAACCGCAGTGAACGCGCCGAATTCCTTACGCAGATTTGTGGCCCCGATGGCGACCTGGCCTTTCAGCTCCGCGTGACCGTGACGGCCCGGGAACGGCTCACTGTGAACCTCCTGCCCCAGATTGCGCAGCGTGGCGACAAACGTATTTTCGAGAGTTGGTTCGTCAATGCGGATGTCATCAATGGTGAGGCCTGCGGGGATCAAAGTATCGCGCAGAATAACCTCGGCCGCATCCGGATGGCGCACGATCAAATCGAGACGGTCACCGAAGCGCTGCACATCGACGATCTCCTGATCCGGTCCGGCAAGCGTGTTGATGATCTCTTCAGCCCCTGAAAGGTTGGAGGTGTGAAGTTCCATCCGCTTGGAATTCAGGCTGGCGCGGAGTTCAGCGGGCGTGCCCGTGTTCTGAATCAGGCCCTGGTGAATGAGCGCCACGCGGTGGCAGCGTTCGGCTTCATCCAGATAGGGCGTGGCGAGAAGAATGGTGAGGCCGCCGGCAGCGAGGTGGGCCAGGGTATCCCAGAACTCGCGGCGTGACACCGGATCGACACCAGTGGTGGGTTCATCGAGCAGCAGAACGCGTGGCTCCGGCACCAGCGCGCAGGCCAGCGCCAGCTTCTGCTTCATGCCGCCGCTGAGGCGCCCGGCGAGGCGGTCTTCGAAACGATCCATATCGAACATGCGCAGGTAGCGCTGACCGCGACGGGTGATTTCATCGGGCGGCACGCGGCGCAGATCGCCCATGTAGCGGATGTTTTCGAGAACAGTGAGATCAGGATAGAGACTGAATACCTGTGTCAGATAGCCGGTCTCAGAGCGTGCATCGCGAGCAGGTTTGCCGAAGATACTGGCAGTGCCCGACGTGGCCTCCATCACACCCGCAAGCACCTGGAACGTGGATGTCTTGCCTGCGCCGTCAGGCCCGATCAGGCCGAAAATTTCGCCCGGGCGCACGTCGAGACTGATGCCGCGCACGGCTTCCACTTTGCCGTAGCGCTTCCAGAGGTCTTCGATGTGGATCGCAGAGACCGCAGCTTCTGTAGCCGAAGCGGTCATTTAGTTTGGAAGCGTTTCGCGGGCCAGGCTGTGCCCTGTACAAGGATCTCGCCATCCGCCGGCATGCCGGGTTTGGCAAAGCCGACAGCGCCCTGAATTTGAATTTTTACGCCCACTACCTGCTTCACGCGGTCATCGCGGAAGTAAGTATTTTGCGGTGTGAAAGTTGCCTGCGGGTCAATGCGCTGAACCGAAGCTTCAATGGGTTTGTCGGGCGCGGAATCGATATAGACGCGGGCTGTCTGGCCGATTTTCACTTTGCCGATTTCGCCTTCAGGAACAAATCCCCGCAGATACACACGGCTCAAATCAAGCAGTGTCACGATCGCGGTGCCGGCTGCGACCACTTCTCCAGGCTCCGCGGCGCGGGTCATTACCGTGCCGTCAAACGGGGCTCTGATCGTCAGATCCCGGCTGTTACTCTCTGCTTCCGCAAGTTGCGCACGTGCCTGCGAAGTGGTCGCGGAAGCGGTAACCATTTCACCCTGGTTGAGCGTGATCTGCTTGCGCAACACGGACGTTTGCGATTCGCGAATGCCAGGATTCGCGAGGCTGGCACGCGTCATTTCAAGGTTTCCACGCGCCGCTTCCAGACGACGACGCGCCGCCGTTACAGCCGCTGACTGCTGTTCGGCAGTAGTAGCTGCCTGCCGACCCTGCCGCTCAGAAACCGCACCGGTCTTGACCAGCTTCTGGTAGGCGTCATTGTCGAACTGCGCCAGCTTGAGATTGGCCTCCTGCTGGGCAAGATCTGATTCCGCAGCCTGAACGCCGGCTTCGGCCTGACGGACGCGGCCTGTGGCATCCATCTTTGACTGCTCTGTTTGCAGATCGTTCTGCTGAATTTGCTGTTGCAGGATGCCGATCTGGTCGAGGGCTGAACGTCCGCGGGCTTCTGCTCCGGCCAGTGCCGCCTTTGCCTGATCGACGCGGGAGCGCATCTGATCGCTGTCGAGCACGGCGATGACATCGCCCGCCTTCACCAAGTCGCCTTCACGCACGCGAACTTCAAGGATGCGCCCTGTGATCTTTGCCGCCACCGCGGCATCATCGCCTTCAATACGCCCGCTCAGAATTACCAGATTATCCGGCACCGGCGGGTTGGCAAAATAGCCACGCCAGACGAAGAACGCGATGACGCCGAGAACCACGATGATAAGGGGAATTGCCCTGCCGCGCGAACGCTTCGGGGCGGGCAGCGCGGGTATTGCGACAGGTGCGGGAGTTGTCTTCTGTTCGGTCATTTCGTCTTTTTCCTTGCAGTTTTTCCTGGTTCTGACTGAGGTGCCTGTGACTGGGGTGCCTGGCTCAAATAGGCGAGTGAAAATTCAGTGATGTGATCCGCAATCTGCGCAATGCGAGCGGGCGTAAGTTCGAGTTCAGGCCAGAGGTTGGAATGGATGTTGCGGGACTTCGCATAATCTACAACCTGCGACAGAACACTATGAGTGCAGAGACGGGTCTTGTCGTCATCCGGCGAGAGCCCCAGCATTTCGCCGATCAGGTCGCGGAACCGGTCATACATGGGCCGCATGGTTTCGTTGATGACGGTCTTCATGGCGGGCGTGGGCTGCGCCAGTTCGTGAATCATCAGGCGGAAATGCCAGCCGGGTCGGTCTGCCCTGCACATACGCTGCAGGGTAGCCAGAATCAGTTCGCGGAGGGCTTCTTCGGGCGGTAGATCGCTGGCGAGAACCTTGGCTTCGTTTTTCGTGGAGCCGATGGAGTAGCGAAGGACTTCCTCGTACAGTTCGCGCTTGTCGCCAAAGTGATAATTGACCAGCGCGACATTGACGCCGGCGCGGGTGCAAATTTCACGTACGGTTGCGGCCTGAAAGCCGCTTTCTGCGAAAACCTGCCCGGCAGCGTCGAGCAATTTGGCACGGGTGCCGTCTGCGAGATCGGAGTCGTGGGTTTTGGGATGCGCCGCCATCTAAACAGCAGTTTAAAATAGCTGTTTTAAACAAGTCAACAAAAATTTGCAGCCGGCGCGATTTTGAACCAGCGTTCGAACTCGGCGAGGAGTTGCGACTCTTCCTGCGATATCGGTGTCAGCGGCGCACCCGCCTTCTGCCCGCGCAACTCCAGCGCACGCCGCACCGCTACATTCGGGGGAAGACGCTCCATCCAGACAAGGAAATCTTCACGTATCAAATCGCCGGGGGCAGCGCCAGGCAAAGCACAGGCGCAGTCTGAAATTACGCCATCGGCACCTTCATTAACAGCCCAGGCTGCAAGCCGGTCTGAGCCGCAAAAGACGGCGAAGCCCTGCCTCTGCTTCAGTGCGAGTAATTCCGACATGCGGCGCTGATCCCCGCTTGAATCGACAATGCCGGCGAAACGGCCTGTTTCGAGCAACTGGCGGATAGTCTCGGGTTCGAGGGGCGAAGTGAACCGGGGAGCGTGATGCAACAGCATCGGAACAACGTCGGGCGCTTCCCTCGCGAATTCCCGGTAAAACTCTTCCACTCCACCCGGGGAATAACGATAAAAGTACGGCGGCATCAGCAGCAGACCATCCGCGCCAGCAGCCACCGCTTCATCAGCGAGTTGCACAGCACCGGCGAGCGTTGAATGGGACACGCCCACCAGCAGCGGGACCAGCGAACGCTTGCTGCCCAGGTAAACCAGCCGGTGCCGTTCTTCGAAGCTGAAATTCAGAAACTCGCCCGCCGAATCCAACAGACAGATACCATCCACTCCCCCGGCAGCAAGAAAATCAAGCAGATCGAGCGCAGCCGAATAGTCCGGCTCCAGCGCATTCGGCAGATGCGGTGTAATGGCTGACGCATAGATTCCGCTCAGTTTCAGTTCCCGTGCGGCGCGTCCCATCTACATCTCTTTCCAGAGAAGTTCGGCGTCAGAGCGGCGCAGGTAGTTGGCTTCAATGGCAGCGGGGTCCAGGGCCTCGCGACATAAAGCCATCTTCGCCATCATGCCAGCCAGTGCTTGCGGCGCCTTGATGCCCTGAAAGCGTGCAGGCGAAGCAACGTTTTCTGAAATCCATTCCATTTCACGATCAGGCAGGGACGTCACAAATCGATCCAGGGGCAGCACCGATTCTGCGATGATTACATGGCCCGCACCATCGAATACCGCCGCAAAGACTTCCCCGCGCCGCGCATCAATCACTGCTACGCGGGTGCTGGACGAACCGTATTGGGCTATCGCTTCGAGGTTCGAGATTGCCACCACGCGCTTGCCCGTAACCTCTGCCAGGCCTTTGACCGCAGCCAGGCCCACACGCACCCCAGTAAATGAACCGGGGCCGGAAGCTCCCGCGAAGACATCAATTTCACGCAACGCCACCCCCTGCCGCCGGAGCAACCCTTCGATGGCACCAAAGATCACCTGACCAAAACCCTGCGGCGCATGCAGCAGGACTTCCTCACGCACACCCGCTTCATCAGCCAGCGCCACGCTGCCGTATTCCGCGGTTGTATCAACTGCCAGCGCGAGTCGCATCTATTTGTTCAGAGTGTAATTGCGGTCGAGCGTGTAGACTTTGCCGAGGCCATTGAGCGCCGTAACCTTCACATGCAGTGCGGCAGGATAGCGTGCCGCGATATTGGCGGGAATTTGAAACGTACCATTGGCACCGGTGCCGATGACCCGGTAGCTGCGGTTATCCACGGTAACTTCGCCGGTCCATTCATACAGCATCTGCGACAGGGCTTTTGATTCGCGCTTCAGCTTGATGGCGAACCTGGCACCAGGGGAGAGCGAGAGGCTGTCTGCACCGGGTTCCACCATCTCGAACGGCACTTTATCCGGATTGCCTTCAATTACCTGAGGCACTATTTCGCGGGATTCAAACTTATAGCTTTTCAGCATGGAGGCTTTGGTGCCGTCGCGCGCGATGCGCAGCACCCAGTCGTGTGAACGGTCCGGCGGTTCACCTTTAAAGACCGTACCTTTCACTTCCTTGATTTTTACGAACTGGCCGTTGACAGGGTTGAACCAAACGCCATCATACCGGTGGTCTTCGAGGTTCACCGTGACAGGACCCGGCTTCTCTGCATAGATGATGTATTCGACGCCTTCGAGGGCAAGTCCGCGCAAGCCATCTGCATCAAAAAACGGCTCCAGTTCCCAGTGCCGGCTGTCGGCCATGAACTCGTACCAGATCTTCATTTGCGCTGCCGCCTGTTCGTTGGGAATGGCCGCGTCCGGATACTGTCCGCTGACGGTGGACTGCCAGAGCTTGCGACGGAACTCATCCGTGTCTGAGACTCCTGCCGAAAAATTATTGACGGCCGGATACTGATAGACCTGTTGTTCGACTGCTCCAATGGCAGCATCGTCTGTCTGATACGAGCGGTAGCGCAGCCAGCCATCGTCCGCGAGCGGGCCGGTGGTGGAACTGGTGCGTGAAGACCGCGTGTGTTTATAGGGGTCAAGTTCCGTCAGGTACCCCGCGATTTCTTTCAACAATTCGCGGCCGTTGTCGTAGCTTTCCCACGCCTCCAGGCCCTGCCAGGTGACATCGAAAGCCGCGAGGCGGGAGAGTGCATATGTGAACCATTTTTGCCGCGCGTCATGCGAGGCCAGCAGGGTGTTCATCAGCCCGTCCGGCCCCATGAAGGCAAGGTCCACAATGATGCCGTGCTGGTTGGCGTAGAGGATTTTTTCTTCGGCGGCGTGAAAGAATTCGGGAGACTGGAACGCTGTGGCGTCTCCGGCTGCGACCAGGGTCACACCCAGATGATTGAAATGCTGCCCGGCCCTGGTGTCGACAAGGGCTTTCCAGCGGGCCAAATCGAAGGATGAAAGATCGCCTGCAGTGGAACCCATCCACAAGTGCGGGGTGAGGGTGAGCCCTTCCACCGCGGCGAAATGATGGACGTTGGCCGCGCGAAGCCAGCCTGGCCTGCTGGCTTCGGTTGCTGTAAACTCACCGGTTTTGCCGTCACTCAGCCGGTAGGCATAAGTTCCGGCTTCGGCGGGGGTAAAACGGATGATTTTCCGGTTCACCCCATCATCGAAGGCTTTTACGAGGGCTGTTTCTTTTTTCGGCGAACGGAACTCGGCCTGCAATGCCGGGGGCGCGGTTCCATCAAATATCAGGTCGCATGGCGTATACCGGGGGGTGGGCGGACAAATGGTTTGCGCCAGAGTCATCGTCGGTGCGACCGCAGCTACAACGAGAAAAATCAAAGTCCGCAACTTCATGCCTTTCAGTTTATGGGGGCTTACCGGCACCAGATCAAATCTTCATCGGATTGATCCACCGAAGACCCTGAAACCGGGCAAAATCGCCATCGGACTCGGCGAGTACTTCCCAAGTGTTATCCAGATTCGGCAAATTGCACTTTCCGAGCATGACGGGCTGGGTCCAAAAGGGTCGTTTCGGCGCAGTGGACCGGTCAGACCCGTCGATTCCGGGCCGCCGTCCATCGAGATTTAAGGTCGCCCCCATCCATGGCATCATAATTGGCGTGATGTCATGATGCGGCAAGCTTAGCCTGCCGCCCTGACTGCGGATAACTGCTACATCGCGTAGAAGAATTCTTCGCGCACGATTTTACCCTCTTTCACCACATAAACGGCCAGTTCATCCATTGTCATCCGGCGGCCGGATTCCTTATGGGTGATGTCATAAATGAAGCGCACGCAAAATCGCGAATCCGATACCAGAGGACCTTCGACCCTGGCGCTGTGAATTTCATGTGCACCCACCCACCATGCGCCTTTGCCATGGACCGCCGCAAGGCCCTTCACTTCACGGGTTCCGTCAGGGGACACCATCGACTCAACACTCACAATATCCGGCGAGTACAATGTGTCGATAGCTTCTAACGCCTTGCCCTGGCTGCACAGTTCGATTAGTTTTTCAGCTACCTGTTGCGTTGTCATAAGTTGCTCCCTCATGAAGAGGTTAACAGGTCTGTGCAGCGCCAGGCATTGACACAGCCAGTCCGCTTCGATACGATTTTTATGCAGACCAAACTCTTGTTTAACCTATCCCAGTCCGCTCGCAAACCCCTGATTTTCGCTGGAAAATGCCTCCTGGTCGTGTTGGCGGGCAGTTTGGCCAGCTACGGTCATGATGCAATTACCACCAAGGTGACTTTTGATCGTGAAATCATTCGTCTCGTGGTCTCACACTGCGGGTCTTGTCACCAGCCGGGCGGGACATCGTTCTCGCTGATGACATACGACGATGCGCGACCCTGGGCCAAGGCTATCGGCGAAGAAGTGCTGCAGCGCCGGATGCCCCCATGGGGCGCGGTGAAAGGCTTCGGCGATTTCCGCAACGACAGGGGCCTGACCGAAGAACAACTGGAGCTGATTGTCGACTGGGAAGAAGGCGGAGCGCCCGAAGGCGATCCGAAAGATCTGCCGGAAGCGATCAAGTTCCCCGACGACGGCAAATTCACCCACGGGGCGAAGGAAGTAACAGTTTCAGGCGATACGAAATTGAAACAGTCCATCACTCTGGATGGGATCTGGCCTAAATCTGTGAGCGAAAATGCCAAATGGCAGGTCTACGCTGAACTTCCTGACACCACGATTGAACCGCTGATCTGGTTTCAGAATTACAAGAAAGACTACGATCATCCGTTCCTGCTGCGGCGTCCGGTCACACTCCCTGCGGGCACTGTGATTCGCGGTTTGCCCCCGACGGAGACTATCGCCCTGATGCCGGGTGCCACTAAACCTGTGGAAGCCGTTACGGGACAGTTGAAAAAGTAGCCGTTAGCTTTTAGTAACGCCAGCTGACCAGGTCCGCTCCGACGGGGGCGGTTTTCTGAATCCGGTCCATAATCTGCGGCAGATACATCTGGTTGTAATGGAGCCGCGAATACCAGTTGGGCTGATTCGGATCACCATTCCAGCAGTGCTCCGCACGCGGACCATAATTCACTTCGCCGGCGTAAGAAACACCATGTCCGGGCGTGCCGGTCAGCTTCAGAAAATCTTCCATCAGATAGACCGCGTTGTTGAGAAAATAAGTATCTTCTGAACCCACATAGAGGTGCAGCTTGCCCTGTAGTTTGGGTCCGAGCGCAGCCCAGTCCCGCTGCAAAATGGCATTCAGGTCGTAGTGCTCCCGCCAGTATTCGGCAGTTGAATGGTCAATCGCGCCGGTCCGTTTGTCGAAGATCGGTTGGGGGTAACCGTCGTTCCCCATCGGCGAATAGACTGCCTGCCAGATGTCGAACTGTTCGCCGGACCGGCCATGGTCACCCAGCGCGGCTTCATAGGCGATGTTGTCGCGCATGGACATAAGCGTGTGGCCAAGGTAATTGCGCATCGAAGGCTGTTCTATTTTCTTGTTGGCGCCGGGCAGCCAGAACATGTTGTCCTGCTTGTAAAGATCGACCGTCATGAAGGCGTGAAAATCCACCGGATCAGGACAGGCTGCATACGCGCCGTTATAGTGGTCCGGATAAAACATCTGCACCGCCAGCGATTCCCACCCGCCCGTTGACCCGCCATACATAAACCGCGCCCAACCCTGCGCCAGGCCGCGAAACTGCTTCTCAATGGCGGGCACCAGTTCGTTCTCAATCGCGTCGCCATAAGGCCCCAGGTTCGCCGAATTCACCGCATATGAATCGTCGTAAAACGGATTGGCATGCTGCAACTTTACGATGAGCATCCGCGGCGTACCGGGAGCAATCCACTGCTGGTAATTCTTGTACGCTTCCTGCTGCTGAATGCGGTTGTAGCCCGCGAGATGGAAGCGTTCTGAATAGTCAGGCTTGAGATTGTCATCAGGCGGGGTCTCGCGAAAATCATTGAGTGAGGAAACGAAATGATCGTGAGCAATCACCAGCGGATAATGCGCGCTGGGGTGAGTATCAAAGCCCTCAGGCACCATCACAATGGCCGAAAGCTCCACCGGACGTCCCCAGAATTTCGTCAGCAGCTCCGACTGGATTTTGATATGCCGAAGGTACTTCGTATCGGGTACGGCTTTGATTTGCGGAATCACTTCATCGAGCGAAATTGCCACCGCAGGCGCGGATGGACCCACATGAATCCGCCGGGGTTTCGACATCAAATTACCGGGCGCAAGATTCCAGTGCTGACCTTCGCCCCGATCAGGTGCAAGCTTAACGGTCTTGCCATCAGAACGGTGAAACGTTTCGTAAATATTGAGTACCGCTTGAACGGTGTAGTCTCCGGCCGGCACATCTTTCAAGCTGGCGCGTGGATAGCCTGCAGCGGTGCTGCCGATTGAGAGAAAAGAACCGGGTTTCCAGGCATCAACGGTGATGCCGAAGACCATCTGGGATTTCGGCGTATCGTCGATCTGATTGCGCGGTTCGTCACCAGGGTCGTTCGAAAGCAGAAGCAGCAGGCGTCCGTCCACCGGTTTTGCGGAGCGTGACGCAGGGAACTGAACGGTGAAAATCTGGCAGGAAGCAACGGTCGCCAGACCCAGCAAACAAATGAGCGTGCGCATACCGCGCTACTTTAGCGCCTACTTCAGTTCGATCACGGGGATATCGAAGTAAGCCGTATTCACGACGCCCTTTTTCTGAAACTGGAACCAGACGCGGTACACATGCTCACGAGCGAAAAAGACGTTGAATTGCAGTTCCGGCCCACCATCCGCCACAAACGGATGGGAGTGGATCAGATCGATTAAATCATCACTCGCCGCGAGCATGTGTGCCCAGGCTCCCAGGTAAAGCTCCATCCCTTCCGATTCTTCGAGGTGAAGGAAAATACGTGTCTCTATACCGGCGATCGGTTCGGTGGGGTAGGTAGTGATGTTGACCTTCATATTCGTCATCTGCTTCGGCGAATAGTCTTTTTTGAGTTTCGGTACAGACATCGGGGTGCCTGGTACGATTACGCTTTTAGCGTTGAGCTGCGGCGTGGCGCCTTCCGGATAGAAATCGCCGAGAATGCGGTAGAGGCCGGGACGCGGGAAAACCGTTTCGTAGCGGAATTTGTGATCGTCACCGTATTGCGGATGCACGTGCAGAAAGAAATCAAGATCCGCGCTGACCGCGAACATGTGGAAGAGTTTTTCGTGAACAATCTGGTAATGCTCTACCTGTTTGTCGTTCTCCGGGTCGTGGACAGTGAAGGTGAGGGTTTGCTTCTGGCCCACTTTCACGGGCTTGGGCGTCACTTCCAGATCCATCGGGAATTCGACAGGCTGAGGGATTCCGGCTACAAGTGTCATGCCGCACCTCGGACATTTTCCCGCTACATTAGAACGCACGTCGCGATCCATCGGACACTGATACACCAGTTCCTGTGCCCGGAGAGCGCTTCCAATTCCCGGCAGGCCGATCCGGCCAGAAACTGTCAGCGCTGCTGCCGCGAGTAAGAGTTGCCGTCTGGAAGTCCGTAAGTTATCCGTAAGCATGATGGGAAAGTTCCTGCTTATATTATGCGCTGTCCTGCGCTTCAAAGATGCGACATGAATTTAATGATTGACAAAGCGTTACAAGTTATCGAAAGTCAACTAATACTCTCGCTACTTTGTTGTCTACCGGCGACCCTGTAGTCTCCGGACGAACGTAAAGAATCCTAATTCCAAATAGGAGGGGCCATGCGCACACTCTCGCGCCTGCTCGTTGTTCTATCGGTCGTAACCGGAAGTCTCTTTGCTCAGAACATGACCAGCCTCAGCGGTATTGGGCGGACCCGTCAAGAAAGACAAGTTGTTTATTTTCGGCAGCTATGAAGGCAGACGTGATGCTTCGCAGGCAGGCGCGGTTCGCATCGTTCCCAATGCCAGTTTCCGAACCGGCAACTTTACTTATGTACGCAAAGACAATACGATCGGTATCCTGAACCCTGTGCAGATCGCGGCTGTCGACCCGCTGCATATTGGCCCGAATGCGGCGATTCTGAAGTACCTGCAGCAGTTTCCCCAGTCGAACGACACTTCCGTCGGCGACGGTTTGAATACGGCCGGATACCGCTTCAACAGCGGCTCTCCACTCAGGTACACCACGTACATCACGAGGATCGGTTACAACCTCAGCCGGAACCACCAGATGAGCCGCGCGCTCCCAAGGGCGGATTCCCGCAGACCGCCCCCGAAATCTGGGCTATCGCGAGGAGTTTGGATGGCAAAATCAAAGCGCCTTATACGATCAACCTGAACTTCTCCGTGGAACGGGAATTGAAGGGCGGACTGAAGGCGCAGGCAGCCTACGCAGGACGGCTTTCGCGACATTCAATTGTCGGGGATGACGTTGCTATTCCAACCAGCCTGAAAGACCCGGTCTCAGGCCAGACTTACTTCCAGGCTGCCACATTGATGATGCAGCAGGCGAATGCAGGGGTGGCCACTTCCAAGATCGCGAAACAGCCCTTCTTCGAAACTTTCTATCCTGGCTATGCAGGCGGCGGTCTCAACGCCACGCAATCGATCTATGACCAGTTCTATACGTCGGAACCGGATGCGACTTCGGTGTTGCTCGATATCGACGGGCCGGGTTGCAGCCCCTGCGGGAAGTACGGCGCCTATCAGCAGTGGAACTCGCAGTATTCTTCGCTGGGCGTTTATCGTTCGCGCGGTTCGGGTTCCTACCACTCGCTGCAATTGAGCGCTCGGAAGCGTTTCGCGCAGGGTCTGCAATTCGATTTCAATTACACGTACTCAAAATCGATCGATCTTGCTTCCAGCCGCGAGAGTGATGGCGTAACGTTCAGCCAGATCATCAACCCATGTAACACCAGCCAGATGCGCGCGGTTTCTGACTATGACCTGCGGCACAATATCACGGCATTTGCCATCTGGGAACGGCCGGCCGGCAAGGGTAAACCGCTCCTCGGTGGTTCCAACCGCCTGGTTGATACCTTGATTGGCGGATGGCAGCTGAATGCCATTTACCGTCAGAGTTCAGGCTTCCCGATTGGCGTGGGGAATGGTGGTTTCTGGCCCACGAACTGGAACATCTCAGGCTATGCGACCCAACTGGTTCCGCTTACGGCGGGTACGGTCGAGAATGCTGCGGTCAAGGGTGGCGGAGCGTACATGTTCGCCAACCCCGCGACGGCGCTGGCCGCATTCGGGCTGACTCTGCCCGGACAGAGTGGTTCGCGGAATACACTACGTGGCGACGGTATCTTCAACATTGATTCCAGCGTCAGCAAATGGTTCGTGATGCCGTGGAAAGAAAGTCAGCGGTTGCAGATCCGGGTGGAATCGTTCAACCTGACCAATTCGGTAAGGTTTGACGTCAACACCGCCAGTCTGAACCTCGGTAACCCCAGCACTTTCGGCAAGTACAACAGCACACTGGGCAGCCCGCGCGTCATGCAGTTCGGCGCGAAGTATGTCTTCTAACGAACTCCGATTCGGGGTTTGGTCAAACCGTGAAAAACGCCCGCTGGATAAACCAGTAAACCGCGAGACATCCAATCCCGGTTGAAACTGCGGGCTGGAGGCGGCTCCAGCCCGATTTCACCAGATCCTGGACCAGAGGAAAGAGCAGCAGCACAAAAGTAATCTGCCCGATCTCAACGCCCAGATTGAACGAGAATAAAGATAGTGCCAGACTGGCCCGCGGCAGTTCCATATCGCGCAGCACGTTTGAAAATCCAAAACCGTGGACCAGACCGAAAAAGAACGTAACGTAGTAGCGCTTCATCAGGCGGAAGTCCAGTAAGTTTTCCGCCGCGATGTAAAGGATGCTGAGGGCGATCAGCGATTCGGTCAGCCTGGTGGGCAGCACGATTACATTGAACGTTGCCAGAGCCAGAGTAATGCTGTGAGCCAGGGTAAACGAGGTTACGATTTTCACCAGTGAACCGGCGGTCGCCGTTACCACCAGCAAGCCCAGCAGAAAGGCCAGGTGATCGTACCCGGTAAAAATATGCTCCACACCCAGCAGCGTGAACTTCCACAGCGTTTGTAGTTTGGTGGCATTCACGCCCGTAAATGTCGCACGGGGCGACCGTGCATCCAGAATTCCTTCATGCAGCGTGCCGTTCAGCATTACGCTCATCAGGTGCTGATGACCCGGCGGCATCACTTCATGAAGCGTCGATTCCACTTCGAGTGTTGTAACGTCCGAGGGAAAAAGATAGAGGATTTCAAGCCGCACCACGTGCCCGTCAATCAGAACATATTTGCCTCGCGCTACCGTAACGGGCTGGTCCGGACCAAGAACTTTGTAGTGCCGCCGGGCCGAATCGAAAATATTGCCGATGACCGCGTCCAGCTCGGGGATGGTGATGCGCCCGCCGTCGTGCAAGCCGATTGCAGGGTCCTTCAAATCTCTTAAATTCAGCACCAGCGCGACCTTCACTTCGCGGTCGTGTACCTCTACCCGCGATTCCGTCCGCGCCATATCGTGCGCCTGCACAACATGAGTTCCGGCGGCTGCCAGAAGCAGCACGACAAAGCAAAAACGGATGATGGTACCTGTCAGGGAATCTGTTCCACTTTCACGGCCGTGCCGTAACAAAGCACTTCGGTAACGCCCTGCATCAATTCCGTGGCATCGTAACGAACGCCAATAATGGCGTCTGCCCCCACATCATTTGCGTGCGCCATGAGCCGTGCAAAAGCATCTCCACGGGTGCGTTCGCACAGGCTGGAAAACAGCGTGATGTCTCCACCAACAAGGGTCTGAAGACTTGCGCCGATGCTGCCCAGCACGGAGCGTGAACGCACGACAATTCCGCGCACAATGCCAAGGTTCCTTGTAATTCGGTAGCCGGCGATTTCAAAAGCGCTTGTCGTCATTTCATGCTGAATCATATTTCCGATAAGCCTCGTCCAGTAATTCCACTACATGCGCCACCCGCATTTCACCGCCGTGTTTGCGGATCCCTGCTTGCAACTGGATCATACAGCCTGGATTCGCCGTTGCCACCACCTGCGCTTTCGTCGCATTCACGTTGACCATCTTGCTCTTGAGAATGTCCATGGAAAGCTCGGTGTGCAGTACGTTGTAAATTCCCGCGCTGCCACAACAGATATCGGCCATCGGCATCTCACGGAACTCAAGGCCGGGTATCCGCCGCAGCAGTTCACGCGGGGCATTGCGAATCTTCTGGCCGTGCGTGAGGTGGCATGAATCCTGATAGGTCACCGTCTGTTCGAGCAGTCCGAAATTCCGGTTTAGCGGGATCGAAACCAGGAACTCCGTCACATCTTTCATCAGGCTTTTGAAGGTGCGTGCGCGCTCGGCATATTCCGCATCATGCTCCAGCAGTTCGTCGTATTCCTTAAGCGTGGAGCCACAGCCTGCGGCGTTGGTAATGATCGCGTCAAAACCGCCGCCCAGCACAGCATCGATATTGTTCCGCGCCAGTTTGCGGGCTTCATCGCGGATTCCCGCATGAACGTGCAGTGCCCCGCAGCAGCCCTGCCCCTGGGGGACCACAACTTCACAGCCGTTTTTTTGCAGCACCCGGATCGTGGCTTCGTTCAAGCGCGCGAACGCTATGTTCGCGATGCACCCGGCCATCATTGCCACTCGATATTTCTGTTCGCCTTCAGCGGGAAAAGTGCGGCCAATCTGCCGGAAAAAGAAAGGAATTTCTACGGTCGGCGTGAGGGCTTCGCGAGCACTGAGTCCGCCGATAAGGCGCAACAAGCCCGAGGCGCGTATCAGTTTCTGCAAACCCGAAACCTGGTACGCGTACAGACCGATTCCCGCGCCGGTCAGCAGCGTCGGCGAAGGCAACAGTTTGCGAAAAACGAAATTGCGTACGGTGCGGGCAAGCCACGGGCGCTCGGTCCGGGCCTCGATATCAGCGCGCGCCGCTTCCACCAGCTTGCCGTACTGCACACCCGACGGGCATGCAGTTTCGCAGCCCCGGCAGGCCAGGCACAGGTCAATGTGTTCGCGGTAGGAATCTGAAACCGGCTGCCCTTCCGCAACCTGCACCATTTGATAAATGCGCCCGCGCGGCGAATCCATCTCGACGCCCAGTTCCCGGTAAGTGGGACACGCGTTCAGGCACAGGCCGCAGTGAACACATTTGTCGAGATCCGCCAGCAGCGGCGCATCGGGACTGGTGCCCGCCAGAATCACAGGTTTAGATACGGCCAAAGAGTCGCCCCCGGTTGAGCAGATTGTTGGGATCAAACATATGTTTTACCTGCTCCATGATCGCAAAATCGGCACCAGGTTCGGGCCACAATACCAGCTTGCTTTTCGCCGCTTCGGTTGAGAATTCAATGACTGCTTTCCAGCCGCGTTTATTCGCTGCCGCTGCGCAGCGTGCCGCATTTTCGGGGCGGCTGAACCAGCCTCGCACCACGCCTGAAGCCGCATGAGCGTGGCCCGGCGCGTCAATGGATTCAAGTGCGGCTGCGCAATCAGTGATCGATGTGGAAAGGCGAACCACTGCGCCTTCCTCAAACTTGTCGAGGAACTTCGGCGTTACTTCGTTCAGTGCATTGGAGAGGTGCCGCTCTTCTTCAAGGGTCAGCGCGCGGCCGGGGCCGAAGGCACCAGCCTCCCGCAGGGAACGCTCAATCACGGCCTCATTACCTGCGAACTGGATAGCCAGAGTGAAAGACTTCAGCATCAGCTGTGCCGAAAGCACCGGGTTCAGCAACTCCACGGCCACCGGGTTCAGAACGCCGCGGATGGCAGCATCGCGGGCCTCCATCGCTGATTTCAAATCCCCAAATGTGAGCAGAATCGTGCGCGAGAGTTTCGGCAGCGGCGTCAGTTTGAAGTTGACCGAAGCGATTCCTGCCAGGGTGCCGAACGACCCGATCATGAGTTTGCCCATATCGAGTCCGGCGACGTTCTTAACCACCATGCCGCCGGTATCAACCAGTTTGCCGTCCATGGTGGCGAATTTCATGCCGATCACGAGGTCGCGGGCCGTGCCATACAACTTGCGCCGCGCGCCACTGATGTTCGCAGCAATCATGCCGCCCACGGTGGCCTGATTGCCATAGGGGCCATCCAGCGGAATCATCTGGCCATTGCGTGCCAGTTCCGCGTTTAGATCAGTGAACGGCATACCCGCTTCCACACTGATGGTTAAATCGCGGGGCTCATACTGCAGAATGCGGCTCATCCCGGCGGTGGAAATACTTACATCCGCAGGTGAGGACGGCCCTGCCATCAGACGTTTGGAAGCGTTGCCGAAGAGTTCTATGGAGAGCTTGCGCGCACTGGCGGAGGCAAGCGCTTCACGGAGTTCTTCGGCATTCGCAGGACGCAATAAATTACCGGGCAATCCACTACTCTAGCCCAGTGCTGGTCAGGCACCACCCAGAAATGAGATATAGCCATCGTAAACCCAGACACAGACCATGCCCAGCGCGGCCAGACCCCAGACCATGCTCACCGTTTTGATCATTGAATTCAGGTGCTCGACTTTGGCGACCACCTCGCGTTGTTCGGCCGCCATGGAAGCATGGGCTGCATCGAGTATGACGATATTTTCTTCCCGGAAACCGGTTAGATAACGCCACATGAAGAGTGCCGCGAGCACTGCCGTGATCGCGCCCCAGATTATTAAGAGCAAGTTAGGAAAAGCAAATCCAGTCATGTCTCACCATCCGGTTCGATTGAATCACCATGCGATGCCGGTGTCAATGGGCCTAATATTGACCGCGCGGGGGCGACGTGGATTTCAGCGTGCCCGCGAAGACTTCCCGTACGGAGTCATAGCGAATGTTGTATTCAAGTAGCGGGTAGTTGTACTCACGGAGATCCTGCTGATACTGCCAGTGCCCAGGCTCGGTTGGCGGTTTGATGAAAAAATCCTGGACCCAGATCGCAGTCGTGCTTTCCGGGCTGCCGTTCGGCACGGTCTTATTGCCGCCATCTTCACCCAGCATCAAATAGTCGGTGATTTTCATTTCAAGTTGATAGCGGATGACGCGGTCCTGTCTCACACTGTAGCCGGTCAGCATGGTTTGCAGCGATGAGCAGGATTCAGCTTCGAGGAAACGAATTTCGAGCGGGAGACCATCTCCATTCACGTCACTCAAGGTGAGCAGGGCGGGTTTGCCCTCGGTACCTTTCGCGACACCGGGGACAGAATAGAGGCCGGGCAGAATTCGGTAGGGAAGATTGAAAGTGTCGGGACCGCGGCCCGGATGCTGAATCTTTTCCGTACTGATGAGTTGCCCGGTGGCAGTATCGGCAACCGAAAAGCGCGTGGGGCCTGAGTAATAGCTGCCGAGAGTGGTTTCGGGGCAGCTATAGGGGTGCGCGGCTGAGTCGTGACCGCGGTCATGCTTCTGCGGAGCAATCATCCAGAGAATCAGTTCACGGTTCTTGTGGATGGCTTCAGGAACAGGAACGCGCTCGACTATCAGAGCGTTGGCGGGCAGAGCGTTGGCAGGCAGAGCGTTGGCGGGAAGGCTCGATTGCGCAAAAAGCACGCTGCTAAATGCAAACGCCGCACTCATAAAAATTTTGCAGACAGATTTAGCCACAGGGTCTACCCATATTGTTCCATGCAAGGTTCAACAATGTTCCGTGCCGGGCAAATTGCGCTGGCCGCGACATTGCTACACTGAGGTGCGTTTTGGCCCTTTAAAATGTCCCGACAAACTTTAAGCACTCTTCTTCTCGCCGGTATTTTTCTTTTTGTGACACTGGCCCTGGTCACGCTCATTCCTCACGAGAACAAGATGGTGAGTGATCTGGGGTATCACACGCTGTGTCCATTTGCTCCGTATAGTACGCTCTCGCTCCTGTTTCTTGCGGGTCTGGCGTGGGGCGTGCGGCAGCATGTCGAGTCCCAGCAAGCCTGAGCTGACCGCCGCAGGTGTCGGCTCGTGCACTTGACGCAAAAGTCATATAGTTGAGTGATGGCCAAAGTAAAGCGGCGTCATTTTATCCGTTATATTGCGGGGACGGTTGGTGGGCTGGCGATCGGATGGTCTCTGCTGCCACCCCGTCAGCGCCTGACACCCGGAGACCCGTTGCCTGTTGCACCGGGCCAGGTAGCGCTTAACGGCTGGGTGAAGATTTCGCCTGACGACACAGTGACGGTAGTGATGTCGCAGGCGGAGATGGGACAGGGTATTCATACCAGCCTGGCCATGCTGCTGGCGGATGAGATGGACGCCAGTTGGGACCGCGTGAAGCTGGAGCAATCCACGCTGGACAAAATTTACAACAATCAGGCCGAAATTCTGGATGCGCTGCCCTTCCAGCCCGATGAGAATGGCTATGGCAAGCGCGCGGCACGGTGGATGGTGGCTAAGATTGTCCGCGAAGTTCCCGGAGCAATGGGCACTGGCGGATCTTCCAGCGTGAATGATTTGTGGTTGCCCATGCGTGAGGCCGGCGCTTCGGCACGGGCAGCGCTGATTGCCGCTGCGACGGATACGTGGAAGGTGCCAGTGAACGAATGCCGCGCAGAAGCGGGCCGCGTAATTCATACTTCCGGCAAGAGCGCTTCCTATGGCGAACTGGCCGCGCGGGCGGGGCAACTGGGTGTGCCGAAAAATGTGGCATTGAAAGACCCTTCAGCATTTAAACTCATTGGCAAGCCCGTGAAGCGCCTCGATAACCCGGGCAAGATCAATGGCGCGGCCATTTACAGCCTGGATATGCTGCCGCCGGGTCTGCTCTATGCGAGCGTGAAGATGTGCCCCACGCTGGGCGGCAAAGTTACGCGCTTTGACGGCTCGGCTGCACAGGCGTTGCCTGGTGTGCGCAAGGTAGTGAAGCTTGAGCCATATGCCGGCGGCCTGGCAAGTTATGGTGCAGGTACGGGCGGCGTGGCGGTGATTGCGGATACGCCGTTTCATGCGATGCGCGCCGTAGAGAAAGTATCGGTGGAGTGGGATCACGGTCCCGCGGCCGGGCTTTCGAGTCGGGACGCGATCAACGCGCTGTCGCAGGCACTCGACAAAAATGCCGGCAAAGTTCATTTCTCGCACGGGGATTCGGAAGGAGCGATGAAGGGGGCTGCGAAGACGATTACGGCTGAGTATCGTGCTCCGTTTCTGGCGCACGCGACGATGGAACCAATGAACTGCACCGTGCAATTCAAAGATGGCGCTGCCACTGTGTGGGCTCCAGCGCAGGGTCCGGCATTCGCAGTGAATGCCGTGGCTGGCGTACTGGGAATCAAGGCCAGCAAGGTGAAGCTGATTATTCCGCAGTTGGGCGGAGGCTTTGGGCGGCGCACCTTTGTGGATGCAGTGTCGCAGGCTGCGGCCATCGCGAAAGAAGCGGATGGCTTGCCGGTACAGACCTTCTGGTCGCGCGAAGAAGACATGACGCACGACTATTACCGGCCAGCGTTTGTTTCGCGACATAAGGCCGGGTTTGATGCGCAGGGGAAGCTGGTGGCGTGGCAGGCTGCGACCGCAGGCTCCAGCATGGGCGCGCCTTCTTTCATTGATGGTTCGAGCAAAGGCGCGGCAGATACCGGGTATGGATTTTTGAATGCACGCGTTACGCATCAAGGTACGGATTCGCTGGTGCCAGTGGGTATCTGGCGGTCCGTTGGCCATTCGTATAACGCTTTCTTTACCGAGAGTTTTATTGATGAAGCGGCTGCGGCCGCGGGTCAGGACCCGGTGGCTTTCCGTGAAAATTTGCTGAAAGACAACCCTCGGCTGCTGCGCGTGTTGAAGCGTGCGGCAGAGCTTTCAGGCTGGGGGCAGCCGCTTGCGCCTGCGCCGGACGGGGCAAAGACAGCGAGGGGGATTGCGCTGCATCCGTGCTTCGGCAGTGTGATTGCGAATGTTGCGGAGGTTTCGGTTGGCGAGGGCCGAAAGATTCGTGTTCACCGCGTTGTTTGCGTACTGGATTGCGGATTTCCGCTGAATCCCAACCTGATTAAGCAGCAGATGGAAGGCGGAATTGTGTTTGGTCTTTCTGCTGCGCTGCAGGGCGAGATCACTGTAGAAAAGGGGCAAGTTCAGCAGAAGAATTTCGACACCTATGCTCCGCTGCGGATGCGTGATTGTCCTGTGATTGAGACGGATATTCTTGCGAGTGCGGAACATCCGGGCGGTGTGGGCGAGACGGGTACGCCAACGATTGCTCCGGCTGTTGCCAATGCTGTCTTTGCGCTCACAGGACAGCGACTGCGTTCACTGCCGTTGAAGCTCGTTTAATTTACCGCGGGAGAAAATCGCCATGCTTACGATAAAAATTAACGGCCAGGATACTGCGGTAAATGCCGAGCCGGACACTCCGCTGCTATGGGTGCTGCGGGGTGAACTGAAACTAGTGGGGACGAAATACGGCTGCGGCCAGGCGCTTTGTGGCGCTTGCATGGTCCATCTCGATGACGAGGCGGTGCACTCCTGCGTGACGCCGGTTTCGGCAGTGGGGACCCGTTCCGTCACTACAATTGAAGGCTTGCAGGGGAACGAGGCCGATGCACTGCGACACGCATGGACGGATATTGATGTGGTGCAGTGCGGGTATTGTCAGAGCGGGCAGATCATGTCCGCGTGTGCTTTGTTGAAGAAGACGCCGCAGCCCACTGACGCCGATGTCGACGCGGCGATGAACGGAAATATTTGCCGGTGCGGCACCTATCCACGAATTCGCGCGGCAATTCATATGGCTGCGGGGAGCAGATAGATGCGACTTTCCCGACTGACGTTTTTTGCCCTCTTCGTTCTGATGCTCACCTGGCCGGGCCTGGCTGGTGCGCATAACGTATCCGGCAGGGATGCCAGTTTTGTGCAGTCGCACGAGGGCGCGGCGATTATTCCGTTCATCTACCTCGGAGCCAAACACATGGTGACGGGCTATGACCATCTGGCCTTCCTGCTGGGCGTAGTATTTTGTCTCTACCGAATGAAGGATGTTGTTTTGTATGTCAGCCTGTTCACGTTAGGGCACAGCCTCACGCTGCTGGGTGGGGTCCTGGGCGGAATTCATGCAAACCCATATGTCATCGACGCCATCATCGGACTCTCCGTAGTCTACAAAGCCTTCGACAACATGGATGGCTTCAAACGTCTTTTCGGATTTGAGCCGAATACCAAAATTGCGGTTCTGGTTTTTGGCTTGTTCCACGGCTTTGGTCTGGCAACCAAACTTCAGGAACTGGATCTGGGCAGCAACGGGCTGGTGACAAACATTCTCAGTTTTAACGTGGGCGTGGAGTTGGGACAAGCGCTGGCGCTGGCCGCGATATTGATCGTTTTGAGTTTCTGGCGAACCCGCACAGGCTTTTCCCGTTACGTGTTCGCCTCCAGTACCGTGCTGATGGCCGTCGGCTTTGTGCTGACGGGATACCAGCTCGCCGGCTATTTTGTGGCAGCGTAAGAGGAGAATTATGACGCAGGAACAAAGCTCAATCGTGAAGGCAACGGTGATCGCGCTAGCCGTTGCAGTGGTGATTCTGTTTACGATTGTGCTGCCGGCCGAGTACGCAATAGATCCATTGCGAACGGGCTCGGCGCTGGGTCTGACTGACCTTGCGGCGACGGCCGAGACGTCCACGGCAGGGCGGGCAACGCCGGCAAAGTCTGGCATCAACACGCCGGAACAGGCCCTCTACAAAGTGGACGGGGAAGACATCGGGCTCCATCCGGGTCAGGCGATTGAGATGAAGTACCACATGAAAAAAGGTGCGGTAATGGTCTACGCGTGGAAGGCGACTGGCAAGGTTCAGTTCGAATTCCATGGCGAGCCGGACCAGAAACCGAAGCCGGGTTATTTTGAGAGCTACGTACTCGACAATAAGATCGGCCGGGATCACTCCTTCGGATCATTCACCGCGCCCAGCACAGGGATGCATGGATGGTTCCTGCAAAACAAAGAGAAGGAAGATGTGCGCATCCGTCTGATGACTGCCGGATTTTTTGATTCAGCGAAGATGTATGCGGGCGGTCCGCCGGAAGATCTTACTGTCGAGGATGTCCAGTAATTACGCTACCAGGGGAGCGCCTGGCCCAGGTGGAAGTAACCACCGGTGAGGCCGTCTTCAGGGAGCAGTGCCAGTTGTACGCCGGTCTTGCCACCTTCAGAAATTTCCATGGGGGCGGCATCAGTCCCCATATCTGTTTTTACCCAGCCTGGATGCGCTGAATTTACCTTGATTTTTGTGCCTTGCAACTCGTGCGCGAGGTGAATGGTGAAGGAATTGAGGGCGGCCTTCGACGAGTCGTAACCGAGGGCTTTGAAATCATAAATGGGGCTCTTTGGGTCTGCGTGGAGGGTCTGGGAGCCGAGGATGCTCGACATGTTTACGATGCGTCCGGCTTCGCTTTTGCGGATGAGCGGGAGCAACGCCTGAGTGAGCGCGACCGGAGCGAAATAGTTGGTTTCGAAAATCTGACGCATAACTTCAGTCGGCGTAGTGCTGGCTTTGCCGCCACCGAGGCCTTCTGAGGCGATGCCGGCGTTGTTGATCAGGATGTCAAGGCGGCCGAAATTCTTTTCAAAAAATGCAGCGGCTGCGGTGTGGTCTGCAGGTTTGGTTACGTCGAGCTTCAGGAAATGCGCGTCAAAGCCCTGACCCTTGAGTAGTGCGGCCGCTGCTTCGCCTTTTTGCGGATCGCGCGCGGCCAGGACTACGGTGGCTCCAGTTTGTGCAAGTTGTTTCGCCATTTCGAAACCGAGGCCTTTATTGGCGCCGGTGATGAGGGCTATCTTCTTTTCGTTTGCCATATGACGTGATAGATCGCAAACGGGGCCAAAAGATTCAGACGGGCGGCTATTTCGGCTTCGTGCGCCAGGTCGGCATCTGGCTCCCTGCTCCGTGAAAGACATCCAGGATTTCGATGCCTCGGGAGTATTGGCGGTAATAGGTGACCTGCTTATCCGCCGGGAACTTCCGACAGCGGGTCCGAACTGGCTGGCGGCGACCCCCTGCTCAGGGATGCCTCGAAATTGTGAGAATGGTTTGAAAAAACCCGGCGACTGCATGTATGGCCAGATCTGCACCGGCTTGAGCCTCCAGGAACCCGGTTATTTCCTGAAGGTCGCTTGTTGCGGTACGTGCCAGCACTAATGGCGCCAACACATGCAAAAGATTCAGGAGGCGTGCATTAGTTTCCGGACGGGGGCGCCCCTTGCGGGTCCGATGCCCCGCCCTCCATTTCGCCTTCCGAAAGCAGGGGCATCGAGCCTCCGCTCGATGGACCCAACAAGCCCGTCTTCATATAAAGCAGTAACTTGTCGCGCGTATCCGTAATATCGAGATGGCGCATGGTCAACTGGCCGATCCGGTCCTGCGGGGAGAATGTCGATTCGCCCTTTTCCATCGTCAGCCGTTCCGGTTTATAAGTCAGATTGGGGCTGACCGTATCAAGGATTGTATAGTCGTTTCCCCGGCGCAGTTCCACCGTCACCTCTCCGGTTATCGCGCGAGCCACCCAGCGCTGGGCAGTCTCGCGGAGCATCATCGCCTGCGAATCAAACCAGCGTCCCTGATAAAGCAGTCGCCCTAGCCGCAGGCCGTTAATGCGGTACTGCTCGATCGTGTCTTCGTTATGAATCCCGCTGATGAGTCGCTCGTATCCAATGAACAGCAAGGCAAGACCCGGCGCTTCATAAATACCGCGGCTCTTGGCTTCAATGATACGGTTTTCAATCTGGTCAGACATACCCAGGCCATGTCGTCCACCGATCGCGTTGGCTTCCAGCACCAGTTGCACGGCGTCATCGTAACGAACGCCGTTGAGGGCAACGGGCTGACCTTCTTCAAACCGAATCGTAACGGTTTCAGGCTTAATCTCCACGTCTTCGCGCCAAAACGCCACGCCCATAATGGGGGCCACGATCTTCACGCCTTTGTTGAGGAATTCAAGGTCTTTGGCTTCGTGCGTCGCGCCCCAGATATTGGAGTCTGTCGAATAAGCTTTCTCGACACTCATCTTGTACGCCAGGCCCTGCGCCAGCATATACTCGGACATTTCTTTTCGTCCGCCGAGTTCGTTGATAAAGGTCTGGTCGAGCCACGGTTTATAGATACGAAGCGCAGGATTAGCGAGCAGGCCGTAGCGGTAGAAACGCTCGATGTCGTTACCTTTGAAAGTGCTGCCATCGCCCCAGATATCGACGTCATCCTCTTTCATGGCGATGACGAGCATGGTGCCGGTGACCGCACGTCCAACGGGCGTCGTATTGAAGTAATGAACGCCGGCGGTTGAGATATGGAACGCACCAGCCTGCAGGGCAGCGATACCTTCCGCTACCAGCTGTTTACGGCAATCGATGAGACGAGCTTTTTCGGCCCCATAGGCGAGCGCCCGGCGAGGGATCTCATCATAATCCGGCTCATCAGGCTGGCCGAGGTTGGCCGTGTACGCGTAAGGGATGGCACCCTTGGCGCGCATCCAGTGGAGTGCAGCGCTGGTATCGAGTCCGCCGGAGAATGCAATGCCGACTTTTGCACCGGCAGGTAGGTTTTGAAGGATATTTCCCAAAACTCAGAATAGCGTGTCTACCGCTGAAAGGAATGGTAGTGAAATCCATCATCCTGCGTGCCGTTGTCAGCGACACCCATAGTAAGGGCTTGATCCAGCCGGAAGGTGATGACCGATTCCGCCGGAATCCTCAACTCGCGGCCGCGTGTGGTCATCTGCCCGACAGCGCCGCCCGCAGCACCAATGCCGGCGCCGATGGCAGCTCCCTTGCCGCCTCCGGCAATCGCGCCGATGATGGCTCCCAGAATCGCGCCGCCGCCCACGAATTCACCCGTGCGCTGGTTGGCCCCCACGCCGTTCCTTGAATTCGCTGACTGGATGCGTTCCGGAGATGCTTCCAGGGCGTAACGCTGGCCGTTGACCATGACTGACTCCAAGTCGACAACCAGATTCTGATCTTGCTCCACACGGACGATCAGTTCAACATTTGAACCGCGCGGGATAGCGAGTTCGCCATTGGAGCCGACCACATCCTGAGCGACAGTACCCGTAAAGATGCGACCATCCACCCGGTTGGCGTTGATGGTTTCGTCAGTCCGGATGGTTAGTGTGCTGCCACCCTCGATACGAGTCATGCGGGCGTACTGCAGACCCGGTTCGGGGGGCAGCTGAAATTCGGCGCGGCAGCCGTGGTCCACCCAGACACCACGCTCGTCCTGCCCCCAGGTATAGCCCTCAATACATCGAACGTTGCCCAGTTGCCGGGTGAGGCGAATGTCACCGCGGGACGTATCGGCATCACAGTATGCGATCTCTCCATTGTTGGATGAACAGGAGAAGGTCCCACCCGTGCGTTCCTGCGCCTGAACCGGCAGCGTAATAAACAAAGTGGTCAGAAGGGCCAGGCCCAGTGTTCGTGCGGCATTTTTTAGCATATGGCTGTTGTGGGGTAAAGCACGCCGAATGCCAAAGCTGCGTGATTATTTACTGTTCACAATCGCAGGCCAGCAGTATTATTCGGCATTCCCGTACGTCTGCAGCTGTGCAGGGAAAAGGGGAATCATTAGGTTATGTTCCAAAAATTAGCATCGTCCGCGTTTGTCTTCGGTTCGCTCGTGGCGGCACTAACACCGGCTGCCGGGCTTGCTCAAGGGCACCGTGGAAACGACGGCGGTCAGCGCGACAGCAGCCGTATCGGCGGCCTGTCGCAACGGGGCGGCGATAACTACAACAGAGGCCAGAGCTATTCCGGGGCAAACCGAAATGATGCCTCACGTTCCGGCGGGCAGAATTACTCCAGACAGCGTGGTGGAGAAGAACGGCATGAGAATAACCGCGACTACCGCCGTTATGAGGGCTCGCGCTCTTACCGGCGTCCCGCTTATCGAGGCTACTCCGGAACGAGTTTCTATCTTGGTTTCGGTCAGGGTTATGGATCTGGATATGCTTACAACCCCGGCTACTCGTACGGGTCCGGCTATTCCTACGCGCCAGATTATTATTATCAGCAGACACCCCGGCAGAGTTGCTCGTCTGGTGCATACGACCGGTATGGCCGGTGGATTCCATACCCTGACTGCTATGAAGACCAGCAGTATCAGGACTACGACCAATACCAGCAGTACTACGATCCGCGTCGGCGCTAAAACGTCGCAGCCGCTCGAAAGGGCGGCTGCGCTACGTCTTCACCTCGCCGTGCAGCAGCCCCAGAACTTCCTGGTAGAGCCGGTTCCTCACCTCGAAGCGATTCCCTGCCCGCGTCACGTAACGGACCACGATGTCGATTCCTGAAGGCCCGGGGCGAACGTCCACAGCGGGTTCGGTCGCGAAATGCCTGCTCACGCGTTTCCATTCCTGCTCCGCCTGTTGCGCATCCTTCGCCGTTTCTTCCACCACTTGGGCCCGTACCTGCTCAATCGTTTTGTAAGCATCCCGACCGGCCGGAATGCCGACCCGGATCTCATCCCACATCCACTGCCCTGTAGTTGAGAAGTTAAAATACTGGCCCCTGATCGCGAAACTGTTAGTGAACGCCGTGCGGCGACCCGTAGGCCGGCCTTTATCTGAAGAATTTCCTGTTTCCAGCATGGATGTCCGGAAGATGCCGATACTTACGATCTCTCCTGCTATGCCGTTAATTTCAACCCAGTCGCCGATGCGGATACCATTCTTGCCCATGAGAACAAACCAGCCGAAGAAAGCGATGATGAAATCCTGCAGGGCAACAGTAAGGCCTGCTGTCGCCAAACCCAGGATAGTGGGCAACTGGTTCGGCACGCCGAACACCACCAGCAGAATCAACAGCGCACCAGTGAACTCGATCGCCAGCTTCACCATGGTGCCCAGCGTCTGCATTCGGCGCTGGTCGAGCGCAGGCCTGCGCGCCAGACGCACAGCGAGCTCATCAAGGACCAGAACACAGATGACAATAAACGCGATCAGAGCAAACGACTGGAGGATCAGATGCCATGTCATCCGGTGCTGCAGCAACACCTGCGCAGCCCACGCGTCATAGGTTGTTGCCAGTTGACTTTGTGTTTCAATCCGGTCGTCAAAGATACCAAGTAACTGACTCCGGGCGGTCTGGCTGCTCAGTGTGGCCAGACGCGAAGCCTTGTCGCGCTTGTCTGCTGCTACGGCTTGAACACGCTCCAGCTGGTTATGCTGCATCGTCAAAGCTGCGGCATTATCGCGCGATCTCTTAGCCGCCTCGCCGAGCAGACGGTATCTGGTCCGCTGCTCAAACCACGCGCCGATATGGGCGCTGACCGTGGCCCGCCCGGCGGCAACAACAGCCGACGGACCGGGATTGGTAACCTGCGCGTCATACTTTTTCAGCGAGGCTTCGTGGGCTGCTAATTCCTCCTGAATGCGACCCCGCTGGTCACCTCCAGCACGCGTCAAATCCTGTTGCGCTTCCGTGAACTGATCGGTGTCAAGGCCCAGTTGCGCTTTCGCAAGGTCCAGATCGTCTTTGGGATCGTGTGCGGTCAACTGGCGGACCCGCACCTGATCGCCGGCAACGATTTCCTGCAGGCGCGCCACCCTTTGCGTCAGCGCCGTTGCTTCTTTTGAAAGCGGCTGGGTCTGGATGGTGGCCTGGCGAAGCGCAACCGCAAATGCCTGGTCCACTTCGTGATCGGCAAGATGCTCGGCCGTGCGAGCGTATTCGGATTCTTCCAGGGAGACGGCCAGAGCAGCCAGCGCCTCCGCGGTTCGCCACGGTTCAAGATTGACAATAGTCGGGGGGCCAGCGCCTGGATTCACCCGGTCCTGATGCCCGCGAAGGAAAGGCAAATGCTCCATCGCATCCCGCGTGTTCCACGAGAGAGCAATTAACACTGCCATCAGGCCCAGCAGGCCCGCTATGAAAACCCACCTAAATCTGCTCGCCATCACTCAATTGCCATAACTTGATTATCGGCGAGCGCGTTTGAAAAGGCGCTAAGGAACGTTTTCAGCTTTACGTTTGCCTGAGCCCTGACATTGGGGACAGTCACCTGTACCTGCGCAGTTGAAGCACTGGCCTCCGTTACCGGTTCCCTTGCAGGTAGTGCATTGACCTGTTGCGCCGCATACGTTGCATTTGACTCTTTCTTCATCCATGCCCGAAGGCAGAGCACGTATTGGCCCATTGGTTGCACGGCTGAACAGGGTGAAGAGACTTTTAACTGCGACGCTCCTGTTAACGTGCGCGGCGCAGGCTCAACTGGTTAGCAATCCCAGTGCGGTTCCGCGAACCGGGCGAACGCCCGTCGTGTTTTTGAACGGGTTTGAAACCAACTGCCCAGGGGCTTCGTTCGCCCACGCTTTCGGCACAGCCGATCAGGTGTTGCAGGCCAACGGCATCGCCAGTGTGTTTTTCAATAACTGCGCCATACCAGGCGCACCATCCATCGAGAAGCTCGGCGCGGCATTCGGAACATTTCTCGCCAGCCTGACGTATGAAGACGGCCAGTCAATCGCCATCGTTGACGCTGTAAGCTACAGCATGGGCGGGCTGATTCTGCGCAGTTACCTGAGTGGCAAGCAGGAAGCGCAATCAACCTTTGCGCCCCCATTCCCGACGCGGATCAGGAAAGCTGTCTTCATCGCCACACCCAATTTCGGAACCCCCGTGGCAGGCTTGGCGTTCGGCAGTGGCGTCCAAGCCGATGAACTCTCCAGCGGTAGTAATTTTCTTATGGACCTGAACACGTGGAACCAGAACCACGATGATTTGAGGGGTATCGACGCCATCGCAATAGCGGGAACAGGTGGCACGGGCCTGGCATCACGGCCGGGCTTCGACGACGGACTGGTTCCACTTAGCAGCGGTTCGCTTCGCTTCTACCTGCCAGGCAGGACGCGTGTACTGCCCCTGTGTCATGTCGCCAGCCCCGGCTTATTAACGCTCACCGGTTTCTGTGCGCCGAATTCGAAAGGCATTGCCCGGGTTACAACTGCAGGCGATGACAACGCGCGCATCATCGTCTCGTTCCTGACCGGAAGCGCCGAATGGCAACTAATCGGTACCAGCGCAGAACAAGCTCCCCTGTTACAAACCGGCAGCGGTATCCTCGTGCGGGCGCGCAACGCGACCGATGTCAGGATTGACCCCTCGTCAGTCGTCGCCACACCCGCCAGCGGACCGGCTAAAACCCTGAACATGTCGAACAGCGAGATCGCCTACACCGATTTGATTACGGCGGGCGCAGGCACCATAACCGTGAGTGCAGGGGCGCAGGGCTTCACCCAGTCGTATGACTTCCAGGCTGGCGGTGCGCAGGCTTTAGTGATTAAGCCCGGTCCCGCAGTGAAAGCGGTAGTGCCTGCTGCCGCTGTGGTCTTTCCGCTGGTTGTTGCACCCCGCATGATTGTTTCTCTTTACGGAAGCGGAATGGAGCAGGCCTCAGTGACAGTGAACGGGACCGCGGCCCCGGTGCTCTATGGTTCCGGGTTGCAGATCAACACTGTATTGCCCGCCGATACCGGGATTGGACTGGCCCGGCTGAACGTGCGGAATGCCGGGGGTTCACAGAGCATCAACGTGTTAACCGAGCCTGCGTTTCCTGCTGTGTTTTCCCTAAACCCGAACGGCGATGCGGCCGCACTCAATGCACTCACAAGCGTGATCGTTTCGCGGTCTAATCCTCTGCGCGCGGGCGATTATGTGGAGCTGTTCCTGACAGGTTTAGGCACCACACTCAGCCGTGACGCGTTCGATTGGGCGCTGCTTCAGCCGGTGGTAACTGTGGGCGGAATTGAGTGCCCGGTAACCTTCGCCGGTGCCGCCCCCGGCTTCAACGGTCTCGATCAAATCAACTGCCGCATCCCGGCAGGCTTGGGGCTGCAGGATGCGGCGGTTATCGTTCGCAGCGGCGAGAGATCAAGCCCTGCAACAAAACTTGCCGTCCAGTAAATTCTTCATTGACTGATAAATTCGAGCAGTTCCTGATTCAGGCGGTCAGCGTCAGTGACACCCAGTCCGTGAGGCGCGCCTTCGTATTCGCTGAGTGTGGCATTCGGCAAAATTTTCACGGCACGCCGGGCGGACACGTCGATGGGCACCGTGGCATCTTTGGTGCCATGAATAATTCGAACGGGAATCATGATCCGTTTCATCTCTTCGCGAAAGTCCGTAGTGGACCAGGCTTTGGCTGCTTCCAGTGTGGAACGGAGCGAGCCGGTCATGGCCATCTCCTGAGTCCAGTCTAAAACGGCCTGAGAGACAGTGTGATCAAGCACTGTGCGGCCATAGAAGGTCTTGCCGAAGTCTTCCATGAAAGCGGGCCGGTCTGCAATGATGCCGCGGGCAATGTTTTGGAATACTTCGGCGTCAATACCTTCAGGATTGTCCGCCGTCTTCAACAGAAAAGGCGTGATAGCCGAAATCAGCACGGCTTTGTTCACTCGGCTGGCGCCGTAATGGCTCAGGTAGCGAACCACCTCGCCGCCACCCATGGAAAAGCCCGCTAAAGTGGCACCGTGCAGGTCAAGACCTGTCATTAGAGAGTTAAGATCCGCCGCGAAGGTGTCGTAGTCATACCCCTTCCACGGCTGGCCGGACCGGCCGAAGCCGCGACGATCATAGTTGATCACCCGGAGTCCGTGTTCGGCCAGAAAACAGGATTGTTTCTCCCAGCTGTCGCCTGTAAGCGGCCAGCCATGAATGAGGATCACGGGAATTCCGGTGCCCCAGTCGCGGTAGTAAATTTGCGTTCCGTCGGTTGCTGTAACAAATGGCATCGTGCCTTCCATCCGGCACGTCTTGGGCCATCTCACCTGTCAGTAAAATGCTCTAAGATTGGTCACATATGAAAAAACTCATTCTTTCCGTCGCCGCGCTGCTGCTGGTTCTTGGGGTTGCCGCTGTTTCGCAAACGCCCGCCGTTCCCAAACATCATGTAGTGTTTCAGTTGACTGAACCTGAAGGGTCAGCGTGGAATCTGCTGGTGCTGCATGTGCAGAATTCGCGGGAAGCTCTGGCGAAGGACGGAGGCTCGGAAATGCAAGTGGTGTTCTTCGGCCCCGGCCTCAACATGCTGAAGAAGACCAATACAGCCTATGCAGAACGTTTGAAGCAGCTCTCTGACCTTGGGGTCCAACTCAGCGCCTGTCAGAATGCCATGAGGCTGATGAACGTGAAGACCGAAGATATGTTCGGGTTTGTGGGGCAGGTGGATTCAGGTGTGGCGGAACTGGCGCGCAAGCAGGAAGCGGGCTGGGCCTACATTCACTAGACCGGGTCAGACTGCCGGGACCTGCCAGCGGAACAGATAGAACGGGTGTCCGCAGAGGTCGCAGCGGCACGGCTGCAACAGCCACCGAAACGCTCTTTCGATCGCGTTCTGCATGCCCACCTGGCGGTAGTCTATGGATTTGCAGTGTGGGCAGCGGCTCATGCCGCTGTGCTCTCGGGTGTGATCACAGTTGCGGTCACAGCTGCGCTGGCAGGGGTGGAATTTTTCAAGGCGGTTGTATGAGGGCTGGAAGGACGACTCGCTTCGCGGGCAGCGCGCACCTGTTCGGGTGTGCGGACGTCAGGTTCGGATAACTTAACCCGTTCGCGTGCGCGGGTCACCTGGCGTTTGTGTCGTTTCATCAGTCTTTTGTTCATTATTTTCCTCTGCTGCCGGACCGGCCGGATGGGCGATCACGGTGCTGTCGCTGGCTTCGCCAGGCGGGTGTGGCTTCATCAGGTCGGGTCGTGGTTCAGTGAGATAGTCAACCACGCGCTCAATCAAATCGGAAGTACTTGTTTTCGCTGTCATGGATTCTGCGTCTCCTTCTTCCAGCTCTTTACTCAAGTCTTGCCGCCCTTGCCGCACGAATGATCTGATACCGGGGATCACTGAAGATCAACTGGCGCACCTGGTCAGTTAATTCCTGCCAGTCGCGGATAAAATATCCCGCACTGTCACTCGAAAGAACTTCAGTCTTCTTCTCTTCGAGGATCACCAGAATCGCTTCAGTATCAAGCCTGTCCAGTTCGGCCTGTTTTTCCGCAGCCTGCCGAAAAGCATTGGCCACACGGTCAAATTCAAGTGCCACCCTGGGTATGATTTGCACGGCCCATTCGATTTGACTGGGTGTACCCGTCATCCGGGATTCTGTGCGGTTTTTCGGAGAGCCGCCTTCGTCTTCCCACGATTCTACAGCTTCACGGGCTTCAACGACGGGCGGGGTCACACTCCCACCATATCCTGTAGCGTCACCGGGTGCATGACTAATTTGGCGCGCTCCAGTTCTTCCTTCGTGCCATGGGCAACCAGCAGGAACTTATCGGACTTGATCGCAGCTTCATATTCGACGATGCTGTCCCTGGGAATGCCCAGGCTGTAGAGGCCCGCGCCAACAGCACCCAGTCCGCCGGCAACAATTGCCCCTTCAAGGCCGGCAACCATCGCCGCCACAAGGGGTCCGGCCACCAGCACAGGCCCGACTCCCGGAATGGCGAAGAAAGCGGAACCCAGCAGCAGTCCCCAGATCCCGCCCCAGAAGGCACCAGAAGAGCCCCAGCGCTTCATGCGATCCCCGGCATTGTAATAGCCAACGACGTGTTCATCGGTATGATAGTCACGCCCGATGATGGAAAGTTTCGTCATATCGAAACCAGAGTGCTGAAGTTCCTTCAGCGCTTGTTCTGCTTCATCGTGAGTTTCGTAAATAGCAACCACAGCTGTATTGTCTGACATAATTTTTCCTTTGAGCGACGGGGCCGGAAGCAATTTTTACCGGCCCCGTCAGTGTTACTGCTGCTGGATCTGCCGCGTCCCTGTAGACGCGCCGATCTCCATGCCAATCGCTTCGCCGGAAATGACCAGTTCCACGCGCCTGTTTTGTTGCCGGCCCTGTGGAGTGTCGTTGGTCGCAACAGGCTGGGTCTTGCCAAAGCCTTTCGTCGTAACCGAAGCTCCGGGCAGGCCCTGCGCGGTCAGATAGTCACGCACGGCAGAGCCGCGCTGCTCAGAGAGCGTCTGATTGTATTCATCACCGCCAACGTTATCGGTGTGACCTTCAACATCCAGACGCAGACCAGGATAAGCAGAAATGATACCCGCAACCCGGGCAAGCTTTTCGCGTGCCTCGGGGCGCAGCGTGAATTTGCCGGTATCGAAAAGCACATCCGACATATTCACGATCAGGCCGCGAACCGTGTCACGGGTTTGCAGGATGGTGTTGAACTGCAGCAGCAGTTTGGCCCGGAGTTCAGCCTTTTCTGTTTCCGCCTGCGCCTTCTCGCGAGCGGCACGATCAAGGTCTGACCGGGCTGCCGCCAGCTTGGCATCGCTATCCATCTTCACCCGTGCAGCTTCTGCGTCAGCGGCCGCTTTGGCTGTTCGCTGAGCGTCCGCATCGCGCCGCAAACGATCAGCTTCGGCATCGCTTGCCTGTTTGAGGCGCGCCGCTTCGGCACCAGCACGCAGACGCGCTTCATTTGCCTCGCGGGCAACCCGGTCGGTTTCATTCCGGGCGCGCACTACTTTGTCTGCGTCCGCCTGGCGTTCGTTGGCCAGTAATTCCTCGTCCTGGCGTTTGACCGCAATGGCACGTGCATCTTCCGCAACCTGCACGGCCTGACGCGATGTCATGGCGATGGGCTTCGCCCCGGCGTCGCGGTCACGATAGGCTTCCGCCTGTTTCAGGTTCTCTTCGGCTTTCTGAAAGGTATCGGTGGCATATCGGTCCGCGCCGCTGGCACGCGCAATCTGAACAGCGTTGCGTGCCTCATAAAGCTCCAGAGGCGTTTTCGGGCTGGGCTTTAAGCCAAGGATATTTACTAAGTGCAGATACTGACCGCGCTGCAGCAGTTCATATTTGGCGTCGATCAGTTCGATCTTGCCGACCGTGTCAGGGCGCACGATATTCTCCATAACAATCGTGTCGCTCGGGCGCGAAACGGCAAAATACGGCTCGGCTGTGACGATCAGCCCGAATGTCTGAAGTTCCGTGGTTACATCGAGCTTGCCACTGGTTCCGCTGCGAAGGATTTCTCCCAGATTGGAAGTACGGCCCTCTGGCGTAACGGCCCAGAGAACATAAGTCAGGTACTCGCCACCAAAGGAAGAAGCCTCAGCAAGATTGCGGAATTCGACCTCAATTTCGATGTAACCTTTCTTGCTTTCCACCTTGGCTTCGCCGTGCGAGGCGGGCATCAAATCGGTGCCTGCGAAATCGATCCTGGTGGCCCCACTGCGGTTCCTGTAGCTAATCGCCTTGGCCGTCCGTTCGGTTACCGTGATGCGATAAACGGGAGTGAGACCGGCCACAGCGCGTTTGTCATTTTCCCGTTTTTCCTGCCGCGCGGGCGACTGGGCGGAAAGCACTCCGCCCAGAACGAGAACAACTCCAATAAGTTTTTTCATAGCGTTATTTCTTGTTTTCATGCATCGAATAGCGGTCAAGCATGGAGATCAGCTTCGCTGCCGATGCCGGTACACGGACGTTGCCGGTCACGATCTCGCGATTGCCAAGGCGTTTGCCGTAGATAGCCTTGTTATCGTCCATGTCCGGACGCAGCGTTGCACCTTCGAGGGCCAGGCCCGCGAACAGGCCCTGTGAACGCGACCAGGAGAGGATGTCAGCATGCAACTGGGCATCTGTCTGAGCGGTGGCCGTGCGACCGACGGGGCCAGCGGCGACGGAACCTTCAGCACCCAGGGTGAACTTGCTTTCGAGCAGCTTTTCCGCACCGCGCGCATTCATGACAAGCATAATGAGGTCGGTGGAAGAACCCCCAATCTGGAAGCCGACGCTGCCGCCTTCGATACGGACTGTCGCGGGAGCGGACCAGCCGCCTTTGCCTTGGTTACGGCATGACATATAGCCCTTGCCGTACTTACCGCCGAAGACAAACGCGGCGGTCTTGAGGTCAGGCACGATCACTATGCAGTGAGCGTTTTCGAGCATGTCCCGGGGAATACCTTTGTCCGGTGCTGCCATTATTTCGCTGAAAACGGCAGCGGCTTCATCAAGACGTTTCACGGGCTCGTTATCTTTTGCAAATACGTTCTGGGTTAACAGTGGAGCAAGTGCGACAACAGCTATGAGGAGTCGTTTCATTTTATCTACCTTTTTCCCTTTTCGTGCGATTGGTCGCCCGACGCAATATACAGAAGCACGCGGAGTGCCAGAAGTGAGGCGCGGAGGAGAAGGGTATGGGTCTAACCAGTTCCGGCGTGAGTGCCGGCGGTGACTCCGAACATGCGGATGGCGTAGGTGGCGATGAGCCAGCCGAGCAGTGCCGGGTGCCAGGGGACCAGGAACGCACCGATGGCGACCAGGTGAATGAGCAGGAATACGGCGACTACGCCTGGCTGATATTTAGCCCGGTTAATTATCATTCACTAGACGATGGCTGGCTTCAATCAGATTTAGAATTTGTGAAATTATGCGGCCTGACCCAATATTGCGGGGGCATTGATTCCGCAGCAGCGTTTGTATTTGGTGCCGGAACCGCAGGGGCAGAGGGCGTTG
>JANYDS010000070.1 GCA_025363475.1 Terriglobia bacterium
GTGGTAATTAAGGTTTGGAAGCGATCTTGAATGGCATCAAGGAGTTGGTTTTGGCGATGGAGATTCCTGCTGGTGGTTCAAATCTGGCTGCTCTCAGCTACTCTGGATGCGGTGCTCGCAGGGCACAGAGAGACAGCTCTGCCGGGCGCGATTGTATCCGGCGTGCTGTGTTCAGCGTGCTTCGCGATGTATCGATTTGTCCGGCGAGTGGACCGTGACTGGCGCCCAGACCGCTAGTATCCGCGTCGCTCAGCCTGGCGCTATACGCTGTTCTATCCGAATCCCAGCAGATACAACCGGCAAAATGTGCCAGGGTGGGCCATGCAGCATTTCGCGAAGCCCCGTCTGGAAGCCGCCCGACGGAAATCTTCCACCCGCCCGATAGTAATGCATTTTGCAGTCGCAGCCTGCTGTTGGGCGCGGTGATACCGATTAATTATTGGCAGGCGCGGCGGCAGCGGCTGAAACAGTTGCGGAGCGAGGTGAGGAATGCTGAAAAAAAGAACTCTTGAAATGGAACCCGGTTCGGGCAATGTATTCGCGGACCTCGGTCTGGCTGACGCCGGCGAACATCTGATCAAGGCTGGCCTGGTGGTTAAGATCGACCGGGCGATTCGGCAGCGACATTTGACCCAGACGGCCGCGGCCCAACTTATGGGCATTGATCAGCCTAAGGTTTCAGCGATGCTGGCGGGTCAGTTTCGGGGATATTCGGTGGAGCGGCTGATGCTCTTCCTGGTTGCGCTGGGACATGATGTCGAGATCGTCGTGAAGCCGGTGACGCGGGGTTCAGGCGAACTTCGGGCCGCTTAGATCAGTTTGTCCCCCTCCTCGTGTTCGAGCGTCGTTTCGTTTGAGAATATGTTGTGGGTGAGGCAAAAAGAGGACAGGTCCCATTTCGCAAGGACGGCGAAATGGCGACCAGTCCCCGTTTTGCGGATGCCGAAGGTCTTCTGTGCTCCCACTTCTGGCGCAATGATGTCGAGCATGTCCGGCACAAAGTCACCATAACACCGAGTTCGTCCCGGGATTGGCGTATAATTTCGGACAGATCAGGAGACCAGAGATGCCCGAAACCATGACGCGAAGAGATTCCCTGAGGGGCGCGCTTGCCGCCCTTGGCGCAGTTGCGCTGATTCCGGAATGGGCGCTTCCTGCCCTGGCCGACGCCGATACCGACGTTCCGTTCACCGATCTCCCCAAGCCTTTCAACCCCGGTCTCAATACCGCCGGGACCACACGCACTCTCGATATCCGCAAGATTGACGGCATGATTACACCGGCCGACCAGTTTTTCTTTATTCAGCACAAGAACCAGCCGAAGATCGACCCTGCTGGTTACAAACTGAAGATCAGCGGTCTTGTCAAACAGCAGGCCGAGTTGTCCCTTGCTGACCTGAAAGCCATGCACCCGGTGGAACTGATCAATGGTTATGAGTGTTCCGGCAATAGTCCGCGCGGCGTGCAGGGTCTGTCATCTTGCGGACGTTTCACGGGAGTTCCGCTGAGCGCCGTCCTGAAGAAAATCGGCGTGGATGCGGCGGCTCGCGAAGTGGTTCTGTTTGGCACCGACAAGAGCAAGGAGGATGTGGTCTTCCGCGGCACGACTTACGCGGTAGATCAGCAGTTCGCCCGGAGCATCACCATCGAGAATGCGCTGCGGCCGGAGCCGATTCTCGCGTGGAACCTGAACGGCGAACCGCTTGTATACCAGCAGGGCGGACCGCTGCGCCTGATCATGCCGGGCTGGTACGGGGTAGCGAATGTGAAGTGGCTCGCCGAGATTCACCTTCAGGAAGAGCGATTTCTCGGCAACTACCAGGCGCGCTGGTACCGGTCTCTGGCAGGCGTCGGCGGGAGTGGGCGCGACACCGATACTGACACGCAGTGGGTGGAAAACGAGATTTCGAAGATGCACCTGAAATCAGTGATTGCGCGCGTACGCAAGACCGGTAAAGCTCATCAGGTATTCGGCTTTGTGCTCAACGACGGTACGCCCGTTAAGTCCGTGGAGGTGAAGGTTGATGACGGGCCGTGGCAGCCGGCGAAGCTTGACCCGAAGAACACGCGTTTTTCCTGGAAACTCTTCACCTATGACTGGAAGGGTGCAACGCCTGGTGAACACACGCTGGTTTCGCGGGTTACCGATGCCAGCGGCAAGGCTCAGCCGACGCTGGACGACCTGAAGATGAAGAAGACCTTTCTCCAGGACAACTCTCAGTTCCCGCGCAAAGTGATGATCGCCTGAGCGGCACAAATCGGTAGTTCAAGCAGATGCGGGGCGATGGGCCTTCAGGAAAGAGCGGATCTGGCGAATGGCCAGGGGAATCCTTTCCTTCGGTTCCTTCCACGGGAAAATACTGACTTCGGCCTTTGGTGCCAGCATCGCCGCTTCCATGGCAACGGCGTAGGGGTGCGCGGGGATGTCGTCGGGCAGAATCAGAACCGGTGTCTGGCAATTGTGTACAAATTCGCGGGTGACGGTGAAGACGAAATCGGGATTGGTGCGGTACATCCGGGTGAGGAATTTTTCGACCATCGCAGGGGTGATTTCGGGCCGGCGCTTGATCAGATCCGGACCCCAGCCTTTCATATTGGTTTCGTAAAAGAGGTCGCGGGCTTCCGGTCGTGAGCCCGAGGGCTGGGCGAGCACGGCGGCGACCACGCGATTGGGCGCGCGCTTCAGCAAGTTCCAGATGAAGGGGCCGCCGATGCAGAAACCCATCACCATGAACTTGTCGATACCGAGATGATCCATCAGGCCGAGGTGGTCATCGGTGTAGGCATCCCACGGCCGGTCGGATTCCAAGGGCCCGGAGGACTGGCCGGTGTTGGCGTTGCGGAGGTCGGCGGCGATGCAGCGGTATTCGCCTTTAAATTCAGGGAAGGGATCGAAGGGGCTGGAGAGGCCGGCGATGGTTGAGTTGAGGCCTCCTCCAGCGATCAGGAGTAAGGGGAAGCCGGAGCCAGCCTCTGTATAGATGATGCGAACGGTGCCTTTTTCATATACGGACATGGCTGATGCTCCCTGGGCGAAGACTCGCGGGGCGGCGGCGATTGCGACCGCTGCGGCACCGGTTGCGAGTGCGGTGCGTCTGGTTGGACCGATTTTTGAACCCATAGCCGGAGGTCTCCCTCGTCATTGTAATCGTCATCAGGGATCAAAAGTTGATATAAATCGGATTCCCCAACAGCACTGTCTGACCTTCGGGCGTGCGGACCGTGAACCGGAGCCAGTGTCTGCCGCCATCACTGGGCCAGTCGAAGGAAAGAACGGTGTCGGCTGACGATATCGATTTCGTAGTGCCCGGCTGGCCGTCCTGAATCATTTCCACCAGATCCCCGGCAAGATACACCGTGTGAATCGACAGCCGCACTGTCTCCCCGGACCTCGATTGCAGAGCATCGCCCATCTGAGCCGTTTGATTGAGGGTGGATGCTGTGCATTCGAGCAACCTGTCATTGGAACCTTGTAAATCCACAAACACGTGGCCCGCCCGGAGACCGCTTAATATCGCCTGCTGCGAAAGCTCTTGCGCCTGGATCACGGTCTCCGGAAAGCCGATGCTGCCGGTGGCGTTCAATGGCTTGCCCGCATCGTGATTGTCCGAGCCGCCAATGCCCGTGACGCGAAAACCGCGCCGGATCAGCGCGTCCCAAAACGCGATTCCGCTTTCATCTGCGCCGTTCACGACCTCAACCGCATTGATGCTCCGGTAGTCGGTTGCGGCCGTCCATCCGCAGCCCATACAGGACTCGTCTGACGGAGACATGGGGTGATTGATGGAAATCACCCCATGCAGCGCGTTCACCTGCGTTTGCAGGGCGTTGATATTCGGAACCGTTTTGCTGCCCAGCCGGAAGTCGATGAAGTCCACGGGGCCGAACACGTTGGCGTGGCCGTGAAACGTGGTAATTTCCCGGCCTGGGATCAGCAGGAGACGATCGAAGTAGCTTTGCAGTTCGCGCATGGCGTGGAAGGTTGAAGTCGTATTGTGATCGGTGATGGCGATGAAATCGAGACGCCTTTCCACAGCTGCTTCGAGAGTTTTGAAGACCGGACACGGGACGCGCGCGCCGGTCTGGCTCAGGCAAGTTCCGTCGCTGTGGCCGGTGTGCATGTGGAGATCGCCCCGGTACCAGGCGGGGCCGGTGCGCACTGTAATGGCAGGCGGGTCGCCCGGACGCGCGAAGAAGATTTTCGCAGTGAACCGGCTTGCCACACGGGCGCGAATGTTGGGGACGCCCAGCAGGAGGAACCAGCGGCCGGGCCGGATGGGGCCGGGCAGGAAAGACGGCGTGGCATCCGTGACGGCGAGGGTGAACTGACTCTTGTTCCCGCCGCTCCAGCCACGAAATCTTTCGCCGTCGAAGATTCCGAGGTCGATTGTGGTGCGTTGTTCCTTATCGGTGCAGGAGAATTCGACGCTGAGCCGGGTCACGCCGGGCGGCACGTTGAAAGGGATTTCCTTGTATGTCTGGTGGTCTTTGCCGGTGACAGTACCGCTGAGTACCAGGTCAGGAGCTGATGCAACGGATTGTGCGCTTATGGCAGGGACGAACGCGATGAACAGGATGAGGAATCGGCGCATGGTTTGGGACTGAATAGCGTATCTTATATTCTGAGTCCCGAACGGACCTGATGACAACGATACTCACGCGGCTGGAGCAATGGAAGGAGAGCGGCATTATTTCGCCGGAGCAGCACACACTCCTCGAGGGCCTCTCGCGCGGGGAACCGCTTTCTATCTTCCTGGAACTGAACATTCTGCTTTACGCGGGAATTCTGGCGTTCGTTGGCGGGCTCGGCTGGACCATCACCACCTGGTCGCAGCAACTGGGTGACGGGCTTGTTCTGACCACACTCGCGGCAATCTTTACCGCCTGTTTTTGGTACTGCTTTTCGCGCGGGTCCGCGTGGTCCGCTGCGGAAACTCCTTCTCAGGGCCTGGTATTCGACTACGTGCTTTACCTGGGCAGCCTTACGTGGTCTGTGGAACTTTCATACATAGAGACCCGTTTTCATTTGCTCTCCGGACAATGGGACATCTATTTGCTGGCGACGGCCTGCCTCTTTTTCTTCCTGGCTTATCGTTTCGACAACCGTCTGGTGCTGTCGCTCGCATTGTCTTCGCTAGCCGGATGGTTTGGATTCACCGTCTCGCACTGGCCTTCAAATCAGGGCCTGGCGTACCGCCAGTATGCAATTCTCTACAGCCTGCTGGTTGGCCTGGCCGGCACTCTGCTGCAACGGCGCAGTATTAAACCGCATTTCTTCGGCACCTATTTGAACATCGCGGCCAACGTTCTTTTTTGGGCCCTGCTTTCGGGGGTCTCCAATCGGCAAGGCTACGCGGTATGGCTTCTGGCTCTGCTGGTTGCGTGCGGCGGATCTCTTGCCTGGGGCCTGCCGCGCCGACAGTTTTCTTTTGTTGCCTACGCTGCCGTTTACGGCTATGCGGGTATGAGCTCGAAAGTGATCGATGGTATTCAGGGCGGGACCGCGCTACTGAGCTATTTCGTGGTGACGGGCGTGGCGATGGTGGCCATACTGGTCCAGATCGCGCGCCGCTTCGGGAGAGAAGCGTGAGGGCCTGCGACGCATTCAGCGAAGAAGCGCTGCGCGCCCGCAAGTTGCTCAGGGACTGGGCCAGCGAGGGCTTCCTCACTGAAGCGCAGTACGTGCGCATGGAACAGGAAGCAGTGTGTGAGCTGCGCTGCACCAACATTTTCCTGCGCCTGGTTTTGTTCCTTTTTACCGTGATGATTGTGGGTGCCGCCGCGGGACTCTTCTCCACGGTCTTTTTGTCGCATCCCGCGCAGGAAACCACAGGTATTTTCCTGCTGGTGTTTGCTGCCCTTGCATATGCCGGTGTTGAATTCGCCGTGTACCGGGGCCGGTTTTATCGCTATGGGATCGAGGAAGCGCTTGCCGCTTGTTCGGTTGGATTTCTCTGCGCGGGAATATCGGCCGCACTGTTCCCCGCCAGCCGTTCGCCGAAGCCGCATGAAATGGAATTTCTGGTCCCCGCCGCCGGGGCTATTGCCTCGCTCTGGATATGGCTGCGCTTCGGGCTGCCGTATGCATTTCTCGCCAGCATGATCTTCGTGGTCTGGCTGCCGGGCTACTGGACTTCGTCAATATGGGCGCAGCATCTAATGCTGGCGACGGTCTATGCGGCCGGGCTGATCATACTGGCGGTGTTACGCTCCCGTGATCGGTTTGCGTATCTCAACCAGCAGTATTCGATGGCCGAAGTGCTGCTCTGGCTCGGTGTCTACCTGGCGATCAACCTTCAACTTTCGGCAGTGACGGCTGCGGAGGGGCTGGTTGGCTTTCGGTCCACGTCTGAATTTCCCAGACTGTTTTATTGGGCCACATGGGTGGTGATCTGGGGTTTGCCACCTGCTGTTCTCGCGCGCGGCCTGCGACGGAAAGACAGGCTTGTCATGGCAGCGGGTGCGAGCCTGGCCGTGCTGACATTTGTCACCAATAAGCCGTATCCTGGCTGGGTGCGGCATAGCTGGGATCCGATGCTGCTGGGCGCAGTATTGATCGGTGTCGCGCTCTTCATCCGTCGCTGGCTGGCGGCCGGCCCGGGCGGAATTCGCTATGGCATTACGGCCCAGCGCCTTTCGGCGAGAGACAAGCGCTGGATGAGTGCCGGGATGGGTGCATTCGGTCTTGTTTTGCCGCACTCAGTGGGGGTGAACCCGGAAGCGGGCGGCGCTGCCGTGCGGTTCGGTGGGGGAGATTCTGGTGGTGGCGGCGCCAGCTCTGATTTCTGAGGCGGGGTCGCCTGTCGCGGTAGTATACTTTGCACGTGATGCGCACTGTGAGAATCGCGATTGCGGGGCTGGGGTTGTGCGTGGCGGCTGCTCCGCAGACCGTGGTGGCACCCAAGACTGTGGCACCCAAGACTGTGGCACCCGGGACTGTGGCACCTAAGACGGCGCCAGCAACGCATGTGACGAAGGACCAGATTCAGGACTTTATTGCGAAGCTGCCCAAAGGGCGGATTTTGGACAGTCCGATCCGGGCGGTGGACGTGGGCGGGTATCGTGTGGGTGTGTTCGCGGTGGTGCGGCCGAAGGATTCGCCGCAGGATGCGATTTATCACGATACGAATATGACGGAGATTCTCTATATTCTGGAGGGGTCGGCGAATTTGATTACTGGTGGGACGATTCCGGATGCTCGTCCACCGGCTCGGGTTGGGGGGAATTATACGGGTTCCAGGATTGAAGGGGGCGCGAGCAGGCATGTGGTTCCGGGGGATGTGATTATTACGCCGGGGCGGACGCCGCATTTGTGGGCGAATATTGAGAGTGATATGTCGTATTTGGTTTTTCGGCCGGATCCGGATGGTACGCTGCCGCTGAAGTAGGGGGTCTGAAAAGGCTTGACCGCCCTGGGCTTGGCGTCAAGGGCTGGCCGTTGAACGAGTGTCCTTCACCGGTGTTTCCCGGAGTGCGGTTGTCGGGATCCGATTGCCTCGGCAATAATTGCGGTCACGAAGCTATTGATACTCACACCCTCATTTTCCGCCTGCGTCGTCAGCTTTGAGTAGAGTGTGCGCGGCAACCATTGCCGCCACTGAGCCGCTTCAATACCGGGTTTGGGTACGCCTGACCTGATCCGGAGATGCGGATTTGTCGCCCTTGGCGAGTACCTCGAACCTGTCCCGGTCGATCCAGCACGGTCCGCCAGTCAGCTGGAATGGCTTCATACCGTATGCTTCTTCGATCAAGGTCCGAAGCGTCACGTTCCCGGCCCTCGAATTGCCGCCAGGTGTAATCATTGGGCGGAGCAATCGCGAATCGGGATTACCGTGCTTGACGGAGGCGACCTCGGAAAACCGGATGCTGAGCAAATGCATAAAGCGAGAACGCTGCTGCGAGGCACCCACCGCGTAACCACATGTTGGTTCTCCCTTTGTCGCGCTGTTCAGTATCCTGTTTCAAACCAGTTTAATATCTAAACTGCCTCTGATGGCTACTACGAGACGCGACTGCAAGTCGCGTGTCCTGGTTTGCCAACCATTCCGCAGCAATTCGGATTTAGAAACTAACCGGCGTTCTGCCACCGGCTAGCGCTTCCCGATTGACGACTTAGCAGCCTCGGCGATTGTTGCGTCGGCTTCGGGTCGCAGGATATAGCCGGCCTTAAAGTTCTTCTCCGTCACAGCGCGCACTGCGGCGACGTACGCCTCGTCGCTGGGGTAGAGCGCGGCGCGCTTCTGTTCATCGAAGTCTTTGTGTGACCCATACAGGCGGCAGAAACCGGGCCCGGTGTTCAGTCCGCTGTTGAGGCCCGTCGGCACGGCAAGCTCGGCCAGCCGGATGCCGCCGCCCGATGAATTCCCGTTCGTGTCACGTTTGATCACTCCCGGAGGTCCGACTGCGGTCACGTCGATTGGCTGCGCCGTCGGAGGCGCTTTTCCAGAACGAACCCACTCGGCGAGATGGTCAATCGCCGCATCCATCACCTGATAAAACGGTACGTGACTATAAAGGGGTTCGGCGCAGGGATTGGTGCCCGCCGACGGCACAAGAGGCTGCGCGCCGCCCCGCCCTCCGCCCGCCGGTGCCTGAATTTGCGGGTTTCCATCACGCTTGCTCAGCAGTTCGGAACTCGCGCGGAACTGCGTGTCGACGTGTGAATCTCCGGCCACTTCCCACGAGCGGAAGTTTTCGGTATCGGGCTGACGGAGGGCAGCCTGGCTCAGGATCACGTCCGTCTCGGAGAGGATCTTGAAGACTTTCAGCTTGCCGAGGTCCGTGCGGATTTTTGTGCCGCCTCCGTGCACGATCGCGGCGTCGTATACCGGATCGAGAGGATGTACATCGTTCACGTAGATGCCGAGGCGCTGGGCCGATTGCGAATGCCCGGTGGCGATGACGCGCTGCGGTTTCAGGCCCCCGAGGAGACTTGTTAATCCCGGTTGGCGGGCCGCGCGTCCTACATCGGCAAACACGTCGTAGCTGAGCGAATCGTCATTAATCGTGCCGTCCGCTGTCACATCGAGCGAGGCGTAGCGCTGTTTGTTCCACACCTTCATTGAATCGACGCCGATGCGCTGCGGCGTGGCGGCGATGAAGGCGTAGCCGGAGCGCATCAGGTAGTCGTGGACCTGGTACCAGTCGATGATCTGGTCGTGCCCGGCGGTGACGTTGTTCCATTCGACGATTACGGTGCCGTTGAATTTTGCGGAATCGGCAGGGCGGCGCACGATGACGCGGGTTTGATATTTGTGCTCGCCGTCGATGATTTTGCCGGTGGTGCCTTCGGGTGTCTGGTAGCGGTTGGCGGTGCCGGCGATGAAGTATTCGTATTCGACGTAGCCCTTTGCCTTCAGATCTTCGAGTGCGGCGAGGTAGGGGTAGTCGCGGGAAGGGTCGCCTGGCATGGCTTTGGCGATTACCGGACCGGTTACTACCGGATTCGCGGCATACATGCTTGCGGACATGGCGGCCAGAATCAGAATGTTGATTTTTCGCATGGCGTTTTCCTGTTTATCTCAATGTCATTGTATTCGTGCTTCGGGTTAGTTGCAGAAGATTTGCCGGACGAGGGCGTCCGGCTGATATATACTCTGATCGATCATGTCAAATCCGAGCAAGCCTAACCGTCGCGGATTTCTGAAGGGTGGCACCGCTCTGGCCGGTTTGGCCGCTGCGGGCGGAGCCAAAGAAGCTGCCGCGCAGGCCACTAATCAGAGCGCTGCAGCTAAGAAGACAGAAGAAGTGATTGGCTATGGCGAGCGCTCCCGCTTCATCACGTCCAAACGCTACCCGGTGGCGGGGCGTCACTCTCCGGATGAGTTCGGCCTCATGTTCCACGTGCTCACGCCACTGCAGGATTCGGTGGGCATCATCACGCCGTCGTCACTTCACTATTTCGCCACTCACCGCGGCTCGTTCATCCCTGACATCGATCCGAAAGAGCACCGGCTGATGATCCACGGGATGGTGGATCGGCCGTTGATTTTTTCCGTGGATGAACTGAAGCGCCTGCCGTACGTAACCCGCGTGCATTTCATTGAATGCCTGGGCAACCGTGCACGCGCGGCAGACGCCACGGTTCAGGACACGCACGGTCTTACCAGTTGCGCCGAATGGACTGGCGTGCCGCTCTCTCTGCTTCTCAAAGAAGCGGGCGTGCAGCAGGGCGCTGCGTGGATTGTGGCCGAAGGCGCCGAAGAAGTGAAAGGGTCTTCGAGCATCCCGATCAATAAGGCCATGGACGACTGCATGGTCTGCTATGCCATGAATGGTGAACCGATCCGTCCGCAGCAGGGCTTTCCGCTGCGCCTGATGGTCCCTGGATTTGAAGGTATTTATCAGATTAAGTACCTGCGCCGTATCAAGGTGGTGGACCGCCACTACCTTACATACGACGATTACGGCCACATTACGGCGGACCCGAAGGCAGCGGCGCTTACGAACCAGATCGGGCCCAAATCTGTGATCACTTATCCCTCCGGCGGCCACAAATTGCAGGGGCCGGGTTTTTATGAAATCAGCGGTCTGGCGTGGTCCGGGGCCGGGGCAGTACGGGGGGTTGATGTTTCCGTGAATGGTGGCCGCAGTTGGCAGGCGGCGGAACTGCGCACCCCGGCATATCCGATGGCGCATACGCGCTTCGGTTTTCATTGGCAGTGGGACGGCCAGCCTTGTACGCTGATGTCACGCTGCACGGATGAGCTGGGCAGCGTGCAGCCGTCGCGTCAGGAAGTGGGCAAGTACTGGAATGATCCGCCGGAAAGGATTCGCGTTCGCGGCAACGACAATACGATTCAGCCGTGGAAAGTTGGCGCGGACGGAGGGGTGACCAATGGCCTTGCGTAAGCTCATTTTGGGCGCTGCGGCGTTTTGTTTCTGTCAGATCGTTTGGGCACAATCACCTGCCTACGGCGTGGGCCGCAAACCTACTGCTGAAGAGATCAAGGCCTGGGATATATCGATCGGGCCGACGGGCAAGGAACTTCCGGCCGGGCATGGGACGGCGAAGGAAGGCGCGGCAATTTATAAAGTAAAGTGCGCCGGGTGCCATGGCGCGGACGGCTATTCAAAGAATCATGCTCCCACGCTGATTCAGAGCAAGATTCCGCGGCCCAAGGAAGGTGTTGTGCATTGTCTTGAACCCTGTGTGGACGATAACAATACGATGGCCGTCCATTCGCCTTACGCGAACGTAATTTGGGATTACATTAACCGTGGCATGCCGCTGGGCCGGGAAGGTTCGCTCAAGCCCGATGAGGTGTATTCGCTCACGGCGTTCCTGCTCTTCCGGAACAATGTGATCACAGAGGCTGAGTTGATGAGTGAGACAACGCTGCCGGCGGTGAAGATGCCGAATGTCAACGGGTTTGCTGTGGCGGAGTGGAAGCACGGAACTCCGCGGCTTCAGCGCTATCCCTGATAACCGGCCGGCAGGGGATTCCGCTCGGGATCCCCTGCCTTTAAGCCGCTCCCCGCGGTTAGGCCAGAGCCTTACCGTAGTGGGCCAGTAAACGGCTCCACGCTTTCTCCGCGAGATGCTCGTTGTAGACACCGGAATCGGGCGGGCACCAGCCATGCGCCGAACCCGTGTAGACCTCGATCTCAGCAGGCAGATTCGCCTTGGCGAAGGTTTCTTTCAGTGTGTCTTTATCAGTGGGCGCGCGCGAATCGTCATTGGCTGCGATAGCGACCAGGAACTGCGCCTTCGATTTTGACGCCTGAAGGTGCGGGCTGTTGGGGGCCGGTGTTACCAGTCCGCCGCCATGGAATGAACCGACTGCCCCCACGCGGTCTGGCATGGCAGCGGAGGTACGAAATGCCATGGGGCCGCCCATGCAATAGCCCTGCGTGCCGATTTTGCGATTCTTCGCGACGGATGCCTGCTGGTCAAGCCAGCCGATGAATGCTTTCGCATCGGTCATATGGGTGGTTTCGTTGAGGCCCTGGGCGAGCGGCATCAGCTGCGCGATGGGGGTTGCCGCACCGGTGGCCGCGGTGGGGGCCTTTTGGGCGCGGTAGAAAGGATTTACCACCAGCACCGAATAGCCTGATTCGGCGAGGCGTTTGGCCATCTGGCGGAACGCGGGCCGCAACCCGAAGATATCCGGCCAGACCAGAACGCCGGGCGCGGTGCCGGTCGCGGGATGCACAAAATAGCAATCGGCTGTACCGTCGGGTGTCTTGATGGTTACGTCGGATTCGGTGACGGTTGCGGCGTTGGCAACTTTCGGCAGCATCATGGCGATGCCTGCACCCAGTGCAATACCGAATTGCTTTCGTGTCACTAAACCGCGGGCTTCGTAATCTTTACGGTCGTCCTCAAAATGATCCTGATCACACATGGTGGTCCCCTTCGTGAGGCGCAGTTTGCGGATGGTCCGCACGCCTACCGGATTATTTTACTTCTAATTTGGTTTGAGCGGGTATCGGCTGAAGTAAAGAACTGTTTCGTCGCGTCAGGCTATGATGAATTTCGCGCTTGGCCGCTGGCCGGATGTCCGGTCAGGGGACCGGACGCGGACGAGGGCGTCGGCCCTCCATTGAGGAGACAGGGTGCGAATATTTTTGATTGTGATGGTTGCTGGTTTTGCGGCAGTGGCTCTGGCGCAGCAGCCCGACAACACGTTTGTCAGCGCCGCCGATGTGGACGCGATGGTGGCCAAAGCGAAGACCGACAGGAAGCCCGATCAGGCTAACTTTATTCAGCCGCTTTTGAGGCTGGCTCCGTATCGCGCGAACCTGGAGTACCGAATCGAGGGCGTTGACACGCCTGCCACAATACACGAAAAGGAGGCCGAGTTGATCTATGTAATCGACGGCGCGGGGACCTTCACGACTGGCGGAAAACTTTCCGGTACCGGGGTGGAAGGCGGTACTTCACGCAAGATTTCGAAGGGCGATTATATTTTTGTGCCCGAGAATACGCCCCACTCTTTCACGAAGACTGAGGGTCGGCTGGTCATTATGTCGATCCACGTGCCGCGGGGTTGATATCCTTAAACCTATGGCATGCGGCGGCGGTGTACCCACGAATTTGAAAGAAGAACCGGCGGGCGGGCGCATGGTGATGTGCGTCAAGTTCCAGCGCGAGATGCCCGGGCTTGACGAGATTCCCTTTGAGGGACACCCCATCGGGCAGCGCATTTACGACGGCGTTTCGAAAGAAGCCTGGAAGATGTGGATTGAGCATATGAAAATGCTGCTGAACGAATACCGGCTGAACCTTGCAACGAAGGAATCGCAGGAATTTCTGGTGCAGCAGATGGACGATTATTTCTTCGGCGCAGGCTCGGCACTGCCGCCTGATTTTGTGCCTGCCCAGGCGAAATAGCCGGCTTCCTGATTCTTCAGATGACGGGCAGTTTCGCCGCGATGCGGAAGCGGAGCTTTGAGTGGGCCTGGCGCAGCGAACGATCCACCTGCTCTGAAGTACTTCCTCTGGCGAAAATGAAACCCAGGTAGCTGGAGCCTTCCGGCAATTTCTCCAGCGTCTGGCCTGCTTTGGCTGTGATGGCAATTTCTTCCACTCCGCCGACTGCGGTTGCGTTGTCAACCCCCTCAGCACTTTCGAAGACGCCTGAAGCCGGGATCGGAATCATCATTACGCCTGAGGCAATGCGCTCACGGATGAAGTGCGTGACGTCCTCACCGGCGGCGTGGCGCAGCAGGATCTCTTCCAGCGGGACTGCACCGTCATAACGCAGCGCCTTCGCACACAGGCCGCCGATGGGACGCGGGGCCACTTCGAGGACCCAGGTCTGTTCGCCGTCATCGCGCATTTCGGCGTGAACCGGGCCATGTGTCAGACCCAGCGCGCGAACAGCTTGTTCCGCCGCCGGGACGAGCCTCGACAACGGCTGGCGTGGCGGCGTGAGATAGATGCTCTCTTCGAAGAACGGTCCGTCAAGCGGGTCGGGTTTCTCGAAAACCGCCAGTGTCTGCAGACGTCCGGCGGTTACCAGCCCTTCCAGCGCGTACTCGCGCCCGGCGAGGAAACTCTCGACCTGAATGTATTGGTCCTGATCTTCACCGGACAAGCGGATTTCAGGTCTTGCGAGCAGAGCTTTGATTCTGCAAAAGGCGGTGGTGAATTCCGCAGCATTGTTGACGCGGATCACGCCGCGGCTGGCGGAAAGACCGAGCGGTTTGAGGACGCAGGGATACGTGGCCAGACGCGAGTGCTGCGCCGGGTCATCCGCAGTGCTCATGCGTGAAAAACGCGGCACCGGTAAACCTGCCTCCGCGAAGCGTTGTTTGGTGTGGAATTTGTTGCGGGCGGCATCGACTGACGCCGGTGAGTGAAACGGCACGCCGAGAGCCACGGCAGCGAGCGCCGCGAAATATGCAGGCCGGTCACCGACGGCGAGGATGCCATCGAACGGACCCGCCGCAATGATTGCCTGCACCGACGCCGGGTCATTAAAGCGGATCGGAACAGCCCGGTCGCGCCAGGGATCTTCGAGAACATGACAGCGATCTGTGGCGAGAGCGACCTCAATACCGAGGCGGTGCGCGGCTTCGGCGAAGCTTCTGATCTGGTAGCCAGTGGTTGCGGCAACAAGCAGAATGCGTTTCATAGCCCGGCGAGTTGTTCGGCGGTTGGCTCGGCGCAGCAGTACCAGGCCTCACTCAGTTGCGGGGCCGGAGTTTCGGGAATCAGCGTTGCGCTGTTCGGGAGAGCGCCGCCGTGCGCCAGCTCCCAGATACGCGCGAAGATCTGGTGCCGGGGGGACTGATGGCGGTCTTCGGCCTGAATGAGCGACTGTAAATCGCTGCACAATTTGTCCATGGCAGGGTCATCGTGGTGCCAGCGGTAAGAGAGCGCGTCAGAATCGAAGTCGCCGGTTTTACCTTCGAGTTCAGGCAATTCAAGGAGTCGCGAGCCGGCGGGGATTAGCAGCCGGATGGCCAGTTGAATGGGAGCGACATTGCCGACCAGACCCAGCGCCGCGATGGTTTCAAGAAGGTCGCGGTAGTCATCGCGCGTGGTCCACGGGGTGAAGGTGACGAAGGTGGGAGAAAGCGTTAAGCCGGCGGCGCGGGTGAGGTGGACGGCTTCGATGAAATCGGCGCGCGTATGGCCCTTGTCGAGGAGGTCGAGGACGTGGTCATTGAGGGATTCGACCGCCGAAATAATGAACAGACAGCCTGTTAATTTGAGGCCGGGGAGCAGGTCGCGGTGTTTGAGGAGATGCTCGATTTTGATGGTGGCGTCCCAGGTGAGCGCGGGGAATTCGGCATGCAAGGCCTCGGCTATCGCCATTGCATGGGTGGGGCCGTTGAAAAAGTCGGGATCGCCGAAGGTGATGTGTTCGGCTCCAGCGGCCACCTGCTGGCGGATGTCGGCGAGGACGACGTCGCGCTGCACCACACGGAAAGCGCCGTTGTAGACGGGCACGACGGGGCAATGCCGGCAGAGGTGCTTGCAGCCGCGGCTGGCTTCCGTGGAACCTGCGATTTTCGTGGAACCGCCCGCGCTGAGGGTGGCGTAGGAGGACAAGACAGGAAATTGTGAGCGATCCGGCAGGAGAAATTGCAGGCGGGGCAGCAGGGCGAGCGGCGTTTCGCCTGGGTTGGCATCGGCCAGATTTGCGAGGGCGGCTTCAAATTCTGCGCCGAGAATGTGACTTACGCCGAGGCCTCGCAGGAACGGTTCATTCATAGGCGCGTACAGCCCATAGCAACAGATGTTGGCGTTTGGCTTCGTTTCGCGGACACGCCGGATTAGCGGGACGGCAAGGCGCGTCGCGGTGTGCATGGGCAGGTAGAACGCGATGAGGTCGGACTGGCAGACGGCTTCGAGCGGGAAGCTCTGGCGCGAGGTATCGATGTAAGTGACCTGATGACCGCGCGCACTGAGCCAGGCGGCGGCAGAGGCAAGGCCGAAGGGTTGGCGGCCGAGTTCATAGGTGGAAATCAAGGTTACTTTCATGGTCTGTATTCGGTTGGTTTATCCAGTATGGCGGAAGCGCGTGAAATGGGGCGCTCCAGCGGTCTGGGTTCGGTGGCCCTCCAAGTGCATGGGTTGTACCAGAGGTCACTGCAATGAAATTTTCGAGACTGGTTTCTGTCCTGTTATTTGGTAGTTTAATTTGCAGCGGTCAGGTCATCAGGCCACTTTATGAACAGGCTGCCCGGGTGGACAAACCACAGGCTTTTCAGATCCAGGGAACAGAATACGTAATTCCGGAACTGATCATCGGGGGCGAATGGACTTCTGTGATCAAGATGACAAACCGGGGGACGAGCGCGATCCCAACTACCAATGTCTTCTTCTACGACGACGCCGGGAATCCGATGCGGGCGACGTTTCAGGTCTCAAATGGCAACATCATTACCGACACTGGTTTTTCCTTTTCGCTTTCGCCAGGAACTATGCTTGAGGCAACATTCACGGCCGGGAGCGCGCCCGGATTTGGTCACGGTGTGATTGCCTGCTCTTCGGCCGGGTGCAATACGCCTGGACTGTACGGTGATGTGACACTGAGAAACCGAAATTCGACCAGACCTGATTTTGAATCGGTCTTTGCGTTTGAACGCCCGGTGCCATTGCAATACATGCTTTTCGACGGGAGATCCGGCTACAGTACGGTCCTCTATATCGTCAATGAGAATACATCCTTCAGCAATGTTGCGATTGATGTAGTTGACCCAGGCAACCGGCTGGTTCGTACGGTAAATCTTTCGTTTGGTCCGTTTACTACTCAAATCCTGACGCTGGGTTCGCTGGTGCCGGAAACGCTCGGCATTCAGGGCACGCTGGTAATTCGGGGCCAGAACAGCAATGGCGCACTGATTACTGTGACGGCGCTGCGCATCAACCCTTCGAACAGTTTCACGCCCGTACGTGCCTGGATTCCTTAACAGGCTGCGAACCAGTTCGGGTTATTTCGGGCGTTCGAATTTTGCCGGGTCAATCGTTACGTTGGCCTGGATTTCGCTGAGTTGAATGGCATCGCGGCCATCGAGCCAGGCGAAGGTCATACGGAAAGGCATTTTCACGCCGGCAACCTCGCGATAATCCGCGTAATCAACCTGCGTGGAAATCCGGCCGATGGGCGTGGCGCCATACCGTATCACGCGCAACAACAGGTTCGTCTTCGCGTCGAAGTACAGGGTGACGAGAAGGCCGCGCGGGCCGGTGCCCTGGACCACATTGACCAGCCTGTCTTGCATCACATCGGCTGCCGTGCCCTGCACGGTGGCGGTCTGGCTGGAGGGACCAGGCAGATCGCTGATGGTAGTCGGCTGGCCGACGTGCAAACTGGTGAGCGCCTGTTTAATCTGGCCCGGGAAGGACAGCTGGGCATCAATCCTGGCTCCGTCGAGTTCGGTTCCGGTGAGCTGATAATCGGTCAACACTGCGAGGGGAGTCTTGATGAAGCCGATCGTGCCATTGTAAACGCGGTCGCTGTCGGTGCGGCCGGTGGCAGCGGCAAACTTAATAAACATGGAACGCTGATCGGGAAACTTGCCATACATCTCTACTGTGCCGCCGCCGCCAAAGCCGCCGAAGCCCACGCTGGTGCCTTTGGCTGCGTAGCTCTTGATAGCGGCCAGTTTCTGAGCGCCGCCCAGGGCTTCAATGTAAAGATCGAGGATCTTATCGCCGGTCGGTTGTCCGGGGGCTTGCGTGATGAAATCGTCGGTTTCGGTGGATCCGGGGCCATAGACTGTGTCCATTGCAGGCGTAGTGGATGGACGGTCACGCCCATGGTGACAACTCCAGCAGGTGACGGGCTGGCGTGAACCGAAGTTCTCTTTGTTGATTTTGGCCACCATGGTGGTCATCCGGCGGGCGATGAGTTTTTTGGGGTTGTCGTCGGCAGCCCAGTTGACTTTGTCTGTACCGGCGTTATTGTGGCATTCGGAACAGTCAAAGCCGACGGCGGCGGACATGATGCCCATGGTCCCGAGGAAATCGTCGGCAGGAATGCCTTTCAGCACCTGGATGTTCTTGAAAATAACTTCCGACATCTGCGATTTGGGGGCCTGCGGGGCCGCCACCGGGACGGCAGCGAGCCAGACCAGGGCGGGCACGGCAGTCAGGATCAATCTCAAACCAGGTTTCATACGGTGATTCATTCCTTAGTAGTCAGACAGACATCGTCCGGAGCTTTTCGCGTCAAACGCCGGTGCGATATTCAGTATAAAGGTTTCGGTTGAGATGGCAACTGCGGACTTCGCGCCGCTTGAACTGCTGCGCAGGTGCCAGGGGTGTGTAACGGTTTCTGATAAAGTGACTGGGCAGTTATGATGATGCCACTTCCACCTGCTTTCCGACCATTGAACGGCTGGTTTATGGTGCCGTTGCTTTTGATCTCCGTGTTGAACGCTCAGGCACAGGAACCACCGGTCGGCCTGCGGGTACCGCGCCTCATTGCAGGACCGTTGATAGTCGAAACGGCTGAGCAACCTCTGATTCGCGTGACGGTGGTGGCGAGGGGCCTTGTTCACCCGTGGGCACTGGCGTTTCTACCCGATGGCAGCATGCTTGTCACGGAAAGACCTGGCCGGCTTCGGATCGTTCGGGACGGAGTGCTGGACCCGAAGGCGATCACAGGCATTCCTGAGGTGCGAGCGAAGGCTTTTGGGGGTCTCCAGGACGTTGCACTGCATCCTAAATTTGCCGAAAATCACCTTGTCTATTTCACGTACCTGAAGCCGGTGGAAAACGACATGGGTGCTCCCGTAGTGGCCCGGGGAAAGCTGGAAGGCGGGGCGCTGACTGAGGTGCGCGATATTTTGGTTGCGGACGCCTACGCAGGCAATTCAGCTCTCAGCGCGCGCATTGCTTTCGGGACGGACGGGATGCTCTATGTGGCGCCGGGCGGCAATATCGACAACGTAGCGCAGGAGCCTGGCAGTCTGCGGGGAAAGATTCTGCGTGTGCGCGACGATGGCTCAGCACCGCCAGACAATCCATTCGCGGGACGGGCTGGTTACAGGCCGGAGATTTACTCTCTTGGGCACCGCAATTCATTAGGTCTGATCGTTCATCCCCAGACTGGGGCCGTGTGGAACAACGAGAATGGCCCCAACGGTGGCGATGAGATGAACATTATCCTGCCCGGTCGCAACTATGGCTGGCCCCTGGTAAGTTTTGGCCGCGAGTATACAGGGCCGCGTATCTCCGACGCCCCGGCACGCGAGGGCATTGAATCACCCATCGTGGTTTGGCTGCCTGCCATCGCCGTTTCCGGAATGGCGGTCTACACGGGTGATCGTTTCCCGAAATGGAAGGGCAACATCTTTGTAGGCTCGATGCGCACGGGCGAAGTCCGCGGTACGGGCCATCTGGAACGTATTGTGCTGACCGGGAAGAATGAGGAATTGCGGCGTGAATCGATGCTTGGTGAGTTGAGGCAGAGGATTCGCGAAGTCCGCCAGGGTCCTGACGGGTACTTGTATTTGTTGACAGATGAGGACGACGGTGCACTGCTGCGGATAGAACCGGCGCAGTAAGCATGTCAAACGTGAGGAGCAAAATCATGAAACGCGGAATACTTTTACTTTGGGCTGTGGCGGTTGTTGCCGCCAGCGCGTGGGCGCAGGGGACAGGTTATCCCATCACGCTTGTTCCTCCCGGAAAAGGGCCGTATGAGTTTCCTCAGGGGTACCAGATACCGTGGGACAAGATCGACATGGTGGTTACAGAGAAGCTGGCGGCGAATCTTTACTCTCTGCACGGGTCGGTAGGTTTGGACCCGGCACATCCCGATGGCGCAGGTGGCAGGGTGGCGGTGCTCTTTGGCCCGGATGGCGTGCTGATGGTGGATACGGAAGATCCGCAACTGGCAGCGAAGACACTCGACGCTATCCGGACATTCACGAACGGGCCGATTAAGATTGTGGTCAATTCACATATTCACTCCGACCATACCGGCGGCAACGCATTCTTTGCCAAACAGGGGGCGGTGATTTACTCGCAGGAGAATCTGCGCGAAGAAATGGTCAACCCGCCCTACGGAAGCAAGCCTGACGCCGCGGGTGTTCCGGTTTCTACTTATCGATACGGGTCAGCGGGAGTAGCACCGGGTACCCCTGCGGTCACGATCCATATGAATGGCGAAACGGTGGATTTTATCCCGATGATGCCGTCGCATACCGCAGGTGACACCATCGTGCGCTTCAACAAGGCGAACGTGATTTACATCGAAGATTTTTATCGCAACTTCGGGTATCCGTTTGCGGACCACGCGAACGGCGGTTCGATCAAGGGCATGATTGAGGCTGTTGACCTGATTCAAAAGCTTGCAGGCCCTGACACGACGCTCATCCCGGGCCACGGAACTCTGGTGACGAAGAAGGATCTGCTGGGTTACCGGACGATGCTGGTGGACATTTTGGGAAAGGTGCAGAAGCTTCGCGACGGGGGCAAGTCGCTGAATGAGGTGCTGGCCGCAAACCTGACTGCACCCTATGACGCGACCACGCTGGGCGACACGCAGCAGAGCAAAGATCGTTTCATCACCGAGGTGTACGACGAAGTGAAAGACTTCCCGCCTGTTGTCGACGGCAAACGGACTATGCCGAGGCGCGTAGTGCCTGCCCGGTAAGCCCGCTGGCCCGTCTCCTGTTAAACTTTTGACGCGCAGATGCAACTCGAGTATAAAAAAATCGTGAAGTTCTGATGGCTGCAAAATTCATGCTGGTGGCGTTGCTGCTGCCTGCGTTTTTTTTGGTTGCGCAACAACCAGTTCCGACAGCACCAGTCAAGCCCGCTTCTGAACCAGCTGCCGAGCCATCCCTGGAACCGGTTCCGCCCGCCGCAGTTGAATCATCCACGCAGCAAAATCGTTCGCTCAATCTTGCGGGCCAGACTGATGCCTCCAAAGGCGAGGCACGCCGCAATGAAAACGTGCAGGTCAACATGGTGGACACCAACGGTGCCAGAGACCTCAACAAACGCATGGGTGTAACGGCCACCACCTTTGATGAATTCCGCGGCGACCGGGGTTATTTCGGCAGTGAGTTCGGCAATGCACCCCGCGCGCTGGTGCATGTGGCGCCGCAAGCGGGAGCCGGCTTCCACGGCAGTGTCTTCTGGGGCCATAACAACAGCATCTTCAGCGCCAGGGCATTTTTTCAGGCGGGGCCGGTAAAACCTTCCCGCGAAAACAGTTATGGCACGACGTTCGGCGTGCAGCCGTGGAAGGGTGCATTCTTCAGTTTCAGCGGGTCACAGGAAAAAAATCGTGGCAATGTAAACGGCAATATTCTGATCCCGTTGCCGGCGGAGCGTGTCCCGCTCGCGACAGACCCTGCGGTACGCGCGGCGATCCAAATCGCGATGAGCGGCTACCCCAATGCGAACCCCAACCGGCCGGACATCGCAGCCCGGTCACTGAACACCAACGCGCCCCAGAGTATCGATACGGATTCGGTCACCGGACAGCTTTCGCAGAAGTTGCGGACCAAAGAAAGCATCACCGCCCGTTATGCGTTTACGGCGCAAAAAATTGATGCGTTCCAGTTCATTCAGGGAGCCAACCCGAATACCCGCAACAAGGCGCATACCGCACGACTTTCGTGGAACCGGTCATTGGGAGCCGGGATCATTGTGGATGCTTCACTAGGCTTCGACCGCCAGGCCGTAGCGCTCACGCCCACGGCAGACGCGCCCGCCACCAGCCTTATCACGGGCCTGAATACGCTGGGCCCGATTCCGACGATTCCCATAAATCGGAGGCAGAACCGTTTCCGCTATGCGACGTCAGTGAATTCACAGCACGGGCGTCATACTTTTTCCGCAGGCTTTTCGGGCACAAGGCTTCAGTTCAATGGCACGGAGGATGAAGCGTCACTGGGAATTTTCCAGTACCGGAGCGATTTCGGTAATGACGCGATTACAAATTTTCGGCTCGGGCTGCCTTCCAGCTACAGCATCGCGCTGGGCACCACGTACCGCGCCTTCCGGAACTGGGAACTATTGGGCTACGCGGGTGATCACTGGGCAGTCAACAACAATCTGACCCTGAACTACAGCCTGCGCTTTGAGCCAGTAACGCGGCCTGTGGATGCCTCGGGACGAGGCAAACTGCGGTTCGATTCGGACTGGAACAACGTAGCGCCGTCTGCCGGGTTCGCCTTGCGACTGCCGAAGAAGGCAGGGACGATTCGGGCTGCGTACGGAATCATGTTCGGCCAGATTTTCCCGGCAACGTTCGGCATGGAACGTGCGGAACCCGGCTCCAGCGTGCGGCTAACGGTGCAGGCACCCTCGCTGTTGAATCCGCTGGCGGGCATCAACGTTTCCAATCTCAAAACGACAGTTGGTTCGGACTATGTTGTGAGCCCGGATCTGGCAACGCCGTATTCGCAGCAGTACAACTTTACCTGGGAGCGGGAACTGGGGCGCGAGTGGAAGCTGCAAATGAGTTACATCGGCAGCCGTTCCATAAAATTGTTCAGCACTTTTGTGCAGAACCGCGCCCACGTGATTCCTGGACTTCCACTGACGACGCTCAACGTGAATGACCGGCGGGCGGACCCGACGAAGCAGGAAGTGATCCTGCTGGGAAATTCCAACCGGGGCTATTATGATGCCGGGCGGGCCACGCTGACGGCACCGCGGTGGCACCACATGTCGCTGATGATTTCGTACTGGTTCAGCAAAGCAATCGACCTGGGGTCAGACTACAACTCGACGGGCGCGGGACCTGAAACAAGGCGGGGCGCCGGGCAGTATGAATTTGAAAGCCACAGAGACCTGAAGGGCCTGAGTGCCTTTGACCAGCCGCACTCATTCATGGTGCAGGCAAACTACGATCTGCCGCGGGTTTCGGGGCGCTTCGCGTCAGCCATTACACGCGGGTGGAGCGTGAATGGTGTGGGTTTGATGAAGAACGGCACACCCTTTGTAGTGGATTCAGGCAGCGACGGGCCAGGCTTTGGCAATGTGGACGGGTCAGTGGGTGACCGGGTCAACATCATTGACCCCAGTATTCTGGGGCGCACAATCGGCAATCCGGATACGTCACGCCAGTTGCTGCCCCGGTCTGCTTTCCGCTTTATCAATGCGCCGACGGAGTTGAGCGGCAACCTGGGAAGAAACGTTTTCAGGCGCGGACGAATCGCCAACGTAAATGCGTCTCTGGCGCGTACCTGGAAACTGCCGCGCGAGTGGCAGATGATGCTGCGGGCTGAATCCGTCAATCTGCTCAATACACCGCAATTTGCCGAGCCCGGTTTTTCCCTCACCTCAACAAGTTTCGGCCAGATTACGAACACGCTCAATGACGGACGAACCTTCCGTTTCCAGCTGCGGTTAAGCTTTTAGTTACTTTCCGGCGCAAAACCAAATCCGACCTGAAGAACCACTTGCTTGCGCGCGTGGCTCGGTCAGCGGTTACGCAGCGCGTGTGTTAAATTAGTTGCACATGCAATCAATAAAGACGGCGGCCAGGCGGATTCCGGACCTTCCCTGTGCCTGTGCCACGCTGCGGCGCGCGGCCCGGGCCGTGACACAAATCTACGCGGACGAATTTCAGGGCATGCTGGAAGGTTCACAATTTTCGCTGTTGAACGTCCTGGCCAAACGTCCCGGCATCAGACAAACCGACATTGCGCAAATTTTGCTACTGGACAAGACGACACTCTCACGCAATCTAAGCGTGATGAAGCGGAACGGCTGGCTTGAGCGGGTCGAAACCGACGACCGCCGGGAGCGCGGGTTTCAACTGACCGTACGCGGTACGGAAATCCTGGAGCAGGGCAGGCCCGCGTGGCAGCGTGCGCAAAAACGGCTGAGGGTGGCATTGGGATCAAGCGACTGGCAGCAGCTGTTCGAAGTGGCCAACACGGTGACCCGCACGGCCTGGCACTTGACGGGAACGAACACAGAGGGGCGGAGCACCAATCAATGAGGACGCTGAATTTAACCCGGATCATGACCACTCTGCTGACGGTGGCATCGTTTGCGACTGCCCAGCAAAGTCCCGCTCCGGCTCCAGCAATCACGGCTCCGGCGTTCGAACCTGTCCCTGCTCCGGCAGACGATGTCGAGACTCCGGCTGAAGACAAACCAGCCGCAGGCGCTGAACCCACACCACAGCAGAACCGGACGTCTCTGAACCTGGCCGGACAGACCGATACAGCGAAGGGCGAAGCACGCCGGAATGAAAACGTTCAGGTGAATTTGGTGGATACCAACGCGGCGCGGGAACTGAACCGGCGCCTGGGAGTGACCGCGACCACGTTCGATGAATTCCGCGGCGACCGGGGCTATTTCGGCAGCGAGTTCGGCAATGCGCCCAGACTGCCTATCCATGCCGCGGCACAAACCGGAGCAGGGTTCCATGGCAATGTGTTCTGGAACCACAACAACAGCGTGTTTAGCGCCCGCGCGTTTTTTCAGGTGGGCTCGGTGAGACCCTCGCGGGTGAATCAGTATGGCTCAACGTTTGGCTTTCGTCCGTGGAAAGGTGCGTTTTTCACGTTTAACGGATCTCAGGAAAAGAGCCGCGGCAATGTGAATGGGAATGTCCTGATTCTGCTGCCGGGTGAGCGCACCGCGCTGGCCACGGACCCCGCAACACGCGCCCTGGTGCAGAAAGCGCTGGACGGTTTCCCGAAAGATATTCCGAACCGCCCGGACATCGCGGCAAGATCGCTCAACACGAACTCGCCGCAGCTCATCGATACCGATTCGGCTACCGGTCAGCTCACCCAGAAACTAAGGTCGAAAGAAACTGTGACGGCCCGGTACGCGTTCACTGGGCAGAAGGTGGATGCGTTTCAGTTCATTCGCGGGTCGAATCCCAATACCCGCAACAAATCACACACGGCCCGCCTGTCATGGAACAGCGCCATTGGAGATCACATGATACTTGACGCTTCGGTGGGTTTCGAGCGGCAGGCTACGGTACTTTTGGCCGTCAATGATGCGCCCGTAACAAGCGCCGTTACAGGCTTGAGTCTGCTGGGCCCCAACCCTACGATTCCACTGAATCGCCGTCAGAACCGCTTTCGATACGCCGCTTCCATGACGCAGCAGCGCGGACGCCATTCCCTGAGCGCCGGCATATCCGCGACTCGCTTGCAGTTCAACGGCACCGAGGATGAAACGGGCCTCGGTATTTTCCAGTACCGCAGCGATTTCGGTCGCGACGGGATCACCAATTTCCGGCTGGGGACAGCTTCTTCCTACAGCATTGCGCTTGGCAGCACGTACCGTGCGTTCCGCAACTGGGATGCCCAGGTTTACGCGGGCGACCGCTGGGCAATCAACAACTCCCTGACGCTGAATTACAGTCTGCGTTATGAGCCCGTGACCCGTCCGGTTGATGCGTCCGGAAGGGGCCGTGTGCTCTTTGATTCAGACCTGAACAATGTCGCGCCCTCAGCAGGATTCGCGCTGCGGCTGCCGAAAAAAGCGGGGACAATCCGGGCTGCTTACGGCATAATGTTCGGCCAGATCTTCCCCGCCACATTTGCATTTGAGCGGTTTGAAGCGCCCTATAGTATCCGGCTGACGCTGCAGGCACCGTCGCTGGTTAATCCGCTGGCGGGCCTCGATCTGGTCAACCTGAAGAACACGCCGACAACAGGCTACGTCGTCAGTCCGGATCTGGCTACTCCTTATTCGCAACAATATAACTTCACGTGGGAACGGGAACTGGGCAAGAACTGGAAAATGCAACTGGGTTATCTGGGCAGCCGTTCCGTGAAGCTGTTTGCTTCTTACATGCTGAACAGGGGCCAGCCGGTGAACGGCATTCCGCTTACTACAGCCACCGTGGGACTGCGGCGTGCGGACCCATCGAAACAGGAAGTGGACTATCTTAACAACGCCAACCGCGGGTATTATGACGCTGGCCGCGTAACTCTGACCGCACCGCGCTGGCACAGGATGTCATTAAATATTTCCTACTGGTTCAGCAAAGCGATCGATACCGGCACGGACTACAACTCGACAGGCGCGGCGCTCGACGGGCGGCGCGCAGGGGCTCAGTATGAGTTTGAGAGCCAGCGGGACATGAAGGCACTGAGCGCGTTCGATCAGCCACACGCATTTCTGGTGCAGGGCAACTACGAACTTCCACGCATATCCGGCAAATGGGCGTCCGCAATTACGCGCGGCTGGAATTTCAACGGCGTGGGCTTGCTGAAGAACGGGACACCGTTCATTGTGGACACTGGCAGTGACGGCCCCGGCTTCGGGAATGTGGACGGCACAGTGGGTGACCGGCCTTCCATAATTGACCCGGGCATCCTGGGCCGTACCATCGGGAATCCGGATACTTCGCAGCAGTTACTGCCGCGCTCGGCATTCCGTTATATCAATACTCCAACAGAGTTATCCGGCAATCTGGGGCGCAATGTTTTCCGCCGGGGCAAGATCGCCAACATCAATGCTTCGATCTCGCGCGACTGGAAACTACCGCGCGAGTGGCAGATCAACCTGCGAGCGGAATCCATCAACCTGTTTAATACGCCGCAGTTTGCTGAGCCTGGATTTTCGATCAGTTCGCCCAGCTTTGGCCAGATCACGAATACGCTGAATGACGGACGCACGTTCCGCTTTCAACTGCGCCTGTCTTTTTAGATTTAAGGCCCGTCTTTACTGAGCAAAATCCAGATTATGTAAGCCAGCACGATGGCACCGAGCGCGAGTGAGAGTGAAGTGGTGCGGAACACGGCGCGGCGGCGCGACACTGCCGCAGCCTCACGGCGTTCCCACCAGTTTCTAAGAATTGGCGTGAGGCATTCGCGCGCGATCTCATACCGTATGGCTTCGTGGGTGGCTACAGACCGCAGTATGCCGGCGGCGGTAGCCAGGGGCAGCAGCGTAAGGGCGAAGCGGTTGAGTTTGCCGGCATAGTCGGTGAGGCCTTTTTCGGTGACCGCGAGGCGACGGATTTCGGGTGAGATCAGAACATTACACCAGCGAAACAGCAGTTCAACGTGGGTGGTGCCGAACTCGTTAATGATGGAATCAAGAGACTCCATAATCAGGCGGTCCACGCCGCCGCCATCTGTAATCAATGAGGCTTTCAGCGTTGGAGCGCGGAGCGATTTGCCCGCCGCGTATAACTGCGCCGTGGCTACTTTCAGGAAAAAAGGATGGGCGCGACCAACGTTTCTGGCAACAACGGGTGAAGCCAGCAGCAGATCAAGCACCGCAGGTTCCACGTCCATACCCAGTGCGCGGGCTTCGACAATTACGGCTGCCCGGCCCGCAGTGGCGCTGATATCGCCGAGGCGCACCTGGTAACCGAGCAGGTTGGGAATGTGCTGGCCGAAACGTTCAAACGCAGGCACTGCATGATCCTGAATGGCGACGACACAGCGCAGGTCGCGACCGGCGATGGCCTGGGCCAGTTCGGCGTCGAAGGAGTCAGAAATGTCGGTGCCGGTATGGCAGCGGACGTAATCTTCAAACTGATCGAGAAGCAAAACGAGATGTCTGCCGGTGCGGGAACGAACCCGCCGCGACAGAGTGTCGAGACGCTCGCCTTCGGGAAAAAAATCAGGTGCGGCCTGTTCGCGCACGGCGTCGGCGATGGCTTCTTTGAGGTTTGTGTTGAAGGCCTTGCCCTGCCAGTCACTGAAATACGTGACGATGAAACCTTCGCGTTTTAAGGCAGGCGCAATACCGGCATTCAGGAGTGATGTGAGGCCCACGCCGGGTTCTGAGGCGAGGACAACCAGACGGTCTGCGCGGATACTGGTGATGGTTTCGCGGAGCTCAACCTCACGCCCGCAGAGCAGGGCTTCATCGTTTTGGGTCAGCGGGGGCAATGATTTGAGAATGTACCACGCTCACACGACAGCTCTGTGCAGCGCTTCCCGCAGGCTATTTTTTCACCGCCGGCCTGGCGGAAATTCGTTTGAACCCTTCCAGCCGCAGGCATGCAGCGGCGGCGCGGAGACGGACTGCTTCTTTTTTGTCTTCGAGCAGGGGTTGCAGAGCCGGCTCAAGGGCAGGATCGTTGCGCAGAGCCAGCGCATGAACGGCGGCTGCGCGCACAGACCAGTCCTTATCCGCAAGCGCTTCCTTCAGTGCGGCGAGCACTTCGGGATTCTTGTCCACGCTGAGCAAGAGCGCGGCGGCCGCTCTGCCCGAGACACCGGGATCAGACAGAATTCCCTGCATGGACGACACCCCCTCGCCAACACCAGGGATGGGAGCCAGCCCGATGCCCTGAACGACCGCAAATGTAAACAAGGTCCGGGGCGTGTGAAACATCCGCAGGGCGTCGCGCTTTTGTCGGGTGAGGAAGCCGGACGATGACTTCGTTTCACCGCTGAGGACCGCCACGAGAGCGGTCCTGCCCGCCGGAACATTGAGAGTCCAGAGTGCTTTTGCAGCGGCAAAGGCAACTTCCGGAACGTCGTCATTGAGGGCTTTTTGAAGAGCATCGATGGGACGTTTGTCTTTCAGGTCAACCAGGCTGGCGATCGCCGCGAGGCGTACTTCGACATCCTTATCGTCAAGCATGGATTCAACCTGCGAAAGCCACGGTTCGCGTGAAGCGGCCAGACCGAGGGCTTGAACTGCTTGTTTTCGGGTGTCCGGGTTCTTGTCTTTCAGTGCATCATTGAGAACCGCCGAAGCACGGTCGTGCAACGAATTTTGTGACACCGGTGGAGGTATTGTTTGGGCCACGGCACCGGAGTTCGCAAGCACGGCCAGAGCCATCATCGGGAGAAAAGATGCACTCAGTCTGGAAAAATACATGTCTTCACATTACCCTGAAAGGAAATGAAACCCTTCGTTGTTTTCCTGTTTGTCTCACGACTGCTGCTTGCCCAAGGCGCGGACAACGGCGTTCGCCACGAGTTCGTGATCCCAAATTTCCATACGGAAAGCGGCGCTGTTCTGCCAGCGGCTCACATCGTGTACGGGACCTGGGGGACCCTGAATGCCGCCAAAGATAACGTGGTGCTGCTTCCGTCGCATTACCTGGCGAATTATCGCGGGTATACGTGGCTGATCGGGCAGGATCGTGCGCTTGATCCGTCGAAGCTTTTTCTGGTGGCCACGGAATTGTTTGGCAGCGGAAATTCGTCGTCGCCCAGCAATACTCCCGAGCCGTTTCACGGACCGCGATTCCCGGTGATGACGATTCGGGACAACGTGGAAGCGGTACACCAGCTACTGACGGCAGAGTTGAAAGTCACGCATCTGCGGGCGCTGATTGGCTTTTCCATGGGAGCGCAGCAGGCTTTCCAGTGGGCAGTGAGTTACCCGGACTTCGCCAGCCGGATTGTGGCGACATCGGGAACGGCGAAGACGTATGGGCACGGCGTGGTGAGACTGGAGGGACAAATTGCCGCGCTCACGACTGACCCCGCATTTCAGAACGGCGATTATGCCACCGCACCGAAGAAAGGTTTAGCCGCGTTCGGAATGGTGTGGGCGGGCTGGCTGTATTCGCAGGAGTGGTGGCGCCAGGAACTTTGGCGCACCACGGCGAAACCGGGGACCACGTTTGAAGAATATATGAACAGTTTCCGGACACGTTTTTCCGCCGATGCCAATGACTATATTCTGCAGGCGCGTACGTGGCAGAAACACGATATCGGCACGACGCCGGGTTTTGGGGGCGATGTGGAGAAAGCTCTGCGGTCTATCAAAGTTCCCTTTCTGTATATGCCTTCAGCTACTGATCTTTATTTCCCGATTAACGACGCACAGTACGAACAGGCGTTCATTCCGCATGTTACGTTTTTGCCGATCCCCTCGTTGTGGGGACATACGGCGGGGGCGGCGAGCAATCCGGCGGATGCTACTTTTTTAAATTTGAATATCGGGAAATTTCTGGCTGGTTTCTGATCGCCACGGAGGCCGACGGGGGCGGCGGCTGCCGGTTCATGTAGAATCTCTTTGAACAGGAGACTCGACATGAAGCTGGGCGGCTTGGCGGCGGTTTGTTTGGCAGGTGCGGCGCTGGCCTCCGGGTCGGAGGGCATCCGCGCCCTCTCAACCGATGCGGCACATGTCACGGGCGGCGATGTTCTTCTGGAAGTTTCGGTTCCGCCAGGCAACAGAATCATGGCGGGGGAACGCGACGTTACGAGCGTTTTTCATACTGATACTGCGACGGGCAAGCTCACCGGCGTGGTTACCGGCTTGCCCCTCGGCAAGAGCATCATCCGCGCTGGTGCGGCTTCTTTGGAAGTCAATAACTATCCCGTGACAGGGCCGGTGTTTTCCGGACCATGGCAGCAGCCATTTATCTGTCAGACAGAAGAATTCAAACTGCCTGACGGCACCGCACTGGGTGCGCCGCTCGATGCCAACTGCTCCGCTGCCACAGTCATCCAGTACGTCTACATGCCGAAGGGAGGGGCGACTTCGAGGTTCAAGCCCCTGCCGAACCCGGCTTCGGTGCCCGCCGATGTCGCCACTACAACCACCGTGACGGGAGCAACCGTGAGGTTCATTGTGCGGGTGGAAACCGGAACCATGAACCGGGGTATTTACCAGAACGTGATTTTGCATGACCCGGCGACAGACCCCGCGCCAACGCCCGCGAATCCGCCACGCGGCTGGAACCACAGGCTGATTGCGGTCCACGGGTCAGGCTGCGCGACCGGGTGGTACGTGCAGGGTGCGGTGGAAGGCGTCAATCCGCTGGATCCGGAACGGCTGGGCCAGGGCTATGCGCTGTTCACAAACACGCTTAATCACCCTACCAACAGCTGCAATGCCATTGTGGCGGCTGAAGCCACGATGATGGGCAAGGAGCATTTCATCGAAACGTTTGGCGTGCCGTTTTACACCATCAGCACGGGAGGCTCTGGCGGGGCGTATACCAGTTTGCAGATCGCCGATGCCTTCCCCGGTTTGATCGACGGCGTCTTTATCCGCGCAACTTTTCCCGATGCTCTGGCGATTGCCATGTCCGGTCTGGACGCGCACCTGCTGATGCACTATTTCACTGTCAATCCCGAAGGCATGACCGAAAAGCAGAAAGTTGCGGTGGGAGGGTACGCCGGGATGCAGGCGATGGTTGACGCCGCCAACCAGTCGCAACGCACAGATCCCGTCCCCAACCGCGTCGATATTGAGGGCTATCTTTCAGCGCGCTGGAACAAGGCGGTACCTGCGGCATTGCGGTATGACCCGGTGACGAATCCAAAGGGCGCAAGACCTACGGTGTTTGACGCCGCGCGCAATGTTTATGGGACGAATCCGGAGACGGGTGCCGCGCTGCGCCCCTTCGACAACACGGGTTTACAGTATGGCCTGCATGCGCTGAACACGGGAGCGATTACCCCTGCGCAGTTCCTCGATCTGAACGAAAGAATTGGCGGCGTGGATACGGATGGCAACTATATTGCGTCACGCTCAGTGGGCGATCCGGCAGCCATTCAACGCACGTATCAGGCTGGATTGATGCTCAACGGGAAGGGCGGACTTGCGTCTATTCCGGTTTTTGACAATGCCACATCGAAGGAAACGGGCGGCTATCACTATGGCTGGTTCCATTACGCGTTGCGGGACCGGTTGCGGGAAGCCAATGGTGATTCGGCCAACATGGTGATGTGGCGCAGCCTGCCGGAGGTCGCGGAAAACCGTGACGCGGAAGAACTTTTCGACCGCTGGATGATGGCTTACAAGTCAGATGAATCGAGTGACGCTCAGCGGACGAAAGTGCTGCGGGCTAAACCGGCGGGCGGCACGGAAGGCTGCTTTGACAAAGAACAGTTCATCGCGGAAAGCCTGGATTTCACGAGTCAACCTGTTTCCGGCTGCAGCAAGCTGTATCCGGTTTATTCGAATCCGCGCAAGGAAGCAGGCGGGCCACTGGCGGCGAATGTTCTTAAGTGCCAGTTGAAGCCGGTGAGCACGGAAGATTACAGCGTGGCGTTCAGCGATGCGGAAATGGCGCGGCTCAGGACGGTTTTCGCGGGTGACGTTTGCGATTTTTCAAAACCTGGAATCAATCAGGTTCCGCTGGTGACCTGGCCCTCGTTCGGACCTGCGCCGGAACATTTGGTTTGGGATCAGTCGGGGCATTAGACAGCCCCGGATCGGTAAAAATAGAATGCGAGTTTCGTTTGGCAAGTCCCGGGAGACTATATGAAATTGAATCTGACGTTGTCGGCGGCACTGATGATCGTGGCCGCCACACCTGCCTTTGCACAACGCAAGGCGACGATTGAACATGTCCCTGAAATACCGTTCACTACTGTTCCGAACTTCCTGAAGCTGCCTGCGACCGAACACCTTGGTGAATCGGTTGCGGTCGCCACTAACTCCAAAGGCCACATCTTTGTGTTTCACCGCAGCCAGAACACGCGGCTGTTTGAGTTTGACCAGACGGGCAACTTCCTGAAGGAAATCGGCCCCGGGTATTCCGGGTTTGAGTTTGCCCACTCGGTTCGGGTGGATAAAGACGACAACATCTGGACGGTTGATGAAGGCTCCAATACCGTGACTAAATGGTCTCCTGAAGGCAAGTTCCTGATGGTGATTGGCCGCAGGCCGACGGTAGTGGCAGGTGCGGTTCCATCCCCGGCCGGACCCAATCCGCCCGCGCAGAAGTATGTTCTCTGCCGCCCCACAGACGTCGGCTGGGATCCGCAGGGCAACATTTTCATCTCTGACGGCTACTGCAACAACCGTGTTGTGAAGTATGACAAAGAAGGCCGCTTCGTGGCTCAGGCGGGCAGTGAAAAGGCGAGCAATGCGCTCGGCCAGTTCAATCTTCCGCACAGTTTGCAGGTCGATGGCCAGGGCAACGTCTGGGTAGCGGACCGCAGCAACTTCCGCTATCAGGTACTCGACAACAACCTCAAGCCCATCCGTGAAATCACCAATCTGGGCGTCGGCTGGACTGTCTGTGTGTCCGGCGGCCCCCATCAATATGCGTTTCTGTCGAATTCGAACCCGAATGGCAACGTCCCCGGCTCATGGGATATCACGGGCGAAATCTACAAAACCGAACTCGATGGAACGGTGCTTGGCCGTTTTGGGAAGCCCGGCAAACTGGCCCCCAATTTCCAGGTGGTGCATATGATGGATTGCCGTGATCCAAACGGCATCATCACGGGCGAAATCGAGTCATGGCGGGTACAGAAGTTCCTGCTTAAACCCGTCGCCGCAGCCAAATAAGCAGTCGGAATCAGGAGAATACACATGACAAACATGATCAGAACCCGGCTGGCTGCAAGCTTTATGACTGTAAGTTTCATGACCGGCAGCTTTATGACAGGAATGCTGAGCGCGCAGGTTCCCGAAATTCAGTTCGATTCCGTCCCCAATGCGATCCAGCTCCCGACCAGCATTTCGCCTGGTGAAGCCGGCGGTGTGGCCACTAACTCAAAAGGCGACATCTACGTCTATATGCGGACCGGCCATCCCACGATCACGATCGGCACTTCGCGGCCTTTCGCCCACGGCGGTTCGCGCCTGTTTCAGTTCGACAAGACGGGCAAATTCATCCGTGAAGTTGGTAAGGACACCTATGGCTTCATCGCGGCTGCGCAGGTTCGCGTGGATTCGTCCGACAACCTCTGGGTGGTGGATGAATTCAGCGGCATGGTGTTCAAGTTCAATCAGGAAGGCCGTGTAGCCATGCTGCTGGGACGCAAGGCGGAATCTGAGAACGTGCCCGCACGCGCACCGGCAGGCAACGGCGCGGGCCAGCAGACCGATCTGTTCAACCGCCCCACAGATATTGCATGGGATGCCGCCGGCAACATCTTTGTGGCTGACGGTGCAGGCAATGCCCGCATCGCCAAGTTCGATAAAGACGGTAAATTTATCAAATCCTGGGGCAAGCGGGGAACCGCAAACGGTGACTTCGCTAATGTCATGAGCATCGCTGTGGATGGGCAGGGGAATGTTTACGCCGGTGACGCCGGCAACAAACGTGTTCAGGTTTTCGACAACGATGGCAACTTCAAAACCGCCTTCGCCAATATGGGCAACCCGCAGGCGCTTTGCATCACGAAGGGCGCAAACCCCGTGTTGTTCGTATCGAACTCAAATGCCTGGGATGACCTTGATGTCGGGGGAGAAATCTACAAGATAAAACTCGACGGCACCATCCTGGGGAAGTTCGGTCGCGCAGGAAAGATGATGAAGGAGTTCGGGACGGTCAACGAAATCGATTGCCGCGCGGAAAACTCGCTGCTGGTGGCAGAAATCGGTAATTTTCGGGTGCAGAAACTGAACCTGAAATAGCGGGTTAGACTGCCCGACCCAAATCGTTGAGAGAAACGCGGATATCCGGTTTGGTGGCTGTCAAAATACCGTCGCGTACTTCTGTCACACCGTTAGCGGTGTGGATGAATGCGCGGCCGGTTTGCGGCTCGATCAGCCAGACGTATTGGACGCCGAAGTTCAGATAATCGTCAACGCGATCCTGCATTTCAGAAAAACGATCACTGGGCGAGAGGATCTCTATACAGAGAAACGGCGGTTTGGTGATGATGCCGCCATCAGGACGCGGACCCGCGATCACCGTGATATCAGGTTTTACCTGGACGCGCTGCTCCGGGACGACGAGGATTCCCCATTCCCGTTCCTGTGAGCAGAGAAATTGGCACAGGAGACTCTGCAGACGGCTGTGATCCCATTCACCGACATTGCGCTCCAGGAGTTCGCCATCGAGATAGTCGCAGTCCGGGCGGTGGCTGGTTTCCAGATATTCCTGCAATGAGACTGGAACGGCTACAGGCATGTTGTGGCTTTCAAGTGAAATTATGGCAGAGGCCGGGCATTGAATTCCCCGTAACCTTTTCGCCCATTGACAGTATTCTCAGTTTGTAAGGGATGACAACTGCAGCCACCGGTGCCGGGTATGACCCACAGATTGATCATCAGCTGATGATTTTGGTGGCGCGGGGAAATCTCAAAGCGATGAGTGAAATCTACGAGCACCGCCACCGGTCTCTGTTCCGTTTTTTCTTTCGGCTGACAGGGCGGCAGGGGGCTTCGGAAGATCTGGTTCATGAAGTATTTCTGCGGATGATCCGTTATCGCCATACATACGAAGGTGCGAGCGGGTTTGAGGCGTGGATGTACCGGATTGCCCGGAACGCGCTGACGGACAGCGCGAAAAGGCACCGGCTGGAAAGTCCGGCTGATGAGGGGCAAATGGAGCAGGTGGCGAGCGGGCGTCCTACACAACTGGAGTCCATGATGAAAGAGCAGGAGTTGGCGCTGCTGCACAAAGCGATGCGGGCTTTGCCGGAAGACAAGCGCGAACTGCTGGTTTTGAGCCGGTTTCAGGGACTTTCTTACGAAGAGATTGGCCGTATTGTGGGGTGTGAGACGGGCACGGTTAAAGTTCGTGTGTTTCGTGCCGTGAAGGCGATGGGGCAGATTTTTTGCCAGTTGCGCGCGGGCCAGTTGCACGAGGAGAAGACATGGTGAATTGCGATCAGGCGAAGGAATACATGGCTGTCTCGTGGCGGGAAAGCCGTAACGATGGGGCCCTGACGGAACACCTGGCAGGTTGTGCGGAGTGTTTCGCGGAGCACTCCACGCTGGGTGTGATTTGGGCGCGGTTGGGTGATATCCCGGTGCCGGAACCGAGTTTGGCAATGAACCGGCGGTTCCAGTCCGCGCTGACTGCTTTGAGCAGCGAAGCGGCGCCTGCGGTGGAGCAGCACTGGCGGTGGGCGGACCTGTGGCCGCGAAATCCGGTTTGGCAGACAGGGATCGCGGCGGCGTGTCTGGTGCTGGGTTTAGCTGCAGGCGCGAACTGGCCTCATCAGGACAAAGAGATCGCGGTGCTTCGTGACGAAGTTGCCAGTACGCGTGAGCTGGTGGCGCTGTCGCTGTTGCGGCAGGAATCGGCTACAGGACGTTTGCAGGGTGTGGAATATTCGGGCCGCATGAAGACGATGGAGCCTGAAGTAGTAAATGCTCTGGTGCAGGCGATTGAGCGGGATTCCAGCGTGAACGTGCGACTGGCGGCGATTGATGCGCTGGGCAGAGTGTCGCGCAGCGAAGGAGTCGTGCGGGCTTTAACCGGGTCGCTGGGGAATCAGGAATCACCGATGGTGCAGGTAGCGCTGATCGATTACTTTGCTGATGCTCATGACCGGGCGGCGGCGGGTGCGATCCGGCAGCTTTCGCAACGGGCGGATGTGAATCCGGCAGTTGTGGAGCGGAGCCGGGTGGCTCTGCGTGAACTGAGTCAGTAAACCAAATTATTCGAGGAGACGACGGGATGCTTTATCAAAAGCTGGCGATCGCTACAGGTGCGTTTGCACTGGTGTCAATGGTGTTTGTGGCTCGCGACTGGAAGGAAGAAGCGCGGGAAACTGTGCAGCATGTCTTTTCCGGTGACCGCTCTTGCGATGTCGATAACATCAACGGGTTCATAAGGGTGATTGGAGATGGCGGCAGCACCATACGACTGGAAGGCGAGAAGATTCTGCGCGCTATCAACAAAGAAGCCATGGAGCGGGCGAAGAAGGAAGTTACGCTCGACATGAACGAGAAGAACGGGGTGGCGCAGGTGTATGTCAACGGGCCGTTTCGCGGCCATGGCCGCCGCGGAGATGACAGCCATGGGTTCCACGAGCATGATGACTATCGCAATTATGCGGTGACTTACAACCTGACCGCGCATGTGCCCCGCGATATGGTGCCGCGGCTGCGAACCGTAAATGGAAGTGCCGCGGCAGAGATGCGCTTCAAGACATTGAACGGAGCCACTTATTCGGACTTCGATGTGACGCCGATGGCGGGTCCGGCGGGCCAGGTGGAGCGGCATGACGGTCGTTTTATTTACCGGGGCAATCGGATGTCAGCCGTGAAGGCTGGTTCCGGTGGACCGGCGTTAAGTTTTGAGACTGTTAACGGGTCGATCACGATCAACAAGGGGACGAATTAAATGAAGACACAAGTGATGATTCTGGGGTTTGTGCTTGCCGCTCTGGCAGCGGCGCAGGAAAAAGTAACGGTGCCAGTTTCGAATCCGGCGCTGCCTGTGACCATCAAGGCTCATCTGCTTTCGGGCAGTATTACGCTGACCGGCGGCGGTTCTGCGGTGGTGGTGGAATCGCAGGAAGAATCGGGCAGGGGCCGGGCGCGGGAACGGAACCGGGAAACGAACATACCGCCGGGCATGAAGAAGATTGCCGGAGCGAATGCAGGGCTGGATATTTCCGAAGACCATAATGTGATCACGATCAAGTCAGGAAGCTGGGCTGCAAATACGAATCTGGTGATTCAGGTGCCGGTGAATACGTCAGTCGAGCTCAAGAGCGTGAATGGCGGACACATTGATGTCTCGGGCATCAACGGTGATCTGGATGTGGAGTGTACCAACGGAACGGTGACGCTCAAGGATGTTTCCGGGACCGTGGTGGCGCACACGATTAACGGCAACGTGACGGTGACGATGGACAAGATTGCCGGGGGTAAACCGATGTCGTTTACGTCGCTTAATGGGAAGGTGGATGTGACACTGCCGGGGGATGCCAAGGCCCGGTTGCGGTTGAAGACCACCAATGGCACGGTTTACAGCGATTTTGACGTCAAGATGGAAGCGGACGACAGTAAACCCGTGATTGAGGACGGGCGCGGCAAGGGCGGGAAATACAAGATCAAGATGGACCGTGGAGTGTACGGGTCAATCAATGGCGGCGGGCCGGAATTCCTGTTTCAGACGATGAATGGAGATATTCTGATTCATAAGAAATAATGTTTCCTGCCCGATGCCTGTCCGTCGTGTTTGCCGGTCTCACGCTGTTGTGTGCCGCCCGGGCGCAGCAATTCGAAGTCGCTTCGGTGCGGATCACTAAAGCCGACAATGGGATCTCAGGCATTTCGGTCAAAGGGGACAGGCTGATCGGCAACAATATGTCGCTGCTCAGCTATATCCGGCGTGCGTATGGGGTGGGCGAGTTCCAGGTAACAGGCCCGGAGTGGATACGGTCGGACGGGTTCGATATCAACGCGAAGGGTCCGGACGGGTCTAGCGCGGACGATCTGATGCCGATGCTGCAGCGGCTTCTGGAGGACCGGTTCAAGCTGGTGACGCACCGTGACAGCAAGGTGATTGCGGTTTATGAGATGCGCGTGGCACCGGGCGGACTGAAGGTGAAAGAGTCGTCGGGTCAGGGCAATCTGGCTGCGGAACAACGTGCGGGAAGGCTGGGTGTCCGGGGTGCTTCGATGGCACGTTTTGCCGAGGTGCTGACGCGGGAGACGGACCGGCCGGTAATGGACCGGACACGACTTACGGGGATTTTTGATTTTGCACTGGAATGGACGCCCGATCTCGAGCGTGAGGCTGGCGCGGTTGATGTACGGGCATTGTTTACGGCGGTGCAGGAGCAGTTGGGTTTGAAGTTGCAGCCGAACCGGGCGCAGGTTGGGGTGTTGGTGGTGGACAGTGCGGAACGAGTGCCTGCGGAGAATTAGGCTGGAGTCATCAGACCATCGATATTTATCTCCGAACAATAGCGCTTGCCAGTTGTGTTACACTAACTTTGATACAAACGAGAGAAAAAGAAGAGAAGGAGTAGTAGATCTTAGATGGCATTGGTGGCAGAAGCAAAACGGCAGATAGTAGTCCGGAACCAGACTCACAAGACGGATACCGGGTCGCCGGAAGTGCAGATCGCGCTACTGACGGATCGTATCAGTCAGTTGACGATGCATTTTAAGACACACCAGAAGGATCACTCTTCGCGGCGGGGCCTTTTGTGCCTCGTAGCCAAGCGTCGTCGGCTGTTGACCTATCTTAAAGTCAACACCCCGGAACGGTATAAGAGCGTTCTGGTGAAACTGGGAATCCGCCACTAGTTCGTCGGGTCCTTTACTCGCAGCGGTGTTAATCCACACTCGTCAGCCCATTCGGGCTGCGAGCAGCAGTCTGTGCATTCTCTATATAGAGACACGGGCTGTCCCTCCTTTTTTCCCCCATCCCTCGTCCAAATTTTAGACCCAGCCGATTTTTCGGCAGAAGGACGCCCGGGGCTTCCGGCCTGTGTGCCACCCCGGCACTGAACAAAGAATGAATATACATACAGTTGAAGTGGAGCTCGACGGCCACAAGCTATCGATCGAGACCGGCAAGCTGGCCAAACAGGCTGGCGGTGCGGTTGTTGTGCGCTGGGGCGATACGGTGGTTCTGGTGAGCGCCTGCGCCGCCAACAAGCCGAAGCCCAACCAGGGATTCTTCCCCCTGACCTGCGATTATCGCGAATTTACGTACTCCGCAGGCAAGATCCCCGGCGGCTATATCAAGCGCGAAGGCAGAATGTCAGAGAAAGAGACTCTGACGAGCCGGATGATCGACAGGCCGATGCGCCCGTTGTTCCCGGAAGGTTATATGAATGAAGTCCAGATCATCGCCATGGTGATCTCGGCCGATCCCGAACATGATCCGGGCGTCCTCGGTATCGTGGGTGCCGGTGCGGCACTGGCGATTTCTGATGTTCCGTTCCATCATCTGGTTAGCGCGGTTCGCGTAGGTTTCGTGGATGGCAAGTACAAGATCAATCCCAGCTACAGCGAAGGCCGGGCGTCGAAGATGAACCTGCTGGTGGCTGGTTCTGAGAATGGCCTGGTCATGGTGGAAGCCGGCGCGCAGCAGGTTTCTGAAGAAGAAGTGCTGGGTGGTCTCGAATACGGGCATGAAGCGATCAAGAAGATCGTTGACGTTGTGAAACAGCTGGTGACACTGGCGGGCAAGGCCAAAAAGGTCTTCACCCCGAAGGTCATCAATGAGGCGCTGCTCGCCGAGATCGACAAGAAGATCCGTGTCGAATTGACCAGTGCGCTCGATACCCAGAAACACGAGAAGCTGGAAAGCTATGCGCTGATTGACGCGCTGCACGAACGTGTTGTGGCTGAAGCGGCTGAAGAAGACAAACCGGAAGCGGGCAAGCTGTTCAGCCTGCTCAAGGAAAAGATTTTCCGCGACGAAATGCTGGATTCCAAGCGTCGTCCGGATGGCCGCAAGTTCGACGAAGTTCGCGCTATCTGGGGCGAAGCGGGCATGCTGCCGCGTACACACGGTTCGGCTGTGTTTACCCGTGGTGAGACGCAGGCCCTGGTGACGGTTACGGTCGGCACCAAGGATGACGAGCAGCGCATTGAACTGCTGGAACCGGGTGAGAATTTCAAACGGTTCATGCTGCACTACAATTTCCCGCCGTTCAGCGTGGGCGAAACCGGTTTCATGCGCGGCCCTGGCCGTCGCGAAATCGGCCATGGTGCGCTTGCAGAACGCGCAGTAACCGCGATTCTGCCGACGCAGGAAGCATTCCCTTACACGCTCCGCGTGGTTAGCGACATTCTGGAATCGAATGGTTCCAGCTCCATGGCGACCGTTTGCGGTGCGAGCATTGCGTTGATGGATGCCGGTGTGCCGATTGTGGCTCCGGTGGGCGGCGTGGCGATGGGTCTGGTGAAGGAAGGCGACAAATACGCCATTCTGACGGACATTGCCGGTGCGGAAGATCATTACGGCGATATGGATTTCAAGGTGGCCGGTACGAAGGATGGTATTACCGCTCTTCAGATGGACATCAAGGTTCCTAATGTTTCCCATGCTCTTCTTAAAGAAGCGCTGGAACAGGCGCGGCTTGGCCGGTTACACATTCTGGACAAGATGAACGATGTGATTGCGGAGAGCCGCAGCGAAATGTCGCCTCATGCTCCGCGTATTTACACGACGAAGATCCCCGTGGATAAGATCCGCGACGTGATTGGACCGGGCGGCAAGGTGATTCGTGGAATCATCGAAGAGACTGGCGTGAAGATCGACGTGGAAGACGACGGTACGATTCATGTGGCGTCGAGCGATCCGGTAGCGGCGAAGAGGGCTCTGCAGATTATTGCGGATCTGACGGCGACGGCGGAAATCGGCAAGACATATCTGGGTAAAGTGGTCCGCCTGGTGGATTTCGGCGCGTTTGTCGAGATTTTCCCCGGTACGGATGGCCTGCTGCATATCAGTGAAATCGCGGAGAACCGGGTTAAGGAAGTTCGCGATGAGCTGAAAGAAGGCGATCAGATTCTGGTGAAGGTTTTGGGCCTTGAAGGCAACAAGATCAAGCTGAGCCGCAAGGCTGTGTTGCGTGAGCAGCGCGAGAAACTGGCAGCGGCAGCCAAAGACTAAGTTCGGACGGCTTCAGGGGTCGTTTGGTAAAAGGGGGCAGGCCTTCGGGTCTGCCCCCTTTTTTATTGCGAATGCGAGTCAGTTCACTTACGGAGTAACGGTGACGGTGATGTCCTGATCCTTCCAAAGGGCTCCGTCAGAGGCGTGCCAGCGGAGGATGTACGTTCCGGGTTTGTCGAAGGTTGCGGTGGCAGTCCAGTTTCCGTCCGGCGACGGTGCCGGCGGCTCCCAAAAAGGTGACCATTGAGAATTGGCACCCGCGCGAGTGTCTTCCCAGGTCTTGGGCTGATCGGGTGACATGTGCACAGCACCACCCGGACCGCGGTAGAGATAGCATGAAACCCAGAGTCCGGTGGCGCTTCCAACGGTGCTCAGGTGCGGAGCGACCAGCCTGATGTCTTTAACGGCTTCGGTTCCACCCCGACGTTCGAGGGAGGTGCCATAGGCCTTTCGTTTTGGGACGCCGTCATCGGTAACATGTGCCGATAGGGTCAGCGGCTGGCCCACTTGCACGGTCCGAATGGTCTCGCCGGCAGCTTCCAGCATCGGCGGTTTATTGGCACGGATCTCCGGATTACTGGTTCCCGCGCCGATCGCCCCTGTCTCGGACGTGAAGATCATGTCGTCAACCAGATAATCCAGGCGCAACGACCCATACGCCTTGATGGTTTTCCCGTGAGTGGTCAGTGTCCAGATCAGATCTTTATCGCCCCAGTCCTTCGGGACTTTCACCCGAAACACGAACCGGTTGCGGCGGGGGAAAAAATGTGTTGGCTGGCTGCGGTCCGGCCCGCCTGGCTGAATGTTATTGTCCGGACCCACCGGAATGTTAGGTTCTTCTTCCCAGTTCTCGTTCATGTAGCCGAAGATCATGTCGTAGGATCCATCGGCATTCTGCTGCCAGCCTTCATAGGCAGGCGAGGTGACCTGCCCTTTTGACCAGGAAAGCTGTGCGCTGGCCACCTGACAAGTCAGGAAAGCCAGCGCACTGAAAATCAACCCGCAAAACGCTCGATTCATCTACTGGCCACCGCCGCCAGTGCCGCCGGAAGTGGCGGAACGGTTGGGCCTCGGCTTGGGGGCGATGGGATTGCCATTGCAAAGCGGACAACCGATTACAACTTCGTTCGGTGTCAGCTTGAATTTCTCGCGCCGTTTCGCCATCTCGGCGTAATATTGTTCGTCAGTTAGCGAGAGGCGCTGCCCCAGATCAATAAACATGTTGGAGATGGACCGGTTCCCGGAGCCGGACCAGTTGCGCGGGTCGGGCACATTCGTGTTCGCAGCCGTATTGTCCATAAAGCCGATGATGTGCAGAATGGTGCCTTTGGGCAGGAGCGGTGCGTAGTCGTCATCATATTCGTAGACACGTACCCAGTTATGGTCGTAACCGGCGCAGCTGAGGGTCTGAACGTTAATGCCCCAGATGTATTCGAGGCACTCGCGGTAGCCCGGCGCATGCAGATGCGGCTCAAACGAGACGATCTTGGTGGGTTCTTCCAGCACGGCATAGGCATCCAGCCGTTGATTCGGTTCATTCGCGCGAATCGAGATATCGACGCCGTTGCCGAGGCTGATTCGCGAGTATTTGAAGCCAGGAACGTAGCCCTTCGGGAAGAACGTGAAGCCATAGAGGAGCTTTGCCTTAACGTTTTGCCCGCTGGAGTGGATGTGGGCGGATGCAAAATTTACGCTGGAACCCGCTTTCAGGAGCTTGCCGGCATCATCCGGGAAGATATCAGCGTTGCGGCCCACTTCATGCACCGGCCAGCTGCCGCTGCCTTCGCCTACGAGGGGAGAATCATCGCCGGGGACGCTGGTGGACCAGATCATGTGGTGGAAAACGTAGCGGGCGCCGACGGTCTTGCGCCCATTGGTCTCTTTCTTAACGTCGTTCACTTCCCGAATCTCGATGGATTTCACCCAGCGGTCTTCTTTGAGCCCCAGGGCAGCGGGTTCCAGTTCACCCCAATAATCGGGAGCGCCTGCCTTGACCGTTACTTCAGGAGTGGAAACGATCAGATCCGGCTGTCCGAGTGTCCATTTATCGTTGTCACCGAAGGAACGAAGGGACGGCATGTCGGCCGAGTTGCCTTCGGGAGCGCCATTGTCGGCCCATTCGGCAATTCGCGCGAGTTCGTCTTCGCTCAGTGAGAGGTCGTTCTTGTAATGCTGGATGCCGATATTTTTTTCAATGAAGTAGGGCGGCATAACCCCTCTTTTGTCCCGTAGCGCAGTGCGTTCTTTGATGGCCTTGGCCCACGGCCGAGCCTGTTGCCAGGTCATGAGGGCCATGGGTGCCAGGCCCTGCTCGTTGTGGCAGTTTTGACAGCTGCGCTGCAGGACGGGCGCAATATCCTTCGAGAACGTGGGGACTGCGGCATCGGCTCCGACCGCCAGGGCGGCTCCTGCGATCAAGGCAGCAATGGTAAATCGAAACGCAAATCTTGCCATGGGTAAATTCTCCTTCGCGGCAGAGCCCAGCCCAGGGGAGTGCCAGGTCAAGTTTATTGCAATGCGGCACCAATGTCACTGGAGATTTTTTCGATTTCGAAGTTATGCGGGGATCCTGGGAAATCATGTGGCGCCGAGCGATCTGGCGGCGGCAGCCGGGAAAGCGTCCGAGGCGCAGGAAGACTTATGATGGGAGCGTGGATACACTGGAGCGCAGCATTGAGCGCCTTCTCCATCCCGAGCCGGGCAGCCGTATCGAAAGGGCGCGCGACTTTGGCGTGGATTTAAACCTTCTAGTTGCAAATCTCAGGCTTACGCCAGCCGACCGCGTCAAGAAAATGCACGAGATTTGTGTGGCTGCCGAGCAGATTCGCGGTATCGCACGCCGCTGTAAATCATGAATTTCGTCCAGGCTGTTCAGATACTGGCGGATGCCGGCGTTGAGTTTGCAATCATCGGCGGCTGGTCGGCGATCATGCATGGAAGTGCGCATGTGACGAACGATCTCGATTTGTGCTATTCGCGCACAGCGGTCAATCTCAAACGACTGGCAGATGCGCTCACACCTTTCCATCCAAGGCCAGCAGATTTTCCGCCAGAATTGCCGTTTATTTGGGATGAGCAGACACTGCGAGGGGGGACGGTTTTTACTCTGGATACAGAGCTGGGACGAATCGACCTGCTGGCTGAGGTAGCAGGTCTGGGTGACTGGAATGAGCTTAAAAAATGTTGCGTGCTGCTGCCAGTATTCGACCGTGAGGTGTGGACGCTGGATCTGCCCAGTCTCATCCGCGCCAAGCGGGCGGCGGGACGTACGAAGGACCTTCTGGTGTTGCCGGAACTGGAGAGCCTGCTGGATGCCGGGAGCGACAGTGCATAGAGTCCTGGCAGGAACTGAAACCGGGCGCGAAGCTCTAACGTTACGAGATTGTCTTTGAACAACGGCTGGCAGGCGTCGGCAAAAGCCTGGATTGCTGACATGGGCGATCAGGGTGACTTCGGACGGCGCTATGTACTTGACCCGGTCATGATTCCGCGGGCGCTTGCGAAGTCGCCGGGACGTGCCCTCGATGTTGGCTGCGGTGAAGGACGTTTTTGCCGGATTCTGAAACAGAGCGGTATCGAAGTAACAGGTATTGATCCGACACCGGGGCTGGTTGCACAGGCACGTCTGCGTGATTCCGATGGCCTGTATGTTCAAGGTGTGGGCGAGCGACTGCCGTTCGCCGATAAGACCTTCGATCTTGTCGTCAGCTACCTGTCGCTGATCGACATCCCCGATTTTCAGGCGGCCATCCAGGAAATGGCGCGCGTCCTGAATCCCGGTGGTTCACTTCTCATTGCGAATCTCAACGGTTTCAACTCGGCCTGCGCGGACACCGGCTGGGTTAAAGGCTGGACTGGAGACCGGCTTCACTATCCGATTGATCACTATCTGACGGAACGATCGATGTGGATCGCTTATCGGGGTATTCGCATAAAGAATCATCATCGGCCGATGAGCGCTTATATGCGTGCTCTGCTTGGTTCGGGTTTGCACGTGGTCTATTTTGACGAGCCGCGACCCACGGGTGACGCACCAGATGCAACGGCTGCGAACTACCGGCGAGTGCCGTGGTTCCACGTCATGGAATGGGTGAAACCCTGAATCAACGGGTGAAACCCTCAAAACAGCGGGTCTTCGCCGCACGTTCCTGGGCACGGGCACCGGCCAGAATACCGGTCATCGCCAGATTCCCCGCGTGGCAAGCGTATTCATGAATCGGACCTTCAAACCGGGTCGCCCGCCCCGCCTGACATGTGAGCAACCGGCTGATATTTCAGCCATGGCCAGAGGTTCATGGTGGGCTTGCCCGCCGACGAAGGGCCCGCGCCCATCACCGTTGTGGCGAACCGGACGGCGGGGCTGAACAAATAAAAGCGCTGCCTGCGCTCAGGCAGTTTCGGGCGTTGAGCGTCGAACTATTGCATATACTGAAGCGATATGACGCGCTCCTTTACGACCTATGTCGAATGGGACCCCGAGACCTTTTTATACGTTGGCACGGTACCGGGCTTGCCAGGCGCGCATACCCAGGGTGCCAGCCTCGACGTGCTCAAGACCAACCTTGAGGAAGTTGTGAGTCTCTGCCTAAGTGAGTATGCGGGGAATGCGAATGAGATTCCCCGGTTCGTGGGTCTGCAGGAACGTGTTTGCTGACAGTGCCTCGCCGACGATCAATCTGATCACCAACTGGCAGAAACTTGCGCCGGGCGGAAAGTAACTGGCAACGCTCGCAACGCCTGAGAATCAATAGCCAGTATTACCCTGAAGCCATGCGGACGATCTCACTCAAGCTGCCCGACGATCTCCTGGCTGAACTCTCAATCGAGGCCCGGCGGCTAACGCAATGCTGGCCCTGACGGGAAACCGCTTTTGGCAGGAAGAGAGCTACGACCACCTGGTGCGCCATTTGCCGGAATTCGAGAGGATCCGGCATTACATCGAGGGAATCCCGTGCGGGAAGGGTAGTGGTTGAAGCCAGTGACTATCGGTGGTCGAGCGCGGGACGGGCGACCGTGGGATCGCCCGCAGACCAGGGGGGTCCGCCCCACAAGCCAGAGCCTGTAAGTACTGGGTACGCTCAGATTCGTTTGACTGACGTGCGCATTGACAGTTCCTCCATTTCTATGTCGCACACCCACATACCGGCTTCCCAACATGATGTAATGAAGGCAACCGGTCTAAATTCATGTCATCAGCCGATCTGGAACCATTCCATAATTTCCTCTGGCTGGTTGCCGACCCCGATCTGCTGGGAGGCAAACTTGCGATCAGGGGTACGCGCCTTTCCGTGTCGCTGATTCTCAGTTGCCTTGCGGAGGGGATGAGAGTCGCCGAGATCGAGGAAACCTACGGCGCGTTCCCTCATGAGGCAGTGCCGGAAATGATGCAAGCCGCGTCTGAAGCAATGGATATGTCTATTGTGGCTGCTTGATGTCAACATGCCCAGGCACGTGCCGGGCTTGCTGGAGTTGTCCCTCATCGTTATCCCACAGGTGCGAGGCGTGGAATTTGCTGGTCTGTTTCGGGAGGCTTGGCGTATGCGGCCGCTGTTGCCTGTACCCGGAACACTGACTCGCTGGCCTGCCGGGTCTTGATCTCTGTTCGACGATACACTGGAACGACTCCCCGAACCCATGGAACTGAAACCCGGCGCGAAACTCGGACCTTATGAAATTGTCTCTGCCATCGGCAAAGGCGGTATGGGTGAGGTTTGGCGTGCGCATGATTCGCGGTTGAAGCGGGATGTGGCGATCAAGACTTCGCTGGTTGGTTTCAGCGGCCGGTTTCTTACTGAAGCGCGGGCGGTTGCGGCGCTCAATCATCCCAATATCTGCACGTTGTTTGATGTTGGTCCGGATTACCTGGTAATGGAATACATCGAGGGTTTGACCCTGGCCGAGCGGATCAAACAAGGGGCGATTCCTCTCGGT
>JANYDS010000014.1 GCA_025363475.1 Terriglobia bacterium
GATAGGGCAACGCAGGGATGCGACCCGAGCGCCGATTCAAGTCCGGAATGGATGGCGGTCTCACGACCGCCTCCTGTTAACCCGCCGCCACACCATCTAAGGACGGTCATTTTTTTGTCCAACCGATGGGGTCCACTTCACCGGGACCCGAGCCCCCGTTATTCGATGTGAACGCTCCGAAACTGCTGGCGGCCACCTGAAAGTTTGCCGGGGCGCTGGTCTGGCCGTTGAAGGTTACGGTGAGGGAAGCAGCTCCAGGCGCAATAGTGGAAGGCAGAAGCGCCCCCAACTGGCCCGCCGAGGTATAGAAGAGTACTGCGTTCGCTGACGTTGACCCGGAGGTGATCTTCACGGTAGTCCCGCCCAGGGTGGCGGGTAACGGAAAGGTGCCGGCCGCCTGCTGTAGTGTGGCCGGACCCAGAATAGTGCCAAACACTACAAAGATGAAACCCTGTGCAATGGCCGAACCCGGCAGCGCAGAGGGCGTGTAACTTGCGTTGTTTACGATGCCGCCTGCCAAAACTGCAGGTTGTTGCGCCAGCGCGAGATCTGCAAAGACGCCCGCCATAGCGAGGGCCACAAAATGTCGTTTCATCGTACAACAATAATTCCTCCGGAAAATACTGTTTACCGGTTCATCCAGCGCCAGGCTGTTTCTACAATTTGCTCTACCGAAGAGTGCTGCGGGGTCCAGTTCAGTTCGTGGCGCAGGCGTGCGGAATCTGCAACCAGCACTGGAGGGTCACCTTCGCGGCGGGGGCCGGTTTCAAACGGCACGTTCCGGCCCGTCACGGCCTCAACAGCCGTGAGGACCTGCTTCACCGAGAGACCTGCCCCGGTACCTACGTTGTACTTCTTTGAAGTTCCGCCCTCGAACAATGATTCCAGCGCCGCGATATGGGCACGGGCGAGGTCTGTGACGTGAATGTAGTCGCGTACGCAGGTACCATCCGCTGTTGGATAATCGGTGCCGAAAATGGTTACCGGCTGCCCGGTTTTGACGGCACGAAGCAACAACGGAATGAGGTGAGTCTCAGGGTTATGGTCCTCTCCGGCACGGGCTTTAGGGTCGGCACCGGCGGCGTTGAAGTAGCGCAGGCAGACGCTCTTCATGCCGTGGATCTGATCGAACCAGTCGAGCATTTTTTCAACCATGACCTTGGATTCGCCATAGGGATTCACCGGCACGGAAGGTTCGGATTCCGCAATGGGCATCCGGACAGGCATTCCGTACACAGCGGCTGTTGACGAAAATACGATCTTGCCGACTTCCGCCCTGCGCATGGCGGTTAGCAGCGAAAGCGACCCGGCCACATTGTTCTGAAAATAAATTTCAGGCACACGCATGGATTCGCCCACCGCACTATACGCTGCGAAATGTATGACGGCATCGCACGGTTTTTCACGCATGACGGCGATGAGGCCCTCTGTGTCGGCCAGGTCCAGCACTCGCAGCCGAGCCGGTTCCACGGCTTCGCGGTGACCACGGGAAAGGTTATCCACCACAACCACGTCGTACCCGGCAGCCAGAAGTTCCAGCGTCGTCACCGAACCGATGTAACCGGCCCCGCCGGTGACCAGAATGCGGCGCTGCTGCGGAAATGGTGGTGCAGGAACGAGGGCCATTTTTCGATTGTATTCGGGCCGCGCAGATAAATCACGGAGCCTTTGGTGCGGGCCACTTCATGATAGCCGGCGAGCCAGGGGCCCAATTCAGCGTAGTGATCCGGGGACAGTGCCGGGTTGTAAAGGCTGAGGCTGTCGATGAGCACGTCGGGCCGCGATTGCGAAAACAGCATGCGCGCTTCCCCTGTACCCGCTGTCAGCACGACGCGAGATTGCGTCAGATGGCGGTCCGCCGGGACTCCGGTAAGAGCCTGGCTGTCGAGGTATTTGGAGGCGGGCCGGAACCCGGTATAAACATATAACTCCGGGCGATAGCCCCAGACTGCGAGGGTGGAACCTGGTTTTGAATTCGCGGTGGCGAGGCGTGCGGCTGCGCGGCTGTCCTGATCGAGCGCAAGGTCGCTCCAGGTGGATTGTCGGCCGTGAACATAATCGTTGCCCAGCATCACATAACGCGGGCCGAAGCGAATCAGCGGCACGGCCAGGGCGACGGCTACAACGGCAAGCCAGACGCGCGTCCTGAGCATAGTGATGCCGCGGGCCGCGACAACTGTGAGCACCGGCAACAGCAGCAGAAAGTAGCGCGGAAAGAAACGCCACCCGAGGACCACACCGGCGTAGCTGATCACGGCCCATGCGACGAATCTCCAGTTTTCGCGTCGGGCAAAGACCACAGACGCACCCAGAATCAGAGCGGCGTGAAAGCCAAACCAGTTTCCGCTGCGGAGGATTCCATTCCATACCGGGTCACTCACGACGGGGCTGGCTGCATAGAGTGCCGGCCAGCGCCAGACCTGGTCAAAGTACGCGGTGAGAGCACCGGTGTAAGTAAGCCAGCCGAAGGCGAACAGATTCGGAAGCGCAAAGCCGGCTGCGAGAAGCGGCAACCCTGGCCAGGCGAACAACGCACAAGCCGCAAGTACAAAGAGCGCTTTCGCGTTAAACAGAAAGCCAATTCCGGCTGCTACCCCGCTCCAGAAAGGCTGTTTGCGGCAGGCGAGCAAAACGGCCGCAAGATGGGGAGCCAGCAGCAACATATCGGCCGCCAAAGGCACCACACCGGAATGCGTATCAAAGGTCAGAAAGAATGCAAGCAGAGCTGCTGCGCAATAGCCTTCGCGCGGGGTCCAGATGCGCGTTCCGAGGGCGAAGGCGAGCCCGCAGGCGAGCAGGGCGTAGAGCGCACCGGCAAGGCGCAGCACGGGTCCTGCCTGCGCGCCCCACAGCAAATTGACAGCTGCGACGAGCGGGGGTTTATCGAACCAGATATCGCGGTAGAGAACACTGCCGTGCGCCATTTGAAGGGCGGGGGCCAGCGGATAGTCGCCTTCCCAGAGGACACCGGAATGAGACAGGTGCGCCGCCAGCAGCAGCAGAAAGATTCCGGCAAAAAAGAGAGAGCGGCGCAGATTCCCTAGTATATTGGAACAAAGGGGCAGGCGAAACAACGGCGAACACGCTCACGGGCTTATGGACATCAGAGAACAACTCGCTCATTTGCGCCAAACCGTTGCAGGCATTGACCGCAAGTATGCAAATCTGCCCGTGAAACGACCGGAAGCAGGGGAAACGGAAGCTGGCCCTTCCGGCTTCGTGGAGGAGTTGCTTTCAGGCGAAGTGGTGGAAACGCCTTTGGGGAAGCACTTCGAAACTGAAAAGCTATACGCGAACCACCAGACTCACGGCAGTTACGAAATTTCCTGTCTGACGGAACTGCCGGCTGATTTGTTGCATTCGCTTTCCGGCGGAGAAATTCCGGTGGCGCGTCCGGAAGCTATGGCTTTTCTGGATACTGAGACCACGGGGCTGGCGGGCGGCTCAGGAACCTATGCGTTTCTGATTGGGGTGGGCAGTATCGAGGCAGAGGGGTTTCGCGTGCGGCAGTTTTTTATGCGCGATTACAGCGAAGAGCCTTCTGTGCTGCATTCACTTTCCGCGTACCTTGCCCGGTTTGAGGTGCTGGTTACCTACAACGGCCGCAGCTATGACCAGCCGCTGCTCGAGACGCGCTACACGATGTGCCGGGCTCGCCATCCATTCAGCCGCATGGAGCATCTGGATTTGCTCTATGGTGCGCGGCGGCTCTACAAACTGCGCCTTGAAAATTGCCGGCTGGTGAATCTGGAAACGCAAATTCTGGGCTTTGAAAGGCAGGGCGATATTCCGGGTGAGATGATCCCTTACGTCTACTTCGAATACCTGCGGACACGGCGGGCGGTTCGGCTGATGCCGGTGTTTCATCACAATGTGCTCGATATTTTGACACTGGCTTGCTTGACGGGGATTATTCCGGAAGCTTTCCGTGACCCTGAAAACGTACGTGTTCGGCACGGCTCAGACCTGCTGGGACTCGCACGCTGGCTGCAGATGGCGGACCGTTTGGAAGAAGCGCACCGGGCACTGCGGCGCGCAGTCGAGATGGGCTTGCCAGACGCGTTGCTTTTCCGGGCTCTGTTCGAAACCGGAATGCTGGAAAAGAAGCTGTGTCGTGAACATGCGGCTGTTGCAACTTTTACGGATTTGACGCTTTCGCCTAACCCGTGGCGGGTCAGGGCTTATGAGGAACTGGCCAAGCATTACGAGCATAAGGAAAAGAATCTGACGATGGCCCTGGAATGCACGAGGGCAGCGCGCGGCCTTGAAGATTCTCCGGCTCTCGAAGCGCGCCAGAGAAGGCTTGAGGCAAAGGGCAGTCGTTCAGGACGTCAGCCCCGGCTGCGGCTGGCCGCGATAAGCTAATAGAGCTTCCGTGAACGCTGTCGAATTTGAGCACGTCTCAAAAACCTACGCTATCTACGAAAAACCGAGCGACCGCCTGGTGGAACTGGTCTCACTGAGCCGGAGGCCGCTGCACCGTGAATTTCATGCGCTGTCGGATGTGACTTTTTCGGTTGGGCGGGGTGAGGTTTTCTGTATTGTCGGAGAGAACGGCTCGGGCAAGAGCACAGCGCTTCAGATCATGGCGGGAATTCTGCAACCTGCTTCCGGCAGCGTGCGCGTGGCCGGACGCGTGGCGGCGTTGCTGGAGCTGGGTGCGGGTTTCAACCTGGAATTCAGTGGCCGGGACAATGTATTGCTCAACGCATCCATCATGGGGCTTTCGCGGCGGGAAACGGACCTGCGGTTCCCGGACATTGAAAATTTCGCGGAGATTGGGACGTTTATTGACCAGCCCGTCAAGACTTATTCGAGCGGTATGGCTGTGCGCCTCGCTTTTGCGGTTGCAATCAATCTGGACCCGGAAATACTGATCGTTGACGAAGCTCTGGCAGTGGGCGATTCCTACTTTCGACACCGCTGTATGCGCAAGGTTCAGGAGTTAAGGGCGAGGGGTGTGACCATTGTTTTTGTTTCGCACTCGGCAGCGGACATTCAAGCCATTGGAGACAGGGTGCTCTGGCTGGAACATGGCCGTACGATGGCTCTGGGTGATGCCGGCGAAGTACTGCCGCAGTACCTCAAGGCGATGGCGCAGAAAGAGGGGAGGTATGTACCGCAGGCTCAGCCCGCTACAACTTCACTGGCTGGAGCTCAGACGCCTGCCCCTGCGGCACGAGTTGCCGTTGAACCGGTCATCATATTGCCGCATATTGACCACCGATCCGGCGACGGACGTGCGGTGATTTTGGGAATTGCCATCCTCAATGAATACGAAGAACCGATTCATCTGATGATGCCGCACACGCGGATTATTGTGAGGATCAGCGTCCAGGCACGCGACGGGATTCCGCAGCCGGTGATTGGCTTCGTTTTGCGCAATCATCTGGGCCTCGATTTTTCAGAAACAACCACGGCGGGTGAACGGCAGGACGTGCAGCCGCTGCTCGCGGGCGAGACCTGTACGCTGGATTTCCATATCGACTTGCCCGAACTTTATCCGGGTGCCTTTTCCTTTTCCCCTTCCATTGCGGACGGGACAGCACCGGAAAGTGTTGTCTGCGACCGGGTGGACAACGCAATTACCGTTCAAATGGGGCGCGGCGAGGGCCCTGTCTATGGCTTCGTTCAGTTTCCATGCAGGATTGAGATTACTGGAGCGACAGGGGAGACAAAGCATGCTTGAATTCACCGGAGAACGCGTTGTTCCCGGCTTGTCTGACCCCAACCTTTTAAACGAGCACAAAGCGCGCTACCGGCTGGCAGCGCATGTGCTGCGGAGCCTGCTCCCTGCAGGAGCGGCGGTACTTGATGCCGGGTGCGGCGCAGGTTATGGCTCAGCTGAGTTTCCGGATGCGGGGTCAGTGACGGCGATGGACATCTCGGCCGAGGCTGTGATGCACGCGCGGGCGAATTTTGGAACTCCGCGGATTCATTTCCTGCAAGCAGGCTGCGGGAGTCTGCCATTCGCGGATTGTTCGTTTGACCTGATCGCGGCATTTGAAGTGATCGAACATCTGGAACGATGGCCGGAGTTTCTGGGTGAAACCAGGCGTGTGCTGAAACCGGGTGGAATGCTGCTGGTTTCGACGCCGAACAAGGCCGTGTATGCGGAGGCTCGGGCGGGGGCGGGACCCAACCCGTTCCATGTGCGCGAGTTTGAATTTGACGAATACCGTGAAGTTCTTGAAGCTGTATTTCCGCATGTGAAGATCTGGAGCCAGAACCATACGGAAGCCATCGGGTTTCTGCCTGCGGGCGCTGCCGCCGGGGCGCTGGATGCGCCGGGAGATAACGCTCCTGCAACGGCAATGTTCTTCCTGGCCGCATGCAGCAAGGCTGCGCTGCCTGATCTGGAGGCATTCGCCTATCTGCCCGCTTCAGGCAACCTGCTGCGGGAACGCGAGCGCCATATCGAACTCCTTTTGGAAGAACTCGAAAGCAAGACAGGCTGGCTGAACGAACTGGAAAAGACGCATACGAGCCTTGTGGAAACACATAAGGGAGTGATTTCGGAACTTCAGCAGCACAACCGGTGGGCGGATGAACTCAATCTGGAACTGAAGCAGGCGCGCGAACGCATTACGGAATTGCAACAGGAAAATACGAGTATCCACGGGCAATATCGCCACCACACAGCCATTCTGGAGCAGGAAGCAGCAGCCCGGTCGGCGTGGATCCAGAATCTGGACACCCAGATGGCGGTGGCGCGCGATGAAATTGAACGCGTGAATGAGGAACTCAGGCGTGTGGGGGCCATCTATAGGGAACGCGAGGCGTGGGGGCAGGAGCAATCGGCAGAGCTGGTGCGCACGCGCGAGAAGCTGGAAAAGACAAACGCGGAATTCGCTGAACTCAAAGCAAGCGAAGCTGAGTTGAACCAGACGAATTCCGAGCTCCGTGCCAGACTGGACCAGGTACAAGCCGAATTAAATGCCCGTCTGGACAGCGCACAAGCAGAACTGGCCGCCGCCGCGCAATCGAAATGGGTTCGCCTGGGAAACAGTGTTGGTCTGGGTCCGAAAATCGGCGCCCGCGAATCGGCAAAAGGGTAGATGAAGACATCTTTCCTGCGCCTGCTGCGCGCACTGCCGCTGCTCATCCTTGCTCCGTTTCTGCTGGCATTCAGCGCTCTGGCCCTCGCCGTTACAGACCTTGTATGGCTGATCGCGGGGCGCATGCGTCCGGTAGCGAACACTCAACCGGAAAAGTGTGCGGCATCGCTGGTGATTCCAAACTGGAATGGCAGGGATCTGCTGGAACGGTTTCTGCCATCCTGGCTGGCTTCGATATCTGACCACGCCGGCAGTGAAGTGGTTGTAGTCGATAACGGCTCGACGGACGGCAGCGCAGCGTGGCTGGCGGAATATTACCCGCCTTCGAAATACCCGCGATTGCGGGTGCTGGAGTTGCCACAGAACCTGGGCTTCGGCGGTGGCTCCAATGCCGGTTTTCGCGCGGCGAAGAATGACATTGTGGTGCTGCTCAACAGCGATATGCGGGTGGAGCCAGACTTTCTGGCACCGCTGCTGGAAGGGTTTACTGACACTGCGGTTTTCGCTGTATCGTGTCAGATTTTCCTGGGTGACCGGGCAAAGCGGCGTGAAGAAACGGGCCTGACTGAAGGCTGGTGGCAGGACGGCGGTCTGCGTGTGGGGCATCGTGAAGACGCAGCGGTGGACCGGCTTTTTCCTTGCTTTTACGGGGGCGGCGGATCGTGCGCTTTTGACCGTGGCAAGTTTCTGGAAACGGGCGGCTTCGACGAGCTTCTGGCCCCGTTTTATCTTGAAGACACGGACCTGGGATTTCTGGCGTGGAAGCGGGGCTGGAAAGTGCTTTACCAGCCTGCCAGCATTGTTCACCATGAGCATCGGGGGACAATCGGCAAGCGCTTTACGCCGGCTTATATCGAATCGATTCTCAACAAGAATTTCCTGCTGTTTTGCTGGAAAAATATCCATGGCTGGAACCGGCTGGCCGGGCATTTTTTCTTTGCACTGGCGGGGGCACTGGTCACTGGCTGGTCAGGGGATGCGCCGGGCCGGACCAGCGCAGGCGGAATCCTTCGTGCAGCGCTGCAAATAAAGGGCGCGATGCGCTCCCGCTGGGCGGCTCGCAGCCTTGCTGTGGTTGACGATTCCGAAGCGTTTCGGAGGTCGCAACCTGTATACTTCCACGACCGTTTTTCAAAGCTCGCTCTGAAACCCGAGCGGCCACGCGTGCTGTTTGTGGCCCCCTATCCGATCTGCCCGCCGAGCCACGGTGGCGGCCTTTTTATGTACTACACGCTGCGTGAACTTTCCAGGCGCTGCGATGTCCATGTCATTGTGGTGCTCGATTACGCGGATCAGAGGGAAGCTCATCGCGAGCTGCTCCAGTATTGCAGGACTGTGGAATTTCACGTACGTACGGCGAACAGGAATCCACATCTGGCCTCAGCCATGCCGCATGCCGTACATGAATTCGAATCTCCGCACATTGAATGGCTGATCCAGCGGCAAACACTGCTGCAGGATATCGATGTAATTCAGCTCGAATATACGCACATGGGCCAATACGCGCGACCCTTCCAGCGGCTGGTCTGTGCGTCATTTGAGCACGATGTTTACTTTCAATCGATCAGCCGGGCGCTGCCTTTCATGAAAGGGTCAGTGGCCCGGATTAAGGCACGATTTGAATACCTGCGTGCAATTCGGTTTGAGCTGGGGATGCTGCCGGTTTGCGACCACATCCAGGTTTGCACGCGGGAGAACAAAGAGTATCTGGAAGGCTTTCTGCCTGCGCTGGCTCCACGAATTGATGCGGGGATGCGGGCGGGCATTGAAACGGGTCGGTACCCTTTCCCCGGAGGCCCGCGTGAGCCTTATACGATGCTGTTTCTGGGCAGCTTCCGACATACTCCGAATCAGGTTGCCCTTGAATGGTTTGCGCGTGAGGTGTTGCCTCTGATTGTGCAAAAAATTCCTGCCGCGCGGTTGCTTGTTGCTGGGGCGGAACCGCCTCCTCGTCACGCGTTCTCTGACCCGGCGATTGAGTTGTTGGGATTTGTGGATGACATTCAACCGCTGTTCTCAGCCAGCGCCCTGTTCGTATGTCCCATTCGCAGCGGTTCGGGAGTCAGGGTTAAACTGCTGGAAGCTTTCGCCAGCGGAATCCCCGTGGTTTCGACTTATCTGGGGGCGGAAGGTCTGGCGCGTAAGGACGGCGAATTTTGCGCTCTTGCCGATGACGCGGCAGGCTTTGCGGCGCACGTTGTGATGCTGCTTGAAGACAGCGAAGGGGCCGCTCGCATGGCCGGGCGCGCCCGCGGTGAGGTGGAAGCCAACTGGGACATGGAAGTGATCACCAACAAGCTTGTGGACAAATACCAGACGATTCTGGAAAGCAAGCGCACCCGGTGAACTCAGGCGATGTGAGCGCCTTTCACATCGAAATAGACCGAATAAAGTGACTGACTGGCGGCCATCAGCAACCGGTTGCGCCGCAGATCGCCGAAGCAGAGATTGGCGCAGGTCTCAGGAAGGCGAATGATGCCGATCAGATCGCCGTTCGGCGCAACCACCTGAACGCCTGGAGGCGCACCGCACCAGATGTTGCCATCGGTATCGCAGCGTATCCCGTCGGCAAAGGAACGGCCCCCGCCGGGAAGAGCCAGCGATGTGAACTTCTTGCCATTGCGGGCGGTCTTGCCATCCACATCCCAGACCGTGATTTGCAGGCGCGCCCCGGTGTCCGCCAGATAGAGCTTCTTGTAATCGGGGGAGAAACAAATCCCGTTTGGTTCATCGCAATCATCGATCACTTTGGCTATCTGGCCGGTCTGGCCGTCCACACGATAGACAGCTTCCTTGAGTTCTTTGTCAGCTTTGAAGCCTTCGAAGTTGCCGCGAATCCCATAGATGGGGTCGCTGAACCAGATGCTGCCATCGGGGTGTACCACGCCGTCATTCGGTGAATTGAGGCGCTTGCCTTCGAACTTGTCGGCGATCACGGTAAGAGCCCCTGAAGGTTCATAGCGCGAAACCCGGCGGCCGCCGTGCTCGAAGGAAATCTGCCGGCCCTGGTAGTCGAAAGTATTGCCGTTACTGTACCCGGAGTCGCTGCGCAAAACCGAGACGTGGCCATCTTCTTCGAGCCAGCGCAATTGCACGTTGTTCGGGATATCACTCCAGACAAGGTACCTGCCGACGCCATTCCAGGCCGGGCCTTCAGCCCACAGAGTTCCTGTATGCAGGCGTTTGATTTGCGAATTGACGCTATAGCGCCGGAAACGATTATCGACCGCGATGATGTCGGGATCGGGATAGCGAAGCGGAGTATTGCCGGACCAGTCGCGAGGCGCGGGGAAGGGCGCTATGGCGGGCTGTGGAGTTTGTGCCAGAGCAGACAGGGCGGTAGCGCCGAAACCGGCGGCAGCGAGGAATTCGCGACGATGCATAGCAGCTATCTTATGCTGCCGCGCGCAGCAGGCGGTCACGTACTCCTGCCCACTCCGGTAAGTCGGGGGGCAGTTCGACGGCAATCCAGTCGTAACCCGCCTGGTCGAGGTCGTGCAGAACGGCGTAGAGTTTTTCCGCATATGAAGCAGGGTCGTCTGGCATGGAGGCAAGTTCAAGCCGGGCTCCCCTGCCCTCAGCAGGCGCCGCTCCCAACACAAGCCGTGTTCGAGGGCTGTAATGCTTCGGGTGCTGGCCCGGTGATTCCGCCCCGGCACCAGCTTCAACGGGACCGATGACAGCTTCAAGCTGAGTTTGCGAAATCATGCCTGGCCGCAGCAATCTCGGCGACCCGCTGGCGAACGAAATCACAGTGCTTTCAATTCCCACCGCGCAGGGGCCGCCGTCAAGCACCAGCAATTGGGGGAAGGCAGCACGCACGTGCGCGGCGGTTGTGGGCGAAAGCTGCATAAACCGGTTTGCGCTTGGCGCTGCAAGGGGCAACCCGGTGGCTTCGAGAAGTTGCATGGCCAGCGGATGCGCGGGGATGCGAAGGCCTACGCTGGGCAGGCCCGCAGTGACTACATCAGGAACAAGATCAGCCTTCGGCACGATGATGGTGAGCGGACCGGGCCAGAAGCGGTCGGCAAGCAGTTGGGCTTTATCCGGCCACGCTTTGGCGAGTTGGCGAGCCATGGTGAGACTGGCAACATGAACAATCAGAGGGCTGGAATGCGGGCGCCCTTTCGCGGCGTAAATCTTTTCCACTGCCAGTGGGTCAAGAGCATTGGCACCGAGGCCGTAAACGGTTTCGGTGGGGAACGCTACCAGCTTGCCTGCCCGCAGCAACTCTGACGCCTCGTCGATTTCAGGGTTACTCGGGTAAATCATCCGGGCCGTCCGCCGCCGTTTTACCGGTCTTGCGATAAACAAGCCACGCGTGCATGAAGGGCTCCAGCTCACCGTCAATCACTTTGTCAATGTCACCTACCGAAAGCTTGGTGCGGTGATCTTTGATCATCCGGTAAGGGGCCAGAACGTAGCTGCGAATCTGACTTCCAAAATTGATTTCGAGCTTGGTCGCTTCAGTCTTGCGGCTCTCTTCGCGCTTCTTCTCAAGCTCCGCTTCATACATGCGGGCGCGGAGTTGTTTCATCGCAGTGTCGCGGTTTTTATGCTGCGAACGTTCGTTCTGACACTGCACTACGGTATTGGTGGGAATGTGCGTGATCCGGACTGCCGAATCCGTCATGTTCACGTGTTGTCCACCCGCTCCGCCCGCCCGAAACGTATCGATCCGAAGATCTTCCAGGCGAATATCGACCTTGATCTCATCATCAATTTGCGGATAGACAAACACCGACGCAAACGAAGTGTGCCGACGCGCCGCAGAATCGAAGGGCGAAATGCGAACCAGCCGGTGAACACCGATTTCCGACATCAAAAGCCCATACGCGTTCGGCCCGTTGACTTCAAACGTCGCGGATTTGATCCCTGCGCCTTCGCCTTCCAGACGATCAGTCATCACGGTACTGAACTTGCTGCGCTCTGCCCAGCGGAGGTACATGCGCAGAAGCATCTCGGCCCAGTCCTGCGATTCAGTGCCGCCTGCGCCGGGGTGGATGGTGACGATGGCATCGCGACTGTCGTTTTCGCCGGAGAGCAACATGCCGGTTTCCAGTTTGCTCAGGACCTCGGCGTAGTTCTTCAGTTCGCGTTCGATGTCGCCCGTTACTGCTTCACCTTCGCGCGCCAGTTCGAACAGGGTGTCGATATCATCCGTCATCGCGGCTACGTGCAGATCGTCGGCAACGGCCTCTTCAAGGCGCTTGCGCTCCTGCATTACCTTCTGGCTTTTTTCGGGCTGGGACCAGAAGTCAGGCGCGGAAACCTGTTCTTCGGTACGGCTCAGTTCCTGCTTCTTATTGGCAACGTCAAAGATAACTCCGCACGGCAGATGCCTGTTCACGGAGCGGAGAATATTCGCGTTCCAGTTCGTCGAGAGTCATGAACCCGTCATTTTACCGCGCTGCCTGATCAATATCCGGGAAAAGCCACGGGCTAAAGTAAGAAAATGCCTACTGATGCCGAACTCAGCGCTGCTGCGGAGACCCTGGGCGTGCAGCAGGAGTTCCGGGATGGCTTTGGCCGGCACCATATCACGACGCCGGAAACCAACGCGGCGATTATTGCGTCGATGGGGCCGGCAGATAAACCCACGCCTTTGCCGCCGGTAATTGTGATCAGCGAAAATGATGCAGGCGCGTTCTCTGACGGGCCTTTCTCCGGTGGGCTGATCACGGTGGAAGACGGTACGACGCTGCAACCGGGCGATAAACTGCCTTGCGGTTATCACCAGCTCACGACGGATGCCGGCACCGCGCGGCTGATTGTGACTCCCGAATCCGCATGTCCTGTGGGCGAGGGGCGGCGAACCGGGTTGGGCGTGATGCTGTACGGTCTGAGGTCTGCCCGCAACTGGGGTTGTGGCGATTTTCGCGATCTTACGGCGCTGATCGACTGGGCAGTTACCAGTCTCAACGCCAACTTTATTGCGCTGAATCCGCTGCATGCGATTCACAACCGCAGACCTTACAACACCAGCCCTTATCTGCCGAACAGCATTTTTTATCGCAATTTTTTGTACCTTGATGTCGAGGCTGTGCCGGGTTTTAACCTGATCAAAGACAGGGTGAACTACGCGGAGGAAGCAGCCACACTGCGCGCCAGTTCTGCTGTCGAGTATGAAGCCGTGGCCACAATGAAACGCCGTGCGCTCGAGTTAATTTTTGAGGCCTGCCCGCCGGATGAGTCAGCCCTTGAGTGGATCTGCGCTGAAGGCGACCTGCTGCGGCTCTACTCCACACACTGCGCTCTGGACGAGCACATTCACGCCGCCCATCCGGACATCTGGATCTGGCCTGACTGGCCGGCGGAATATCAATCGCCGGACCACCCGGCAGTACAGCGTTTTGCCGCCGAACACGCCAGAGAAATCCTTTTCCACGGCTGGCTGCAGTGGCTGATTGATCAGCAGCTTGAAGGGGTTCAGCGGCATGCACTGGCAGCGGGCATGAGCATCGGGCTTTACCATGATCTGGCTCTGGCCACTGACCGGTGTGGCGCCGATCTCTGGGCTTATCGCGACTTCTTTATCCCTGGGTGCAGAGTGGGTTCACCGCCAGATGATTTTTCGCCCACCGGGCAGGACTGGTCTTTTCCGCCACCGAACAGTCAGCGGCACCGCCGGGATGGTTACCGGCTTTTTGCGCAGTCTATTCGCAAGTCGCTACGACATGGCGGGGCGTTGAGGATTGACCACGTAATGCGCCTGTTCCGGCTGTACTGGATCCCGCCGGGCAGGAATGCCATGGAGGGCGCGTACGTGCGCGATCACGCGGAGGAACTGGTCAGGATTCTGGCGCTGGAGAGCCGTCGCGCTGGTTCCGTTATCATCGGCGAAGATCTGGGCACGGTGGAACCAGGAGTTCGCGAAACGCTGGCGCGGTTTGGCATCCTGAGTTACCGCCTGCTCTACTTTGAGCGCGAGGGAGAGACTTTCAAGCAGCCCGCAGTCTACCCGCAACTGGCGCTGGTCTCAACGACAACGCACGACCTGCCGACGATTACAGGCTTCTGGACCGGAGCGGATATCGAGGCGCGTCTGGCTGCGGGCACTAACAGCGGGGAGGCAGCGGCCGCTCAGCGCGCAAACCGGGTTAACGATAAACAGCGTTTGCTGGAAGCTTTGTTCAGGGCAAATTTGCTGCCTGCTGAGTATGAACACAACGCCGCGTTGATGCCGGAACTCACCGGGGAACTGCATTGCGCCATCATGGGATATCTGGCTGAGACGCCTGCGGCGTTCTGGCTGGTCAATCAGGAAGATTTAACCAAAGAACCGGCCCAGCAGAACCTCCCCGGAACAACTGCGGAATATCCAAATTGGAGCTGCAAGATGCGCTTTTCGCTGGAGGAATTGCACACTGTGCCGGAAGCCCGCGATTGCGCTGTGATGATCCGGAACTGGGCCTTGCAGCGTGAGAACGCGGTTGCAAGACTGTAGTCTTTACACTTATTCACGTTTTAAGGGTGTCAAAACCGGTAACAATCGAAGAGTAGCCGCGTCTTCATCCAAAGACGGACTTCAAGCCAACAACATGCAAACTTTTTTTCGTTCCATCCTCATTGTTCTCATCGCGATATCCAGTCTGCCTCTTGCGCCTCTGGTTCAAGCGCAGGGCCCGGCATCAATCCGCGGCATTGTGACCGATCCGTCTAATTCACTGGTGCCGGGCGCTACTGTCATCGTGATGGGCAATGGCGTGACGCGGACAGGAAAGTCAGATGGTCAGGGCCGCTATTCCGTGGCCAATGTTCCCGCCGGCACATATAGTGTTCGGGCCGATGCCCCTGGTTTCGTTACCTACACCAAAACGGACTTCAGTGTTTCGACCGGGCAGGCATCCTCGCTCGATATTGCTCTGCAAATCGCGACTGAGGCGCAGGAAGTGCTGGTGAATGATCAGGCTGCGAGCGCACTTTCAACGGATTCTTCCAACAACGTAGGGGCGATCGTGCTCAAAGCCTCTGATCTGGACGCACTTTCGGATGATCCTGACGATCTGGCCGCTGATCTGGCTGCGCTGGCCGGACCCTCATCGGGACCGAATGGTGCCCAGTTTTTTGTTGACGGCTTCAGCGGAGGTCAGTTGCCACCGAAGAGTTCGATTCGCGAAATCCGCGTGAACTCGAATCCATTTTCGGCAGAGTTTGACCGGCCTGGCTTCGGCCGGGTGGAAATTCTGACGCGGCCCGGGACAGACAGTTACCACGGCTCGGCGTTTTTCAACTTTGGAGACCGCGTTTTCAACAGCCGCAACCCCTTCCTTCAGACAGAACAGCCGAGTTACCGGTCGAAATTTTTCACTGCCAATTTCGGAGGGCCGCTGAATAAGAAATCGTCGTTCTTCCTCGATTTCAACAAACGCAATATTGATGAAAATGCGCTGATTAACGCTATCGGACTGGACGCCGGTCTGAACAGGATTACGATCAGCGAAGCGGTGCTGACGCCGAATACTGAGTGGCAGATTGCGCCTCGTCTCGATTACGCACTGAACCAGAACAACACACTGGTGATGCGATACACGCACCAGAACAATTCCAATGTGGGCGGAGTGGGCGGCTTTGCCCTCACTACCCAGCAGACCAAATCCGAGAGTTCAAACAACACCGTACAAATCACGGAAACGGCGATTCTTGGAACCATCGCCGTCAACGAAATGAGCTTTCAGTTCCGCGATAACAAGAATCTTCAGACTGCCCTGGGAAGTTCGAAAACACCGGGCATCGACGTTAGCGGGTCTTTCAATTCCGGCGGTGCTCCCTACTCGCAGAACCACAACAACACGCGGGGCTACGAACTGCGCGATTTCGTGACGCTGGCCAAGGGTCAGCACGCGCTTAAGTTTGGGTTCCGGGCACGGCAATCGAGCCAGTCGAACCTCTCCACTTCGAACTTCAACGGATCCTACTCGTTCAGCGCCCCCAACACGGCTAATGGCGTGCCCCAGTGTCTGGCAGGCATTACAAACCCGACCTCACTCGATCTGTACCGCCAGACCCAGATTTTGCTTTCTCAAAATGTACCCATCGCTGCGGTTCTGGCCCAGGGCTGCGGCCCCACTCAACTGACTCTGAACCAGGGCACGGCTCTGCAGGATGTCGATCAGTTCGACCTGGGACTCTACATCCAGGACGACTGGCGGATCAAACCGAACTTTACCGTAAACACAGGCTTGCGCTATGAAGGCCAGAGCAATATCGGCGACCACCTTGACATGGCGCCCCGCATTGGCTTCGCGTGGGCACCCGCGGGCAAAAACCATAAACCCTCGAAATCGGTCATCCGGGGCGGCTATGGCATCTTCTTCGACCGTTTTTCGGAAGGCAATACGCTGAATACGCTGCGTTTCAACGGTGTCTCCCAGCAGAACTACAATATTTCCACTACGAACAGCGGTTCAGCTGCTGCCCTTGCGTATTACGCGCTGACGCCGGGCGCTGCACCCTCGCTGCCTCCGGTTGCCCTGCTTGCCCTCCAGAACCAGGCCATTTATCGTACGGACTCTGCCTATCAGGCCCCGTGGTCTTCACAGATTGCGCTGGGCATTGACCGCCAGTTGCCCAAGCGCACGCAGGCATCTATCAATTTCGTAAATACACGGGGCGTACACGCCAACCGCATGCGCAATATCAATGCGCCGTTCAGTGGAATCCGGCCCTTCACCGGGCTGGGCGATTTGTATCAGTACGAATCGAGTGGCATTTTTAAACAGACGCAAATTTCCATTAACGTCAACTCGCGCATCAATTCGCATTTCAGCATGCAGGGAGCTTATACCTATGGGCGGGCTCACAGCAACGCCAATGGTTTCCCCATGGATCAGTACAACGCCAACGCGGATTGGGGCCGGGCGAATTTCGATACGCGGCATCGCGCCATCATCACGGGCAACATCGGCCTGCCGTTCAAGATCAGCGCCAATCCATTTATCGCGATGAGTTCCGGTGCGCCGTTTAACATCACCAGCGGTCAGCAGTTCAATGGCGACGGAATCTACAATGCGCGCCCTGCGTTTTCCACGGCAGCCACACCTGTTACCAGCCTTCGCGTTACCCCTTTCGGATCGTTTGATCTCAATCCGGCAGTGGGCGCCGCACGCATCCCTTACAACTACGGCGAAGGCCCCGGGCAATTTTCCATCAACATGCGGTTGAACCGCACCTGGGGCTGGGGCGAACGCAAAGGCGCGGCTGCTGCGCGGGCGGCGGCGGGCGGCGGGAATGGCGGCGGCCCTGGCGGCCCTCCTGGTGGCGGTTTTGGCGGAGGACGTCCGGGTGGTGACAGAGGCGGCGGCGGCGGCAGAGGCGGTGGTGGATTTGGCGGATTTGGGGGGGGCAGCACCAATAAGCGCTACAACGTGACTGCTACCATCTCATCCCGTAATCTGTTTAACCACACAAATCCGGGCCAGCCTTCGGGCAACCTGCTCTCGCCATATTTCGGGCAATCGACCAGCCTCTCGAACGGCGGTGGCGGGTTCGGTGGGCAGGGCGGCGGTAATGGTGCCGCAGGGAATCGCCGGATTGAATTCCAGGTGCGTTTCTCGTTCTAAGGGCTTGTCACGAAATAACCATGGCAGACTCGGTTGCCGAAGCTTGTGGCGCAGCACTCTGCGTGCCGTGTCGAGACTCATCTCGCCACCCACTGCTCCGACCCAAGACACGTTTGAAACTAGAGGCCCTACCCGCGGAGCCGCTTCAAGCTGCCAAGCTCGAATGCGGATGACGTCGGCGATAAACCGCGATAGGCCAACCGGAACCGGACTAATTTTTCTTCTCTCCGCTCCATTCAAGGTACGACCTGAATGCGGTCTGGCCGGGCATCCGCATCTGGAACTTGCCATACATAGTGGACGCTTTCCGCTCATAGGTGAGCCGGTACTGAGGTCCGGATAGCGACGCGCTCGATTGAAAAATCGCAGTGCCGGGGGCCGGAGTAGTCACGTCGTAGTAAATGACATGTCCTTCATTGTCGAAATAGACCGCTTTGCAGGAAGGCCCGGGCAGGTTCGGATACACGTACAAAAGATCGCCATGCTCGCAATTGAAACCGGCCGTCCCGGCGCATTCTGAGCTACTACTATGTCGAGCCAGAACATGCCCCTTCAACTCCGTTTGAAAAGACCAGGCACCAACGCTGTCAGCCCCGGCATTCCCTCCCTGCGTCCTGGCATCCCACGTACCAAAGAGAAACTTCAATGGTTCCCAAAGAGTATCGGCAGGTGCCGGACCCGAAGCGTTCTGCGCCAGCAGGCTCCCGGCAAGTAATAAAACCACACCCGCGCGATGTCTGATCAATTGACGCCCGCCTCAAGGAAGTTTGAACGCCAGATATTCGCCGGAATAGATTCCGCCGCTGATGGCAACCACCAGATACTGCTGGCCGTTCAAACTATAAGTCATCGGCGACCCCGTCTGCGGAGCGGGCATCCAAACAGCCCCCAGTTCCTTGCCGTTAGCTTTGTCGTAAGCCCGCAGCATCGCGCCACGCGGATGCGAGCCAGGCGATGTCACCTGCGTATCCCCCTGAATCACCAGCGTCTTGGTAACCAGCGTGCCGGTGTCATATCCAGCCTGACCCGTATTTGGGATCGTTAGTCCTTTGAGTGCCGGGTGGTTGCGGATGAAATCAGGAGTCTCCCCATTCGGCACCTGCCACACCAACTCACCGCGATCCATATTGATCGCCGCAATGGTGCCGTAAGGAGGCTTCAAAACAGGCAATCCTTGAATATTGAAAGGAGGCCCCAGCACGCTCACGGCAGCCGTAGTTCCAGCGCGACCCGGACCCGCTGCATTGCGGGGAGTGGACGGTGTGAGGTCAGCGCCTGAGCCTTCGCTCGCGCCACGGGCGGACGGACGAAATTCCGTTCCTGCGCGGCCCAGAACAAAATCCATATCGGTGTAAGTTCTGTCAGCTGGTTTGATCAGCCCGAGGGGCGTGATCGTGTTTTGGGAGTAGGCGTAAACGGTATGTGTTTCGGGGTCATACGCGGCCCCCGGCCAGTTAGTCCCGCCTGCCGGAGAGGGCAACACCAGAGTCGCAATCGGACCACCAGCCTTACTCTCCACGGGCGGCGTATAAATAGGACCAAGCTGATATTGCGATACCAGCTTTTCGGCCTGCGCGCGCATATCGGGTGTGAAATCAATCAGGTCGTTAATCGTCACGCCCTGCCGTGCATAGGCGGGCGGTTTGGTCGGTATCGGCTGAGTGGGTGAATACCACTCGCCAGGAACATTGCCCTGCGGTACCGGGCGCTCTTCAATGGGCCACACCGGTTTGCCTGTAATGCGGTCAAATACAAAAAGAAAATTCTGCTTTGTCGGCTGGATGACAGCCTTCACAATTTTGCCATCCACATTGAGGTCAGCCAGCATCGGTGCCGAGGAAATATCGTAATCCCAGATGGGATGGTGCACCAGCTGAAAATGCCACTTTCTCTGTCCCGTCTTCAGGTCCACACAGACCAGGGTTTCCGAGAACAAATTGTTGCCCGGGCGCTGTCCGCCGTAGTAGTCGGACGAGGGGGTTTCCACCGGCAAATAGACAAGCCCGGCCTGCTCATCAACAGCGATCTGAGTCCACACGCCGGTGTTGCCATTGGTGGCCCATGATTCCTTCAACCACGTATCGTTGCCGAATTCCGAAGGACGCGGAATCGTATTAAACTGCCAGAGCTTCTTCCCTGTACGCACATCGAAGGCCAGCACCAGACCCTTCGTATTGTTGTGCGTCTTCGGCGCATTGCCTTCGCGGAAAGAGGACCCCACAATCACCACACCGCTGCTGGTTACCGCCGGCGTAGAATGCAGGCCAATCTCGCCCGATTCCAAGTCGATGTGCTGGCCGGTTCCATAGACTGCGTACTGCTTCAAATCGACCAGGCCACTGCTACCGAAGCCTTTGACCGGCGCGCCTGTCTTCGCATCGAGGCACACCAGACGGTAGCCCGTTGTTACATAAATAATCCGGTCATCGCCTTTGCCGTCAGTCCAGTAAGACAAGCCGCGGCCCGATAACTGTCTCGCCGATGCGGCTGCGCGGGTCCCTTCACGTTCGGCATGCGTCCAAAGCAATTCGCCAGTGGCCGCGTCGAGCGCCACTACAGCGCGGCGTGTACCCGCAACCGCGTACAACACGCCCTTCACCATGAGCGGCGTCCCTTCGAGTTTGAACTCCGGACGCGACCCGAAGCTGTCGGTCTTGAAACGCCATGCCACTTCGAGCTTGCTAAAGTTCGTCCCGTTGATTTGAGCGAGTGGTGAGTAGCGGTAGTTACTGAGGTCGCCCGCGTAAGCCGGCCACTCTCCATTGGCGGTTCCGGATTGTCCGTGCGCGGCGCGTAAACACAGCGTGATGGATGCCAGTGTCAGGATGAATATTCTGTTTCGTTGCATGGGTTGTCGGACGCCGAGTTTATTACAGCCAGGCCGCCAAAACAAGCCGGGGGGCCGGACTGGTCCTAAACGTGCTCCCGTAAATTTAATGCTGCGACGCGCCCGCCCACCACTCACCGCCTTACTGCTGATTACCTCCGCATTCTCCGGAGCAGCCGCCGCGCAGGATCAGCGGGACGAAATCTATTACCCCGGCGATACGGAAAATGTCCGGCCTCTGGTCAGCAAGCTCGCCAAAAACATATGGCTGGACCAAAAAACTATCTGGACCAGTCCCCTTCATATGGACCGCAGCGACGCAATCAAGTGGGTGGGCTTCGGCGCTCTTACCGCTGGCTTGATCGTCACTGACCGCCGGACCGCACACTTTCTGGAGAACAGTGCCGGACAGGTCTCCCTGGGCAACAATGTCTCCCGCGCAGGAGCGGTTTATACGGTGTTGCCTGTAATGTCGGGCTTCTATCTCTATGGAGTCCTCGCGGACAATCAGAAGGCCAGTGAAACGGGCGTGCTTGGTGCCGAAGCGTTGTTGGATGGCCTGATTGTGGCTGAGGTGCTCAAGGTCGCAGGAGGCCGCAACCGCCCGAACGCGCCAGACCATCCTGGTGATTTTTTTAAAGGCGGCAACAGTTTCCCTTCGGGCCATTCCATTGAAGCGTGGGCTATGGCTTCGGTTGTCGCGCACGAATATCGGAACAAGAAATTTGTCCCTTTCCTCGCTTACGGATTGGCCACAGTTGTGAGCACCGCAAGACTCGGGGCCCAGCAGCATTACGCGTCTGATCTGCTGGCGGGCGGGGCGATCGGTTACTTCATTGGGCGGTACGTTGTGAAGACACACGAGGCTCATGCGGAACACCATCACGGAATGGTTTTCCCGATCGCGCAACCATCCACACGAACCTATGGTCTGGCTGTCAACTTCGGGAACTGACCGACTGATGGCCACCAGATTGCTTATTCACCCTTGAGGCAACAAATGAAAATCCAATCACTCGGTATTCTGGCGTTCTGTATTCCACTGGCAGGCGTAGCATGGGGAGACACGCTGGTTCTGCGAAACGGCGCACACATGGCTGGCCAATTCGTGTCTGCGCAGAACGGCAATATCGTGTTCACAATACAGGGCCAGCGCAATCGGCGCTTCAACGTCAATGAAGTCGCAAGAATTGAATTCAATCGCGCCGGCGAAACAGGCGACCGGTTCAATTCCGATTCCTACGGCGACGATCAGCACGCACAGTATGACGGTTACCGCAACCGTCCTGACTATCGGGACCAGCCCCAGGCCAGCGCAATTGATTCAAAGTATCAGGATATGTCCAAGGCTGGCCTTGGAATGGGCCAGCCCATCGCGGCAGAACAGGTGAGCGCTGATGGCGAGGGCCGGTACCGGGTGTATCAGAACAGCACCCTGTATTGGAGCCCCAATTCCGGCGCGCATGAAGTGCATGGCGGAATCAGAGAGCAATACATTCGCCTGGGTGCGGAAAACAGCCGGCTGGGTTACCCTCTGTCAGACGAAGTACCCGCACAGGATGGGTCTGGCCGTACGAATCGCTTTGAGCACGGGTCTATTTATTGGAGTCCGCGGACCGGCGCGCGCGTAGACTACACCCGTTAGTGAAACCGGCTGTTCGCCGAATCTGCGCAGGTGTTGATTACCATAAAACATTATGGGAAGAATCACCGCCTGCGCATTTTTGGTCCTGACCCTGGCAGCTGTCGGACCGCGTGCGCTGCGCGCTGATGCTTTAGACGGCACGCCGGTCGAAGCCTTCCTCACCGGTACTCCAGCCATCCGCCATTCTCTGGCTAAACTCAACGTCCTCGGCAGCGTTCTGATGATCGCCGCCCATCCGGACGATGAAAACAATCCCGTACTTACATACCTGTCTCGCGGCCTCAAAGCCCGCACCGGATACCTGGCCCTGAATCGTGGCGAGGGCGGCCAGAATCTGCTCGGCGACGAACAGGGACCGCTGATGGGTGTCATTCGCACTCAGGAGTTACTCGCCGCCCGCCGTGACGATGGCGGGTCACAATACTTCACCCGTGCCATTGATTTTGGTTTTACGACTTCGCTCGAAGAGACGATGAAAAACTGGGGCCACGATAAGGTTCTGTCGGATGTCGTTTGGGTGATTCGGCAACAGCAGCCGGACGTGATCATGCTGGTCTTCGGCGGCACGCCTGCTGATGGTCACGGCAATCACCAGGCGTCTGCCATTTTGGGCAAGGAAGCCTTCGAAGCCGCAGCCGACCCCAGCCGTTTCCCTGAGCAGCTCAAATACGTGAAGACCTGGCGCGCCCGCCGCCTGATGCGCCCCCGTTTTGTGCCGCCTCCCGGGATGGTTCTGCCGCCTGCCATGGCTGCCGCAAACGCTGTCACCGGACCCGTAGTGAATCTCGATGTGGGTGAGTTCAATGCAGTCATCGGTCGCTCATATGAGGAGATTGCGCTCATCAGCCGCAGCGAACACCGCAGCCAGGGCCAGGGGTCAAAACTCGCTTATGGCACTACCGCGGCGGTAGTCTCGAATCTCGCCGGGGACATCGCGCAGAAGAGCATTTTCGAGGGTATTGACACCACCTGGAACCGCATCCCCGGAGGTGCCGTCATCGGTGCCATTCTGGCCGGTGCAGAGCAACAATTCAACGATCTTCAGCCCGAGAAAACTGTCCCGGCGCTGCTCGCAGCCCGTTTCCTTATTGTGACCCCCGCCAGGCAGGGCAATGTTTGGGCGCAATGGAAGCTGGCTGACGTCGATCAGGCGATTGCCCTTTGTGCCGGCCTGCATACGGAAGTTCAGGCTGACGCTCCGGCCTACGTACCTGGTGCCACGGCGAAGCTGGAACTGACGGCTCTCAATCGCTCTGCACTTCCGATTGAACTTGCGGGAATTCATCTCTCCGGGTGGAGTGAAATGGATGTACCTGTAAAAACTAAAACGCTGGCCAATAATAAACCGGAAGTCACGACAGTCCCCGTGACAATCGCCAGGACTCAGCCGTGGTCACAACCTTTCTGGCTGCGTGAACCCAGAGACGGATTCGATTATGCGATTTCCGATCAGAAGCTCAGAGGCCGTGCCGACATCATCCCCGAAGTCCTGGCCCGTTTCGATTTCACTCTGAAAGGCGCGGCGTTTTCTCTCACCACGCCGCTTCACTACCGTTATGCAGACCCGGCCCGAGGCGAAATCATCCGACCCGTTGTGGTTCAACCGCCGGTCTCAATCGACTTGCCCGCTGACAATTTCGTCTTCCCCACCGGCTCTGCCCGCGATGTTAGCTTTCAGGTCCGTGCGCTCGCACCAGGGCAGACCGGCGAGATCCGTCTCGATACTCCACAGGGTTGGAAAGTGCAGCCCGCCACTGTCTCTTTCAACCTAAAAGAAATGGGCGAGGCACAGGAAGCCCGCTTCCACCTCACACCTCCTGGCGACCCGCTGGCCGGCAAGTTCCGCGTGGTTGCAAAAGCCAACGGCGTTGAAGTCGCGAGCCATGTCGCGGTCACTCCTTACACCCACATTCCCACTCAAACAGTGATGCAGGCAAGCGAAGGGAAACTCGCAGCGGCATCATTGAAAGTCCTCGCCAAACGCGTTGGCTATGTGATGGGAGCTTCTGACAAAGAACCCGAAGCGCTGCGCCAGATGGGCGTCCAGGTTGATCTGCTGAGCGAAAAGGAACTCAGCACTGCCAACCTGGCAATCTACGACGCCATCATCACCGGCGTTCGCGCCTACGCGCTGCGCGCCGACCTTCGGGCGACTCAGCCCAAGCTTCTGGAGTACGTAAAGAACGGCGGCACGCTGGTTGTTCAATACAACAATCCTTCTGATAAGCGGATGAGCCCCGCCATTGCGGATGCGCTGGATCACATGGGTCCCTACCCATTCTCTTTCTCTGGTGACGATGCGCGTGTGACGGATGAGACAGCGCCCGTGAACGTCTTGCAACCGGCCTCACCGCTGCTCAACATCCCCAATAAAATCACCGCTGCGGATTTTGAAGGCTGGGTGCAGGAACGCGGTCTCTACTTCTCCAACAAGTGGGACCCGCGCTACCAAACTCCGCTCGAAACCCACGATGCCGGCAAGCCGGAACTGAAAGGCAGCCTGCTTTACACCCGCTATGGCAAGGGCGCGTACGTTTTCACTGCACTCTCCTGGTTCCGCGAACTGCCTGCGGGCGTTCCGGGGGCCTACCGCATCTTCGCCAACATGATCAGCGCAGGCAAAGCCACCCATGGCAAATAAGCCAGTCGCGCTGGTGACAGGTGCGTCGAGTGGTCTGGGCGCGGTGTTTGCACGAAAGCTGGCGGCACGCGGGTACGACCTGATTCTGGTCGCCCGCCGCACAGAAAAACTCAAAGAGTTCGACGCTGAAATTATTGGGGCGGACCTTGGAACCCGCGAGGGCACGGATGCCGTAGTCGCGGCCATTGCGGCGAATCCGCGCCTGGAGCTTCTGGTCAACAACGCAGGCTTCGGCACCACAGGCCGGTTCTGGGAAGCGGATCCGGCGGGTCAGGAACAAATGCATCAGGTTCACATCATGGCCGCGATGCGCCTCACACGCGCGGCGCTGGCCGCGATGGTTCCGCGCAATCGTGGCGGAGTCATTAACGTTTCGTCGGTGGCGGCTTTCGGCACCAGTGCAGGCAACGTCAGTTATTGCGCAACTAAGGCCTGGATGAATAACTTCACACTCGGCCTTGATGTGGAACTCCGCAGCCTCGGTTCCGAGGTAACAGTGCAGGCGCTTTGCCCTGGCTTCACCATCACGGAATTCCACGACACCATGGGAGTGAGTCGCAACCCCATCCCCAACTTTCTCTGGCTAAAGGCAGACCGCGTCGTGGAAGCTTCTTTGCGTTCCCTCCATTCCGGCAAGCCGGTCGTCGTGCCCGACTGGAAATATAAATTCATCGTCGGGTGCATGAAACTCCTGCCCGGCAGCATCACACGCGCCGCCAGGCCCTCGAAAGACAAACGCGTATGATCATCGAAGCGGTTCCCAACTTCTCCGAAGGCCGGGACGCCAGGATCATCTCCGCACTGGCTGGAGCAGCCAAACCAGTGCTGCTCGACGTGACCTCGGACGCTGATCATAACCGCACCGTCCTCACCCTCGCCGGCTCACCCGAACAAGTCGTGGAAGCAACCTTCCAGACCATCCGCACCGCTGCGGAAAACATCGACCTCACGCGTCATTCCGGAGTCCACCCGCGCTTAGGGGCCGCCGATGTAGTGCCGCTGGTTCCCGTATCCGGCATTACTCTCGAAGCCTGTGCGGCGCTTGCACATACCCTGGGCCGACGAATCTGGGAAGAGCTAACGATCCCCGTTTGTTTTTACGAAGCCGCAGCCCTGCGCCCGGAGTGCAGGTGCTTGCCCGACATCCGCAAAAACCACCCGCAGCCTGACCTTGGCACGGAACCGCATCCCACCGCAGGCATCTGCGTTGTGGGAGCCAGAAACTTCCTCATCGCCTGGAACATCAACCTGCGCTCCAGTGACCTTGCCGCAGCCAGGGCAATTGCCAAATCAATCCGAACTTTGCCTGGCGTCCGTTCCATCGGCCTTCCACTCGAATCGCGGGGTCAGGTGCAGGTGTCCATCAACCTCATTGATTTTGAAAACACACCCCTGCATGTCATTTTTGACGCCGTCGCAGACTACGGCATTGAAATCGCCGGCAGCGAACTCATCGGCATGATCCCTGCGGCGGCGCTGACTGCATCATCCGGCCACGACCTGCATTGGGAGAACTTCCGTCCTGATCTGGTGCTCGAAAACCGCTTGCGCACGCTAAACTGAGACCGGTGCTCCTATCTATAGAGCCGGTAGTGCCTGTGCGCCCCCAGTGGCTTCGCGCACCCGCACCTGTTGGCCAGAACTATCGTGAACTGAAGACTCTGATCGCTGACCTGAAGCTCCACACGGTTTGCGAAAGCGCCGCCTGCCCGAATGTTGGCGAGTGCTGGAACCGCCGCACAGCCACGTTCATGATTCTGGGCAATGTCTGTACGCGCCGCTGCGGTTTTTGCGCCGTCCAAAAAGGCGGGCCGCTCGCCGTCGATTACGATGAACCCCGTCGCGTTGCCGAAGCCGTTGCCATCATGGGCTTGAAATACGCCGTGGTAACCAGCGTCAATCGCGACGACCGCAAAGACGGCGGTGCTGAGCTTTTCAAACTCACCATCGAAGCCATCCGCGAACGCGTCCCCGGTTGCAAAGTCGAGGTGCTTGTGCCCGATTTTCAGGGCAGCCACGACGCCATGAAGATCGTGATGGATGCACGCCCCGATGTCCTCAACCACAACACAGAAACAGTGCCGCGCCTTTACCGCCAGGTGCGTCTGGGTGCGCGGTACGAACGCTCTCTTGAAATGCTGCGCTATGCGAAGGAACTCGCTCCGCAGACTCCGGTAAAATCGGGTCTCATGCTCGGGCTGGGTGAATTGAACGAAGAAGTCTTGCAAGTCATGCGCGACCTTCACGAACACAGTGTCGATATCCTAACGCTCGGTCAATACCTGCGGCCATCGCCCAAGCATTTGCCCATCGTGCGTTACGTCGCGCCGGCCGAGTTTGAAGAACTCCGCCGCGCAGGAAAGGCCATGGGCTTCTCGCACGTTGAAGCGGGACCTCTGGTTCGCAGTTCATATCATGCAGATGAAGGAGAGGCACAATGCGTCGCCTGATTGCCCTTTTCGGTTTGACCGCCTGTCTGGCCCTTGCGCAGACCGCCATCGAAACGAAACTCGCCCAGCTCAAAAAAAGCCCGCCCGAACTCCACGCCTTCCTCTATAAAATGCCCAAAGGCGGGGATCTCCACAACCATCTCTCCGGGGCCATCTACGCCGAAAGTTTTATCCGCGTGGCCGCCGAAAATCATTTGTGCGTTGACAAAGTTCTGCTGGCCATTGTGGCGCCGCCCTGCACCGACAATAAAGTGGACGCGGCTCAGGCGCAGGCCAACAATAACCTCCGCAACGCCCTGATTGACAGCCTCTCCATGCGCAACTACGAATGGGGACGCCAGTCTGGTCACGATCATTTCTTCGCCACCTTTGACAAGTTCGGGCCTGTTGACAGCGGTGATCTGGTAGCCGAAATCGCGCAGCGCGCGGCAGATCAGAATGAGTCATATCTGGAACTGATGGCACTTTCAGGTGGCGGCCCCATTAGCGGCCTCGGCAAGGAAGCGGGCCTTGATGACGATTGGGATATCACGCGCCAGAAACTCCAGGCTGCGGGTTTGCAGGCTCAGGTAGCGTCTCTGTCGGGTCGTGTCAACGCCATGGAATCTGTGCGACGTCGTGTTCTCGGGTGCCAGGGAAATCCTAATTCACCAGCTTGCCGCGTTCAGGTTCATTACGTCTACCAGGTTCTTCGTGAATTTCCCAAAGAACAGGTGTTCTCGCAGATCCTGGCTGGTTTTGCCCTCGTGACCTCAGACCCGCGCGTAGTGGCAATCAACTTCGTGCAGCCGGAAGACGGCATCAATTCCATGACGGATTACCACCTGCAAATGCGCATGGTGGATTACGCGAAGAAGGTCTATCCGAAGGTCCACATCACGCTTCATGCCGGTGAACTGGCCCCAGGTCTGGTGCCGCCTGACGGCCTCACATTTCATATCCGCGAAGCAGTGGACCTCGGTCATGCCGAACGCATCGGCCACGGCGTAGATATCATGCATGAGAAAGACCCGGCCACACTGCTGAAAGACATGCGCGACCGCCACATCGCAGTGGAAATCAACCTCACCAGCAACGATGTGATTCTGGGGGTGAAGGGTGACCAGCATCCCTTTCCGGTTTACCGCAGGTACGGAGTTCCGGTAATGCTTTCCACTGACGATGAAGGTGTCTCGCGGTCCCAGCTGACAGAGGAATACCAGCGCGCGCTGCTGACTTACAACCTCACTTACAAAGACCTGAAAGAGATGGTCCGCAACAGCCTCGAATACTCATTTGCGCCCGGCCAGAGCTATTGGATCAACCGTTCCTACGCGGCAGTCAATACCGCGTGTTCAGCCAGCACTGCCGGTATTACCTGCGTGGACTTTCTCCGCAACAACGAAAAAGCCCGGCTGCAGGCGGATCTTGAACAGCGCTTCGCTGAGTTCGAGAAAAGTCTTACGCCGCAATCTCAGCCGGCGGCACGCTAAGATCCACGCCTTCCCAGCGCGCAACCACCGCAGTAGCCAGGCAGTTGCCCAGCAGATTCACTGAGGTGCGTGCCATATCCATCAGCGTATCGACGCCCAGGATAACTGCAACACCTTCGATCGGCAGGTTGAAGGTCGCGAGAGTTCCTGCCAGGATCACCAGCGAGGCCCGCGGTACGCCCGCTACGCCCTTACTGGTCAGCATGAGCGTCAGCAGCATCACCAGTTGCGTTGAGAACGACAGATGCACCCCTGCCGCCTGGGCGACGAACACCGCAGCGAGCGACAAATAGAGCGTGGAGCCGTCAAGATTGAAGCTATAGCCGGTCGGCAGCACGAACGCCACAATATGCTTCGGCACTCCGAAGCGCTCCATATTTTCAAGCGCAATCGGCAGAGCGGCTTCGCTCGATGCCGTGGAGAACGCAATCAGGAACGGTTCACGTACGTAGTGGATGAAGCGCTTCAGCGGAATCCGCAGCACCGTGATGACGGTTCCGAACACGAAGACAACGAAGAACAGTTCAGCAGCGTAGAGCGTGAGCACCAGCTTGCCCAGATTCACCAGAACACCCAGTCCCTTCTCGCCCACGACCGACGCCATCGCACCAAACACACCGAACGGAGCAACATACATCACGTAGCCGGTGTATTTGAACATGATCTCGGAAAGTGCTTCGCAGAATGCGACCACCGGCTTCGCCTTCGCACCCAGCACCGCGCAAGCCATACCGAAGAGGAAAGTGAAAACGACAATCTGCAGCACTTCACCATCAGCCATCGACTTGATAATGCTGGTGGGGAACGTATGTTCCAGAATCTGCGAGATGCTGGTGCTGGTGGTTGCCAGCCCGCCAGTGGCACCTTTCTGCAACTGGACACCGACACCCGGCTGCACCAGATTCACAGCACCCAGCCCCACAAAAAGAGCAATGGTAGTGACAATTTCAAAATAGAGAATCGCCTTGCCGCCAATGCGGCCCATGGTTTTCACGCTGCCGGTGCCGGCAATACCCACTACCAGCGTGCCAAACAGCAGCGGGGCAATGATCGATTTAATCAGACGGAGGAAGATCGACCCCAGGATCGCCATCTGTCTGGCGGGGCCAGGCAAGACAGCGCCAAATAAAATACCGGCGACGAGGGCAATCAGAATCCAGGCGGTCAGGGAGATTTTCTTCATGGTCTGCCTTATCAGTTTAGGTGGGATCGGGAGCCCGTGTCGCTTATAGCGGCGAGACCGGCGCCCGACTCGTTGGGATGAGCAGCGGGAGCTGGAAGTAGAACCGCATTCCCAGCTGGATCTGGCGGGGCAGGTTTGCCTGGTAGGTGATCTTCCCGAAAGAGGCTGTTCCGAACTGCGTATTCGGGCTGGCGAACAACGGCGTGTTGGTGGAGTTCAGCGCCTCGGCGCGGAACTGACCAGTAAGAGCTTCTGCAATCTTGAAATTCTTGAAGATTGAAACATCAAAATTTCTCATGCCCGGCCCCAGCGTGCTGAGCGAGCGTGAGATGTTGCCGAAGGTGAAAGCCGGTGCCTGCGCGAAAGCAGCCGGATTCAGGTAAGCGTTGAGCCGGTCATGAACGCTGCCGGATGTGGCAGGGTTAATACCCGTTGCGTTCGGGCGCTGTTCCCCCGTGCCAATGACGCTGTTCAGGTTCTGCTGATAAACGAACAACGGGAAGCCGGCCTGAAACAGAGCCGTGCCGTTGAGTGACCAGCCGCCCACAATGTAGTCGAGCATTTTGCTGGAATTCAACATGGCCTTGCCCTTACCGAACGGCAGTTCGTATGTCACTGCGCTGGTAACGCGAAGCGGAGTGTGCGTGGACGCGAGTGCCCATTCGGCATCGAGATTGTAGTAATTCTGCGGCTGGCTGGGAGGCGTGCTGCCAGAGAAAGTATTGAATGAGTTGGACGTGCCGCTGCCCCATTCATTGTCCTGATTTTTTGACCACGTAAAGGTCGAAAGAAAAGTCAGGCCCTTCGAAAGCCGCTTCTGCGCTTTGACGATCAGCGAGTCATACTGCGCACTGGCCGGGTTAGTAACCATCCCGATGGTGCTGTACTGCGGGAACGGCAATAGCAACTGCGCCTGAGACACTGTCGCATTCCCGATTACGCCCGAACCGCCATGACCAAAGAACGGATTGGCGACAGCAGTATTGAGTGCGGACCCGAGTGAAAGATAGTTCATCGGTAACTGGTTGATGTTCATGTTGCCATTGCCTGTGGGTGAGGGCTGCAGGTGGCTGGAACGCGAACCAGCGTAACCCAGTTCGAGAGCGATGCCATACGGAAGTTCCCGCTGGATATCGAACGAGAACTGCTGCACCAGACCAGTTGTCCGGCTCTGGTTCAGAAAGTTGAAGGTTGACCCGATCGCAGTCAATGGCCCGAGAGTATTTCCTACAGGCTGCAGGATGCCGTTCGGGAACGGGTTAGACAGCGAGTTCGCCGGTGTGGAGTTGCCATTGTTGCTGGCAACGTAAGTTGTAGCCTGGTTGTAACCCGGCGCAATCGTCGCATCCGTCGAAAAAATGGTGGGTGCGTAGAACATGCCCCAGCCGCCGCGGATCGTGGTCTTCGGCGTAATCTGATAAGCGAAACCGGCTCGGGGGCCAAATTTGGTTTTTGGCGGTGCGCAGCAGGTGGTGGGAGCATTGCTCTGGCCTGCATAGAGAATCACGCCATAAGGCACCACCCCGGTAACACCGGCGGCAATCGGGTTCACCGCTTTCTGATCGAAACCAACCGCGATGTGATTGTTCGCTTCACCCAGTCCGGTTTCATATTCGTAGCGAAGCCCGACGTTGACGGTGAGTTTCGACGTAACCCGGATGTCGTCCTGGACGAAACCGGAATAGTATTTGACGAAGTCGAACAGCTTGGTCGTCGTAGCAACTGAACCGGATGACGGATAGCCCATCAGCAGATCGGCGAAATCCGCCCCGGTACCGTTGGTCTGCGACGGATACTGGCGGGAGAAAACACCATTGAAGCTGAAGTTGCCACCTGAATTGCTCAGGCTGGTGAAATCCGTATGGATCAGCCTGTAATCGAAGCCAATGGAAAGACTGTGCTTGCCGGCATACTTCGAAACAGAGGTCGAGAAGTTTCGCGAATTGAAGACTGAGTAAGTCGGCGACACCGAACTCAAGGTATTACTGAGCAGGCCGATCGTTGGAAAATACTGAGCCTGCACGGCGCTGGTGAAGTTGGAAGGCAGACCCAGAGCGGCCGAGCTGAAGCCGTAGCTGATTCCTGTCGTTTGATTCGGGAACCGGTTGAAGCCGTAGCGGGTGACCAGGACCGTAGTGGGATTCAGGGTCATGGTGCTGTTGACTGCGGTTGCATCCGCCTTGCGGAACAACAGATAGGGACCGTTACCGCTGCCGCCGGGAAGCGTTCCAAGAGTATTGCCGCCTGGTTCACGGCTCTTGTAGTGCAGGTACGACGCAGAGATTTTCCACCATTCGAATAGTGTGTGGTCGAGCTTGGAAGTGTACTCGTCAGCGCGGTCAGTCAGCGTGTCGTTACCTGTGAAATTGATCGCATCGGTTTTCTTGCCGATGGCCGCAGTTGGAATATAACTCATACGCGAGAATACTTTCGAATACCTCGCGAAGAACAGCTTCCACTACATTCCGTCGGTTTCCAACTGCTTCATGGTTGACGTGAAGAAGCCCGCCATGGAAGCTGTGATGGCACTGCGCACCGAGTAGGTTTACGTCGGCCGCGTCTGGCCCGCGCTGCCCACTCACATCCGCGTCACGGTTGGCACGCAGGACGAGATGAATAAGTTCAAGACCGCCTTCACCAGAATCATGGCGTAGTTTTTGTGCAGTTGTGACTGCCCCGCTCCAAGGGCACCCCGTGGTACCCCGGTATGTGTATGCATACCGGGGTGTTTTCCGTTTAAGATGGAAGCTATGCGCGGATGGCTGATTCACTGGTTGCTGAGCGGAGTGTCATTACTGATCGTGGCGAATATCCTGCCCGGCATTCAGGTCGACGGATTCGGCGCGGCATTGATCGCAGCGCTGGTCATCGGGGTTGTCAGCGCCACGGTGGGCCTGGTGCTCAAGATCATCCTGTTCCCGTTTGCGATTCTCTCGCTGGGTCTCATTTACCTTGTGGTGAATGGTCTGATGCTGATGCTGGCTTCGGCACTCGTACCAGGCTTTAGGGTGCGAGGTTTCCTCACCGCGATCATCGGCTCCATCCTGCTTTCGATCGCCGACTATGTGCTCACCCGGCTGGCCGGAGCTTAACCAAACTACTGAACGGCAATCGCGATGCTGCCAAGTGTAGCTTCAGGCGAGAGCGGATTCGGATTATCGGAATCCTGCAGATAGAACGTCATTCCGTTTCTCACCCACTTTCCTGTGCGCGCGGTGCCTGTTGTTCCGCCCCGGCTGAACAGCGTACCGTTCGGGGCATCTACATGGAATTCGGTGTGCGGTGCGTTAGTGGTCCAGCTCAGCACCGTTTCGCCCAGGATACCGTCTTCAAGAGGAATGGGGTCAGGGCTGGCGGTCAGCGTTGTCCCTGCTTTAGTGATCGCCGCTGGTGCCTTCATCTGAGGTTCCGGAGCCGGCTTTGAACAGGCGGCGAGAAACAACATCGCAGAGAGTGTGATGGATAAGCGCGATAGTATTTTCGACATACTCTGTATTAACCTGCCCGCCTTCAATTGTATTGCACGCCCGTCCGGCAACTGAGAATTTTGAGCTAAGCGCTTGAGCTATACTTTCGTTGGTTCTGTAACTTTAGTTCCGATCTGCGGACATGCGCCCATCACCTTCCCCATCACAGGACATCCCTCCGCGACAAAGCTCGTTGTTGCGCGACTTATTCCTGTGGTCGCCAACTCTTGCTGAAGCCGGACAGGGCCGGGACAATAATTTCAACCTGATCCGTTTCCTGGCTGCCTCAATGGTCATACTGCACCATGCCGAAACAGGACCTCCCCGAACCCCGGTTCTCATTGATCTGGTGGAGTGGCTCACGCGTTCGCGCGAATCCACCGGGAGCCTTCCGGTACTGGTCTTCTTCGCCATCAGCGGTTTTCTGGTCACCCGCAGTTTCATGGGGCGCGGAACGAACCTGCTCACGTTCATGAGCGCGAGAGTGCTGCGCATTTTCCCTGCGCTCTGGGTGGCCATACCGTTCACAATTATCGTTGCCAGTTTTGCCAGCGCCATGCCGTGGGGCAAATACCTCACCAGTCATCAGACCATCAAATACTGGTGGCACAATTCACTACTCTGGAATCTGGAATACAATCTGCCCGGCGCGTTTCTGCATGTGCCAAAAGCGGGTAATGTGAACGGCTCTCTCTGGACCCTTCCTGCAGAGTTCCGCATGTATGTCATTTGCGCCGCACTGGGCCTCGCGGGTCTCTATGCCATCCGCCCTGTCTTCAATGCCTTCCTGCTGAGTGTCCTGATCCTGGGTCTGGCCACCAAATACGATACGCTTCCGTTCATCGACAACATCAGTGTGGCGCAGTGGCAACTGGCGTTTTTGCTGGGCACGGCTCTTTATGTGAATCGCAATGAGATCCGTCTGAATATTCCGGTGGCGGTGGCGCTGTTGTGGGCCATGCGACTGATCGAAGCGCCGGATCTGGGCAGGCTCTATGTGATCCCCGCCATTGCCTACGCAACGCTATGTTTCTCTCTGCATCCGGCCGTGTTTTTCCGACCGTTCACGCGCCTCGGAGATTACTCCTACGGGCTCTATATCTACGCCTTCCCGCTGCAGCAGTTGATTCTCTTCTACCACCCTGACTGGAGCTGGCCCGGGCGCCTCGCGCTGGCTTATCCCATCATTCTGGGCGTTGCAGTTCTGTCATGGCACTTCATCGAAGAGCCCGCGCTCCGTTTGAAAAAATATTTCCGTAACCAGTCACCCGCGGCACTCACCGAGCTTCCCGTAGCCAGTTGAGGCCTATGGCACAGATGGTGGCGGCACGCGCCGTTTCGTCGCCTGCTCGAACGCGAACGCCAGCTCAATCAGGCGCGGTTCGCTGCACCCCATCCCCGTAAAACTCACGCCGAACGGCGCTGGTTTCGCGTTGAAGCCATCTGGAAACGGACGCCCGGAATTATTGGGAATTAACGCAAACGGCACAATCACCGTCGGATATCCCGGCTTCGCCGCAATACCCGCGCCGTTCCCGCCAGGGAACAGAATCGCATCTAGATTGTTAGCTTTCATCACTTCATCAATGCCATGCGCCGCACTCAGCGCCAGGTCTTTCGCGCGGTCGATTTCATAACGCGCACGATCCGCGTCCACATCCATCTCATCGGAAACATCCAGGTTCGACTGCCCGTATTTCAGCGAACCGGACCTCGTATGTGTAATGTTCCACTCGCGCAATTCCGTCAGCGTCTTCACCGGAGCTGCGGCACCAAGCGAGGCCAGCCATTTATTGAAATCGCGTTTCATCCCATACTTGAAAACGATGGAACAGGCAGCGTCCCTGCCCTTTCCTTCATCTGCTCCGGAACAGGTATTCCATAGCAGCGAATTCTTGTCCGGACTGGCGTCAACAACGCTGGGAATATCGGCCGGATCCACGATAACCGCTCCCTGCACTTTCAACACTTCAATCGCTTCAGCCATCACAGCGGCCAGTTCCGGCGAAAGTCCGCCGCGCACTTCCTTCGTGCCCGCAGGCGCATAGGGCGTGTAGTAGAAAGCGCGGGGAATTCCAATGCGTGCCCCTTTAAGCCCCTGTGCATTGAGGAACTTCGTGTAGTCGCGGCCCGCAGGCGGAACACAGGTGGTTGTCGCCGGGTCGTTGGGATCGGGCGCGGGGCCTTCCAGCGCACCCAGCAAAATCGCCGCATCCGTGACCGATTTGGCCAGCGGGCCGGGCGTATCCTGATCGGCCGTAATCGGGATCACGCCATAACGGCTCACACGCCCAACCGTGGGCTTAATACCCGCAAGCATATTCTGATTGGACGGGCTGAGGATTGACCCCGAAGTTTCCGTACCAACATTCGCGGCCCAGAAATTAGCAGCCGTACCAACGCCCGAACTGGAACCACCTGTAGCAAGCACAGGACGCCCGTCAGCCGTAGCCTCGCGCGGATCGCGGCGCGGGTCGTACGGATTGAAACCAAAACCATTGACCGCGTTGTAATTGGTCGGCATCGGACTGGGCGAACCTGCCACCCAATTGGCAAGTTCAGTCATGCCCGTCTTGGCGACAATAATGGCCCCCGCATCGCGGAGGTTCTTCACGAGCGTAGCCTCGTACGGCGGAATCAAACCATCAAACGCGAGGGCGCCGCCCGTCGTGGGCATATCAGTAGTGTGGATATTGTCTTTGATCGCGATGGGGATTCCATGCAAAGGCCCGCGGATACGCCCGCCCGCACGTTCGCGGTCCAGCTCATCAGCTTCCTTCAGCGCATTGGGATTCACCACAATAGCCGCGTGCAGCTTGTCCTCATAGAGTGCGATTCTGGTCAGGTACTGAGTAACCAGTTCGCGCGACGTAAGGCGCTTCTGTTCCATCGCAGTGCGCATAGCTGGAATTCCGGCTTCGACGACGTTAAAAGCTGGCTGAGTCTGGGCGGGAAGAATCGTCGCGGCGCCAAAAAGGCCGAAAACAATGAACGAAAAGGAGCGAACTGGTTTCATATGACCTCGTCTTGTATTGGAACAGATGATGCTGCCCGGCACAGACTGGGTGCATAAATGAGCTGTAGAAAGTGGCTATAGAAAGTTTTGGCGGGCAATCAGCGATGATTGCCCGCCGGATGTTTAGAACGGATGTTTAGAAGTGAATCTTGGCTCCCAGCTGGATCTTGCGGGACCCGCTGGTAACCGTGTTGCGAATGCGGCCAAACGTGCCGCTCGTAATATCAGCCGTCGGCGCACCGAACATCACGGAATTCGTGACGTTGGTAGCGTCGGCGCGAATCTCAAGGCTGATGCCTTCGCGGATCGGTACACGTTTCTGGAGTGAAGCATCCATTACGCCATACCAGGGTCCAATGAAGTAATTGCGCCCTGTGTTGCCGAACTGACCGGCACCGGGGGCGGAGAATTTAGCGATTTCCGCCGCGTTGAAGTACCAGATCAGACCCGTGGGCGCTTGCAGAAACGCCGAACCATCGGTGCGGCTGCAAAGGTTGCAGTTCGCCGTGCTCTGGTTAACGTTGCTCACCGTATTCGCCCCTGAGAACACCGTGAATGGGCGACCACTTGTTACCCGGCCCAGCGCCGCGATTTCCCAGCCGCCAACAATTTTATCCACCAGACCAGACGTGTTATTCAGCCAGTGCTTGCCCTTGCCGAACGGCAGTTCCACCAGGAAATTCGTCTGCAGCGAGTGCCTGCGGTCGAAATCCGACGGAGCATAATTCAGACGGCGGTTGTTGATGTCGAACGGCGTATTCGCTGCCGTGGCAGCGTTACCTGTACCGACAACCGTGAGCGTCGGGTCAAATGAACGTGTGTCCATCGACTTGCCCAGCGTGTAAGCCAGATTGAACGCGATGCCGTTAGTCATGCGCCGCGTAATCTGAACTTCCAGCGCATGGTAAGTGGAGTAATCGTTCGTATCAATTACATTGAGGCCGCCCAGGAACTGCGTGTAAGGAACAAACACGAACGGTTTGTTCGCGGAAAGCGCCGTCACAGACTGGCCGCTCTGCAACCGCGTGGCCAGCGAATTGGCCAGCGCGCCGACAGAATTTAACGTCAGATTGGAAGCGAACAAACGACGTACCAGCTGCGACCCGGTTTCCCCTGCAGTAAGGCGGCTGTCGGCCGAAAGCAGGCTGTTCATCAGGGCCGAATCGCCACCCCCTTTTACGGTATTGAATGCGTCCAGAAAACCGTTGCTGTAGATCTGGTCCTGGTTGACGTTATAGGCACCCAGCAGATGATAAGCGCGGCGACCCACGTAAGCGATATCGATGATGGTGTTTTTTGCGATTTCCCGCTGAATATTGAACGCCCACTGGTGTGTGGTGGCGGTCTTCAGGTTGGGGTCAATCACGGTGTTGTTGCCCGAACCAAACGCTGCTGGCTGCGTCAGTGTGGAAGGTGCCGCTGCGGGTGGCAGTAAGGCAGGCAGACTGGCAAGGCGTCCGCCGCCCTGACCGAAGGAAGTATCGATCGCCGCAAAGGCTGAACCCGGCAGGTTGGGAAGAATAGTGGAGGCGATGACAAAGTCATTGATACGGTCATACGCGATCCGATAGTTAGCGCGAATGGAAGTCTTGCCTGTCCCCCACGGATCCCACGCAAAGCCAAGCGAGGGGCCGATATTCTTCATCTGGTTTTTGAAGAGATCGCCCGGAACCCACTGGACGTTATTTGCAGGCGCGGCACCAGCCACCAGAGTCTGATTCGGAACCAGAATGTTGTTGGTGGGAGAAGTCGGCGCAAGGCGGATTTCCCAGCGCAAACCAATATCAACCGTCAGATTGGGGCGGATCTTCCACGAATCCTGACCGTAGAACTCGAGTTCCGGATAACGTGTATCGAACTGGAATGTACCCTTGCTCCACTGGTTGTTGCCTGTGTTAATGAAGCCGCGCTGAATCTGGCCCACGCGCCCCAGCAGGTAGTTAATGTTGTTCTGGAAAATCGGCTGGTCAAAGGCGGTGTTGAGGTCAGTCGGAAGACCAAACGAAGCCGGATTCACCGTATTGATCGCGGTGGAAAAATTAATCTCTTCAGTTGCGTTGAGACCGGCCACAGAGCCGCGCTGATCTTCTTCGCGCACCCGGCGCAGGTTGGCACCGAATTTGAAGCTGTGCGCACCGCGGTACCAGGAGAAGTTATCTACCAGCTGCCAGGTGCTGACCACGCGCTGATTGCCAAAATCGTACTGGGCCGTGTTATCCACCGGAGTGGAGATAAAAGTGACCTTATCGATCGAAGCAGGCTGACCGAAGATCGGGTCATAACGGTTCTGGCCGAGCACGAACTCATTCGTCATGCGGGCGTTCGGCGTAGTGCGCCAGTTGAAGGCGAAGTTGCGCGGTCCGCGAAGTGTATTCACCAGACAGGGCTGGCCGGGGAACACAGGCTGGCCGCTGTTGGTGGTATCGCAAAGGCTGTCATCGCGGCCCCACGCCACACGCCCGTAAACAACGTTCTTGCCATTAATCACATGGTCAAGCTTGATCGTCTGATCGTGTTGGCGTTCCGACGCCTGCGCTGAAAAGTTAAAGCCCGCCGTGTTGAGTCCGTCACCCACCGTGAAATTGTTCGGCAGAGGCATGTCTTTCAACATCGCCTGAATAGTCGGGTCAAGCCCAATCCGGTTGGGGTCTGAAGTAGCAACGTTATAGGTACCGATATTCAAGCCGGAAATCACGTTGCCATTGGAGTCAACCGTGGCGTTGGCGACACCCGCAGGCAGGTTGCGTCCACCTTTGACGTAACGCAGCACGCCGGTGCGGGCAGTAGAGGTGTAGACGGTGCGCGCAGTGTTCGCACTGGTCCGGGCACGCAGGAACTGAATTTCGCCGAAGAAGAAGGTCTTGTTCTTGCGAATAGGACCACCAATTCCGCCACCAAAGATATTCTGCTGTAACTGGGCTTTGCCCAGATTGTCGAGGTTATTCTGCCATTCGCTGGCATTCAGACGCGGCGTGCGATAGAACTCGAAAACATTGCCGTGGATCTGGTTACCGCCTGAGCGCGTAATCATAGCCACCTGTCCACCGCTGTTGCGGCCGTTCTCCGCAGTGTTGTTGCCGGTAAGAATGCGGAACTCGCTGAGCATGTCCGGGTTGACGCGAAACGAAGTGGTTTCCGACCCGCCCTGGCTGGAATCGTTAACATCAATGCCATCCAGAGTGTAATTCCATGCGCGATCACGGGCGCCGTGAACATGGCTTGAGCCACCGGTATTGGCGCCGCTCACCACGCCCGGCTGCGTGAACACCAGATTGACCGGATTGCGGCCGCGCGCACCAACGATCGGCAGATCTTCTACCGCTTTCTGCGTCACCAGATTGCCGAGGTTACCAGAAGTTGAGGTTTGAACCTGGTCAGTCGCTGCTTCCACGGTTACCTGTTCAGTAACGGCTCCAAGTTCCAGCTTGACGTTGACCCGGGAGGGCTGGCCGATGGTAACCAGGTTGTTGTGCGAAACGAAGCGCTTGAAGCCAGGCGCTTCGGCCTCGATTGCATACGCTCCGGGCTGGATGGCGTCAAAAATCCATGTGCCTGACGATGAAGTGGTAGTAGTGAAAACCACTCCGGTGGTTTCGCTTGTCAGCTTGATGCTGGCGCCGGCAACAGTAGCACCGGCAGGATCAGCCACGCTGCCATCAATGCGGGAAGTTGTACCCTGGCCGTAAAGAAAGCTACAGGTGCCCAGCAGGGCCAGCGCTGTAAGGAATCGGAGGTTTCGCATAACTTGCGATTTTAACAGTTCCGTTACAAAATTTTGCTGTTTTAATGCTGCCAGGCGGAAAGTTTGGTCAGGTACCCGGCGCGCTCCTGCTTCTCGTTATTGCCAAGAGCGCGGTGCTCTTCGATCTGGCTGTAGCGCGCGAGCGCGTTTTCGAGAGCTTTCACGGCAGACTGACGCTGACCGGCAGCTTCGTAGCAGTCGGCCAGGGAATTGTAGAACGCAGGTTGCTCGTTCAGGAAACGCTGATTGTTGGGGTCGCGTTTGATCTGGCTGTCAAAGATGGAGATCAGCGCAATATAGGCCGCGATCGCTTCATCCCATTGTTTTCGGGCGGCAAACAGGACGGCCTTGCTCTCCATAATGTCACCGTGCCGCGCGGCAGTGCGAGCGAGGCCGGGGTTCTGCTTGTCAGCGAGCTCCAGATAATGATTCGCCTGGTCCAGATGCTGCAACGCTTCATCGTATTGCGCGCCTCCTGTCAAACCGGAGGCCAGGCGTTGATGGGCCTGAATCATGAAATCCTCGTTGCCAGTGGGCCGGATGGCATAGATGCGCTCCGCAGCCGTTAACCCCTTGCGGTACGCGGCGATGGCAGGCTGGGGACTCCCGCTTTCCACCAGCCAGTCACCGAGTCCCGTTCCAGCCATCAGGACGTCCGCGAGTGGTTGCTGATTGTTGATATCCGCTGCTGCCATCTTATCCGCCAGATCCACCGCCGACTGCAGATACCCCGTGGCCACCGACGGATCTTCCGGCCGCGGGCCGCCCCGTGTATGCAGCGCGCGGCCAAGCATTGTGTAAGTGATCCACAATTTGCGAGCCAGTGGCAGGTTCGAGGGATTGGCTTCCGACAGGGGCTTGTCGATGGCTAGCGATATCTTCAAATGCTCCTGTGCCTCGCCTGCGCGGTCCAGACGGACGTAAACATCGCCTAACTTCGTGTGGGCCAGGCTCAGCGAGTTTTGCTCTTTAGAGACGTTGCGTTTCTCTTTGGACAGCTGCGTTTGCAGTTCCAGCAGCTTAAGATAAGGCGCCACGGCTTCACCGTGAACACCGACACGGATTTTCAGATCGCCGTACGAACTATAGGCGCTCGCAAGAGCGTCGCGCACGTCGTAATCGGAGGCGGCTGGTTCCGGACCAGCAAAAAGAAAGACTTGCTGATAGGTTTTTTCGGCGCCCTGAAAGTCACCCTGGGCCACCAGCATCTGGGCGATCTTAATGTGGCCGTGGATGCGGTCGCGCAGGAATTCAGCAGAGGGATCTGTGACCTTTTCGCGAATGGCAAGCGCCCGCCGGTAACTGGCAAGGGCCCCAGGTGCGTCGCCAAGATTAGCGAAATAGGGGTTGCCCTGAACATCGCCGAGACGGTCATAACCGCGCGCCACTTCTTCCAGCAACTGGCGATTGCCGCCGGCGTCGCGGACCAGCATGTCGTAATACTGCAGCCCGGTTTGCACCACCATCTTCCGCGCGGGCGTCGAGCCAGGCAGCATCGCAATCGCATTGTGAAAATCCAGCAGAAACTTCCCGGCGAGCTGGTGTACCTGATCGAAACGGCGCTCCGCAAGTTTGCTTTGCGTTTCGGCGAGCGTGCGCTGCAATTCTGCTTCGCGGCGCTGCGCTTCGGCATTCGTTCGCTGGCGGGCCGCTTCGCGGGATTCGTTTTGCGCATCGCGTTCGCTGGCTTCCGCGCGCAGTTCATTTTCCACGGCGCGGCGGCGTTCCGTTTCGGCCTGTGCCCTGGCCTGACTGGCACGCACCGCCAGCACGCCCGCAGTGGTAGCGCCGCCAACCAGTGCAACGGCCAGAATGGTGCCCGCAGCGATAGCCGTGCGGTTTCGCCGCAGGTACTTGCCAGCCTGATAGCGGAAAGTGCCTTCGCGCGCTTTAACCGGCCAGCCGTTCAGGTGGCGGCGAAGGTCAGCCGCCATCTGTTCCACCGATTGATAACGAAGGGCCTGTTCCTTGCGCAGCGCCATGGAAACGATGGCGTCCAGATCTCCCTGAAGCTTGCTGCGCAGGGCGGGCGGCGCGGTGTCAGCGAGACGCGGCGGGTCTGTTTCACAGACCACGCGTTCAATTTCGCGTGTTCCAGGCGTAGTGAAACGCTGCGCGCGGACACCCGAAAGCAGTTCGTAAAAAATTGCACCCAGCGAATAAACATCCGTCGCGGTAGTGATGTGTTCAGCGCGGATTTGTTCCGGACTGGCGTAGTCGGGGGTAAGCGCACGTGCCGCCAGAATGGTCGCGGTTTCTTTGAATGCGCTTTCCTGATCGAGCAACTTCGCTACACCGAAATCAAGCAGCTTCGGAGAGCCATCCGCAGTTACAAAGATGTTGGCAGGCTTAAGGTCGCGGTGGACTACCAGGTTGCGGTGCGCATGTGAAACCGCTTCACAGATTTTGAGGAACAATTCACACCGCTGACGAATCTCGATCGGCTCATGTTTGCTGCACCAGACGTCGAGCGGTTGCCCTATGACATACTCCATGACGAAAAATGGACGGCCGTCGCGCGTGGTTCCTCCGTCCAGCAGGCGCGCGATGTAAGGGTGTTCCAGGTTGGCAAGAATCTGACGCTCATGGCGAAAACGCCCGAGGACATCTTCGGTATCCATGCCATGGCGAATGAACTTGATCGCGACCTCTTTGTGGAACTGGTCGTCATCCCGTTCGGCAAGATAAACCGACCCCATGCCGCCACGGCCCAGTTCGCGGATGACCAGATAAGGCCCCACGCGGGTGCCTGCCATCTCCTCAATGCTGAAAAACGAATGCGCTTCTTTTTGGACAGCGGCATTGATGGCTTCGCCGTTGTCTGCATCGGCGGCGAGCAGGGAGTCTACTTCTTCGCGGAGCGCGGCGTCGCCCTTGCAGACATCGTCAAGGAATTGCGGACGTGCAGCTGCAGGCAACTCAACGGCTGCTTGAAACAGGGTCTCGATTCGTTCCCAGTCTGCGAGATTTGCGGCCAAGACCTGATTTTACCGCTATTGTTTGGCGGGCTGCTGCTGTTGCACGGTTTCGCCCAAAATCGGATCGTTGGGTGTTGCCGGTTCCTGCCCGGTGTGCTCGTGGATGGTCATGCTCTGATCGGAAAAATAAGTATGGGAACCGGTCGTACCGAAGAGAGCAGGATTGGCCAGAATCACATAGCCTGTGGGAGTTTGCTGCAGGTTGAACTTGAAGCCGCCCTTTTCGCCAGTGGCGAGATCGCGGTCAATCAGATCTGCGCTTGACGCTGTGGCTGCCCCGCTGGCAGGCGGACCAAGTTGCGTCAGCGTGGTGGCGTAGGCACCGTACTGCGAGTAGTATTGCGCCTGCTCGGTATGGATTGTGGAGATAGCTTTTTTAGCCGCCATTTCCTGCGCAAAAAGACGAGCTTTGCCGAGGCGCGGCAAGGCAACGGCAAGGATGATCAGGATGATCGCAATCACGATCAGGAGCTCAATCAGCGAAAACCCGGCGCGTCTGTTGTGTGACGCCCGTCGGCGCAGTAATTGGGAAAACATGTTCTCTCTCATCTTATGACGCGGCATTCCGGTTGTGCGTTTAGAGGGAATCGGCTGCTTTGCGGGCGTCGTCGATGAGCCGGAGGCGCTTCAACAATGCGGGCAGTAGATCAAGACGCAACGCGTTCGCTCCATCAGAGAGGGCTTTTTCCGGCTGGTCATGGACTTCTATAAAAACGCCGGACAGCCCAACCGCAACCGCAGCTGACGCCAGAGGTGCAATGAATTCCGGCTGCCCACCAGACGCCGATCCAATACCGCCAGGCAGTTGCACGCTGTGGGTTGCATCGAATACCACCGGCCAGCCCGCATCCGCCATGATCTTCAAACCACGCATATCCACAACCAGATTGTTATAGCCAAACGATGAGCCGCGTTCCGTCAGAATCACCTGACGGTTGCCGGTGGAAGCAACCTTATCCGCAGCATGGTGTATATCGTGCGGAGCAACGAACTGACCCTTTTTTACATTAACGATTTTGCCGCTGCGACCGGCTTCCAGCAGTAAATCCGTCTGGCGGCAGAGAAAAGCCGGAATTTGCACAATGTCGGCCACCTCAGCCACCTGTCCGACCTGGGCCGTTTCATGCACGTCCGTCAGAACGGAATAACCGCGTGCCCGCAACCGTCCAAGAATCGCCAAACCCTCAGCTATGCCCGGTCCCCGATGACCGCCAAGGCTGGTACGGTTCGCCTTATCAAAAGCAGCCTTGAAGACGTAACTAAACCCCGCCTCTGCCGCCATCGCAGATACCGCATCCGCAATGAAATTGACATGCTCTTCACTCTCAATGACGCACGTGCCGGCGATCAAAACCAGCTTTTTCCCGGCGGTGAAATCGCTGTACTGAATCACGCCGTATATTCCGGCTCCGGCAGTAGAGGAGCTTCCTGCGATGCAATGCGGTGAGCACGGTAACGCCGCGCCGCCGCTACGAACGCACTGAACAGAGGATGCGGTTCCAGTGGCTTCGATTTGAATTCCGGATGGAACTGGCAGCCCAAATAAAACGGATGATCTTCGATCTCACAGATCTCCACATACGTCCCATCCGGGGTCTCACCGGTGATTTTCAACCCCTGCGATGTCAGCGCCGTTTCAAACTCCCGGTTGAATTCAAACCTATGCCGGTGCCGCTCACTAATTTCGGTCTGGCCATAAGCCTTGAACGCCTGCGTATCAGGCTTAAGTACGCACGGCCACGCACCCAGGCGCATCGTGCCGCCCAGTTCATCAATCCCTGTCAGCTTGCGCAGCTTATAGATAACGGGTTGCGATCCGGCGGGACTGAATTCCGTGGAATCCGCCGTCGTAAGCCCGCAAACATTGCGGGCATATTCAATCACCATCGTCTGCATCCCCAGGCAGATACCGAAATAAGGCACTTTATTCACGCGCGCATATTCGATTGCGTTGATCATGCCTTCAATGCCGCGCTTGCCAAAGCCGCCAGGCACCAATACCCCGTCGTACTGTTCCAGCTCGCGGTCCAGCTTGCCCTTTTCAAAACTCTCCGCTTCAATCCAGTGGATATTGACCTTCGAGTTATGAGCGATGCCACCATGCAGCAGGGCTTCCTTGAGGCTCTTGTAGGAATCCTCATACTCAACGTACTTGCCCACCAGCGCGATATCGATCTCATCGGCCGGGTTCTGCATGCGGTGCAGCATCGCGCGCCAGTTATCCAGATGGCGCGGCCCGGTCGCATCAAGATGCAACTGCCGGAGGATGATTTCATCCACCCCCTCCTGCGCGAAAACAAGCGGAATTTCGTACACCGATTCCACATCTTTCGCGGTGATGACAGCTTCCGGTGCCACATCGCAAAAGAGAGCGATCTTGTCCTTCATTTCCTCAGGCAGAGGACGCTCAGCGCGGCAGAGCAGAATATCGGGTTGGATACCAATCGCCCGCAGTTCCTTGACGCTATGCTGCGTCGGTTTGGTCTTAAGTTCGTGAGCAGCACTGATCCACGGCACAAGCGTGACGTGAACGAAAATACAATTCTCCCGGCCCACTTCATGGCGCACCTGGCGGATGGCTTCCAGAAACGGCAGCGATTCGATATCGCCCACCGTGCCGCCGATTTCACAAATCACCACATCCACATCGCCCGAAAGGCTCTTCACCGCAGCTTTAATTTCATTGGTGACATGCGGAATCACCTGAACGGTCTTGCCCAGATAATCACCCCTGCGTTCGCGCATGATGATCTGTTCATAGATGCGACCGCTGGTCAGGTTGTTTGCCCGGGTGAGCCGGGAGTGCGTAAAGCGTTCGTAGTGGCCCAGATCAAGATCGGTTTCAGCGCCATCATCGGTTACAAAAACTTCCCCGTGCTGGAACGGACTCATCGTACCCGGGTCAACGTTCAGATACGGGTCAAACTTCTGCAGCGACACCGTGAGCCCCCGGCTTTCCAGCAAACAGCCGATGGACGCCGCAGCGATGCCCTTGCCCAGCGACGAAACTACGCCACCGGTCACGAAAATAAACTTACCCATTACGAACTGCCTCCCGGCCTGCGCTGATCAATGCCTGAACCCTCTTCAGATCGTCCGGCGTATCAATGCCAAACGACTCGTAATCTGTTTCGACAACCCGAATTTTGAAACCGTTTTCGAGTGCCCGTAACTGCTCCAGCCGTTCGGTCTGCTCCAGCGGGCCCACCGGAAGGCCGGCATAGCGAAGCAGAAAATCACGGCGGTAAACATAAAGTCCAATGTGTTTGAAATACGCTGTCGGCAGGTCACCGTTACGTGCGTACGGAATGGTGGCGCGAGAGAAATAGACGGCGTTCTCAAACCGGTCAGTCACCACTTTCACCACGTTCGGATCGGCGATTTCGCGCGGATCTTCAATGCGTTTCTTGAGCGTCGCCATTAGGATAGCCGGTTCTTCCAGCAGCGGCATCACCACGGTATCGATGGCGTCCGGATCAATCAGCGGCTCATCGCCCTGGATGTTGACCACAAGTTCGGTATCTTCAAAGGCGGAAGCAACTTCAGCCACGCGGTCCGTCCCCGACAGGTGATCCTCGCGGGTCATCATGACGCGGGCCCCAAAGCGGCGGGCTTCGTGACAGATCCTGGTGTCATCGGTGGCGATAATAACGTTTTGGAGATAGCGGGCCATTGATACCCGCTCGTACACATGCTGGAGCATGGTGCGGGAATCTATCAGAGCCAGTGCTTTGCCCGGAAAGCGGGTAGATCCGAACCGGGCGGGAATAACGCCCAGAATTTTGCGCTGCACACGCGATGTTACCACGTGGCGCTGGCAAAGATGGTTTGGCCACCTTCATGCTAGACTCCAGGCAGAAGGGGAAGCACCCGATGCGCTCCCGCCGTAACGCTGTCTTAATTTTTCTTGTCGTAACAGGTCTGGCCGCTCTCGCGTTTTCCCAGGATAACGTGACCATCACGCCGCGCCCGAAGCCCGCTGAGACTGCAGCGGTGCAGCCCCGCGCCAATATCCGCGTCGACACGAACGTCGTGTTGATTCCGGTGACCGTCACCGATCCGCTCAACCGTTTTGTGACCGGCTTGGAGCAGGATTCCTTCAAAGTTTTCGAAGATAAAATCGAGCAAAAACTGGTTTCCTTCGGCAGCGAAGATGCGCCGCTTTCGATAGGAATCGTCTTCGACACCAGCGGCAGTATGGGTCCGAAGCTGGAAAAATCGCGCATTGCCGTTTCAGAGTTCTTTAAGACAGCCAACCCGGAAGACGAAGCGTTTCTGGTCGAATTCAACGACCGGCCCGAACTCGTCACGCCCCTCACCCACAATCTTGAAGAGATTCAGAATCGGCTGACCTTTACACAGTCCAAAGGCCGCACCGCATTGCTTGACGGCATCTACCTGGCGCTCCACACCATGAAGAAAGCGCACAATCCGCGCAAGGCTCTGGTAGTTATTTCTGACGGCGGGGACAACAGCAGCCGCTATACAGAGAGCGAGATCAAGAATCTGGTGAAAGAAGCCGATGTGCAAATTTATGCCATCGGAATCTATGAGGCAATCGGTTCCCGTGGACGCACTTCAGAAGAGCTTTCAGGACCAGGGTTGCTGACTGATATTTCTGAACCCACCGGCGGACGGCACTTTATTGTCGAGAATCTGAACGAACTCCCGGATGTGGCAGCGAAAATCGGCATAGAACTGCGCAACCAGTATGTGCTCGGGTATAGTCCCAATAATCAGGTGCGTGACGGCAAGTATCGCAAGGTGAATGTCAAACTGGTACAGCCGAAGGGGTTGCCACCCCTGCACGCATTCTGGAGAACCGGGTACTATGCGCCGACGCAGTAAATTCATCCTTTTAGCCCTGGCTTTTGCGCCGTTTCTAACGTGGGGACAACAGGCTCCTGCTCCCCCGCCCGATGCCGATGCGATTTTTTCGTCCGAAACCCGGTTAGTCCCGCTCAATGTCACCGTTTCCGACAAGACCGGACATCTGGTCACGACCCTCCCGCAGAAAGCTTTTCAGGTTTACGAGAACGGAGTACTTCAACAAATCAAGCTTTTCAAACGGGAAGACGTACCTGTTTCGATGGGTCTGATTATTGACAACAGCGGCAGTATGCGGGAAAAGCGCCAGTCGGTTGAAGCCGCCACGCTGGCGCTGGCCAGAGATTCCAACCCGATGGATGAAATGTTCATCGTCAACTTCAATGACGACGCGTTTCTCGACACCGATTTCACCAATGATCTGAAGCTTCTCGAACAAGGTCTGACCAAGATCGATTCCCGGGGCGGCACTGCCATGCGCGACGCCTTGCGCATGTCGGCGGATCACCTCAAAGCCAAAGCGAAGCGGGATAAAAAAGTGATTCTCGTCGTGACGGACGGCAATGACAACGCGAGCAACATGTCACTGGAAGCGCTGGTAAGGCTGGCGCAGCAGAACGACATCGTGATCTACGCGATCGGCATTCTGGGCGAGGAAGACAAGCGGGAAGCGAAAAAGGCACAGCGGGCGCTGAATATCCTGGTGGAGAGCACCGGCGGCCAGGTCTTTTACCCGAAAGAATTGAATGAAGTGGAGCGGATTGCGCACCAGGTGGCGCATGATATCCGCAATCAGTACACGATTGCGTATACGCCTTCGAACCCGGCTCTGGATGGGACGTATCGGCCGATCAAGGTTGTGGTGAAGTCACCGGGCAATCCAGTCGCACGCACTCGCAGCGGCTATTACGCAACAGACAAAAAAGCGGTTGCTCCCGTACGGAAAAACCCATCCTGAGGCCGTTTTGACGGGTGAGCTTGCAGTTGCGTGGAAACTAACCAGAGGCTATCGGCTGACGCCGTGGAAAAGCCCTTATTTGAAGTGGCGGATTGAGACCTGGTCCGGGCTGGAAGCAGAGAGCATCACCCGCCAGGTGTTTGTGCGTTTTTGTTGGACACACCGATCAGAATTGCGCCGCTATCTGCGCTGGGCGGCTGAGGGCGGAAGTGTCCGGTAACAAGCCCGCGAACGGAACGATTACGGCTGGCAGCGGGCGGCTTTGTTGGAAGGGTCCGCCGCAGTCCCGCCCGGCTTGTCGCGATAAACCTCATGGCAATGCAGGCATGAGTCGGACAACTGGTTACTTGAATCACTGACCGCCTCCTGACTGCGCGTTTGCGCCGCCGCATAAGCCGCCCGCCCTGCCTGCGCCATCTCCTGCGTGAACCGGATCCAGTCGGGCCTGTTGACCGGCACAAGCCGGCCGTTTTCGCAGCGGCGACCAGGCGTCAGCATCAGCGGAGCCGAATCAGCCACCGCAATCGCCGCATAATCCACAATCTCCCAACCCTTGTAAATGCCCGCGCCCCAATCCACCCAGGAGAAGGATTGCGAAGCTCCCTGACCCACCGCGCCCTTGGCAACCGGCAGGCCCGGATCGTTCGTCTGCACATTGAAAATCATGTTCGAACTGGGAAACATGATACCCCTCATAACCTGTGCCAGATTCCCTGCGGGAGGCAGCACTACCGCGCGCCTGCCCGGCAAAATAACCGTGCTGAGTATCTTCTCGTCATAAGCCAGATCAGCAGTGCCCGCCGGGATACGGTCCGCACGAAGAAGATGCGCCACCAGATCAACAACCTGCGGCAGCGTGAGCTTACCGGAGTCATCCGGAGGCATCGTGTTGCGGATCTTGCTCGCCAGTTGCGAGAGCGGTTTACCGCCCCACGCGGCAGCGAATGTCGTGCCGGTGAGCGGCGGTGCGAGGCCCCCACCCATAGATGCACCGTGGCACGGCGCGCACCGGCTTTGATAAAGCTGCCGGCCGCGTTCTGCCTGCACTTCGCTGTATAAGCCCCTGCCCGGTACCTGCTGGGCAATTAACGGAACCGAGAGCGCGAAGACCGCAGCACCCGCCATCAAAGCGTAAGATTTTCCGAGCGGGAACAAGTAGCGGTTGAAGAGGCTGGGCATGGTCGTATCTTATCGAATTTTTTCGAGTTCCCTCTCCGTTAAATGCCGCCACCTTCCCGACTCCAGCCCCTCGATCCCAACTGTCCCGATCTGAGGCCTCACCAGTGCCACAACCTGACTCCCCACAGCCTCAATCATCCGGCGAACCTGCCGGTTCCGACCCTCACTAATCACTATTTCCACCAACCCCTCAACCCGCCGGACCAGAGCGGGACGAGTCGGCCCGTCACTCAACTCGACCCCCGCACGCAGCGCATCCAAAGCCGCATCACTCAATGGATCCGCACACTCCACCAGATAAGTCTTCGCCACCTTATGATCCGGATTCGTCATGCGCTCTGCAAACTGCGTATCATTCGTCAGGATCAGCAACCCGCTCGTCTCCAGATCCAGTCGCCCCACCGGCGAGACAAACGTATTCACCTCGCGGATCAAATCATAAACCGTGGGCCGCCCCTCGGGGTCCTTAAAAGTGGTTATATAACCCACCGGTTTATGCAGAAGAATATAGATCTTCTCCCGCACTTCAAGCGGCTTGCCATCAAACAAAATCCGGTCTTTTTCAAAATCAATCCACTCATCCGGATTCTCTACAACACGCCCGTTCACGCTCACCCGACGCGCATGAATCCAGCTGCGCGCCTGCGTACGGGACCCCAGCCCCGCCTTGGAAATCACCCGCTCCAGAGTCTTGGTCTTCAGGGCAGAACCACCTTTGCCAAGCCCGTATTGCCGCCGCTGTCAGTCACGCGCACCACCAGCAAATGTTCTCCCGCCGGCACATTGAGACGAACCCGAAACTGCTCTTTCTGTGAATCAATAATTCCGTCCACAGGCGCTGCCGGAATCCACGAACCCGCATCCAGAGACCACTCCGCCCGGCGCAACGCAGAAGCCGCATCCTCAGCCTCAAAGATCAACTCAGTTCGGGAAGCCGCCTGAATCCGCACCACAGGAGCGGTGTTATCAATCAGCACCGGCGGACTTACTAACTCCGCCTCAGCCGTCATATCGGAAGCAGTAACCCGGAAGTAATAGCGACCATCCGCCAGTGAGTCCCCGTCAATCGTGTAATTCGTATCCCGCAAATCTTTCTTCAGACTCTTCCACTTAGTCTCGCCGTCGCCCCGGAAATCCAGCTGATACACCAGTTTGTCTCCATCCGGATCATCCGCCATCCACGAAATCAACAACTGCTGCGCAACAGCCCGTGAAACGGTTTGCGTCGGCATCCCGCTCGTCGCATTTACCGTCGCATCACCCGTATCTGTCACCGTCGTAGCAACGCTGGCCTTGACACTTACTGCCACCGCCGAGCTGGTAGCAACCACCGAAACCGACCGCACCGCAGGCGCATTATTCTTCGGCAGGTAAGCCGCGCTGATGTTATCGAGATAGGACCCTGCCCCGTTCAGCTCAGCCGTGAACTGCAAGTACCGGGCCGCCGGACTCCCGATCTGCCCGTCCGCCGCAACTGCCACCCACTGGTTCCATGCTCCATCAGGACGCCCGCCATTACCCGACCGCGTCCGCAAGTCCGCCTTGACTGCTGACTTCTGTAACTTACCCCACGTCGAAACACTGCCCGCATCAAACACTGGCGATTCGTAACTACCCCGCGCAGCCGTCGGACCCAGACGATATATCCGACCCATATTGCCCGTCGCCGCCATCACACCGTAACGTGTTTGCAGCAGCCGCAAAACCTGCCCTTCATTCGTCTGTGCCATCAGAGTCAACCTATGATCAGCCGTTAACCGATATATGCGCCCGCTGGTATCCGTGCCAAACCACAAGCTGCCATCCGGTCCCGGCAGCGCGTCATAAACATTCTCTTCTTTGGAACTCCAAAGTGTCTCCACCGTGCCATCAGCGCGAACCCGGTAAATCGCACTCTTCTCCGCGCCCGAACCCGCATCTGTGCCGACAACTGGAGCCGTTGTATCCGACGCCGCTGCCGCCGGTTTAGGAGGAATCACAGGCTTGATCTCCGGCCCCCCCGCCTGCGCCGTAACGGTGATCGACGTCGTCGTTGTAGAGATCACATCCGAAGCAGCCGCAGGTGTCGCCGCCGCCTGCACCTTCTTGGCCAGCGCCCCGCCCAGGGATACCGCAATAACACTGCCGTCCGCGCCCAAAGCCGCCGCACGAATCTCCGGCAAACCGGAGTCATACAAAACAACAGCCTGGTCTTTTCCCGTCACGCGAAACAACAAACCATTCGGCTCCGTACCCGCCAGCAAGCGTCCCGTGGAATCGAGTAACAACCCGGTAACATTCGCCTGTCCGGTGGAATAGTATTCTCCCCCGCGCCCCGCCCCGGTTACCCGGAAGATCTTCCCGCCATCGCCGGTCCCGGCAAATAAACTCCCGTCGGAACCAACCGCCAGTGACCAGATGTACTTCACGTGCGGATCAAAATACTCCGAAGCTTTCCCGCCCTCAATCCGATAAATCTTACCGTCTGGCGACGTCGCCGCATACAACACCCCGCGTGCATCCAGCGCGAGAGCAAACACCTCCGGCTTGTCCGCCGTCCAAAGCAGCGACGAACTCCCATCCGGCGCAATCTTATAGATACGTCCGCGGTGCCCGGTCGCGGCGTACAGAGTGCCGTCCGCGGCAGCGACGACGCTCCAGATCACCGGCTGTTCAGAACTAAAAACTGACTTAACTTCAGGTGCCAGAGACAACCGCCCGTCTCGCCCCAGCGCCACACTCTCAAACTTCCCTTTTAGGAAATCTGTGAACGACGACATCTCCCAAAAACCGGTCGTCGAAGCCCCCAGCCACCCGGCCAAACAAACGCCCAGCAATAAAATTCGCTTCAAGGTTTAACCTCTAACTGCACAGTTTTCGATCCGCTCACCAGCCCGGCCCCCGGCTCAATCACAATCTCCGCCAGCCGCGAATTCTTGTTCTGCGAAGCCCCCAAAATGATCGCAACCGAAGGCGGCGGATCAGGCAATTCCTCACCCCCGGCCTGATACGAAGGCTGCGCCCGCCATACCCGTACATAAGCCTTGTCCCCAGCCCGCAACCGGTTCACCGTGGCGATCAACTGGTCTGCCGAGTGCGGCGTCTCACCTGCCGTCACCCGCAGTTCCTGCACTGACGTCTGCGCCCCATCCGCCACTGTAAAGGAAAGCGTCCCAGGGGCGGTCCCCGCAGGCACCACATAGGACGCTGACCGCGTTACGCCACTCCCGTTCGGACCGTCAAACTGCACCATCAGCTCCACCGTATCCCCCGCCTTCACTTCCCGCCGCGAAAGATAAACCTGACTGATGTTCAGCTCCTTTTTCGCTTCAAACGCTTCCAGACGCAGCGCCACCCGCTTCACCTTCAAATCATCAAACCCGCCCTGCATCAAATAGGAAAGCGAAACCGCCGTCGCCAATGCCGCCTGGGCCGCCGTGCCCCCATCGGCAACGTAAATGTTCCGGATCACAACCGGTACCGGCCGGTTCTCAAATTCAATGGAGCCATTGATCACGATACTCGCCGAACCCGTAGACCGCTCCGTCGCATCAAGCGCCGAAAATAAAGCCATCTGCAAAAGAAATGGCGACAACCAGGGATCATTCACCATCTGCATGTGATACGAGTCACCCGCCTTGCCCGCCCGCGCCACACTGATATCAAGCGGCAGCAGCGACGCCCGTTTTCCCAGCGTCCCCGTTACCGCCGCATTGCGGTCCTGCGAAATGACACCCATCACCTCACGCGCCGAAGAAATCTTGAACGATGTATTGAGATTCGCCAGCAGCGCCATCACTTCACTGCGCGTAAACGGGAGATTCGCCGGACCGATCCCCAGAAACCGGTGTCCGAAAGCGTAAATTTTATCCCCGTCAATAGCTGTCAGCGTCCCGTCCGCGCCCACACTCATATCGCCCGTCATCAGCGCCACGCTGATCATTGAACCGGGCTGCAACCGCGCCGGGTCACCCATACGGTCGTCCGGCGACCCGCCTGTCGAAAGCCCCTGCCGCGGCTCCAGTCCCAGCTTCCGCAGCTCCGGACCAAACTGCTCAACCGCCCCCGCCGTAAACCCGCTCAGCGACAAGGGCGTCCCCACCTCAACCATCCTCGTATCACCGAAACTGGCCCCGGCCAGCGCACGAATTGGCTGCTGCGCAGGCCCGCCTTCCGCATTCAGCATCTCTTCAATTGGCCGGATCCCCGCAATCGGATCTTTTGCGTAAGGGAACGCCATCGCCACCGCTCCGATCAGTTTGCCATCGATATAAACCGGACTCCCGCTCATCCCCTGCATCACGCCCGTATGTTCCAGCGGGCCACCCGATAACCGCGCCAGAATCAGCGACTGTTTCGGCCCGGTATTTTCCAGAATTCCGAGGATTTCCGCCTGGAATTCCTCCACCCGGTCGCCGTTAAACACCGTCTTCCCGATCCCGCGCATTCCCGCCCGCAGATCTTTTAGCGGGAATATCACCAGAGCCGCGTTCGCCATGGAAACCCCCGCCAGCACCGCACCCAAAACAGCCAGTACCCGCCCGGCGCGCCAAATTGTCATCATTGTCATAGAGCCAGGACCAGCCGAAACCGGTTTCATAGATGATATCCTGACGTCTGATGACCCCTGCCCTCACCGGGCCCCCGCGCTTAAGCGGGAATGCCGCTTCTTTTTCGTGGATAACGATCGCCTGGGTCTCAGCCCTGATCCTCGCCTGTTACGGCCCCATCCTGGTGGCGCTCGTCCGCATCTGGAATGGCGACCCCGACATGGGCCACGGCTTCTTCGTCCCCGTCATCGCCGCCTACATCGCCTGGCAGAAACGCGAAGAACTGACAGGCGTCGATGCAAAACCCAACTGGTGGGGTCTGGCCCTGCTCTTTTGGGGCGCGTTTCAGCTCTATGTAGCTACCCTCGGCGCAGAGCTTTTCCTGGCTCGCACGTCGCTCGTTTTTTCCATCTTCGGCGCGGTCCTGCTGCTGGGCGGCACGGCTTATTTGCGTATATTTTTCTTCCCGCTCTTCCTGCTTTTCTTCATGGTGCCGATCCCGGCCATCATCTATAACCAGATCACTTTCCCGCTCCAGTTGATCGCCAGCCAGTGGGCCGAATACACCATAACCCTGCTGCAAATCCCCATCATCCGGGAAGGCAACGTCCTCGAACTCGCGCAGCAGAAACTGAATGTTGTGGAAGCCTGCAGCGGAATCCGCTCGCTGCTCACCCTGACGTTCCTCTCGCTCGTGTATGGCTACTTTTTTGAGAAGCGGGGCTGGGTCCGCGTCGTTCTGTTCTTCTCCACGATTCCGATTGCCATCGTCGCCAACGCGGGCCGTGTCACCATGACCGGCGTCATGTCGCAAATCAATCCTGAACTCGCTGAAGGCCTCTTCCACGAAGCTGAAGGCTGGGTCATCTTCATGGTAGCGCTGGTCTTCCTTCTCGCGTTCCACCAGGTCATCATCCGAACCGGCAATCTAATGAAAAAGAAGGCGGCATGAATTCACTCATACAAAGCAAATTTGTCCGGATTCTAACTCTCATCTTCGCCGTCCAGACCGCCCTGTTCTATAGCGCCTCGCGTGGCGAAAGGGCTCCGGTCGCGCCGCCCCTGTCTGCCTTTCCGTCAGCGGCCGGCAGCTGGACGCTTCAGCAGGAAGGTGTGATCGAACAAGCCGAGCTCGATGTTCTTAAGTCCGACGACATCATGACCCGCTGGTACACCGGACCCGAGGGCGGCGCCAACCTCTTCATCGCCTATTTCCGCAGCCAGCGCACCGGTCAGTCGCCGCATTCTCCCAAGAACTGCCTGCCCGGTTCCGGCTGGCAGCCCTCGGAAAGCGGACGTGTCGACATCTCCACTCCAGCAGGGCCTATTCACATTAACCGCTACGTCGTGGCGCGCGGTGATAACCAAAGCCTGGTTTATTACTGGTATCAATCCCAGGGCCGCGTCATCGCCGACGAGTTCGCCGCCAAGTTCTATCTCATTAACGATTCCATCCGCAAACACCGCAGCGACACAGCACTGGTGCGCGTCGTAGTCCCTGTAGCCCCCGGCGGCATGGACCGCGCCGAGAAGACCGGCCAGGACTTCGTAAAAACGTTCTACCCTGTCGTGAAGAATTACCTGCCCCAATAGCCATGAAACGGATCTTCAGGATCGCGACCCTCTTAACAGCTGTGTTCCTCACCCTGCCAGCCGTGAGCCGGGCAGATGAAGCCGCGGACAAAACCGCAATCCAGGCCGTATAACGGGGATTCCAGACATAAAGAGGGCGGATTTTCCTGTTGGGACCAGTTTCTGTGCATGAGTTTTGCTCAACTCACCTACCGTGAAGGCCTGCGCGACATAGAGGCATGCCTGCGTAGCGCGCCCGCGAAGCGATAGCACATGGGAATTCGCGGCCGGGTTTCCCGCGCCACGCTGGCCGACGCCAACGATCGGCACGATTGGCGCATCTTCGCCGATTTCGCAGGCATTCTCATCGCCCGCGCCCGCGCTCTCTACGCAGACGATGCCTTTGGTGAGGAGTTGCGGTTGAGCGCATATGCTCTGGACTCAACGACGATTGATCTTTGTTTGGCGATCTTCCCCTGGGCGAGGTTCAGGCAGAACAAAGGTGCCGAAAAAATGCACACCCTCCTCGACCTGCGCGGGAACATTCCCAGCTGCGTGTGGATCAGTAATGGCAAGCTGTCCGACGTGAAGATCCTCGACCAGTTGATTCCCGAAGCCGGGTCCTTCTACGTGATGGATCGAGGCTATGTGGACTTTGCGCGGCTGCGGCGATTCACGACGGCTTCGGCGTTCTTCGTGACCCGCACCAAAGACAACATTAGGCTCAAGCGCCGTTCTTCCCAAACTGCCGACCCAGCCAACGGAGGGAATCAGCGATCAGACCGTTGTGTTGGCAACAGATGCTTCGCGGGAGCACTATCCCGGGGCGCTGCGCCGAATTAGATATCACGACGCGGACCAGCAACGCTATCTTGTATTCCTGACCAATAACTTCGAGGTGTCGAGTTTAACCATCGCGAAGCTGTACAAGGCTCGCTGGCAAGTGGAACTGTTCTTCAAATGGATCAAGCAACACTTGCGAATCAAGGTTTTCTATGGCACCAGTCCGAACGCCGTCAAGACCAAAATCTGGATCGCCATCACCATTTACGTTCTGATTGCCACGATAAAAAAAGAACTCGCCCTCTCGCCCAGCCTCTACCAGATTCTCCAGATTGTCAGCGTCAATATTTTCGAGCAAACGCCCATTCTGCAGGCTCTTCAGCCCGGAGAACCCCATAAAAATTCGATGGAATTTTCTAACCAGTTGAATCTGTTCAACTTATAGCCGGACAGCAGTGA
>JANYDS010000060.1 GCA_025363475.1 Terriglobia bacterium
GTTTACGGCCACGCGCCTTAATGCGGCCCGACAGTTCATTTATGTTGCTGGCGTCGTACTCGGTAAACTCTCCGCGCTCGACCGCTTCGAACCCGGCACGAACATCCCGGCGGAGTGCTTCAAGGCGCTGGTCGCGTTCACGAAGCAGCCGGAGGCCTTCGCGGATTACTTCACTGGCGGTTTGGTACATGCCGGTTTTCACCTTGTCATCGACGAGTTGTTCCAGTTCGGCGGTTAAGGAAATATTCATATGAGCCTGCGGATTGGTCTAACCCGAGAATACAGGGAGGCGCATAAAATATCAAATTCTGTTATTGGAGCGGATGTCATCTCAGATTGCGCCATAAGTCCCGTGTCCATACTGCCGAAGTCTACGATCTCCCCTATGAGCCCCATGGTGCGACTTGGAACAGTCAGCCGGAACATCGTGGCGTTCACCTCGACATTCCTGAATCCGTGGCAAGCAGCCGTCGGCTGCCTGTGCCGAAGGTTGAGCCGCGCTTGCGGACCGAACTGGGGATTGCGGTCATTGCTCTTCCGTTCGGCAAGGACTGCGAACTGGCCGGGTCGTTCCAGATTTACCTTCGCCGAAACGGATGACGAGTCGCACTATTCCGTGTCTTTTGAGATCGCACATTGGCCTCGGCCAAACTCGTCTAAAAAGTGGCTTTGCGGTTAGCTTTGCGGTTAGATGCTGATTGTTTGGTTATTGCCCTGCGAAGCAGCGACAATACGCTGTACAATTCAAGAACTTCCCCCGAAATACTTATAAAGCGGGAAACAATAACAGCAGGTACCGATGTATCTCGCCAAAATATTCATTAGCGGCTTCAGAAACCTCAACGACTTCACGATCTGCCTGCACCCCGGATGCAATGTCATTCTCGGCGAAAACAACATTGGGAAAACGAATCTTCTCGACGCAATCCGTCTTGCACTAACCACGACATACGGCAGCGAAGGGATACGGCTTCTTCCCGACGATATCGGCCGCCAAAACGCGACAAACACGATCGCCGTCAGCCTCTGGTTTGAGCAGTTGAGCCAAGATGAAGAGGCCGAGTTCCTCGACCTGTTGAACTTCCACCCACCCATGACGACGGCCAGCATCCACTACACGGCGACATACGATCAACAAACCGAACGATGGAGCACAAACCGCTGGGGCGGCGACCGGCCTCAAGGCGATGGCGGTATCCCCTACGTATGAAGGTTTATTGGAGCGGGAGACGAGGTTCGAACTCGCGACGTCCAGCTTGGGAAGCTGGCATTCTACCACTGAATTACTCCCGCCCAGTGGGGTGTGACAGTGCCAGTATAGCGCAGCGAATCCACTCCTGACATCCTCCCGCAGCAGCTTTTCCCCTCTCGCTGGTAAACTGAAATTCGCCCGGCGCCTCTCGCGCCTGGTGCCAGCCTTACCCGGTCAAAATCCCTTGTCAACCGACTCCAGTTACGGTGAAATCCTCGTTCGCGGGGCGCGCCTCCACAACCTCAAGAACCTCACCGTCTCCATCCCTCACAACAAACTCACCGTCATCACCGGCGTCTCCGGGTCCGGGAAATCTTCCCTCGCTTTTGACACCATTTACGCCGAAGGCCAGCGCCGCTATGTGGAATCGCTTTCCGCCTATGCGCGCCAGTTTCTCGAACGCATGGAGAAGCCCGCCGTCGATGAAATCGAAGGCATCGCGCCGGCCATCGCCATCCGTCAGAAGAACTCCACCCGCAACCCGCGCTCCACCGTCGCCACCACCACCGAAATCTACGATTTCATGCGCCTTCTCTGGGCGCGCGCCGGTCGCACTTTCTGTCCCCAGTGCGGTCGCCGCATCAGTAAAGACACCGTGGATCAGGTGGCTGAAGCCATGCTGGCCCAGCCCGAAGGCACCCGTTATTACGTGCTTTTCCCCGTGAAACACGAGTCGGGCGATGTGCCCGGAATCCGCCTCGCGGAACTGCGGGGCCGTGGTTTTAACCGCCTCTGGCAGGGTGGCAAAATGTTCGAATTTTCCACGCCCGAATCGCTGCTCGATCTGGACTGGACCCGGCCCGTTCACATCCTCGCCGACCGCATCGCCATCACGCCCGATCTGCACCAGCGTCTGGTCGATACCGTGGAAGTCTGCTACCGCGAATCGGGTGACGTGATTTTCGAGGACGCCAAAACCGGCGCACACCTGCTCTTCAGCGAACGCTTCATCTGTAAATATGACCATCTGGAATTTCAGGAACCGGAGCCGGTGTTGTTCAGTTTTAACAGTCCGGCGGGTGCCTGTCCGCGCTGCCAGGGTTTCGGCAATACGATTGATTTTTCCCCGGATCTGATTGTTCCCAACCGTGGCCTCTCTCTCAATGAAGGCGCGGTCGATCCGTGGACCAAACCCAGCGGCAAAGACTGGTATCGCGATTTTAAGAAGCAGGCCGCAGTGCTCATTCGCTTCGACGTCCCGTTTGCTGACCTCACGGAAGAAGAACAAAACCTGATTCTCGAAGGCGGCAAGAAGGTTGACGGCATTCGCCAATTCTTCAGCTACCTTGATACGAAAAAATACAAAATGCACGTGCGCGTTTTCCTGAGCCGTTACCGGGGCTACGCGAAGTGTCCCGATTGCGGTGGCTCACGTTTGCGCAAGGAAGCGCTCTATGCGCGGGTGGGCGGCAAGACGATTGGTGAAGCGGTCCGGCTGAACATTTCCGGAGCCTCGGAATTCTTCGCGACTCTGGATCTGACGCCGGAAGAAACCGGAATCGCGGGCAAGATTCTGGTTGAGATTGAACAACGGCTGAAGTTCCTCAACGATGTAGGCCTCGAATACCTTACGCTTGACCGCCTGTCGTCCACACTGTCTGGCGGCGAAGCGCAGCGCATCCAGCTGGCCACGTGTCTGGGCTCGCGTCTGGTGGGTGCCTGCTACGTGCTGGATGAGCCATCCATCGGCCTGCACAGCCGCGATACGGCGCGCCTGATTCGCATTCTTTTTGAATTGCGCGATCTGGGTAATACGATCATCGTGGTGGAACATGATCCCGACGTGATGAAGGCTGCTGACCATGTGATCGACCTCGGCCCGGGCGCCGGCGAACACGGCGGCAGCATCGTTTTTGAAGGTAACTTTAAGGCGATGATTGCGAAGAGCAATCAGGCTTTGACGGGGCGCTATCTGCGCGGTGAACTCAAGGTTTCGCGCCGTAAGCAGAAGCGTCAAGTGAACCCGCGCAAGCTGCTGAAGTTTTTCGGCGCGCGCCTGCACAACCTGAAGGGTGTGGATGTCACGGTGCCGCTGGGCCTGTTGACGGTAGTCACGGGTGTCTCCGGCTCCGGCAAATCAACCCTGGTGCATGACGTGATTTACAAATCGCTCCAGGCACGGTTTCAGCATGTCGCAGGCGGCGTGAATGAACCGGAAGATTTCGAAGATGATTCGCCCCGCCTGATGTGCTCCCGCATGGAAGGCGCGGATGCGGTGCATGAAGTGGTCATGATTGACCAGACGCCCATTGGTCGCACGCCGCGTTCGAATCCGGTCACTTATATCAAAGGTTTCGATGTGATCCGCAGCCTGTTTGCGTCGACTCCAACGGCGGAAAAGCGCGGCTATACGGCCGGACATTTTTCATTTAACGTGCCGGGAGGCCGCTGCGAGACGTGTCAGGGGGATGGCACCGTCACTGTGGAAATGCAGTTCCTGGCAGACGTGGAACTGATATGCGATGAATGCAAAGGGACTCGCTTCAAGAGCAGCATTCTTGAGATTAAATATAAAGACCTCAATATCCACGAAGTGCTGCAATTGACGGTTAAGGAGTCGATTGGCTTCTTCCGCGACACGCCGCGGCTGGTAACGCGCCTCGCGTTACTGGACGAAGTGGGGCTCGGTTACCTTCACCTGGGGCAGTCGGCGACTACGCTGTCGGGCGGGGAAGCGCAACGGGTGAAACTGGCGGCGCATCTGGCGCAATCGAGCAACAACGGTACGCTGTTCATCTGCGACGAACCCACTACAGGCCTGCATTTCGATGATATTCAGAAGCTGTTACTGGCGTTTGAGCGGCTCATCGACAATGGCGGCACGCTGCTGGTGATTGAGCACAATTTGGACGTGATTCTGGCAGCAGACTGGATTCTGGATTTGGGTCCGGAGGGCGGGGAAGGCGGCGGTCGTCTGGTGGGCGAAGGGACGCCGGAACAGATTGCGAAACTGAAGAATTCTCACACGGCCCGTTTTATCAGCAAATAAATTATGCGGAAGTGTTTTGTTCTCGCGGCATTACTTGTGCCGCCCGCTTTTGCGCAGCAGGTGGGTCAGCCGTTGCCGCCCTGGACGCCCGGAACGCTCGATATACACCAAATCAATACCGGGCGCGGCAATGCCGGGCTGCTGATTTTTCCCGATGGAACATCGATGCTGCTGGACGCGGGCGCTGGCGGCAGAGTGCCTCCGCGCGGCACGGTTCCGAAGCCCGATGCGTCGCGTACGCCGGGTGAATGGATCGCCCGCTATGCGCGTCACATGCTGGCACATGACGCGGCACATGGGACACTCGCCATCGACTACGCGTATCTGACGCATTTTCACGATGATCACATGGGTTCCATGGTGGGAGTCGGCAGACAGATTCCGTTTCACACCATGATTGACCGGGGCTCGCCAAGTTATAACTACCCCGCGCCGCTCGACAATGCGATGGTGAAAACCTATAAGGCTTTTCTGGAAACGCAGCAAAAGGAAAACGGCTTGAAAGTGGAACGGCTGCGGCCCGGCAGGAACGACCAAATCGTTCTGCTGCGCGAACCCGCCAAATACCCGAATTTCGAAATCCGCAACATCGCTGCCAACGGCGACATCTGGACCGGCGTCGGCATCAATACGCGCGAACAATTTCCTCTGCTGAAAGACCTGCCGCCTGCCGAATACCCGGACGAGAACATGTGCTCGCTGGCGATTCGCATCAGTTACGGCAAGTTCGATTACTTCAGCGGCGGCGATAGACCGGGCAGGGCATCTGACGGCGCACCGCTCTGGAACGACATGGAAACACCAGTGGCGAAGGCCGTTGGGCCCGTGGATGCGGCGATTCTGAATCACCACGGGAACCGCAATTCGCAGAACGTATTTTATGTCGGAACGCTGCGACCGCGGGTTTTCATCATCCCGGTCTGGTCCTTAGATCACCCGGTCACGATGTTCTGGACCGGCTGTTTTCGACGAAGATCTATCCGGGTCCGCGCGATGGTTTTGCCACCAATATGATTGAGGCCAACCGAATCGTGATTGGCGATCTGGTTGACCGGCTGAAGAGCACACAAGGCCATATCGTGTTGCGGGTTGCGCCCGGCGGCGATACATTTCAGGTCATTATTCTCGACGATTCCGCCGAAACCTACCGCGTGAAAGCGGTCTTCGGCCCCTATCAGTCGAAATAGATCAGGCGCTGAGTTCCGCAGCCACTTCCGCAGCGATCTTGCGGGCTTCATCGACTTGCCCCGGTTCCAAACTAATGGCACCCACGCGGGCATGTCCGCCACCGCCATACCGTTCGCAAATGGTCGCCAGGTTGTGAGTTGGCTCCACCGGAGCCCACGGATTTGACCCCACGGAAATCTTCGTCCGGAAAGTAGACGGACTCACGGCCACCGTGTAAACACCCTGCGGAAACAGGAAATACGGCACGAACTTGTTATAGCCTTCCAGATCGAAACCCGTCAGATCAAACGTGATCACACCACCCGCTTCACTGGCATGTTCCCGAATGACATCCACTGATTTCAAATGGCGCTCATAAAGCGGCTTGAAAACTTCCTGAATATCCGGCTGTTCGATGATTTCAGCCAGAGGCATTCGCTGCATATACTGGATGATCTTTTGCACGATATCTGAACCCTTGGAGCTTTCAATCACAAGGGTCAGTTTCATGGCAGGCGCACCCAAATCGACCGCAGTCTTGGCGTCGGGGTATTGCGCGCCGTCGATGATATCCGCCCAGTAAACCAGGTCGTCCAGATCGGGCGCACTGAAGCCCCATTTCTGCTTCACCATGGTGGAGATGTAGCGGGTACACGATTTATAAGTCGTGTCGAACATCTTCCGCTCGGTTTTGGTGGCTTCGTAGAGGCGTGCGTCTTCCGGGGTGAGAAACGCGCTCTGATGATGGTCAAACCACCAGGTGAGGCGCGGATTGTTGGAAAACTTGAAATCCACGATGGCGTTTTCGTCGCCATCGAAGAGGCTGTCTTCAAAAATCTGCGATGCCCGATGCGCCATTCCCGTGTATTTGAACTGCGCTTCCGGGTGAACGGAGCCCCGGATGAAACGGCTGAAAAAGGCTGCCGAGGCTGCGCCGTCGAAGCAATGGTCGTGATAGAGGACTCGTACTTGCATGCGCTGTATAAGAAAGGGGTGAAAACTTTCCATCGTGCCTGAATGTTGGAAGAAAAGCAACTGATACGATCAGATTTATCCAATGACGCGCCTCGTGACACCCTCGACACTGCGTGCACTTCGTCACCGGAATTTCCGTATTTTCTTCGCCGGACAGCTGATTTCATTGATCGGGACGTGGATGCAGGTGGTGGCTCAGTCCTGGCTGATATACCGTTTGAGCGGGTCGTCCACTTTGCTGGGGATGGTGAACTTCGCGGGGCAGATTCCGGTTTTCGTACTTTCTCCCCTCGGTGGATATGTGGCTGACCGGTGGGACCGGCGCTCGGTCATTATCGCCACCCAGACCGCTTCCATGATCCTGGCTTTGACCCTGGGAATCCTGACGCTGACCGGGGAAATCAGAATTTGGGAGGTTTTCGTCCTTTCCGCGCTGCTGGGTATGGTAAATTCGTTCGATATTCCGGCGCGGCAGGCGTTTCTGGGTGAGATGGTGGGTCGGCAGGACATGATCAACGCCATCGCGCTGAATTCCTCAATTTTCAATGGGGCGCGCATTGTGGGTCCGGCGATTGCCGGGATTTTGGTGGCGCGGATCGGCGAAGGCTGGTGTTTCTTCGGCAATGGAGTCAGTTATATTGCGGTTTTGGGTGGTTTGCTGGCGATGAAACTCCCAAAGTTCCAGGCCCCGCCGACGAAGCAATCGGCCTGGCACACCATTCGGGAAGGTTTTGTTTATGTGGGGCGCACGGCCCCGGTGCGGGGGCTTTTGATCCTGGTGGGCGTGCTCAGTTTCGCGGGCTTGCCGTACTTTGTACTGATGCCGATCTTTGCGGATAGAATCCTCCACGCGGGCGCGTCGGGCCTGGGGGTGCTCATGGGTATCGGCGGCACCGGCGCGCTCGTTGGGGCGCTGCTGCTGGCCTCGCGGACGGGCCTCAAGGGACTCACGCGGTGGGCCGTTTGGGGCATGGCGATCTTTGCTGTTGCCATGGCGACGTTTTCCCTTTCCGGCCAGATATGGCTCTCTGCTTCTGCCCTCTTTGTGATGGGCTTCTCCGGCATGATTCAGATGGGAGCTGCCAACACCTTAGTTCAGACCATGGCTCCCGACCATTTCCGCGGGCGTGTGATGAGCGTTTATTCCATGATGTATATGGGCGTGGGGCCGGTGGGCGGGATGCTGGCGGGTTTGGCGGCAGACCAGATTGGCGCGCCCTTCACACTGCTGACCGGGGCGTTGATCTGCCTGATCGCAAGTGCGGCGTTTATCTGGAGACTGCCGCAGCTGCGCGAAGGTACGCGGGCTTTGCTTCAGGCCGAGCGGGAAGCTTTAACCCAAAACGACTCCCGCCAGACCTCGCCGGCCTGAACCCATTGCAGTTGAGGATACTTGCCTGCCGCGGCAAGATTGACTCCGTTTGTCACCGCCGTCATGGGTTCGAAACAGATGTAGTTGTGGCCGGGCGGCGCGTAAATCACTGCCACGGGATAGCGGGGGCCGAAAGTAACGTCGATTCGTTTACCGCCGCCTTCCACGGAAAAGCGCACGTTGACGTCCGGGTCGTGGATCAAGTCAGTAAAGCCGTCATCGAAGCGGTGATCGCGCAGGCTGACCCGGTCTGGCAGTGTGACGGGTTCGAACTCTCCGGTGGCCACCAGCTGTGCGTCCATCAATACCCGCTGGCGGGCTGGAACATGGGCAAATGCGTCATCCCGCGAGACACCCGGCAGTTCGAAATAGGGATGAAAGCCGATGGAAACCGGCATGGCCTGGTCACCTTCGTTGAAGATGGCGAGGTGAACTTCAAGCACTCCTTTTGACAAACGGTATGTCATCTCATACGAATGCGGAAAGGGCCAGTTGGACAGCAACTCGGGGTGTCTGGAAAAGGGCAGAACGCTGGTCGCGAAAGCACTTTCGTCGTCGGCACCGGTTTCGGCAACTTCCCAGAGGCGGGATGCGGTGAGCAGGCCGTGGATAGGAAGGCCGTTGCCGTCCCGGCGAAGTTGCGGACTGGCGTTGAACTCATATCTGTGCCCGTTCGCTTCAAAGCCGCCACCGGCCATTCGGTTTGCCCACGGGGCCAGGAAGGGGATTCCGTTCATGCCGGTGGGGACGGCAGACGGCCAGTAGAGGAAATTCTGGCCATGGACTGCGAGCCTGATGGCACGGTTGCCCAGCGACGGGGCAATCGCAGCCTCCACCTCGACCGTCTGGTCTTTCAGGAGCAGCACAGGCACGCCTGCGATTACTGATTTCTCAACGGAGTATCTCAAACCACCAGTCTAAGCCGTAGACTGAAGGCGGAACGTATGAAAGCTTTTGTATACCTGCTTCTGGGGGTGAGCGCGATATTTGCCGCTGACCAGAGTCAGGAAGAATTGATTCGGACAGGCAATAACGCGTTCTACAACCTGGACTACGACCTGTCACTTGCCAGCTATGAGAAAGCGATGGCGGCCGATCCCGGGAATCCCATCCTGCATAACCATGTAGCTCACGCGCTGCTCTACCGCGAACTGTTTCGCAATGGCGCTCTTGAAAGTGAACTGGTCAGTGGCAATAATTCTTTCATTCGCCGGGCAAAGATGGAACCACCTGCGGATATCGAAAAGCGTTTCTTCACGGAGATTGAACGCACCCTGCAGTTGTGCAACGCGCGCATTTTGATTGCACCCAATGACACAGTTGCACTCCACTCCCTGAGCGTTGCTTTCGCCTTGCGCGCCAACTACGGTTTTCTGGTACGGAAGAGCTGGACGGCTTCGCTTTCGGACTCAAATCAGGCGCGAAAATACGATAACCGCGTCACTGAAATTACTCCAGGCGATTACGATGCGAAGTTGCTGCAGGGCGGGTACGACTATATAGTGGGCAACCTCTCCTGGAGTATGAAGATATTAGGGTTTGTGGCCGGTTATCGCGGCGATAAACAACGCGGCATCCGGACCATCGAAGAGGTCGCGCTGAAGGGCACGGAAAACCGGGTTGACGCCGAACTTATCCTCTGTGCGCTTTACCGCCGCGAAGGCCAGCCCAAGCGCGCGATCCCGCTGGTGTCCGGCCTGATCATGCGCTACCCTCGCAACTATCTGTTGCGCTTTGAGCTGGCGCAAATGCAGGCTTCACTGGGTCAGAGGAAAGAGGCGCTGGAGACCCTGCACGAGATTTCCCGCATGAAGGTGGACAAAATTCCAGGGTTTGAACGCATCGTCTGGGAGAAGATTTATTACGAGACGGGCAATTTGCAGTTCTGGTTCAACAGCCTTGATGACGCGCTCGACAGCCTGCGCAAAGCAACTGCTTCCATGGATAAGCTGCAACAACTGGATCTGAATACCGGTGCGCTGGCACTTATGAGGCAGGGGCAGATTTACGATCTGCAAAAGCAGCACAGTCTGGCGATACGGGCTTACCAGCAGGCCATCAAGTTTGCGCCGGATGCTGATGCGGCCCATGAATCGCAGCGCTACATCACTTCACCCTACTCACGGGCTCAGCGAACCTGACCGGCTAAACTTACCCAGAGTGGACCGCGCACGCCGCATTGCCATTTTCGGAATGATTGTCAGCGCACTGCTGGCAGCCCTCAAGATTACTGTGGGCTGGTATTCGCGGTCAGCTTCGTTGAGTGCGGACGGCTTTGAATCGGCAGCGGATGTGTTCGCATCCGGGCTGGTGCTGGTGGGTTTGATCCTTTCTTCCCGGCCCGCCGATAAGAATCATCCGTATGGCCACGGACGCCTCGAAATCCTGACAGGGCTGCTGCTGGGTTTTTTGCTGCTCGCTGCAGGAGCCGTGATCGCATGGCATGCCTTGTGGGCCACGGATGAAATCCACGTCCCTGCGTTTTACGCCGTATGGCCGCTGATGATTTCGATTGTTGCCAAGCTCGGTCTGGTGTATATCAAATATAATCACGGTCGCAGCATCGGCAGTTCTTCGCTGATTGCCGATGCCACCAATGACGGCATCGACATGCTCTCTGGTACGGTTGCTCTCATTGCGCTCTCGCTCACACTTTGGGACCCGCTGCGCTTCCAGCGTGCTGATCACTACGGGGCGTTCTGTGTAGGCCTCATCGTGATCGGCACCGCCCTGCGGGTAATGCACGATACGTCCCTTCACCTGATGGACACCATGCCGGATGATGGCCAGATGACTGAAGTGCGCGAAGTCGCGATGGCCGTTCCCGATGTCGTCGGTGTGGAAAAGTGCTTTGCGCGCAAAACGGGCTTGAAGTACCACGTCGATCTGCACCTTGAAGTGGACCCTGACATTACGGTGCGCGAATCGCACGCGATTGCTAAAACGGTGCGGGATCAGGTGCGTCATACGCTGCCCTGGGTGGAAGACGTCTTAATTCACGTGGAACCGGCCCGCAGGCCGGATTAAACGGTGTTTCGACTGTTCAGCGGGGACTGGCGGATCTCAAGACACCCCCGACCGGTGGGGAGAACTTTCCCCGGATTCAACCGCAGTGCCGGATCAAACAAAAGTTTGAACTTGCGGATGTAATCGAGCGAATCGGCATTGAACAGCTTATCCATCATCTCGTTCTTTTCCATCCCCACGCCGTGTTCACCGGTGATTGACCCGCCCACTTTAATGCAATAAGCAAGAATATCCTCACCCGCCGCCTTCGCCCGTTCCAGCTCTCCCGGAACCCGCGAATTGAACAGAATGATGGGGTGCATGTTGCCGTCCCCGGCATGGAAAATATTACTGATGCGCACCTGATGCCGCTCAGCGACCTCTGCAATAAATCGCAGCGTAGGAGCGATCTGCGTGCGTGGCACCACGCCATCCTGCACGTAATACGAAGGACTAACCCGGCCCGCCGCCCCAAACGCATTCTTGCGGCCTTTCCACAGCAGATCACGTTCCTCCGCCGTCTTCGCCACGCGGAATTCCCTGGCATTGCAGCGCTGGCAAACCTCGCGAATCTGCTCGGCCTGCTCCTCCACCGCTTCCACCAGACCTTCCAGTTCAATCAGCAAAACGGCAGCTGCATCCATTGGGTATCCGGCATGCGTTGCCTCTTCCACCATACGCAGCATATCGCCGTCCAGCATTTCCACGGCAACAGGAGTGATGGCGCACGCAGTGATCTCAGCTACTGTATCCGCAGCGTCTGAAGCCGAGTTGTAGACAGCCAGGATGGTCTTGATTTTCTCGGGCTGGCGCATCAGGCGAACGGTGATTTTCGTCACCAGCGCCATGGTGCCTTCGGAACCGGTCAACAAACCCGTCAGATCGTAACCGCAGGATTCGCCGGTGTTGTGGATGGTGCCATCGGGCAGCACAAATTCGAGCGCCAGGACGTGATTGGTGGTTACGCCATAGGCCAGCGTGTGAGGACCACCCGAGTTTTCCGCCACATTGCCGCCGATGGTGCAGGCTTTCTGGCTCGAAGGGTCCGGGGCGTAAAAATACCCGTCCGCCTGCACGGCCAGCGTGATGTCAAGATTCACAACTCCGGGCTGCAGCGCCGCGCGCTCATTGAGCAGATCAATTTCAAGGATCTTGTTCATGCGCGAAAAGCCGATCGTAACGCCGCCGGCCCGTGGAATAGCGCCTCCGCTAAGCCCCGTTCCCGCGCCCCGGCCCACAATCGGCACCTGGTGCAAGGCGGTAATCCTGACGATCTCTGCGACCTCTTCCGTCGTTCGGGGAAACACTACCAGTTCAGGAGCGGCCTTGTCGACGCTGCCATCGTATTCGTAAAGCGTCAGATCTTCGGGGCGATCCAGATAGCCGCGCGGCCCCAGCAATTCAATGAGCGCCGCCTTTACCTCAACCGGGAGAGGTTTTCGTTCAAACGTCTCAAAGCAGGGACTTGACATGCTTCACCATCTGCCCGGCAGACCAGTTCTCCTGCCCGACAATTTTCTCGACCACCTTGCCGGACCGGTCAATGAGATAGCTCTCCGGATATTGCAGCGTGCCGTATTTGCCATTGATCACCTGTTCCGGATCGCGCGCTGTGAGGAACGAAATACCAAAGCGCTTGATGAATTCGGTGTAAGCTTTCTGGTCCTTATCGACACTCACGCCCAGCACCACCAAGCCCTTCGGCCCCAGTTCTTTCTGCAGGGCATCGAGCGAAGGAATTTCCTGCACGCAGGGCTGGCACCATGTGGCCCAGAAGTTGAGCAGCAGCAGCTTGCCGCCGAATTCGCGCGCGGTCACGGTCTTGCCGTTTTCCGCGCGAATGCTGAAATCGGGTGCGCTGTCGCCCGCTTTTACGACGTTGTCGTGCAGCGAAAGATAAAGCACACCGACGAACGCTAGCAGCATCACAAGGATGCTGGTCTGGAGAATACGATCAGCTTTCATGTTTGATTACTTATAATTCTAGTGGACACGTGCTCATATCAAAAAAAGTTGAATTCTCGGCCTCACATATCTGCCGTTCGCCGTTGCTTTCAGATTCTGAAAACGAAAGGGTCTATGGCCTGGCCTGTAATCCGATGGGACACGGCCATAACTATATCGTTGATGTCGCCATCGAAGGCGAACCGGACCCCGTTACGGGCATGGTGCTGGATTTGAAACGTCTTAAGGAAATCCTTGAAGAGAAGGTGCTGAGCGTTTACGATCATCGGTTGCTGAACCGGGAAGTGAAGCCGTTCGATGAAATCGTGCCCACGGTAGAAAATATTTCCATCGATATCTGGAACCGCCTGGCACCCAGTATCGAGGGGGGCGCGAAGCTGTTCAGCGTCCGCGTGTATGAAACCAGCGACTTGTTTGTGGATTATCGGGGTCCGGAATGACCGTCCGCCTGACCAGACGCTATTATTTCGCGGCATCGCACCGGCTGCATTCCCCGGCTTTGACCGACGCCGAAAATCGGGAAACCTTCGGCAAATGCAATAACCCCTACGGCCACGGGCACGATTATGAGGTGGAACTCACGGTCAGGGGCGAGGTGGATGCGATCACAGGACGAATGGTCGATGTCCCCACCCTTGACCGGCTGACCGAAGACCAGATTCTGACTCCGTTTCGCTGGCGTAATCTGAATGAAGAAGTGGAGGTGTTCCGCACAGAAGTACCGACCACCGAAAACCTGGCACGGGAAGTGGACCGCCGATTGCGAGTAGTATGGAGAACGGCGTTTCCGCAGGATGAGCCCCGCCTTGAAAAGGTTCGCATCCGGGAGACGGACCGCAACATCTGTGAAGTTACGGGATGTCCATGAATAAAAAGCGCGCTGAAGTTAAGATATTTGCTCCGAAGAAAACGCCTGCTCCCATCGCGCCGTTCATTCACGGCATGCTTGAAGCCATCGGCGAGGATCCGTCGCGTGACGGCCTGCTTCGTACCCCCGAGCGGGTGGAAAAGGCAATGCGATTTCTGACGAGCGGCTATACTGCTGACCTTTCAAAAATCGTCAATGACGCTATTTTCGATGTGAAATACGACGACTTGGTGATCGTGAAGGATATCGAATTCTTCAGCATGTGCGAACACCACATGCTCCCGTTTTACGGTAAAATGCACATCGCCTACATCGCCCGGAACAAGGTGATGGGCCTCAGCAAACTGCCGCGCATTGTAGATGTTTTCGCCCGCCGTCTTCAGATTCAGGAGCGGCTGACTCAGCAGGTGGCTGAGTGTGTGCAGGAGTTGCTGGACCCGGTTGGCGTGGGAGTGGTGGCTGAAGCGCAGCATTTTTGCATGATGATGCGGGGCGTGGAAAAACAGAATTCGTCCACTGTCACGAGTGCGATGCTCGGGGCTTTTAGGGAAAATAAGGAAACCCGGGATGAGTTTCTGTCGCTGATTCAATCGCGGCGCAGCTAATCTGTCTCCTGACTCAGGCCCTTCCACCGTCCGAGATCATCCAGCACCGTTAGCAGGAAACACAGCGCCTTATTCACCGGCGGGCAGCCAGCCGTAGACCTTGCGAACCATATCCCAGCCCAAGCGCCTTGCAAGCCGCCCGCAAAAAAATCTACCGCTAGCTGGCTTCGGGATGGCACTGGCGTTCCTGGGAAACATAGGTCGCCACCACAGATTCGTACATTTAGAAAATCGTGGCTAGTTTCTGCGACGCCGACATCCGGTAATTCAGGTCAAGGTACACACACAACGCACCAGGCTCTGTATCCGCCATCCAGCCATGACTGAACTTTATGGGACTCGACATCATCAAATCCACCATACCGCTATAGTTGAATCAATGAGGTTTTTCCCTGCCGCAGCGTGGCTTCTCTGCGCTATTTCCTGCCAAACCCTGTCGGCGGCGGTCATGCCGATCCTTCATCTGGACCCCAAAACTCTGCAGGCGTTCGATTCTTACGTCGCCAAATTTGGGCGGGAAGTGGTCAAGCCCTATACCGACTCGGGGAAGCTGTCCATAGATACCTCATCCTGTTGCGCCCGCAATTCCGCATATAAAACAGGCAAGGCCTTCCTCGAAGCGCATGAAAACGGGGACGTGGCTTCCGGAAGCATTCACCATTTCACGGGCATGATGCACATTGATCACGGCACCATTGAAGACGTCCGCCACCTGATGGAAGACTATCCCAACTACCCAAGATACTTCAAACCGGATGTGACGAAAGCTTCAGGCACGCTGGAGCCCGACAGTATTCCCAGCGACGATCACTTCATGGCGAAAATGACGCTCGATCAATCCACGCTCTGGTTCGGGGTTCGCTACGAATGCGTCTATGACACCCATTACCGGCGCATCGATGAAAACCGCTGGATGTCTAAATCAACTACTGCCAGTGTCAGGGAAATGCAGGACGTGAAAGACCCGGGCCGCGGCTATTTTCCGGAAGGCGACGATCATGGCTTCGTTTGGCGCACCAATACTTATTGGTTCGTACGCCAGTCCGGCGGCGGTATCGACGTTGAAGTGAACAGCGTGACTTTATCGCGGCCCAACATTACCGGTTTCGGCTGGTTTGGCAGCAAACGCAGCCACGATGCCGTGGAAAAAATGCTGCGCGACACCCGTACGGCCGTCAACGCCCTGCATTAGAAATTGCTTACTGGGGCGGGCCGCCGTCACCGAGATTCCAGCTGCCACCCAGCGGATCGGGGCCATTCTGCGGGGCAGCCCGCAAAATCGGCTCAACTCCCGCAACCAGTGACATTGCAGCCAGCCTGGTCATATCGCTGGTCGCAGCGCCGGTAATCACAATCGGGTCGCCCGGCTTCAGATCTGACAATTGGATCGCAGGCTGCTGGTCAAGCAGTTTGGCAGGGTCCATCGCCCGGCCACCACCGCCGCCGCCGCGTCCGCCGCCTGCACCTGCCGGCGCAGCACCGCTTGTTCCGCCGCCAGCACCACGGCCACCGGCCGCCTGCGCGGCCGGATTCAGCCGACGCGCCATCATGGTGGCGGTCGCTTCATCCAGCTTCTTCATAACGGTATCGGCGCGCACCAGAATCGTGATCGGCTTCTTGCTGGCCAGATCCGTAGCCTGAATCTGCCCGCTGGCAGCATCAATCGACTTGATTTGCACCGGCAAAGTCTTAAACGAACCGGACATGATCGCCTCTGCCTTGATCTCCGTCTGGTCGGCATTCTTTTTGCCCAGCACGCGAAGTTGGTCACCGGCCTTGACGGAATCCATCGCGCCGCCTTCATACTTCCCGCTTTCCGGGCTGTAGCGCTGGTAGTTCACGGTGCCCGTGGCATCGAGCGTGACGTCCTTCGGCGGACCAAACCCGCCGCGCACCGAAATCACGATCTGTTTCGCCGAGGCATCAACGGATTTCACGGTGCCGGCGACACCCTGCGTCTGCCATTCCGCCAGAGTCTTTTCCTGACGCTGGGTGATCTCGGCATGCTTAGTGATATAGAACGTGATGGCTGGAGTCCCGGTGGGGTTTTCAGTGCGGACGCGGGCCAGTATCCGGTCTCCGGGGCCTACCTCATCGGACTTCGAAGGCGTGGCTTTTTTCGTATCCGTCTCGCCCGCTGGAATTCGCAGAAAAGATGTCTTTTCGTCAAATTTGACCGTCGTGTCGCCAGTCTTGTCCGTCTTGATTGTGAAGACCTTCGCAGCGGTATCCACCTTGTCGACGGTGCCGATGACACTCGCATAGCGGGAAGGGGCGGCGGCCGGCGCCTGGGCCAACAGCATCGAAACGCATGCCACGGGGGCGAGCAGGCCGGCAAAAGCTGTAAATCGCATGTCCTTATTATGACGGCTGTTAACCCGGAAGTATCCCAGACTTTTGTAAATTGCCTTTGCTCAGACTCAGACGGGGAACTGAACCGCTGTCTTCGGCTTCGGCTGCCCGTCCCGATAGGGTGTCAACGTGATATTCAAATCCAGATCGGTGACTTTTTCACCCAGTCGCACAATCAATTTGTGATAGCCGGCATTCGCGGCCTGAGGTGGTGCCGGGTGAACGGAAGCGACGTCAAAAACAGCATGGCGGGGTGTGTGGATTTCAGCGGCCAGATTCCAGCCGTTTTTACGTAACGTAGCGGTTTGCCCGCTTAACGTGATTTCGGCATCGGTCATCAGGCCCCAGATCACTTCGCGCGGCTGATCACAGCGCAAAACATCATTCATCAGCACCACCTGCCGCTGCGCCAGACCGACACGGCGGGTCCATTGCCTGACCCTGCCCAGATTGGCGCGGTTCAGATCAGCCTGTACCCAAGTGAGATCCGGCAGAATATCCTGCCGGGTTATCCGCGCTTCGCCGCGCTGGTCCTGGTTTTCATTGTCAATCAGCAGTGTATTGTGGGCCTCCGTGCGCACTCTGTAATAGCCGCTGCGCTGCCTTCCAAAGTAGCCGGGAAGGTCGTAGTCCTCAGCGCCCAGGTCCACCGCCCAGCGAACCCCGCCGGCGTCCAGAACAAAACTTCCCAGGTCGAGATGCGCGTGCGGAGCCTTGTTGTCTCCGCCTTTTACCGCAATGAAGATTGCGTTCGGGTCATCCCACGCGCTGCGCATCACGGCCACGTCAACCCCGCGAAAAATGGTGTCGAGGGGCCAGGCTGGCGGCTGTAGCGGTGACTTCGCATCCCTGGTAAACCACGCCAGGTCATACGCATCCGGATGACTGGTGTGGTCCAGCACTCTGTTCTCTGACCAGGCAAACGCCGGAGTAGCGAACCGTCGCGCCAGCCAGTACATTTCCGGCGCCACATCCGCGTCGTCATCAGAATCGCCAAAATTGAAGACCTTGCCGAACGGCCCGGTGGCGTGGACCCGGAAACGGCCTGCGCGATCCACGCCGTGAGAAGAACTCAAGCCGAAATCGTTATTCAGCGCTGTCTGCAACCCGCTGAACAGAACACACGCCGCCTTCGTCACCGCGTTCCAGTAATCCGCACCCTCGGGCCAGGAGCCTTCAACGCCATACGCAGCGAGTCCGCGGGGCAGGGAATCCAGCACTCCCCTGAGCACTGCGGAGCACTTGTCATTGACCGCCTTGTTTTCCTCAACCGCAGGGTCTCCGGCTACAGCCAGCGCACCCAGCCCCATGCCCGAATTGCAGACCACATTGGCATTAAAACGGTCATTCGGCCAGCCACCTTCTTTATGATAAATCGGCAGCGCAAGGTCGAGACCCTTCGTCACAATGGCATTTCGGATCCAGACCCGTTCTTCGACACTGAGCGCGGCATAAAGCCAGTCATATCCGATGGCAAAGGCGTGCGTAATGGTTGCAGTCTCCGTGAAGCGAGCCGGATTCCAGTCCTTAAACGCAGCCGCTGATTTCAATTCCGCAACCGCTCGCCGCAGATAGGTTTCCTTGCCGCTGATTCGAAAAATCAGCGCGAGTGTGGTGACCCGGTCCTGAATATGGTCAGCCTGAAGCACCTGGCGGGGTCCGGTCAGACGGTATTCAACGGGGGGCACGTTGAGCAACTTGTCGCAATCACGCTCCAGATCGTTATAGGTACGATGGGCGACAGCGTTTTCCCGGATTTGAGTCCGCAGCCGGTCCAGGGCTGCTTCAGGAAGGATCAAGCGGGGGTGCGGCAGGCGCAACCCGCGCAGAGGATCGTCGTCAGCAACAGCAACCGGTGCGGCCGGAACCTGGGCGAAGGCTGTCAGGGCAGCCAGCTGGCCAAGCAAAAGCCTGCGGGTGATGGAATCCCCGTTCACTGGAGCTAGTTTGGCATACCTGCGTAAGATGGTTGCTATGCGCCGAATTCGTTCGTACGTGAAAGCGGCACTGATCCGGGTGATGGAACCCGTCGCCGCCCGCGCGGGGCTCGAACTGAAGTCCACCCGCAGAGACTATCGACAGTTCCGATACGCGCAGGACGGTATATTTACCCTGCACAACGATAACTTCAGGAACGAACCAGCCTTTCGCGCCGCATACGCGCGGGGAATTAAGGCCAGCCTCGGGTTCGACCCGCAGTTCGAGTGGCGGGTTCATGTTGCCATTTGGGCCGCGCGGACAGCTCTCCAGGTGGATGGGGCTTTCGTCGAATGCGGCGTGAATGCGGGTTTCATGAGTTCGGCGGTTATGCAGGCGCTCGATTGGAACGCGACCAGCCGCAGGTTCTTTCTGGTTGATACGTTCACCGGCCCTGTCCTCCCGCAGTACTCTGCGGAAGAGGTGAGCACAGGGCGCAGGATAATCGCGGAACAGACGCTGATGGATGGAGGGTACGTAACTGACCTTGATCGCATCCGCGCGAATTTCGCGGAATGGCCAGGAGCGGTGGTGGTTCCAGGCTCAGTCCCGGAGATTCTCCCATCGATTGAATCAAGTACGATTGCCTTCCTGCACATCGACATGAACTGCGCGCTTCCGGAGCAAAAAGCGCTGGAGTTTTTCTGGGATCGCTTGTCCCCGGGTGCCGTCGTGCTTTTTGACGACTTTGCCTACACGGGTTACGAACATCAGCGCCGTACGCTTGCGGAGGCAGCGGCGGCCCGCGGGCGCGAAATCCTTTCACTGCCGACCGGGCAGGGTTTGTTAATCCGGTAGCTGCTCGTCTCACGAGCACCTGCGATTAACTTCGGCACGCTTTCGCGAGAGAGTCCCTGCCGGCTAGCCAGAAGACGATCCCACAGTCACACCCGGGGCAATGTTTTTTGCCGCGATTAGAATATCGAGCAGTATCGTGCAGACGCGGAATCACGATTCTACTGTTTCAAAGCCCGGCGACAAAACTAAGACCGTCCGAAATCCTCCCGGCGTCGGCAAAGGCTGCGTGGGTGAACTCTGGAAAGCCCGCGCACTCGCCGCGGTGAACACACAGGCAAATGTGCCAGCTCTCTAAGTCGAAGTAACCGGTTTTTGTAACGGTTTAGGAAGCCTGGTGTTCCCAAGTAACAGGGCGGATTCGCTACAAATTATTGATGCCTTCGACGCTTGACTCTGAACAATTCGAAAAATATAATCGCAACGCTCTATGTTGACGTGGCATGCTTGCGGTTCAACACGGGTGGGTTGTCCCGATGCTGGGAAAAGGAGTAACTACAAAGAGTTATGAAGAATCAATCCAGATGGCTTGCTTTCTCGGTTCTCGCTCTGATACTGCCAACGCTGGCGCTGGCGCAGAGCACAATCTCCGGTGTAATCAGAGATGACAGTGGTGCCGTCGTAGTCGGTGCAAAAGTCGTAGCGGCCAGCGACGCTCTCATCGAAAAATCCAAGACTGCCACAACCAATAGCGAAGGGCGTTACGCTATTGTCGATCTGCGCCCCGGGACCTATCTTATAACTGCTACTTCGTCTGGTTTTACGCCCGCCAAGCTGTCCATTGACGTGCTGGCGAATATATCTGTTCCCGTGGATGCCGTTCTTAAAGTCGGCACAGTGGGCGAATCGGTAAGTGTTGAGGCCAGAGTTGCCACCGTTGACATTGAAAATGTTGCTCACCCCGAAACGCTGTCCCGGGCTGAAATGGATGCGCTACCCACTGCCCGCTATATGCAGGCGATGGCCTATCAGATTCCCGGAGCTCATATTGATCGTCCTGACGTCGGCGGATCCTACCAGATCGAGCAGAATTATCCCACTGTTCATGGCAGTAACGCCCAGGGAAATACTTACATGCTCGATGGTCTGCTAATCAACACGACTTACGCTGACGGTGCAATTCAGCAGTATATCGATAATGCGGCAATCCAGGAAACCACGTTCCAGACCAGCAATGTGACCGCTCAATCGTCCGGCGGAGGTTTATACACAAACCTGGTTCCCCGCGAAGGGGGTAATCAGGTTCATCTTGACGTCTTCGGCGCCGGATCGGGCGGCAACGGCTTCTTTCAGGGAAACAACTATACCGAACTGCTCAAGGCCCGCGGCGTCTCGGGGCCGAGTAAATCAGTGAAGATTGAAGACTTCGACGGTTCCCTGGGAGGGCCGCTTCGTAAAGACAAACTCTGGTTTGTACTGACCGGCCGCAAGCAGCTCACGAACACACAGGCCGGCGGTTCTTTTTATCCAAATGGAGCACCTGGCATTCAGGAAGGCGGTATCTATGCCGGTACCATCCGTTTGACCTATCAGATTAACGCAAAGAACAAGGTGAGCGCCTTCTGGCTTCGGAATTGGAAATACAAGGAACATCAGATTGTGGATGGTGGCGTCTCCGGCCTTCCCTTCGACCCGTCAACCGCTTCAGACCAGCGCACACGCTGGCCCATGTACTATATTCTGCAGTTCAAGTACACAGGTACACCTACTGCCAAGCTGGTGACCGAATTCGGCATGAACCTGAACCATCTCGACTACAACGAACTGTATCAGGACGGAGTAGGTCAGGCTGCGGGCTCGCCTGGCTGGTACAAGAACACATCTCAGTACGATGCAGCGCGCAATTACCGGTACGTTAGTGGCACTTATCCACAGTATTGGCAAACGACGAGAAACTTTTTCAGCGGAAATGCAACGTATGTAACCGGCTCTCACCAGATCAGGGGAGGCGTGTCGTATAGTTTTGGACCGAACCGTCAGTCAGTGGTTATGAACGGCGATGGCTATTCGTATTTCAGTCAGGCTGTACCTACCGTATTCATCGCATTTGACACTCCTGTTTACCGCAGAGCCTACCTGAACGCGGACAGCGCCGCCTTTCTGATGGACACATGGCATGTGAAGCGGGTTACCGTTACAGCGGGACTGCGACTGGAATACCTCTCGGCGCAAGTGGATCCTGAAAATGCACCGGCGGGTCGTTTCGTCGGGCTCCGGTCCATCGATAAGATCGACTGCAAAAACAACAAGGGCATGGGTTGCTGGCTGAACTTTGCCCCGCGTCTGGGCATTGTCTATGACGTTTTCGGCAACCACAAGACCGCAATTAAGGCGGGCTTTGGCAAGTTCAACACCCAATATGGAGTGGGTCATACGCAGAACTTCAACCCAATGACCATCCAGACGCAGACATTGAACTGGAACGCGCCGACAGACGGCAGTTGCGCCCCGGTTGCCGTCGTATCCAATAACATTCCCACGACCACGCCGAACCCCAACTGTTACCCCACGGACACCTACGCCCCGCAGGGAACGTCGGCTGCGAACCTGCCCGTGAACGGTCTGGGACCCAGCCTCAATCCCTCATTCGGGACTGCAACCAATATTCCGAAACTGGATCCGAACTTCCAACGTGAATATAACCTGCAATACGACATTGGCATTCAGCAGGAACTGTTCAAGAAACTGACCCTGAACCTTACCTGGTACCGTCGTTCCAACTACCAGACAGTTCAGATCAACAACCTGGGCTTCGGCAACTCGCTGTTTACACCGTATACGATCACCAATCCGCTGGACGGCACTCCGATCACCGTCTTCAATCAGATCAAGGCAGCCGGCCCTTTGCAGCTTTACCAGACGAATACGCCGCAGAGTCTGGTACGCAACGTATACACCGGCTTCGAGACTTCAGTGACCGCGCGTCTCGGCAAGGGCCAGTTCTGGGTTTTCGGCTGGACACGTGACCGTGACCGTGACCGCACCTGCTCAGAGAACACCGGACTTGGTGGGAGGAACGACCCGAACTCGCTTCGTTTCTGCGATCAGTTTGGAGACGAGAGTCTGACTGTCCAGGGGATCAGTGTTGTCAGTCTCGGCAAAGTCCCTGCGTTGCCCTACCACAACGAATTCAAGCTCCATGGCTCGATTCCCGTTAAGTGGGGTATTGTCGGCAGCATGGCCCTCTCCAGCGTACGTCTTCCAGGGTATGGCTTCCCCACAGCAGGTAACTCCGCGAATTCCAATAACGGATATCTTGCGCGCAGCTGGTCGATCACGCCCACAACCGTATACCCGACGGACTGCAACTGCGCGCTTGCAGGCCAGAAAGTTGACCCGAACCTGGGCTCGGCTTTTGGCCAGTCGTCACTGAATGTGCAACTCGCTTCTCCGGGTACGGTTCTAACCGACAGGCTCAATCAGGTCGACATCGGTATCCGCAAGGTGTTCAAGTTTAAGGAGAAGTACCGCATTGAACCGGAAATTCAATGGTTCAATCTCACGAACAGCAACGCGGCAATTACGCAGGTCGAGTCGGTTCCGGCCTCAGGGGCTGCCTACTCAGTCGCTCCGTTCCTCACGGGCGGTCGGGGTGGAAACATATCGTTCTACACCCCACCCCGGACCACACGTCTGGCAGTGCAGTTCCATTTCTAGACCACTTTCTTTTTACAACACAAGAGGCCCTCTGGAGCAATCCGGGGGGCTTTTTTGTTGGATGTGCGGCGGCTCCCGTTCATTTTTTTTCATGGCGTTGGTTTGCCCGGGCCGCACAACCGGGTGCCTGAGGCTTTCGAAGTCGTCTGGCGGGTATCCCAACTGAACTGGCGCAATATGAACGTTACGATGAAGCCGCCTGGGCATTGTCTGGCGACGTTGCCGCAACACCAGTCAGTACATCGCTGACATTACTGGAATGCCTTCATCATCGGTGCGTAATCCTGCTGCGCGGGATCGCCGATGAATAGTGGATACGGGCAATCGTTCACCCTGAAATGGGGCAGCGCAGTCTGGATTCGATTCTGGCCATCTATGCGTGGCACGGGAAGCATCACACCGATCATGTCACTGAATTGCGTAAGAAAATGAGACCGGGTGACGGTGCAGGGGCCTCCAAGCCTCGACTGCGAAACCCGCAAGTGTGATAACCCTGCCAGATTTACAGAATCCACGTCCGCCGCAACGGCCAGTTGCTGCCGAAGTGGTACTTAGTTTTTCAGCACCCTGCTAATGAACCCGGCCGATTTTGTTCGGGGGCCAGTAGATAAAGACAGCCTTGCCATAGATTTCACTGCGGTCCACAAACCCCCAAACCCGGCTGTCATTCGATGAACTCCGGTGATCGCCCATCACGAAATAGTGTCCATCCGGCACCATTTCCTTTGGCACAGACCGGCGGTCACGGTATTCCTCCGGCACATACGGCTCATCCAGTTTCGTGCCATTCAAATAAACCGTGCCTTCCTCAATCATGATGGAATCGCCCGGCAAACCGATGATCCGCTTGATGTAAGACTGGCTGTGGTCGTACGGGTAATTGAAAACCACCGGATCAAAACGGGAAATGGTCTTCGCCCCAATCTTATAGGTGTATTTATTGATAAAAATACGTTCCTGATCCGTCAGGCCAGGCATCATACTGGTGCCTTCCACCTTAACCGGCTGGTAAACAAACACGATCATTATCACCGCCAGCACCACCGAAATAGCAATATCGCGTAGCAGCGCAAGTGCACCTATCACTGGCAATACAGGCTGTTGCGTTTCAGGTTCCATCTAGCCAGCAGTATAACCGGTTATTCTAGGCCTCATCACTGCAGGTCTTTGCCGGTCAGCAGTCGCGCCAGCACGGAAAGCGGTACGGCCCCTTCTTTCAGAGCCTTGTCGTGGAACGCCTGGAGGCTCGAACCGGAATCGAGCGCACGCACCCGCAGCCAGTCCCGCCAACCCAGAAAATACATCGGCAATTGTGTGGACGAAAGCTTCACGCGCTGCAGCTTCGCCACCGCCTCTTCGTGCTCCTGGAACGTATTGGTTTCCATAAGCGTCATCGCTTCCGCGTCAGTCATGCGATTAGTCTGCATGCGGATATCGATGATCGCGTTCGCATCCACACGCAATTCCTGTTTCAGTAGCGTCAGCCGCAATTCCGGAGAGTTGTTGAGGTAACCCTGATCCAGCATCACCTGTGTAATGTACTGCGCCCAGCCTTCCACATAAGGTCCGTTGCCAAAGATCGCACGCAACACACGGCGTGACTGCGGCTGCACACCATTGGCAAATTCTCCCTGAACATAGTGGCCGGGCATGGCCTCATGAATCGTCAACAACTGCAGATTGAAAACGTTATACTCTCGCAGTTTCGATTCCACCCGTGCCTTCGGCCAGTCGACGGCAATCGGCGTGATCCAGAAAAACGCGCCCAGCTTCGGCTCCAGCACCGGGGCAGGATTGAAGCCACCCACCCCATAAATGCCGCGCATGAACTCGGGCGTTGGAATAACCGCCAGATTGCTGTTCACCGGCAGCGTGAGCAGATTTTTGTCAGCCGCGAACTGGCGCGCCTGGTCCAAATCCTTGCGCGCATCGTCCAGGTAACTGGTCGGCGTGGAATGGTTTTCCGCGATATGGTCAAGGACTTCACGAACTACCCGGTTCTCCCGCTCCCCACCTTTCAGATCATCATGCGTTCCATGCGCGGCGAACCAAACCGCGTGCAGAGGCAGGGAAAGCTCCAGCATTTGCGCACGTACCGCCGCCAGACGCTTTTCCGCATCGGCGAGAACCTGATCGGGCGTACTGTTGGTTGCCAAAGCCAGCTTGAACTTGATCCCATAATGGACGGCACCCAGCCGCCAGTCCGGCTCAGGGTTCTGCTTTCCGTCCTCTCGCCGCCGGGTACTGCGTTCTGGCAGTTCTTCTTTCAGGAAACGGCCAAATGTTCGCAGGGAATCAAGCGCACGGCTGCTAGCTTCGTCAAAAGCCGCTTTCTTCTCGGCCGGAACCGCCGGTGCCAGAGTCTTCGTGATCAGTTCGATATTGCCGTCGTTCTCCCCCTTGGCCACCTCGGCCCAGACTGCCGGCACGGAGAATAGCCGCCGCTGGGCGACCTCTACAAAATCCGGGATCTTATTGAGTCGGGCGATGATATGGTCGAATCTCTCTGCCTTGGGCGCGTATTCCAGAACAAAAGGGTTGAACAAGGCCGAACCAATCAGTTCGACATACGTCTGAGGACTATGGCGGGTACTTTCGGCTATATCTATATCGAACAGGGCGAGTCCGATCTGCGTATCCATGATGTCGTAATCGGCCCGGTCCTCAGGTGACAGGCTCGTTTTGTCGAAACTTTCCAGCTTTTTATGGAAGTCGGCATAGAACTGGCGCTGGTTCTGGATTCCGGAATTGGAAAGATCGTCGAGTTCAAGGTCAAAATCATGGCCCCTAAATTTATGCAAGCCCTGACCGGAAGCGCCCACGGGCGAGAAAGAGAGTGACTTGTTGACGAACTCATTTTCAAGGGCAGGGAACTGGCTGAGGGGTGTGCTCCGTGTGCAGGAATTTGTACCGAGTGCCGCCAGTAAAACGGCGGTGGTACAGAGTGTAGGAACAGAAAACCTCGGCGCGGGTCGCATGTGGTCCATTATGCGGCAGCGAACCTCTTTATCCACAAGAAACGTGGCAGAATGGAAAAACATGTCCTTTATACGTGCTTCGGTGGCTGGCCTTATTCTCAGCGCCGCAATTATTGCGCCGTCACTCGCGGCTCAGACTACAGGGAGCCTCAAAACCACACCCGGTTTCGATCTCTCTGCCATCGACCGGAAAACCAATCCTTGCAACGATTTCTATCAGTACGCCTGCGGAACCTGGCTGCAGAACAACCCGATACCCGCTGACCAGGCGTCTTGGGGCCGCTTCAGTGAACTGAACGAACGGAACCGGGTTATTCTGCGCGACATTCTGGAAAGCGCAGCCAAAGCGACTAATCGCGACGCGAACGTGCAGAAAATCGGCGACTATTACGCCACCTGCCTCGACGAAAACACCCTCAACACCAAAGGCCTCGGCACTCTGCAACCGTACCTTGACCGCATTAAAGCCCTGACCAACACTCGCGACCTGGCCGCTGAAATCGGACGCCTCCATCACGTCGGACTTGATGTACTTTTTAACTTCAGTTCCGGCCAGGATTTTAAAGACTCCTCCGCAGTGATCGGTCAGGCGGATCAGGGTGGCCTCGGGCTTCCCGAAAAAGACTATTACTTCCGCGATGACCCCAAGGCCGCCGATACCCGGAAAGAATATGTTGCCCACGTGGCCCGCATGCTTCAGCTCATGGGTACCTCAACCGCCGACGCGCAGAAGCAGGCCGAAACTATCCTGAAGCTGGAGACGGCCATCGCGAAGATCTCACTCGACATCACCTCCCGCAGAGAACCCGCCAACGTCTATCACAAAATGACCATGGCGCAGTTGCGCGGTCTGGCCGATTCCTTTGACTGGACTGCCTACTTCAAAGAGCTCGGAGCCCCGCCCATGGCTGAGCTGAACGTCGCGTCTCCTGATTTCTTTAAGGGTGAGGAAGCGCTGCTCAAGGCAACTTCCATTGATGACTGGAAGACTTACCTCACCTTCCACCTGATCCATGGCCAGGCCAACGCCCTGCCGCTGAAGTATTCGGAAGAGAATTTCGCGTTCTACGGCAAGTATCTGACCGGTGCGAAAGAGCAACGTGCCCGCTGGAAACGCTGTGTTGCCATGACGGATGGCGACCTCGGCGAAGCCCTCGGCAAAGCCTATGTGGACCTTACTTTTAGTGCGGAGGGCAAACAGCGAACGCTTGCTCTTGTGAATGAGATTGAAAAGGCGATGGGCCAGGATCTCGACAAACTGACCTGGATGACTCCGGCCACCAAAAAACGTGCTTTCGAAAAACTCCACGCCGTCACCAACAAGATCGGTTATCCCGACCAGTGGCGTGACTATTCCGCCCTCAACATCATCCGCGGTGACTCCATCGGTAACTCCCTGCGCGCCAATGAATTTGAAATCGCCCGCCAACTGGCGAAAATCGGCAAGCCGGTGGATCGCCTGGAATGGCAGATGACCCCGCCCACCATCAACGCCTATTACGACCCGCAGATGAACAACATCAATTTCCCTGCGGGGATTCTACAGCCGCCGTTCTATGACCAGAAAAGCAGCCCCGCCACCAATTTCGGTGCCATCGGCTCAGTCATTGGCCACGAATTGACCCACGGGTTTGATGATCAGGGCCGTCAGTTCGACCAGAAAGGCAACTTCGAAGACTGGTGGACCGTCGCTGACAACAAGGCTTTTGATTCGCGCGCCGAGTGCATCGTGAATCAGTATTCCGCCTATGAACTCCCCGGCGGAGTTCACATGAATGGTAAGTTGACTCTCGGAGAAAATACTGCCGACAACGGCGGACTGCGCCTTGCCTGGATTGCCCTCATGAACAGTCTGGCGGGCAAGACCCTGCCGAAACTGAAGGGTTTCAACGAAGCCCAGCAGTTCTTCCTTGGCTTCGGCCAGATCTGGTGTACCAATGACACCGTGGAATTACAACGGCTTCAGGCACAGACCGATCCGCATGCCATTGACCGCTACCGCGTGAACGGGACGGTTTCCAATATGCCGGAATTCCAAAAGGCCTTCGGCTGCAAGACCGGCCTGCCTATGGTTCGCGGGGGGGCTTCTTGCAAGGTTTGGTAAGCGACCAGCGCGATAGCGGGGCGGACTTCCGCTATCAATTACGCAGCGCCATCGCGCTCGCCTGGGATTCTATTTTTGCCCATAAGCTCCGCAGTTTCCTCACGCTGCTGGGCGTAACGATCGGCGTTGCCAGCGTCATCATCGTCGGCGCGGCAATTGATGGCCTGGGAACCTACGCTAAAACAACGACGGCCAAGGCTTTCGGAAGCGAGTCTTACGTTCTGGCGCAGATTGCGCAGGTCGGCGGTCAGACCCGCAAGCAGTTCCTCGAAAAGCTTAAACGCAACCGCCAGCTCAAACTGGTTGACGAGCGGTATCTGCAGAACGTCAATGGTGCCACCACAATCTACAGCCCGTACCGCCAATCAGCGACCGATATCAAGCGCAACGGCCAGACTCTGGAAGACACTTCGATTCTGGGTGCATCGGCCAACCTCGCGGATATCCGGGACCTCGGTATTGTAGATGGCCGCTTCTTCAGTGCCACCGAAGAGCAATCGGGTGCCTACGTGGCGACGATCGGGGACGATGTTAAATTGAACCTTTTCCCCGGTTCCGGGTCACCCCTCGGCAAGATCTTCACCGTTCGGGGTTATGACTTTGTCGTGGTCGGCGTGCAGGAACGGCTGGGTGCGGCGTTCGGTCGCAGTCAGGACAATGCAGCCTACATTCCCATTTCTACCTTTACTCGCATCTTTGGCCCAGCCCAGTCGGTTCAGATCTTTGGCCGTCCCCGCGCTGGTTCCGGTGTCACGCTGCAGGAATCGCTGGACCTGAGCCGGGTCGCGCTGCGCACCCGTTTTCATCAGAAACCGGGCGAGGCAGACCGCTTTGAATTCCTCACTCCCGATGCCATTCAGGGCTTTATCGACAGTATCCTCTCGCTGGTGGCTGCCGTCGTTGTGCCTATCACCCTGATTTCACTGGTGGTTGGTGGCATCGTGATCATGAACATCATGCTGGTGAGTGTCACCGAACGAACCCGTGAGATTGGCATCCGCAAATCGCTGGGCGCGCGGCGTTCAGACATCATGATGCAGATTCTGACTGAAGCCATCATCATGGCGGGTTCCGGCGGAGCTATTGGCGTAGCTTTGGGGGCGGCCACAGCGGCTGTTGCCAGCGCTCTGGTAGGTGCGGAGTTACGCATCTCGCCCGGCTACGTTTTGTTATCTGTCTTTGTATCAGGAGCCGTGGGTGTCATCAGCGGCTGGTATCCGGCTTCACGTGCATCGAAACTGGACCCGATTGTGGCACTTAGGGCTGACTAATGAATATTTCTATTCGCGAAAATATCGGCATGGCGTTCTCCGCAGTCTGGGTAAACCGGTTCCGGTCTATGCTCACTATCCTCGGTATCGTGATCGGTATCACGACCGTCGTCACAGTGGCGTCGCTGCTGACCGGTTTGCGTGCAGGAATTGTCACGTTCTTCGATGAACTGGGACCCGATAACGTTTTTGTGTTCAAGACCAGCGGCAATCCCGGTATGACTTTTGAATCGCCCAAGGAGCGAAAACGCCGGCCCATCAAGCCTGAATATGCCGACTCCGTGCGGCGCTTTGCCAGTACCGTGGCTGACGTGGGCGTTTCTCTTTACGTCCCCTCCGCGCCCGGCGGCGTGGTGATCAGTGCAAAAGTGCCCGGCTACGAGACAGATTCGCTTTCCATCATGGGGGTTTCTCCCAATGAGATGAACCTGTCTCCCCGGGGTTTCGATCAGGGGCGCTTCTTCACGGAACAGGAGAGTACCAGCGGCGCGCACGTCGCTGTAGTCGGCTTCAACCTGGCGAAAGCCTTGTTTCCGCAAGGCAATGCCCTCAACCGCAGCTTCATGCTGGGTGGTGCGGAATTCCGCATTGTGGGCGTCTTTGAAAAAGCCAAAGGCGGTTTCTTTGGCGAAAATGGCCAGGATACCGTGGTGGATCTGCCCCTGAAAACGGCCCAATTGCGTTTTCCTCAGGTTGACCGCTACATGATCACCGCTAAAGCCAAGCCCGGTATGCGCAAAGACGCTGTCGATGATGTGCAGGCAATTATGCGACGCATCCGCCGCGTGCCTACCGCGCTGCCCGATGATTTTTCGCTCTCCACGCCCGACCAGATCGTGAAACAATTCGATCAGATTACAGGTCTTATCGGCCTGGTCGCCATCGCCATCTCAGCTCTGGGTCTGCTGGTGGGCGGTATCGGCGTGATGAACATTATGCTGGTCAGCGTCACCGAACGTACGCGCGAAATCGGTATCCGCAAAGCTCTTGGTGCCCGGCGCTTTGACATCATTGGCCAGTTTCTTATGGAGGCCATGGCACTCACCAGCGTCGGCGGTCTGCTGGGGATACTGGTGGCCGTGTTGATTACCATGCTGCTCGGTGCTGTTGTCCCTGCCTTGCCGAGCACCGTTCCCGGCTGGGCGGTGCTTTCGGCGCTCAGCGTTTCCATGGCTGTCGGCCTGTTCTTTGGCGTCTGGCCCGCCGTTAAGGCTGCGCGACTCGACCCTGTCGAGGCCCTGCGATACGAATAAAGGCCGTCCTCGTAATGAAGTAGAGCACCAAGCCCGCCGGGCCGAACATAAACGTCAGGCCGAGTGATGGGATCACCAGCCAGTGGGGAACGCCCTTTTCCTGTGCGTCCCGAACTTCCCAACTACCTGCAAAGAGGTCGAACGCGAGGTAGTGAATCCAGCCCGCCAACAGCATCCAGCGGTTGCTGAAGAGTGAGGCGACGCCTGAGAGGGTACCGAATCCGCCTGGCGTTTCACCCCAGTGGGTTGCGGCGAGCCAGGCGTAAAGCACTCCTAAGCTCAGCGGAATTACGAACCCAGTGACCAGACCCGACGCCCAGCGCCGGGGACCCGCTACCACCAGAATGATCCAGCCGATGAGGGCAGCGCTGTTGCAAATAGAAAAGACCTGATCGGCACTCATGCGGTCACCACCGTTGCGCCGGCGGTGCTCAAAAACCAGATTCCGAGTGCCGCCAGCGCTGCTGTTCCCGGGTGAATGACCGATTCGCCCGCCAGTGCCTGCGCCGCAAAGATCGCGATGAAAACGAAGTAGCTAACCGCTACAGTAACAGCGAAGGCCGTCCGATCTTTCCTCTTGCCTGCCAGCCAGAAGAAGAGAGGCACGATCTGAATGGCGTGCAAGCCCAGGAAATGGGGGATCCGAAGGTCCCCGTGCTCCTCGCTCCAGCCCACACCGGGAATCCCGGCCCCTCCATCCGGTGCGCCCACCGTATGCCCGCCGATTGCCGTTATTTTCTGGTGTGCCTGAAGCTGCACGGATTGTTCAGCCGTAGCCCGCAGCATCAGGCCGCCGCCTGCTGAGCCGATGACCGTAATCAGCATGGCCAGCCGCAGTGCCCAGCCCCACGCCGGGTCGCTGAAGTTCTGCCGGAACATCTGGACCATAATCGCCACGCTGGCCAGCCACAGGATTAGAATCCCAAGGCCCATTGTTGAGAAGAGAATTCCATCCATCACCGTCCTGAGGTTGTAGTGGCTGATGGTTCCGCGAAAGGCCTGAATGTTTATGATAATGACTTCCAAAATCAGGACCGTCGCCAGTATGTCTCCCAGGCGGGCCAGTGTTTTAGACGGCGTGAGGTAACTGTAGATCCAGGCGACTGTTATGGAGTAGATCCCCGTCGAGATGGCGAATTTCGCCGGTTTGAGCCACGCGGGAGCGCCGCTGATGATTCGGGCATCAACCAACAGTCCCACTACATTAAAGAGGAAAAGGGCCAGCATGAAGAGGAAGGTCCCGGTGAGGGAAGGGGATTGCTGCCAGAGTTTTCGCAGAGTCGACATGTAGACAGTGTCAACATAACATGTAGACGTTGTCAACATGTTATGCGATAATTATTTTCAGGTGTCTTCATATCATCACGGAAATCTTCGCCAAGTCCTTATAGATGAGAGTGTTAAGCTCATTGAGGAAAAGGGTGTTGCAGGACTTACGTTGCGAGAGATCGGCGTTCGTGCGGGCGTTTCCCGCACCGCAGCCTACCGGCATTTTTCGGATAAAGCGAAACTGCTGCGGGCGATCAGCGAGGCAGGATTTGAGGAATTCGCCTCGACTTTGGAAGCTGCGCTAGCCGGTGGCGGCACATTTTCGGCCCGGTTAAACGCGATGGGTCTGGCCTATCTGCGGTTCGCGGAAACACGCAGGCCTTACTATGAGGTGATGTTTGGAGTAGGCTGCGATCTGGGAAATCGCGAACCCAGCGAGGCTGGCGACCGGGCGTTTGCGGTTCTGGTTAAGCTCATTACGGACGGGCAGCAGAATGGTGAAGTCCGGCCGGGGGATGCGAACACACTGGCGAACATCGCATGGTCATTGACTCACGGGATGGCGATGTTGCGCCTCGAAACCGATTACAGCGATGACGGGCCCGGCACCCGGTTTTTGAAGACTGCTAACGAGGTGCTGCGAACCGGGCTCTAATTGATTTGCCGCTGCTGCAGCTTCAATGGCGTGACTCTTGCGCCGCTTCCAGTTTTGTTACCCGTCCTGCGATGGCTTCTATTTTCAGATCGAGGACCGAAGAGCCTCCCGGTGGGTACGGGCTTCTGGTCGTTGGGACTGGCCCACTTGTGGAATTCAGTGAGGAGCGCAGTTTCCACGCGTTCTAGTT
>JANYDS010000074.1 GCA_025363475.1 Terriglobia bacterium
GTAACCGTCTTACCCCCGACCTTGCGCGTGAGCCGAAAATTGGGACCATGGCCAGGGTCTCCGGCTTTGGCACAGTGGCAGGCTGGCTTCCCGCATTTGCCGGATGTTGTCGTGATGGAACCCCGCCGGAGATCGCCCAAGCCGGCGATCCGGCGCAAAGCTTCTGATTTCTGCCGTTCCAGTACGGGCAGGGCATCGGTCATAAACGATCCTCCTTTATTAGCGTACATCAACGCTAAGAACACCATCACAAAAAAATACCGCTCGTCCCATCACTTTCATGTCGCACACCCTTCGGGGCAAACCATATTGACTTTAAACCCCGCTTTCGCCTATCCTGAATCCTAAGCGTACAACCGGTGACTTTACCGGGTATAGGCCCTTGGAGGATTTGGTAAATGTACAAAAAGAATATTTTTCGCACCCTTGGATTCTGCGTAATTCTCTGGGGTGTTGGCGTGGTAGCAGTGAACAATCAGGGGTTCGCATCCTGCGTGCCTGACGCTGGTTTCACCGGATTGGTTAAAAAGGCTTTGTTTGCACCGGCTGGCGCGTGCGCAGTGTCTGCCCGTACCTGCGTTACACCAAATGCCGCATGTACCATCAGCACTTCGCTGAGCCCTGGAGCTGCAACTTCCGGCACCTGCAAGCAATCGATCGCAGGCTGCGTTTGCCGCCCCTGACAATAACCCGCCAAGCTAGAGGCAACTGAATGACGATGCGGGGATTTCCTGCGCAACTGCCAGTTCTGGTTGTTGCCGGTTTGCTCGCTACGCTGTCTTCGGCCCTGTTGATTGCCGATTATTCTAACGCTCCAGTCGAGAGTCCTCAGAGACTCAGACTGGGGCGTTTTTATTTGCTGGACGACGGGCTTGCAGTAGCCAGCGTGCGTGATCGTCTCGATGAGATTGGCTACAAGAAAGCCGCCTCAGTTTTTGAAGTCGCGCTGAAACGAGATCCTGGGTCCGCACCCCGCTGGCTGGATTACGGTGAAGCAGCGCTGGCGAACGGCGACACGCCCCGTGCCGCATATTCATATGACCGCGCCCGTCAACTCGCCCCTCATGATGTCCTGATTCTCTTCGATGCGGCCGATTTCTACGCTATGCACGGCAAGCCTGAGGCTGCGCTGGATGCGTTCTCCATCATCCTGCGAGAATCTGGCGCCCCGAAGAACGACGTGCTAACGAATAACGTCTTTGTTGAATTTGAAGCTCTGAAGGTACGCCAAAATAAGATGCTCGACCGCGTGATCCCTGACGCAGTGAATGCGCGGGCCTACCTGAGATTCCTGATCGCACAGGAACCAAAAGGTGACGGAGTTTCCGCCCGCGAGATCTGGAACTGGCTCTCCGCCAACCACTATGATGACGACACCCTTGTCGCCGATTATTCGCGCTACATGCTTGGCATTCATCAGTTGGAAGCAGCAGGACAGGCGTGGAGCGGGCACTTCAACAACCGCAAGGGCACCCTTTCCGGAGTATTCAATGGAGGCTTCGAATACGATTTCCTGAATGCTCCGCTCGACTGGCGGGACGAAGGTTTCTCCAGCGTACGGACCCAGCGCGATAGTGAAGCCAAATTCGAAGGCAAGTATTCGATCAGATTAACTTTCACTGGCAATGACAACCCCGATTACCATCACTTTGGCCAAACCCTGCTGCTCGCGTCCGGGCGTTACCGCATTTCGGCACAGCTGCGCACTGCCGGAATCACCAGCGACGAGGGTATACGCCTCCGGACTATTGTCACCGGCGACCCCAAACAGATCCGCGCCGAGAGCCCCGCTCTGAGCGGAACCAACAACTGGACCCCCATTTCTCTCGATTTAAACGTGACCACTGGCACCTCTGCGATCGAACTGCAGATTTCCCGTCATCGGTCCTTGCGAGTGGATAACCAGCTCAAAGGCACCGCGTGGCTGGACGATGTGCGCATTTCAAAAATACCCTAGACCCAAAACGAGATTCCGCCGATAAGTATTCATACATGAACTATTGGCGCATGGCTGTATTGGCCTTGTTTTGGATTTCTACCCTGTCCGCGACCACCCTGGTGATAGTTCAGTCACCGCAAGCGATATTCGCCGCCGTTGACAGCCGGGAGGTCTATCGCGAATACACGCCGGGTCTCATAGTCAGCGCGGAGGCGCGGACGGTCTGCAAAACGGCGAAAGCCGGGCCTTTTTACATCATGCTGGCGGGCTTGATTCATGGATCCGGCGGCTTCGACGTCCTCGCAATGGCGGAGCAGACATGGCACGATGGCGACAGCCTCGATCAGTTTTCAAATCGGCTTGCGGACGACCTGCCTGCTGCGCTAACGCCCGTAATTATGAGCGTGCGGGCTACCGATCCAACGGCGTTTACGGCAGGCGCAGTTCTGCAAATGGCTTTGTTTGGTACAGAGCAAGGAATTCCCCGCATGGTGGTACTGGAATTCCTGTCGCCAGGCAGCCAGCTGGAAACCCGCAGGAACAGCTGTCCGGGAACCTGTCCGAATCTGACATTTGGCTACTTTCTGGGCCTTCATGATTCCATAGACCGTTTCCTGGCCCATGACCAGCGGATTATCGACCATCCGGATCTGGCGGGATTGCGGCATCTGACGGGCCTCGAATATGGAGCGCGCCCTGATATTGTGGGCGGCCCGCTTTCTGTGCTGGTGGTTTCAAAAACACGCGCGGCGATGGTTGAACAGGGCGCTTGTGCATGCAAAGATGATCCGCTGGCAGACCTCGACCACAAGATCCAGGCGCTTTCAACGGTTGTCATGCACCAAACGGTGAACCGGTCTTTCCGAGCAGGCCCGAAAGTGCTGCCAATCGACACAATCGAAGCCGATGTGGAAATACTGGATGGAACGGAACACTATTCCCGTATCCGGCGGAACGGCCACAGTTACGGTCAGCTAGGCGACCTCGGTGGTGCAAGGTCGGCGGGTGAATTGATTTCTATTCTGCGAACCACCCGCGACGCCCTGGCCAATGGTTCTGAGACAGATCGATTTCTGTGGCCGGACACCAGCCGGAAGTGGGCGATTGCGGTGGACGGGCGGCGTTACTGGCTGGGAATTCAGGGCAAAATTACCCGCTCTGTTCAGTCGGGCCACGTTGCCCGGATCTCCTGGATTTCAACGCATCCGCCACCTGAGACCGGAATCGACCATCTGGCCATCACGGTCGATTACGCCGAAGGCGATGTTTCCGATGCGGTGTTCGCGCTGCCCGAAACGTCTACCTACAGAGTCTTCCATACCGGTAAACAACCTCGCATTGAGAGCAATGTGACACGATTTTCTGCGTTGGGGCGTTACGGCTCAGAGGTGGCCATCAGCTACCTGCCCTGACCCGTGCTAGCATCCTGAAATGATTCTGCTCCTCGCTTTGACTACGCTGCTTGTCGCTGACAACCGGTATGTCCTCGAAGCAACGCCGCAAACGGTGGTCATGGGCCACTATGACGCAGCCACACCTCCGGCGCTGAAGATCAAATCGGGTGACACCGTTGAGATTCATACTCTGGGAGTGGGTACGCCCAGGGCGCTGATGGCTGCCGGCCTCCCCGAAGCCCGCGTTGAACCCTCACTTCTGAAAGTGGTGAATTCCAACCCTGCTGGCCGTGGTCACTTCCTCACCGGACCGGTGTTTCTGGAAGGTGCGGAACCTGGCGATGTGCTGGAAGTTCAGATCAACGCGATCAGACTGGCGGTGGATTACGCGTATAACGGCATGGGCTCGAACGGCACTCTGTACGATGAGTTTCCCAAGGGCGGATCAAGGATTATCCCGCTCGATGGCAAGCGCATGGTGGCGAATTTTGCGCCCGGTGTGGAGGTGCCGCTGCGGCCGTTTTTCGGCAGCATGGGCGTTGCTCCCGCTACCGGGAGCATTAGCAGCACGCCTCCGGGAATTCATGCGGGCAACCTGGATAACCGGGAATTGATTGCCGGAACAAAGCTTTTCATTCCTGTGCATGCGGCCGGGGCGCTATTCCAGGTGGGCGACGGTCATGCCGCGCAGGGTGATGGCGAGGTGGATCAGACCGGCCTTGAAACCTCACTCGTGGGAGAGTTTCGCTTTGTGGTTCGAAAGGACTTGAAGCTGGAATGGCCGCGCGCCGAAACGCCTACACATTACATAACGATGGGGCTGGATCCGGATTTGAATAAGGCTGTGAGGTTAGCAGTGGAAGAAGCGGTAAGTTTTCTGATGGCTGAAAGAAAGCTGTCCAGAGCAGATGCTTATATGCTGGCCAGCGTAGCGGTTAACCTGCACATCACGCAACTGGTTGACTCAACCAAAGGTGTGCATGCGATGATCCCGAAAGAGATTTTCAAGTAACGATCAACGACGGCCAGTCGCTTTAGATGCTTTGCCTGCCGGAGCTTTAACGGCTGGCTTGGCCACAACGACTTTCTTTTTGGCCACTAGTGCGGGCGCTGCCTTGGCTGGAGCGGGTTTAACCGCCTTCGCGGGCGCAGCTTTCACGGGGGCGGCCTTCACGACTTTGCCCGGCGCGGCTTTCACGACAGCGGCTTTCACGACAGCGGCTTTCACGGGAGCAGCTTTCACGGGAGCAGCCTTAACGGCAGTAGCTTTAACCGTGGCAGCCTTAGCGGCAACAGCTTTGACTGGTACAGCTTTAACTGGTACAGCTTTGGCCTTGACGAGTTCTGGTTCAACCTGTACGGGCGGTGGCGGCAGCGGAGCAGCAACTACCTTGGTCGCTTTGCTCTGGACTTTGCCCGGAATCACTTTGCCCGGTTCCACTTTCACAGGGAAGTGTTCGCGCAGCCAGTTATGGATGCCTTCCTTCTGACTGGCGTTGACGACGCGCTGCCAGCGGATGTCGCCGGTACGCTCGTCATACTCCGCAACAACATAGGAATTGCCGGTAAGTACTGAGACAATGGCGTTCTGTCTCATACGACCGCAGTAGTACGCATCGTTAATTACCTGGCGATCTTCCATTTTCAACATCATCCTATCACAAGTAAACCAGAAACGAATGCTTTTGTTTCCATGAACTATCGCGCTTCGCGCAAATCAACCGAACGAACAGCACCGTCCCGCGGGTCAACCGTGCAGGAGAAACGGAAACTGGTGCGTCCCTGACGTGAATCGGCAGTGCCTTGTACCACGTCACGAGAACCGCGACGGTCGTCGATGGCCACTCTGCGGAAGTTGAGGTCACGCACACGAAAACGGTCTTCAGCTTCGAGGCGTACAGCTTCCTGACAGTTGAGAACAGGGTCGCGGCTCACTGGTGCTCGGCGATACCTGTCATCATTGCCGTGGTCGTAACTGCGATCAGAGTTATAGCCGCCACGGTCGTAGCCGCGATCCGGGACCGGTGCATATCCACCATAGTCACCACCACGGTCGTAACTGTTGACTTGGTTGCCCCAGAAGATATCGAATGTATAACCTTCACTCCCGTTGTCGCTATCCTGGATCTGGATCACTGCGGGTCCCCCATTTTGAGGATCACGAACCAGAGTCTGACTGCCACGTCCATCGACGCCCTGAAAGCGGAAATCCCCCGGGCGCGAAGGCATGATGCCGGAGCACTCAAAACGACGCCATTGGGGCATTTGACCCCTTAAATTCCTGAGGGTCGCTCTGTCTCCGGAGATGGAGATTTCGGCCGCGCCATCCACCACAACTTCGACGGTGCACTTACCACGATTCTCGCTGCCGCCGCCAACCATAGCCGCACGGCGCGAAACGGCCTGGCCATAAAGACTGCCAGCCGCAGACAAGACCATGGCGCAGTTAATGACAAAACGTAAGTTCATAAAGCCCTCTGCGCTGGAATACAGCAACTGCGTGGCCATTTGCCGCTATTGGACGGCGACGGTCAGACCTGGCTGGCTGGCAGCTTCACCGACACGGATTTCCAGCGGGACATCGCCGGAGGGCGTATCGGCGGGGATGCGTACGTTGACTTGGAGAAGGCCCGCGACGGCACCGGGCGCGGCACCTGCATAAAACATTTCAGGTGCGAGTTTGCCGTTGATGAAAACCTGCACGGGACGGAGGGGTTTAGGGTAGGTGGTCGTGGCAATCTGGCCGTCCTTGCCAGCCGGGCTGGTTTGGCCCTCGCCCGTAGCGTAGAGAGAAACGATATCGCCCTTCCTTGCCGGGCGGATCCTCGAATTAACAGTAAATCCATCCTGATTGATAATGGACCCCTGCCCGGCCCCGGTCTGATCCACCGTAAAGATCGCAGGGGCGGCCTGAGCAACCGGCAGAGCCACTGTGTCAGAACTCTGACTACCGAATTTCACCTGAACCTGAGTCCCTGCTTTGCCATCGACCGAATAGGGAACAATCGCAGCAAGTTGACCCGATGAAGTATAGAGCAGCGGTGCGGCCACTCCGTCAAATAAAACCTGCGTTCCACCGAGACTGGTAGCGAGTCCGCTGGTCAGAGCGGCGGGTCCAAGGGCCGATCCATAAAGGACCATGATTTTACCGGGCGTCACGGCTCCGCCCTGTCCGCTGGCTGCATCGACGAACCCGGAACTGATGAAAAATGGTTTACTGGCCGGAACCACGGCAACAGGAGTCAGAATGTAGAGCAGGCTGATGGACCGGAGCGTATCGATATCTGTCGCTTTTTTCGGAACCACATTCAAGAGCAGACTTCCCATTTCATCCGTCGAAGCCTCACCCCACTTGACGCGTTTGGCCGGCGAGTTGGGATTGCGCGGGTTGGAAGAAGAATTGTCGTAGGTGAGCTCACCGTCGAGACGTGTTCCCGCAGGCAGCGACACCAGATCCTTGAAAAGATATTGATCCTGCCAGCTGAAATCCCATTGCTTAATCCACAGCAGGATGCGAACCTCACCCGATGGCAGCGTGGCAGTAAGCTTTGATTCTTTGGCGAGGTAATGAGCGTGGGCATAAACACCAACGGCATCGACATCGGCTGGCAGGATGAAACTGCCGCGCACTTTGTAACCTTGCGAACCGGCGGGGATATCAATATTTGCCCGAATGCCGAAGAACGCGGGAACCTGAAGCTGGGTCATTTCACGCGCGGGTTTCGGCCCGAAGTAGAGGCCGATGACGGTCTTTTCGGTCTGAGCGATGCCGTTGGGGTGAAAGTGAGTCTGCAGTAAAAAGTCTGCGCCTTTAGGCAGTGCGAGGGAGATGCCATCGGGAAGAAATGCGGGCGTTGTACCCGGCACCCAGCCACCCAGACCACCGTTCAGTGAACTGGTACCTGCCACTGTGAAGACAGCGCCAAAGCCAGGGAAACCCGGCTGGCCGTCTTTACCATCAAGCGCACGGGCAGCGCCGGTAGTATCTGAGAAGAACAGACTGTGATGAACCACCGTGCGTGCTGTCGGCCGGAACTCAATCGCGCGAACCCACTTGTCCTCAGTAACACCGGTCGGAATAATGAAATTGCGGTAGATGTCTTCACTGACGGCGGGAACGGAAAACGACTGCGGCATTTCGAGGATCAAATCCGGTGTTCCCAGTTGCCAGCCATCCGTAAAAACAGGCGCGGCAGGCGCTTTAGCCGGGTCGCCCTGTGGCATCCCGACAGTGACCCACTGTTGAATGAGCGAGATCTGATCCGCCGTGAGTCGGCGTTCATCGCGGTAGGCAGACCAGCCCGGTTCCGGTTTCCACGGCGGCATGTAATGCGACTGGGTCACGGTGGCGATGGTTCTGCCGTGGGTTCTGACATCGTCAAAAGTGAGCAGCGAGAAGGGAGCCACCTGGCCGGGGCGGTGACACTTGCTGCAGTTGTTGTAAATGATGGGGGCAATCTGCTCACTAAACGTGACAGTTTGTGCCGGGGCGGCACTTAACATCAGCAGGAAGAGCGCAGGCAACCCGAGTCTGGAAAACATTGCTACTATTTTGGCATTGTTTGAGCGGCTAATGTCCTGATACCTTGCGGCCCAGCCAGATCAAAAGAACCAGCACAAACACAGCGCAACTGCCCACCATCACGGCCAGAGGAACAACACTCAGCCCGCTGCGCTCCGCAAGATGCCCGAGTACGAACGGCGAAAGGATCCCGCCCATCAGCGCAAAAGTGAAGATGCCATTGAAATAGCCCGGATGGTAGTAAGTAAAGCGGCTGGCGATTCGCTCTGCCGCGAGGGGATAGATGGCCGAAAAGCCAGCCCCTGTCAACAGCAGACCCAGCACCACGCCAAACGTGTTGTTGGCAGACATCAGCGCCGTACATCCCAGCAGTGCACAAGCAGCGCTGACCGCCAGCAACCTGCCATGTCGTACTTCGGTGAGAAGGCGGGAAACCAGCAACCGCCCCAGCATGAGCGCCAGCCAGTAAACCGCGAGCAACGTAACCGCAGTGGATGGACTCAGACCCAGCCGGTCCACCAGAAACACTGGCAGCCACCCGGCCAGGGACCATTCATTGGCGAATTGAAAAAACAACAGCAGTGCGAACAAAATTGCCAGGGGGCTGCGCAAGTCGTTGACACTCTGCACGACGGAAAGCTCCTGCACTTCGGCCCGGCGGATTCGCAGCTTTGCGAACAGCCAGCCAGCCCCCGCAGGCAGTAACGCAGTGGCTGCAAGAAGCCGCACCGCTCCTTCTTCGCCGAACGATTCCGCCAGTAAAAGCGCAGCCAGAACGCTGCCCGCACCGAAGGCCACGCCTGCCATCAATGTGATTGTGGCCGGATTCGATTCGTAGCTGTCAGCCATGCCTTCAAGGACCGCAGTATTCACGATGCCTGCGGCAAGCCCGGCAACCAGCAGCGCAAGGCATTGATACCAGACCTGCGCTGGTGGCGTAGCCACGGCCAGCAGCAGCAGCGCGAGTGCGCCGGTAAAGCAGCCACCGGCAAGCAGCCGTTCCAGTGCTATGCGGTGCGCCTGCCGTTGCGCGAGCCAGCCGCCCGCCGCTACGCCCACGCCCAGCACCAGAAAATAGTTACCGGCAGTACCGAAATCGGGATGAATGTGGTAGCCCCACAAGGGCAGCAGGCCCCCTGGCAGTGCGAGTAGAAATCCGGAGACGATGAGACCGCACAGAATCTGCCAGGGCTGGGCTCCGGGCTGGGCTCCGGGCTGGGCTGAGGGAAGTGCTGCGACCGTTGTTTTCGTCACTTCCGGGCTCACCCTGCAATGCTACAACGCAGCGGGGAATGCCGGGCGATGTAGAATGCTGTAAGTTTCGGGGAGGGCCGGTTTATGAAGATTCCATTGACGCCATTGCGCTGTCTTCATCGCGCGATCGATCTTTACGGGCATAAGGAAGCCATTGTCTGCGGCGACAAGCGTTTCACCTACGCCGCGTTTGGGGAACGCTGCGAACGTCTGGCTTCCGCCCTTACGCTGACGGGTGTCAAACAGGATGACCGGGTCGCCTTTCTAAGCTTCAACACCCACCGTCTGCTGGAAGGCTATTACGGCGCACCGCAGGCCCGAGGGATGGCGATGCCGCTGAACGTGCGGCTGACGCCCATGGAATTGAGCGCGATTCTCAAACATGCTGAGCCCCGCGTCTTGTTTTATGAGAATGACTTCACGCCGCTGATTGGTCAGTTGCTCCAGGCCTGGCCAGGTATGGCGGCCATCAACCTCGATACGGAGTACGAGGACTTCATTTCGCAGGGTAAACCGGAACGTGCCGATGTCTTCACCTACGACGAAGACTCGATTGCCGAACTGTTTTATACCAGTGGCAGCACCGGGACACCGAAGGGTGTGACGCTTTCACACCGCACCATTTACATGCATGCCATGGCAGTTGCCGGCGTTTTCAATTCCGACGACAACGCGACTGAACTGCATACCATTCCGCTGTTTCATGCCAATGGCTGGGGACGCCCGCAGACGGCCACCATGATGGGCCTGCGGCAGGTAATGGTTCGCCGTTTTGATCCACCTCATGTTTGCAGTTTGATTCAGCAAGAGAAGGCCACGGCGATGTCACTGGTGCCCACAATGGCCTCGGCGCTGCTGAATGTGCTGGATCTGGATCAGTATGATTTCTCGACGATGCAGAACATTTTCGTCGGCGGTGCGGCGGCTTCTCCGCAGTTGTTGAAGCGTCTGGAAGAAGTTTTCGGTTGTGAAGCACTGGGCGGTTATGGACTCACGGAGACCTGCCCCGTGGCAACGAGTGCGCGCAAGAAAAGCACCATCACTTATGCGGATGAGAACGACCGGTATCGTCACCAGGCGATGGCGGGCTGGCCCCTGCCTGGTTCAGAAGTGCGTGTCGTTGACGGGGATATGGTGGACGTTCCGCGTGACATGACGAGCATTGGCGAAATCGTGATCCGGGGCGATAACGTGATGGATGGCTACTACCGCGAGCCTGCCGCAACAGCGGCGGTGATGAGCGGCGCGTGGTTCCACACGGGGGATATGGCTGTGTGGAATGTGGACAGCTACGTTCATATTGTGGACCGCAAGAAAGACATCATCATCAGCGGCGGCGAGAATATTTCGTCGATTGAAGTGGAGAATACGCTGGCACATCACCCGTCAGTGCTGGAAGCTGCGGTGGTGGGCGCGCCCGACCCGAAGTGGGGTGAAATTCCGGTGGCGTTTATCGTGCTGCGTCCGGGGGTAATCTGTACCGAGCAGGATTTGATGGACTATGCGGTGGGGCATCTGGCGAAATTCAAACTGCCGCGCAAGTTTGTATTCCTCGATGAGCCTCTGCCGAAGGGCGGCACGGGTAAGATTCTGAAGCGCGAATTACGCGAGAAATTCTGGGAAGGTAAAGACCGGCGGATTCAAGGTATCGGCTAACGCGCGCCGATAATGCCCTGCATGGTGAGGTAATTGCCTTCGTGGCAGGCAAATTCAAACAGCTCGTCTGGCGACTGGCGGAGCCGGATCATGGCGCTCCAGGGTCGCGTCCATTGCGTGGGATCTTCGAGCATGATTTCGTAACGGATTTCACCGGGAGCGATTCGGGTGAGCCGTTCTATCAAGTGAACATTTTCGTCTGACCCCATAAAGCTGGTCTTCGCGGAGAAGTTTGTAGTGTCAACCACCAGCGTGTTGCCTTCCCGGTGTCCGGCGGAATCGCCGTCCCATGTCCGCACATTTTTCGACAGATGTGCGCGCCCATCGAGCGCAATTATGCGGGCTTCGTGAATGCCCTCGGTGAAGAAGACTACGTAGCCGGGTGATTGGAAAATCTGGTAATAACTGTTCGGACCCGCGCCGAACTTTCCGCCGAGGCGCGGGACCCCGTAAGTGATGCACCGATTCGCGGGCGTGTGTAATGGACCCCAAAACCTGGACCCAAAAAGGACCGCTTCTTAGACAGGAAAGGCGGCATTGAAAATGAAGGAGAGTCAATGCCAAAAACGAGAAAGAGTCATCCGCCCAGCCTGAAGGCGAAGGTCGCCGAGGAGGCGATCCGGGCGCACAACGTGGCCGGTAACGGCTTCAGCGCCGGGCGGTCCAGTTGCGCGAACAGGCTGGCGCGACTGCCTTCGCGTTTGCGAAATGGTTTCTGGTTCAGCTTCGTCAGCAACCCGGCGATGGCCTCATTGACCTCGCCGAGAGAGAAGAACTTCTGTTTGCG
>JANYDS010000008.1 GCA_025363475.1 Terriglobia bacterium
CCACTCCCTCACGGTCGCGGCTCTGTTAAATACGACCGCGACCGAACAGGACCAGGAGCAGCACTACCAGCAGCACCACACCCAGACCACCGCCAGCGCCCCATTGGTTGTAACCGTAGTAACCGCCGCCGCCACCGAACACCAGGAGGAGAATAATCAGAAGAATTAACTCGAGCATGCGCTCCGCACCTACGTTGAAGAGTTGAATGACGCCTTTTTCATCGGTAGCGATGCTGGAGAAGTTGGCGCTGTTGAAGATGGCGTTCTGGAGGGCTCCAGTTTTGAGCAGGGCAGCTTCGCGCCGGACTTCGGTAACGACATCCGGGGTTTCTGCGGGATCGGCGAACGAGGTTGAGGTATGGCGATGCTTAGACATGTTGGACAATTGACCATGCACGCCTCGCGCCACTCCGTTTCGCCGGGAAGCGCAGAAGCCGAGAGGGGGAGGTGAACCTCTTTCGTCGCTATCAGCTTCGCGTGATTGTTCTGTTCGCGGTGGTGTTTCGAATCATTGCCCTGGCGAATTACGTTCAGCTCCGGCCGCGTCAGGCGCTGGGTGCCATTCCGTTCCTGTTCGAGCCGGGAAATATCGCGTTTTCCATCGCGAGCGGTAACGGTTTTGCGTCGCCGTTCCGGGTTCCCACCGGACCTACGGCGTGGATGACGCCGGTTTACCCTGGGCTGCTTGCCGGGTTCTTCAAGGTTTTCGGTATCTATTCGTACGACGCGTTTCTTGCCGCTGCGCTGTTTAATATTGCGTGCTCCACGCTTACCTGTATCCCGTTGTTTTATGTGGCCAGACGGCTGAAGATGCCTTGTGTTCCCGCTCTGGCGGCTCTGCTTTGGGCCATTTTCCCCAACGCTATCGTGATTCCCTACGAGGCTATGTGGGATGCTTCCCTGGCGGCATTGCTGGCCACTACCATTCTGTGGGCCACGCTGAAACTTGCTGAACAGGCGGGGTGGCGCAATTTCTGTGCGTATGGTTTGCTCTGGGGATTCACGCTTATGAGTTCAGCGGCGCTGGGGATTCTGCTGCCGTTCCTGCTTTTTTGGCGGACTGCTTTGAAACCGGCAATTTTGATGGTTACGATTGCTGCTGTTTGTTGCGTGCCGTGGACGGTGCGCAACTACCAGGTTTTCCACAGCTTAGTCCCGCTGCGGAGCGTGATGGGCCTGTCGCTCTGGCTGGGCAATAACGATCAGGCGGATGGTACTTCGACGTCCGGGCGCCACCCTATTGACAATTCCCGTGAACGCGAACAGTACATCGAAGAAGGTGAAATTGCCTACAATCAGCGCAAACAGACAGAAGCGCTGGCTTGGATTGGGAATCACCCCGGACGCACCGTTATTCTGTCTACCCGGCGCTTCATCGCTATCTGGGCTGGAGGCTCGGTTGAGCCGTTGAACGAATTTGCACGGTCAAAGTCGCGTTGGTTGCGCTGGGTGCTTGGGTTCAATCTTTTTGCTGCGGTGGGAACAGTTGCGGGTGTCGTGGTCCTTTACCGCAGGCGTAGTTTGTATGTGTTTCCACTCGCGGTCTACCCGGTGGTATTTCCGCTGACCTACTATGTGACTCTCGCGCCCGCGCGTTACCGGCATCCCATTGATCCGGTGATTCTGCTGCTTACCGCGGTGGCGGTGAAGGCGGTTTTTCACAAAGGGCTAAAGGACACGCAGGAACATGACCAGATCGGCCTTCTCACCAGGAGTGAGGTTCAGCTCTGAAATGAGGTTGAAGAACTCCACTGTATCTTCCAGAGTCAACAAGCGCCCGTCGTGCAGGCAGGGCGGGGATTCTTTGATCCCGCGCAACGGAAAGGTCTGGATCGGACCATCGGCTGACGCCATCGTGCCGTTGATGATCCGCAGCTTATAGAATCGCTCCGTCTGCAGGTTATGCATCAGATTGTCGGTGTAGTACGGTGCCTGGTGGCATGTGCCGCATTTCGCTTTGCCGAAGAACAGTGCCTGTCCGCGCGTCTCTGCCGGGAGCGCCTTTTTCGGATTCAGCAACCCGTCGAGGCCCAATTTGGGTGCTGGCGGAAAATCCGGAATTTCCTGGAACTCAGCCATAGCCTGTACCTGGCTTCCCCGGTCGAGGATATTGACTCCCTTCTTGGCCGCAATCACAGGATCGCCGTCAAAGTACGCGGCCCGCTGTTCAAATTCCGGAAAAGTCTTCCACCGTCTTGAGCGCACGCTGGGACCCGAACAGCCTCTGAATATTTACTCCCCGCAGTGAGGGAGTTTCAATGCGGTGGCGAAACTCCTGTGGCCGGATGTCGCCCACCAGATGCGCGGCACCGTTGGTGTGCCCGTTGGCATGGCAGTCAAAGCAGGTCACGCCGCGGCTTGGGCGTTCACTGCGGCGGTCTTCGGTCTGGTTGAACTGCTGCTGTGGAAACTGCGAGACGAGAAGACGCAGGCCGTCCAGTTGCTTGGGATTCAGAATTCCATTGAACAGTCCAAAGTAGTTATCCGCTGTCACCAGCTTGCCTTGGGAGACATCTCCGAGATCCGTGCGGGTAGTCAGAAAAATGGCGTGCGGAAATTCCGGCATGATGTGGTCGGGCAGATCGAAATCGAGGTCGAAGCGGACCAGTTCACGTCCTTCCTGCTTCCTGATTTCATCAATGTGATATTTCGGGAAGACCATGCCGCCTCCCGGATGATTCGCGTGGGGCAAGGGCATCATGCCGGCGGGAAATACGTTCTTGTCGCTAATCTCTTCCGGACTCATGCGGGCGACCCCCTCCCAAGTCATGCCTCCCTGCAGCGTGATTCGGACTCCCGTCTGGACCGACATGCCGCGGGACATGGTCACGCCGCCGGCGGGACGGTTAGTCAGGTCGTAGCGCAGTTCCAGCAATGCCTGCTGGCGCTGCATGATTGCAGCTTTTGCCGCACTCATTCGGGCCATGACAGCCGCGAAGTCTTCCTGACTCACGACTGGCATGTAACTGGATGGTGGCTTCGCCGGCGTCTGGGCAGAAAGTGACGCCAAGGCGAGAAGAAAGCCCGCCGCAAAAGAGGCATGCTTCAGGTGCTTTATTCAAAGTATCATGATGCGCTTTACGGTCCCCGAATTATCCGGGCAGTTTAGTGGCCGCAAAGAACTTCAGACCAGCCGGATCGAAGCCGGTTCCCGCTGCTGGCCCGCTGGCAGCCCGGTAGACGGGTCAATGATCGCGCTTTCAGGGTGAGGCGGGTGGAGGCTCAGCCGGGCGGTGAGGCCCGAACCGAATTTGTCCGTATAGATCTTTGTGAACTCCGCGCCAAAGAAGAATAACTGGGCCGAATAATAGATCCACACCAGCACGATGACCACTGAACCAGCCGCGCCGCAGGTGGAACCGAAGCCTGCTTTGCCCAGATACAGCCCGATGAGCTGCTTGCCCAGGGTAAACAGGAGCGAAGTGAAAGATGCTCCGACGATCACATCGCTCCATTGCAGATCAACTGCCGGCAGAAATTTGTAAATAGCCGAGAAAAGAAAGGTAATTACAATGAATGAAATGATAAACACACCTGCCGACAATAATGATTCCGACGCCGGTGGCAAATAATTAACAAACAAGGAACCCAGGGCCGCGATTGCGGCATTGAGGGCCAGGGAGATCAGCAGCAGGAAACCCACACCCAAAATAAGACCGAACAAGTAAAATCGCTCGCGCGCCATGCGAACGAAACCGCCAAAGCTGGAGACGCCGGGTGTCGCCGGAACATGCCAGATGGTGTTGAGTGCATCGCGCAGTTCCACCACTACGCCGGAGGCTCCTAACGTCAGGGTGAGCAGGCCCAGCAGAGTTGCCACCGTTCCTGTTGCGGGTTTGTCGGCGGATTGAATCATCCCCTGAATGGCGCGCGCCCCTTCCAGCCCCACCAGGTCCTGAATCTGCCGGATGAGCTGACCCTGCGCCGCTTCCCGGCCAAAGACAAGCGCGGCTACAGCCACAACTACGATAAGCAGCGGCGCGACGGAGAGCAGGGAATAGAACGCCAGGGCGGCACCGAGGCGGGGCGCATTATCGTCCAGCCAGGCGTTGAGTGTTTCCCGGAATGTCTCTTTTAAGGAGTGCTCCTGCCCGCGCAATTCCACTACGCATGGGTGAAGAGCGCGATTAAAATCACGATGGGTATGGGAACGCCAAGTACCAACAGCAAAATGGAACGCATGGGAAGCCTCCTGATTCGTTAAATAGTTACTACATGATCCCGCTGACGACCGCCGAGAGTTGCGGCGACGCTGGCGCAAAAGGCTCCGGTCAGCAGGGCGACAAAAGTCCAGAGTAAAGAGTGTGCAATTGCGCGGCGGGCCGTATCGGCAAGCTGTTGGGCGTCGGTAAAGACGCTGGAAACTCTCTTGTCGGCGTCGGCGCTGGTGAGGCCGGTGTGGGCTGCGACGAGCCCGTTTAAATAGGTCTGGTCGGCTGCCGCCATCTGGCTCCGCCGAACTGCATTCGCCAGGATGCGGCCAGCCTCGCCACGAAGCGCCGCGTCGGCTGCATCCGGTCTGGGAGCGTCGGAGCGGAACATTGAGTCAACCAGATATTGATCGGCGCTCCATTCGCTGTGACCAGCCTCAGGAGCGGCACGTCCCGCCGCGCCGACCATGGCTGCTGCAGCGGAAGCGAGGAATGCCGCAGTGATTACCAGGGCCACGGCCCAGGCGAGAAACCCGTGCGCAGTGTCGCGAAAATAGACCTCATCCGTGTGAATGCCGGCCCATTTCGTCCGTAGCCTGCCGGCAAGGTATCCGCCGAGGGATGCACTCAGAATTTCCATCACAATCAGCCATACGATGGCCCCCGTGCCAACAGCGGACGCGGAGGAACCCGCATTCGACCACGGTGAGACTGAGGATAGCCCGAAGCCCGCACCCAGTGCGAGCAGAGTTAGCGACAGTGCCGCAGTGGCAAACGCTCCGGCTGTCACGGCCCCCCAGGATACTCCGGAAGTGTAAGCTTGGTTGCCGATGCGCGATGAAGGTGTCATTTTTTCAGATCCTGTCAAATCGATAGCACGCGAAACGCCAAACTGCTCAGTACAAAAAGCCGGTCACGGAAGCAGCGGCCCGCTGTTATCACCGTGGCTAACACCGTGGCTATCACCGTCGCCATCGCCAGACTGGGCGGCCAGTTCAGCGAACCAGCCCGCTGCGGCGAGAAGCCGGGCCGGGGTTCCTTCTTCACTCACACAGCCATCCTGTAAAACATACACGTAGTCTGCATCCTTCATCATGGTGTAGCGATGGGCGATGACCAGCATGGTGGGGCGCGGCGACAGGCAGGTGAGCGCATGTTTCAATTCGAGTTCTGTGGCGTAATCAAGGTTGGCGGTGGCCTCGTCCAGAACGAGCAGGCGCGGCCGATCCACCAGAATGCGCGCGATCTGTAGACGCTGGCGTTCACCTACGGAAAGCCCCAGACCGCGTTCCCCAATTTCGGTACTGAGTCCATCAGGCAGGCGTTCCAGCGTGCGTTCAAGGCCCGCAGCTTTCGCGGCTGTCAGCACTTCAGCGTCTGTAGCCTGGGGACGTTTGTAGCGAATGTTGTCGCCAAGGGTGCCGCGAAACACCGCACCATCGGCAGCAACAACGCCGATAGCCGCACGCACGGCGGAGGGGCCGGCCTGTGACAACGGGTGGCCGTCGAGAAACATTTCACCGGACCAGGGTTCGTAAAGTTTCAACAACAAATCCGCCGCTGTCGTTTTGCCAGCGCCGGAGGGACCGGCGAGTACGGTAATCCGGCCCGGCTGCATTGTCAGATTCAAACCGCTCAGAACAGCGCGCTCCGGCACGTAGCCGAAAGATATGTCGCGGAACTCTACTGCCCCGGGGCCGGAGGGAATGGGCGCGCCCGGTGCCTCCGCGCCGGCGGTGTCGAGCAGTGCCACCGCGCGCTGCAGGGATGTCGTATGATTCTGCATTCCCACTGCAATTTCATTCAATGAATCCACCGGGCCGTAAAGCTTGTCAAGATAGGCCACGAACATCACGACATCGCCCGGCGTAAGCTTTTGCCGCAGCACCAGCCAGCCGCCATAACCCAGCACCAGCGACTTACTCAGGTTACTCAGCACGCTTTGTGTAATGTAATAGCGCTGCGCGGTGGAAACACGTTTCAGGTAGACGCCGTAAGCATGGTTTGACTCGTCACGCAGCCGTTTCTCTTCGCGCGATTCAGCTCCGGAAAGTTTCACCGTTTTGACGGCGGAAATGGCGTCGGCGATTCGTGCGGAAATGTTTTCCCAGAGCTCGTAGTAAGACTGCAGATTCGTCTGCATCTTCAACGCGGACCGTCGCGCCACCCATAGATAGAGCGGCAGCATGCAGGTGGAAACCAGCGCCATCTCCCAGTTCTGAGTCAGCATGATGGCGCAAATACCTACGAATCGTACCGCTTCCGGAGCGATCTGCTGCGAGAAGGCGGAAACGATGGGAGACACCTGGTCGGATTGATCAATGCGCCGGGCGAGGCCAGCGCTGGCGCGGTGATTGAAGAATGAAATCGGCAGCCGGAGCACATGGCCGAAGGTACTTACAATCAGCGAAGACTCCATTTCACTTGCCACGCGCGCACCGTAAAGCCGGGCGCGCAGTGAGAAGAAGTAACCTGTAATGCTGATGAGAAAGAGCAGAGTGACGGCGCCGATCAGCGTGTGCAGGGTCTGGTCCAGGGTACGCGCGGGGATCAGTGCATGTGCGCCCGGAGGCACAAACAAACCTGTGACATCGTTGATGGCGCGGCGGTAGATCAGGGGCTGAATCAGGTCAGCCGCAGTATATAGGAATGAGCACAGCGCGATGATGACGAACTGACGCTTGTGCTGTCGCGCCAGCCGCAACAGGACGCGGAATACGCGGCGGCTGAAGGGCGACTCCTGCTTCTTGGACGATTTCATTCCAAATCCGCAGTGAAACGAAACTCAGCGGCAGAGTGCAGACACCAGCCGCCGTCGGCCGTGAGTTCCAGAACCTGTGCGTGATACTGAACCAGTGCCGGATGATGACTCACGCTGATCAGTGTAGTGGATGTCGAGGCCAGCTGCCGGTAGAGCGCGGATTCGTTTTGGCGGTCGAGTGCGCTGGTGGCTTCGTCGAGCAGTACATAACGGGGCTTGTTGAGCAGAACTCTGGCGAATGCGAGCCGCTGGCGCTCACCCACTGAGAGGATTTTCTCAAAATCGAACGGCGCGTCGAAACCACCACAATGTTCCTCCAGCCCGGGCAGATTCACGCGTTCAAGAACTTCGCGAAGCTCAGCGTCGGGTACCTTGCGGTCGAGATTGGGATAGCTGAGCTGGCTGCGCAGGCTGCCGATCACCATATAGGCGTGCTGAGGAAGGAACAGGATGTCGGAAGCGCCGGGCCTTTCGATACTGCCCATTCCGGCGTCCCAAAGGCCTGCAATCACACGGAGCAGGGAACTCTTGCCCAGACCACTGGCACCCACGATCATCAAACCCGTGCCCGGCGGCACAGAAATGCTTAAAGCCTTAACCAGGGTTCGTTCATAGTTGGGTGTTTGCAGGGTGATGTCGTCGAAAATCAGATGCTCGCCATGCCGCGTCAGAATTTTGTCGCGTGTGGGATGCCGGTGCCCGGCAGCAAAACTGCGGGCCAGTGAATCCAGGCGGCCGACGCCGGCGGCGAAACGGCTCAGGTTCTCAAGCGAATCAACCAGCATGGTGAGTGCGCTCAGAATGGCGGCGAAAGCCCCCGCCGCCTGGACAATGCGCCCCACTTCCAGCTCCCCCGAAAGCACGCGCGGCGCAATGATCACGCTGGGTAATACGGTGGTGAGCAGGCTCTGTGAATACTGGAAAAAGTTCAGCCGGAGTGTCCAGCCGATCAGATTGTTGAAATTCGTAAACAGATCCCCAAAAAGCCCCTGGACCTGGGCCTGTTCCTGCTTCTCGCCATGATAGAGGGCGATGGATTCGGCATTTTCCCTGATGCGCACAAGGCCGAAACGGAAGTCGGCCTCCCGCCTGCGCTGGTTGAAATAAAGTGTGACCATCTTTTCGCCGAAGACGCCGAACCCGATCAGCGTTCCCGCAGCCGCATAGAGCACCAGGAAAAAAACCAGGTAGCTGGATATGCCCCACAACACTTTGCTGAAGGCGACCAGTTGAAAGAGTCCGCTGGTAAACAGCAGCAGAAAGCCCAGCGACTGCTGCGTGAAGGAAGCGATGTCTTCAGAGATGCGCTGGTCGGGGTTATCGATATCCGGTTTTGTGAGCAGCCGGTAGAAGGCATGGTGCTTGAAATAGCGGTCGAGGAAATTGCCGGTCAGCCATCGCCGCCAGTGCAGCGCGAGCTTGTCGCGGGTGTAGTAATAGTAGGAATAGATGGGCACTGCGCCGACCAGCAGCGCGAAATAGATGCGGATGGAATGCCAGAAACGCGGCCCCTCACGAGCGGCCAGCGCGGAGGTGAACTCGCCGGACTGTTCATTAAACAGGACATTGAATTCCGTGTCTCCGATCAGCAGCAGGATCAGCAGCACAACCAGCCAGCGGGCTTTGCGCTTCTCTTCCGAAAACCAGTAGGGTTTGGCTAACGTAAGGGCGCGCCGGAGCAGCTTCAGGTTCAGTTTGTTGCTCGGTGGCTTTTCGTTTTTCGCTGCTTTCTCATTTGGCGCTGCTTTCGCGTTACGTGGCTTCATCTTTGGGTGTTTTCACGCTTCGCACGCGGGATGCCAATTGAAAAATGATAGGATTCAGAACACAGAAATGAAAACCCTTAAACGTGTCGACGTTGCGATAGTTGGTGGTGGCTGGACCGGCCTCGCTATGGCGAAGGAAATCACCGGTCGCACCTCCCACTCTGTCCTGGTGCTGGAACGGGGAGCGCCGCGAAAGACAGCCGACTATGCGGATGGAATGGACGAACTGGATTATGCCATCCGTCATCGCCTCATGCAGAACATAGCCGACGAGACCATCACGCATCGGCATTCTGTTCAGGATGCTTCGGTTCCTGTTCGTCAGTACGGTTCATTTCTGCCGGGTTCCGGCGTCGGCGGCGCGGGTGAACACTGGAATGGCCATTCGTTTCGTTTTCTGGAAACCCAGTTTACGCTGGCCACGCATCTCAAAGACAAGTTCGGCGCGGCGAAATTGCCTGCTGATCTTTCGGTGCAGGACTGGGGCGTGACTTATAGCGACCTCGAACAGTATTACTGGCGCGGCGAACAGATGATGGGTGTCAGTGGTAAAGCCGGCAACATTCGCGGCCAGAAAGTTGCAGGTGGCAATGTTTTTGAGGGTCCGCGCATGAGCGAATATCCGCTGCCCCCTTTGAAAACAACTTACGCGGGGCTGCAATTCCATGAAACGGTGGAAAAGCTCGGCTATCATCCCTATCCGCACCCTGCGGCGAATGCCAGTGAGGCTTATCGCAATCCCGACGGCGTCTCGCGTGCGGGCTGCGCCTACTGTGGATTTTGTGAACGCTTTGGCTGCATGATCGGAGCGAAAGCGCAGCCAACGAATACGCTGATGCCGGTGCTTTCAAAGCGCAAGACCTTCGCACTTCGGACTGGATGCTGGGTGCGGCGGATAGTGCACAAAGACGGCCACGCTACGGGCGTGGAATATGTGGGCGCGAACGGTGAGGAATTTTTCCAGCCCGCCGATACTGTGGTGCTGGCGACCTTCACGCTGAATAACGTGAAGCTGCTGGCGCTGTCGAAAGTGGGCACTCAATATGACCCGATCACGGGCCATGGAACCCTGGGCCGGAACCTGACTCATCAGGTAGGCGGAACCTCTGCCCGCCTTTTCTACGACAAGCCGCTCAACTTATTTATGGGGAGCGGCGCGATGGGCGTCATGATTGCGGATTTCGATGGCGATCATGCGCTGAACGGGTCCGAAGGGATCCTGCGGGGCGGGACAATCTCAGTCGGCACTTCAGGAAACCGGCCCATCGCTTCATTCGGAGCGTATCCTGCGGGAGCCGTGAAATCGAACTGGGGCTCGAAATGGAAAGCGGCGTCGCTTGCGTGGCGGGACAAGGTGTCAGGGATCGGATTCACCGGAGAGCATCTGGCGTACAAGACGAATTTTATGGATCTGGACCCAGTCTACAAAGACAAGATGGGCGATCCGCTGCTGCGGTTTACACTCGACTGGACTGAGCATGAATTCCGGCAGCGTGTCTATGCGGCGGGGATACAGACGAAGATCGCTGCGGCGATGGGCGTGCGGTTTGAAGAGGCGCGGCCATCGAAGGCGAAATACAACGTGACGTCTTATCAGACCACGCATATCCAGGGCGGGGCGATCATGGGCGCATCGCCTGGAACCAGTGTGGTGAATACGAATCTGCAGCACTGGGATGTGAAGAATCTCTGGGTGATCGGAGCGTCGGCGTTCCCGCAGAACGCTTCGGGCAACCCCACGCTGACGGCTCTCGCGCTGACTTACCGGGCCGCGGATGCATTGATCAGAGAACATGGCGGGAAATCGGATAACGGAGCGGCGAAAGCATGAGACGACGCGAATTTCTCACCATTCCGGCGGCGGCGCTGGGCGGCACCCTGATGTATACACTGGCGAGGGAGCCGATTCGTGTACAGGCGCAGGACGGGAGCGTCACGATTCCACTGAAGTTCTTTTCAGCCGCAGAGGCGAAGGTGGTTGCGGCGGCGTGCGCACGGATCTTCCCGAGTGATTCCACGGGGCCGGGCGCGAATGAGGCAGGGGTTGTGATCTATATTGACCGGCAGCTGGCGGGTCCTTATGGTCGTGACAAATACCGGTATACGAAGGGTCCTGTGGTTAACTCGGACCCCGAACACGGGTATCAGGGGAAGGAGACTCCGCGCGATATTTATCGCACGGGGATTGCTTCCCTCGCAGGTTTCGCGGAACTTGCGCCGGATCAGCAGGATGAGAAGTTGCGGCAAATGGAACGGTCGATGTTCTTCCAGTTATTGCGGACGCATACCGTGGAAGGTATGTTCTGCGATCCGATGCATGGCGGCAATGCGGGGTTGATTGGCTGGCAGTTAATTGGATTTCCTGGCCCGCGGATGTCGTATCGCGAGGAGATCGATAAATATCATGGAATGCCGTTCCGGCCCAAGCCTGTTAGTTTGCAGCAGGTGGTGGGGCATCCGGTGCATGGCTGGGAAGAAGAGAAAGACCTGTAGCTACGCTTCGTACACTGTCGTTCCGCCCACCACAGTACGCACAATTTCAAGGTCTTTAATCTTCTCGGTATCCACGGTGAACAGATCATCCGACAGCACCACAAAATCCGCCAGCTTACCCGGCGTAATTGACCCCTTGATTGTTTCCTCATGGGAGTTATAGGCGCCATTAATCGTATTCACCCGCAGTGCCTCAACCAGCGTGATCCGCTGGTTGACGCCCCAGGTCTGTCCGTCCCAGCCTTTGCGTGTCACCATTCCCTGAATCGCCATGCGCGGATCAAACGGCCCCGGGCTAAAGTCCGAGCCTGCCGCCGCCACAATCCCCGCATCCAGAAACGACCGATAAGCCATACAGTTCTTCATCATCTCTTCACCAAAGAACTTGAACTTATCGGAGTTGTAATACGCATAAGTGGTAAACGCGGCAGGAACCGCGCCCAGTGCTTTCATGCGACGAACCAGGTCAGCATTGATCAGCGTGCAGTGCGTAATCTTGGGCCGCGTGTCTGCTCTCGGGAACAACTTCTGCGCCCGCTCGACAGCCGTCAGCATCATGTCGATGGCAACATCGCCATTGGCATGGCAGTTCACCTGAATTCCTGCACGGTGTACCCGTTCAATCCAGGCATTCAGATCATCCTGCGTCTCGGTAACATTGCCTTTGTAAGGCGGATTCACGTTTGGATAAGGTGTGCTGAGCGCCATCGTCCGTTCTGAGAATGACCCGTCAACAACATGCTCTGACGTGGCACCGAACTTAATCCAGTCGTCGCCAAAACCGCTCTCGATGCCGCTCGTGATCATCCCTTCCAGCACCTTGCCGCCGGCTTCATAACTGACCCGGTGTTTGAGGTCACCCCGCGCCCGCACCTGCTGCAGTGCGAACAAATCTCCACCCTCGTGGTGGACGCTGGTCACGCCGTAACGGACGAACTGTTTCGATATATAAGCCAGCCCTTCGCGGTTACGCTGCAACGTTTGTTCGGCGGTGTAGGCGGGCCGTTTGCCCACTCGGTTGAGCGCGTTGCGTGCGCGATCCGTAACCCGGCCGTTGAGGTTGCCGTCCGCATCGCGGTCGAACGTTCCACCCGCAGGATTGGGCGTGCTCCTGTTGATGTCCGCCATCTCCAGGGCTTTGCTGTTGTAAAAGGAAGTGTGGCCGCCGCGATGCTGCACCACCACAGGATGATCTTTCGATACTTTGTCCAGATCATGCACGTTGAGCAGGCGGTTGTCTTTGACCTTGGTGTCGTCGAAGAAATAGCCTTCCACCCATGTGCCTGGCGGCGTAATCGCGGCCTTCGCACGAAGCTTTTCGACAATGCTGTCGATCGAGACGAACTCGACCACATACGGATTACCCACCAGAACCTCATAGAGCAGGACATCGCCAGGCGCATGATTGTGGCAGTCAATGAACCCGGGCACTATGGCCATCTGTTTGGCGTCGAACGTTTCCGTGCCCTTGCCGATGAGCGCCTTCATCTCAGCGCTGCTCCCCACGGCAACGAAACGCCCGGCCCTCACCGCGAACGCTTCCACCTTCGGCACACGGGAATCCACCGTATAAACTTTCGCGTTGAAAACAACCAGGTCAGCATCCCCGCCTTCTGCCGCCGATGCCGAACCCGTCCAGGGACCGCCCACCAGGCCCGCCAGCCCGGCTCCCGCCAGTTGCATAAAGCCTCTGCGGCCGTTGCGCTGCTTCATCATTAGTGATCCCCCTTCGTTCCCGTGCGATACCCGTTGAGCAGGTTCGGCAAAGCGTAGTTTCCTTCGTGACACGCGTATTCGTAGATCGGGCCAGGCGTTCTGGCCATGGTTAGTTCGCCCTTCCAGACATGGGTGAAAGCGGTAGGGTCATCCACCTCGAACTGGTAAAGGATTGTATCTTTGTCGGCGACACTGAAGCGCTCCACAACATGCAGGTTTCTGTCAGACCCGAACATCCCGCCGGCATCGCCATAGAAGCCGCCCGCGTCGTTGAAATTCGTCGTATCCACCACCAGCGTTTTGCCTTCCCAGTGCCCCACTGAATCTCCCAGCCACAACCGGACACTGGCCGGCAAATGCGGACGGCCATCCAGGGGAATGATCCGCGTGTCGTGGATCATCTCCACGTGGATCATGAGTTCATTCGCGTTCTGGATGATCTGGTAATCGCTGTTGTAGGAATACGGAATCATGGGCGGCACTGCTGTGGGAAAGATCAGACATTGATCCTGGAGGCCCAGATCCTTCGCGCCGTCTGGATCTTTCAACAGAACCTGATGTCGGCGTTTATCGGCAGACGCGGCAGGGGTCAGGGCAGGAATCCGGCCATCGGCAGGTTCGGTGATGAGAGACGTGCGGAGTGTTTTTACCACCCGTGAGCCAAACTCCCTAAAAGCGGTGTTGTAAGTGCCTACATTCTTTGACGCGGGGGCAGACTTTGGCTCCTGATTCTGGGCAGCGGCGTCACGTTCCCATGCCGCCGCCTCTTCCGGGGTGAAAAACGCTTTGTCTTTCAACCGCGCGGGGCGTTCAAGCGGAGTAGCGGTACCAGAGTTCCAGATACCGGCGAAATCGGGATGGCCGCCCCTACCCGTCTGTTGCGCGTGCGCGGCAATCGAACATACAAAACAAGCCACGGCCAGGCGCAGAGCAATATCGCTATAAATCATAAGTTTCAGGGCAGCAGGACCGCTCGCCCGGCAACGGTCCCGCTGCATTTGTGCCAGTCTTTACGGCTGCGCGTGGAAGCGGCCATAATACGCCGCTTTGCCAACCACGTGGCCATCCATCGCTTTCATCAGTTCATCGCGTGTTGTATTCGCCGGCAGATCCAGCTTCGTGTCCAGAGCATAGAACTCGAACACGTAGTGATGGATCGGGCCAGGTCCCGCGCCCGGTCCGAAGTAACCTGGAGCGGTCCCGCGAAGAGCGTTGATGCCGGGGCCGTTGCGCGTGCCATCTGCCAGATCGCCTGTTCCCAAACCTTCCGGCAGGCCCTTCGCCGAGCCGGGGATGTTGAAAGCCGACCAGTGAAGCGTGTCCACCGTCGTCTTGTTCGATGAATTCTCGATGTCGTGGAAAATCACTGCGTAAGTTTGCAGAGTCTCCGGCGCAGTGCCGGGATTTACCCCCAGGTTCCAGTGGAATTCCCACGCAGGCGACTTGTTCTCGCCGCGACCGGCATTCTTCATCGGAACCTCACCACCATCCGCCCACGCGGTTGTGGTTACCCAAAGCACGGGGCGGGGCGGCGGTGCCCCCCTGCCTGCGGGTGTCTGAGCCACTGACACACCAACTGATGAAATGGCGATGATCGCCGAAAGCAGACTTCGTTGAATTACCTTCATAGTGCGTTTTCTCCCTGCAAGTAATGAAACAACTAAGGTATCGCGAAACCCGCTAAAAAAACATCCCTGCAAACGGCACTGTAAATTAGAGCCGGTAAATTAGAATAGGGGAAGCTCATGTCCAGGCAGGCGGTCAAGGTACACATTTTCAATCAGGCTTACTCGCTGCTCGCCGACGACGACCCGCGCGAGATTGAGGAACTGGCTCAGCAGATTGATCATCTGATGGCTTCCATCGCTGAACGGTCTTCCACCGTAGATTCCACACGGGTGGCCGTACTCGCCTGCCTTCACCTCGCGGATCAGTTGCGCGTCGCAGAGAGAAAAGTCAAGTCGTTCGAAAATCAGTCCGCCCGCATCGGCAGTCTCCTCGAAGAAGCGCTTGGTTCGTAAATAATTGCCCTCCTGATAAGCTCAGGCATGAACTTGCGGCGATGCATCCTCTGCATCTTTCTGCCTTTCGCCCTTCTGCCTTTCGCCCTGCTGCCTTTCGCCCTGCTTGCCCAACAGCCTGTTTCTTCTCCCAAACAGTTCCTCGGTTTCAACATTGGCGACGACTATCAGGTTGCCAGCTATTCGCAGCTTGAATCCTACTGGAAGAAACTTGCTACACAGACAGATCGGCTGCAACTCATTGATATCGGCAAAACCGGCGAGGGCCGCACCCAATACATGGCGGTCATCTCATCGCCCGCCAACCTGAAGAACCTCGCTCGTTACAAGGAAATTTCCTCAAAGCTGGCCCATGCTGAAGGCCTTACGGAAGCCGCCGCGCGCCAGCTTGCGCATGACGGCAAAGCCATCGTTTGGCTTGATGGAGGACTGCATGCGAATGAAACCGTGGGTGCCCAGCAGCTGATTGAAACCGTTTACCAGCTGGTGAGCCGAACCGATACTGACACGCTGCGGTTTCTCAATGACGACATCATCCTTTGCGTGCTTGCCAATCCGGACGGGCAGGAACTGATCGCCAACTGGTACATGCGCGAACCGGACCCGCTGAAGCGCAGTATGGATCGTCTGCCAAAGCTCTATAACAAGTACATCGGGCACGACGACAACCGTGATTTCTATATGTCGAACATGGCGGAAACCACGAACATGAACCACCAGATGTTCCTCGAATGGTTTCCGCAGATCGTCTATGACCACCACCAGACCGGGCCGGCCGGCGCGGTGATTTTCATGCCACCGTTTCGCGATCCATTTAACTTCAATCTCGACCCGCTGATTCCTCTGGGCATCGAACTGGTGGGTGCGGCCATGCACAGCGGGCTGGTTGCGGAGGGCAAGGGTGGCTCTGCCATGCGCAGTGGTTCCAACTATTCCACATGGTGGAATGGCGGCTTGCGCACCATTGCTTATTTCCATAACTCTATTGGGCTAATGACCGAAATCATCGGCAACCCAACTCCCATCGATATTGACCTGGTGCCGGGCAAACAGTTGCCCTCGGGTGACTGGCCGCTGCCGATACCGCCGGGAAAATGGCATTATCGCCAGTCCATTGATTACGACGTGACGAACAACCGTTCGGTGCTCGACATCGCTTCGCGCTATCGGGAAACGTTCCTTTTCAATTCCTGGCGTATGGGCATGAACGCGATTGAAAAGGGCAACCGCGATACCTGGACGGTGACGCCCAAACGCATTGCGGCACTTGAAGCTGCGGCTAAAGACGAGGCATCAGCGGAACCCGCACTCAGACGTGGCGCGGGCGGCACCGCCCCGGCCGCACTCTACGAAACGATCCTCCACGACCCGGCCAGGCGCGACCCGCGCGGCTACATCATCCCCTCCAGCCAGGCCGATTTTCCCACCGCCACAAAGTTCGTCAACGCGTTGCTGAAGAATGGCGTGACGGTCCTTAAAGCATCAGCCGCGTTCGACGCTGCCGGCAAACACTACCCCGCAGGGTCTTACGTCGTTAAGACCGCGCAGGCGTTCCGTCCGCACATCATGGATATGTTCGAGCCGCAGGACCATCCGGATGATTTCCGCGTGCCTGGCGGGCCCCCATCGCGGCCCTACGACATCACAGGCTGGACCCTTGCCATGCAGATGGGGGTTCAGTTCGACCGCATCATCAACGCCTTCGACGGACCCTTCGAGAGACTTCTGGGCCTTCAGTCGCCTGCACCGGCGCAGATTACGGGCGCTGCTTTGCCGGCGGGTTATCTGCTCAGCCACCGGGTCAACGATTCGTTCATTCTCATCAACCGCTTGCTCAAGGACGGGGCGGAGGTCTACTGGCTCAAGCAGTCCGTTACTGCGGAAGGTGAAGATTTGGGGACCGGAGCCATTTGGATTCCCGCCTCGCCCGCTGCGCGCACGATTCTGGACGCGGGGGCAAAACAACTGGGCATCACCGTGCACGCGCTTGCAGCAGCACCGACCGGCGATGCACTCAAGCTGGCACCTATACGCATCGCGCTTTACGACCAGTACGGAGGTCTGGCTCCTTCCGGCTGGACGCGCTGGCTGCTGGAACAATTCGAATTTCCCGTCGAGGTGGTCTACCCGCAAACGCTTGATGCGGGCGATCTGCGTCGCCGGTTTGACGTTGTCCTTTTTACCGATGGGGCGTTCCCTGGTTCCAATGCAGGCACTCCGCAGCGGCCCGAAGAGATTCCGGCCGAGTACCGCAACCGCATCGGTCGTATCACCCGCGAAAAGACCGTGCCGGAGTTGAAGAAATTTGTGGAATTGGGCGGCGAAGTGGTCACGATTGGGGTTTCTTCCCGGCTGGCGGAATCATTGGGCGTGGCCGCGGGCAACCAGTTGGCAGGTTTGACTGCGGAAAAGTTTTACATTCCCGGCTCGTTGCTGAGGGTGAAGGTTGATAACACCAATCCTGTTGCCTTTGGTATGGAAGACCATGCCGATATTTTCTTTGAAAATGGGCCGGTTTTCAAACCAGCGGACGGTGCGGTCAACGGCATCGCACGGTTTGAGGGGAGGGAAGTGCTGGCAAGTGGCTGGGCCTGGGGTCAGCAATACCTGAACGGAGGCACCGTAATCGCCGATGCGAAAGTCGGTGAAGGCAGGGTGGTTGTGTTTGGAGCAGAAGTGGCATTCCGCGGCCAGCCCCATGGAACTTTTAAGCTCCTTTTTAATTCTTTGTATTACGGCTCCGCCAAAGCGGCGGTGCTGCGTTTTGGAATAGAATGAAGCTGGAGGAGATAGCCGTGGCTGAAAAGACATTTCATGTTTATCGTGCAAAGAGCGGCAATTGGACAGTTAAGAAGGCCGGTACCAAGGCAACTGATTTCTCGAATCAACAGGATGCGCTAAAAGCAGCCCGTAGTTATGCCAGGAGCCGAAGTCAGTCTCAGGTGGTCCTTCATATGGCGGATGGTCAATCTGTAATTAAGGAAATCCATGGTTTACCTCCTGTCCAAAGGCCACCCCGCGAGAGTTCACTTGGCACGGCTACCATTTCGAGAGTGATTTCGGACACCTTGCGAAAGCGCCTCGAAGCCCTCTAATTGTGGCGGGCAAAATCCGGTCGGGCGACGTCTTCATCAACTGTCCCTTCGACCCTTCCTACAAGCAGATTTTCGACGCAATCATTTTCGCCATTTATGATTTGGGCTTTGTTGCCCGGTGCGCACTTGAAGTCGATGATGCGAGCGAATTCCGGCTCGTGAAAATCCTCGACTTGATCGAGCGCTCCCGTTACGGTATTCACGACATTTCGGCGGCTGCCATTGATGCCAACACTGGATTGCCTCGCTTCAATATGCCTCTCGAACTGGGCTTGTTTTTGGGATGTAAGCGTTTTGGAGAACCGGCACAGCGCAACAAAGGCTGCCTCATTCTTGACGTCGACAAGTACCGCTACCGGAATTTTCTCTCCGACGTCGCAGGCCAGGACATACACGCTCACGGTGGAAGGCCCGAGAAGGCGATCTCAGCGGTACGCGACTGGTTATGTTCCGCGTCGAAGCGGAAGGGTCTTCCCGGAGGTCAGGCGATCGCGGACAGGTACGCGAAGTTTCGGGCTGAGCTTCCCGGTTTGTGCGCAGCCCTTAAGCGACAGGAAGACAGTCTCACATTCCCCGATCTCTCGGAAATGATCTCTGAATGGCTGCCAGTCAACCGGTAGGAAGGGGGAATACCGGCGTCAACATCATTTGAACTCCTGATACAAGGGTACGCCAAAGATGGAGGAAAGCGGTCAACAGAAACCTAACTTGCCGCAGCGAGCATAACTTTGGCGCGCACAGGCTTAACCGGCATCAGCCGTGGTGTTTCTGCGCCGCACTCACAATGCGACCGGATGATTTCGCCGACACCCGCCAGTTCACCCAGCGCTGCCGCATCATCAATATGCAGACCGTCATGAACTTCGCATTCCCGTGCAATCACCAGACCCTTACGATCCCGCAACTGCTCAAAAACCGGCACACCGAAAGCACGCCACAGCAAATCCCGGTGATCGTCCGCCATTGGCCCGTCCGCGACCGAACTCAGCACAACCACTGCCGTGGATAGCACAGGAATATCCAGCAGCCGGCGCTGTTTCTGGTCCGCCAGTCTGAGTGCCAGTTGCAGAGGCAGCACCAGTGCCGCCGGGACATAATCCCGCAGCAGCTCCACTTCATGCGGCGCAAACACCCGCATCGCACCATCCGGCGCAAACCCGCTCTCAAACACAGCGACGCGCGGTGGCATCGCAATGGGAAAGCGCAACCTCTGTGCAGGGACAGCCGAACGGAGCCCCCGCCTCAAGAACGGCAGAATCACTACCGAAACAGTGCCGTATCCGCCACCTTTTCTCAGTCCTGAAACAGTGTTTTCAGGTTCCCGGCAAAGATTCCCTGTGCCGTTTCGGCACTAACGCCCGCTTTCGTCAGCGCCTGCACGTGCGCCTCGAAAACACCCTTCACCCAGCCACGCGGAAACCACGAAGAATCCGTCCCGAAAAGCAGCCGCTTCGGCCCCAGAACTTCAAGCGATTTCTGATACGCACCCGCCAGGTCAAGCCCCTCCGGTTGTGTCCGCAGCCAGCTGTTGGAGCTTGAGGTATCGAAATAAATATTGGGACAAAGGTCCGCCACCATCAGCGCCTCCCGAAAATACCCCGCGCCAAAGTGAGGAATGACAAACCGCAGGCGCGGGAAAGACAGCGCCAGTTCATGCAGATCAATCGGGTTCGAATACCTCATGTCGAAAGGGCAGGGCAGCCCCAGCTTCCGCCGGAACCCCACGCTCAGCATTCCGCAATGAACATATACAACGGTACCGGGATACCCGGCGATCACCGCCAGCAGCGTCTTTACATGGTCGTCATGCAGCGAATAGCGATGCATCGCCGGAAACAGAAAAATGCCATTGATCTGCCCCGCGCCGAGACCCGCCGCACATCGCAAATCCACGCCCTGGTGTACCGGATTCACCATCACTACGGACCGAAAACGAGACGGATACTTCTGCACCGCTACGCCGACGGATTCCACATCGCCGGGAATGCTGCCAATCACCACGGCGCTATCCACTCCGTTGCGGTCCAACTCGGCCACCCACTGATCGCTCAAAGCACTGGCTGACTGCGGCACATCCCAGCCCAGCAGAGATCCTACTTCAGATACCTGCTTCTGTTCCGCCAGCAAAGAATAGAACGCAGGCGAAAAGAAATGCGCATGTGCGTCTGCAACTTCAAGTCTGCCCCAGGGAGTCTCGGTCATCTATATTCCTTCCAGTAATTTCTGGGCCTGCGCGACCTGTTCACTCAGTTTCCGCACGATTCCGGTTACCTGAGCGGCCTGTTCCGCGGCCTCTTCGGGTTTACCCGCCTCCACAGCCTCGCGAATGCCCGGCAGTGTCTTGGCATCGTAACCGGTATACTGGCCTGGCGCATAGATACGGTGGCGGTACCAGTTCCTGCCTGGCAGCCCCGGTTCCAGCGTCAAGCCGCGCTCAGTATGGAACAGCAGATCATTCAGCGCATTCAGTTTCGCTGGTGAAGCGGAGGCCAGATTCGGCATCGCCTTCAGATAAGCGCCGTTCATTTCGCCCGCAGCCAGGCGCAGCCGGATAATCTCATTGCGCAACGGCACCAGATTGGTCCTTCGCGCGGTCAGGGGCAGCGCATCAATCTCATCCACATAGCGGCTGATGGTGGCGGCGAAGCGGGAAAATTCAAACGGCAGTATGGCCGCCCCTGCGAACCGCATCAGCGCGGTCGCGTGGACCTGCGCCAGCGTCCTCCCATAGACAAACGTGCTGTCAGAAAACTTGCTGTACCAGTTAAAATCGTCATAGTCCGAGTGATAAACGCCCGCATCATTTCCACCGAATCGGATGTCGAGAGTTGCGATACCCAGATGCTGCAGAAACGGCGTGTAATCTGACCCGGAACCGAGGGCGGCGATCCGGAAATCGCCATTGCGGATACCCATGCTGGTGAGCAGTGAATTGCCGCTCAGCGGATCGTTCACGTCCCGCGAAACTTCCTGCATAAACATTTCCAGTGAATGCGAACCACCCGCGCTCAGACGTCCCTTGCCGCTGGAATCGCCATTGATATACGCCACCAGTTTCTGGTTCAGCACAGCCTCATGCTTTTCCATCCACTCAGTGGATCCGATCAGCCCGAATTCCTCGCCATCCCAGAAAGCCAGCAGAATAGTCCGCTTCGGTTTCCAGCCGCTTCGTGTCAGTTCGGCCAGCGTACGAGCCGTCTCCATCAGCGGTGCCGCGCCGGAAAGGGGATCGCTCGCGCCATGCACCCAGGCGTCATGATGGTTGCCATCGAGCACCCACTGGTCTGGATATTCGCTGCCTGGAATCCGCGCAATCACGTCATACAGCGGGCGAATCGAGTTATCCATCTCAACTTTCAGGTGGACTCTGGTTCCCCCCGGCCCCATGTGATAGGTAATCGGCAGTGCGCCGCGCCACGATTCGGGTGCCACAGGTCCTTCCAGATTTTCCAGTAACGGCTGCGCGTCGCCATAGGAAATCGGCAGCACGGGGATCTTCATCACCGTTGAAGCGTCCTTAACGGCCAGGCGTTTTGACCCTTCTTCCGAAGCCCAGCCGGGAGACAGCGGATCACCGGAATACAGAGTCAGATCCAGCACGCTGCCGCGCTGCACACCATCCGCGGGGCGGTACGGACCTTTCGGATAGACATCACCGGCAAAGTAGCCGTCATCGCGCGGGTCGGAATAAATAATGCAGCCGATTGCGCCATGCTCAGCCGCCACTTTCGGTTTGGTGCCCCGGAAACTGCGCCCGTAGCGCGCGATTACGATCTTGCCCTTCACGTCGATTCCGCGTTCACGGAGCGTATCGTAGTCTGCCTGCAGACCGTAGTTGACGTAGACCAGCGGGGCCGTAATATCGCCGTCGCCCGAATAAGCGTTATAGGTAGGCACCATGCCCGCATCCGCTGAACTGGCGTCACCCGGAACGGCTGCTTCTTCCAGCTTGAAGCGTTTCTTTATGGGGGCTGTCATCTCCAGAATGCGCGATTTCGGAGTAGGCAGCATGGCCTCAAAGCGTTCGATATGCGCGTCGAGACCGTATTCTTTCAACTGCGCCAGTATCTGTTCAGCTGTGTCTTTGGATTGCGGCGTACCGGCAAGATGAGGCTGACTGGAGAGGCGTTTAATGAACTCACCTACGCGGGCTGCATCGGGAATCCCGCGCGCCTGCCGCTCCCATCTCACTTCTTCGGTTTGTGAAACGGCATCGAAGCCGCGAATGGAATCATCCGGGGCGGAAAGAAGCGCCAGGGGGATCGCCAGTGCTGCTGCGGGTGCGTAGCGGACCAGCGCGGTGCGGAGTTTCATTTTGCTTCAGTGTAGCGACAGGCAGTCCGTGGAGCGGTTCGGTTCTGACATTCGGTTCTGAGCCATGCACCCGCCGGTTGGCTCCGCATCTTTCCGATCCAAAATGTTGGCCTTGCTATATGACGCTCGACGAACGGATTGAACGGCTTACCGAACGAGTGGAGGGGCTTGTAATGACCGCTCAACTCCCTCAAAAAGAGCTACACTCCCTCGGTTCGTACATTCAGGCAGCTGCAGAAAATATAAGAGCACTCGCAAGAATCGCCGAAATTCACCAGCCTTTTCCCTCGGTGCTGTTACGGCTGGCGCGGACAGATTCGTCTCCGGCAGTTGCGATCACGATCGAAGAAACAAGACTCCTGCTCTCTGTGGTCCGCGATTCCGGCCACCACTTACGGCTTCGCGACGAAGCTCTATTTTCAATTTATGCGATGACGGGAATCAGGAGAGCGGAAGCAGTGGGTCTGGACGCCTCGGATTATGATGCTGAGGCTGGAACGCTGCGGATTCGGGATGCAAAAAGCGGGCGCGTACGGAACGTCCCGGTGATTGAGCCGCTTGGTGGCCTGCCGGTGAGGGTTCCAGCGTAATTCCCGATGCCGTGCCGCAGCGGAACGAGACCCGTTTTTCAGGGGCCAGTTGCCGGGAAAGTGCTTGCGGCAGAGCATTTGGAAAGGGAGATTCGGCGCAGTTTTCCGGAGGATAGCCATTCGGTGGCCGGGTCATAATGGGCGGGAAAATCGGAACAGATGGATACTGCTAAGGGCATACCGTTTGACGTTAAACGCGAGACGGGTTATGCTGTTTCTGTGATCAAGTCTTTCCGTTGCCGGGACACGGAAAAGCTGGCGTCCGAAACAGGCGTCCGGCGTTTCGTCAACATCGAACGGACAGCACAGCGCAAACTTGGGGTGCTTGAAGCCGTATGCAGTCTGGATGAATTGCGGGTGCCGCCGGCAAATCGTCTGGAAAAGCTGGCGGGGAGTCGTCTCGGGCAATATTCGATCCGCATCAACGATCAGCGGCGGTTATGTTTTGAATGGCGGAATGGCAATGCTTATGATGTCGAAATCGTGGACTACCACTAGCCATGCAATCGGACCAAAAGGAGCAAAGTGACAATGACGAAACTAACACCGGTTCACCCGGGAGAAATCTTGACCGAAGAATTTCTGATTCCTCTGGGAATTTCAAAAAATCAGTGCGCGATCGATTTGGGCGTCTCTGCCAGCCGTATCGACCAGATCGCCAAAGGTAAAAGAGCAATTACTGCCGATACGGCTGTGCGACTGGGCCTCTATTTCGGAGTCAGTCCGCAATTCTGGCTCAATCTACAGTCCGCCTATGATTTGAAGGTTGAGAATCTGCGTCTGCCGGAAATCCGTCAGCAAGTGCGGAAGCGGGTGCCACTGGTCGCCTGACCGTATCCGCTTACCGCAGGAAAGTCATCAGCGAATACAACACCGGCAGCGCGAACATCGTACTATCCACACGGTCCAGAAAGCCACCATGGCCCGGCAGCAAAGTACCGCTGTCCTTCACCCCAACCCCGCGTTTAATAGCAGATTCGGCCAGATCGCCCACCTGCCCGGCCACATTCGCGGCCACCGCCATCAGCACCACCAGCACCACAGAAACACCCGGAATCGCCAGCTTCAAATAGATCAAACCAAACACCACTGACGTCACCAGCGAAGCGGCAGCGCCTTCCCAGGTCTTTCCCGGACTCACCTGCGGTGCCAGCTTCCGCTTTCCGAAATTCCTGCCCACGTAATACGCGCCCGTGTCGCCAATCCAGTTCACCATCAACCCAAACATCATCCAGTGGTGTCCCGCACTCGCGCCAAAACCAGCCTTTTCCGGAGCCAGGTCATGCAACAGAATCCCGCTCTTCCACGAACCAAAAATATAGATGATTCCCAGTACCAGTGAGGCCGACCGGGCGACGCTCTTCTCCAGATCATCTGAACCCAACGGCAGACACATCGCAGCCAGCGTAGCCAGCATCAGCAGCAGCCAAAGCTGGCTGGGAGGAAAGTCGATCAGGATCAGAATACCGGCGACGAAACCCAGCGGCGCAAAGGATTTCGTAATCGTCGCGTACTCACGAAAAGCAAGCAGCGCCACAATCGCCACAATCCCGATAAAGAGCCAGCGGGGTGCGAAAAGGGTGCCGTAAACAGCGATGGGGACGAGAACAAACGCGGTCGCGATACGCTTCATTGGGAGGAGACGGCGATCTCCTCCATTTCCTGCTCACCGTCTCCCTCATTCAAACCCGCGGCAGCCCCGGTTTCCTGCTCGGGCGCAAGCCCGCCGAAACGCCGTTCACGGCGCTGGAAATCGAGCACAGCACGCAAAAGTTCGGTGCGGTTGAAATCGGGCCAGAGCGTCTCCGTTACGTACAATTCCGCATACGCGATCTGCCACAAGAGGAAATTGCTGACCCGCATCTCACCGCTGGTCCGGATCAGCAGATCCGGCTCCGGCAGGCCAGCTGTGTAAAGCCGTTGCGCGATCATTTTCTCATTCACAACCAGGCTGTCGAGCTTGCCACCGATTCTGGCCTCATCAATGATGGTGTTCACCGCATCAGTGATTTCCACCCGCGCGCTGTAATTAATTGCCAGGTTCAGACGCATACCCTGGTTGCGCGCCGTCGCCCGTTCTACCGCCCGCAATTCTTCATACACGCGTTCCGGCAGCGCTTCCACGCGCCCGATCGATTGCAGCCGGATATTATTCCTCTGCAAATCCTCAAGCTCATGTCGCAAATAGAAACGCAGCAGCCGCCACAGGACTTCCACTTCAGTGGCCGGACGCTTCCAGTTTTCTGCGGAAAAAGCGTAAAGGGTCAGAGCCTTCACGCCGAGGTTGGCGCAATCCTCAACGGTGGTGCGTACCGTATTGACACCCACCTTGTGACCGGCAACGCGCGGCAAACCGCGACGTTTCGCCCAGCGCCCGTTGCCATCCATAATGATGGCGATATGGGCCGGGATCTTTGCAGGATCAAGAGTGAGGGCCAGCTCGCGATCTTTGTCGCCCGGGGCGAGCTCTTCCAGCAGCTTCATGCTTTCAATCCATCGTACACCGTTACCGTCGCCATAGGAGATACTGAGGGCTTGTTTCCTCCGCCCTTCCTGAAACGCCTGAGTCTGTGGCTGGCGATTGCGTCCGCCGCCACCATTCTGCTTTCCATCGCAGTCTCTCAAATTCTGCTCGCGGTCGCGCTCGGCGTATTGCTGCTGTCCGGCCTGCCGCTCAAATGGCCACGCGTCTCAATCCCGCTCGCCGGATTCCTGACGTGGACGCTCTTCGCCCTTGCAGCCTCTCCTGATCCCCGCTCCGGCCTCGCCCAGGTCCGAAAGATGCTGGTCTTCGCCATGTTGCTGATCGTCTATTCCGCAGTCCGCACTACCGGCGAAGCGAAATGCCTGACTTTTTTCTGGATGGGAATTGGCACCATAACCGCCGGTCGCGGACTCTATCAGTTCGCTGTGGATGTCGCCGGTGCCCGCGCCGCGCACCGCGATTTTTACACGTTCTATATTGCTGACCGCATCCGCGGCTTCATGAGCCACTGGATGACATTCTCCGGGCAGGAACTCTTCGTTCTGATCCTGGTCCTGGCCTTTCTTCTCTTTGCCCCGGACCTGAAGAAGTGGATCTGGCTCGGGCTTCCCTGCGCGCTGATCGTCGGGCTGGCGCTGGTCCTTAGTGACACGCGTTCTGTGTGGATTGCTGGCATCGTCGCAGGCTGTTATCTCATCTGGGATTGGGATAAACGCGCCCTGCTTGCCGTCCCCGTGTTGCTTGGTCTGGGTCTCCTGGTTGCCCCGTCCGCCATCCAGGAGCGCGCTAAATCCATCATCAGTCCGAAGAAAGAGACTGATTCCAATGAGCACCGCATCATTGTCTGGCGCACCGGCTGGGAAATGATCAAAGTTCATCCAATTTTCGGCGTTGGGCCCGAAGAAATCCGCAAACCCGCTGTGTTTTATGCTTACCTGCCAGCAGATATCCGCCGCCCGCTTCCGGACGGCTACTACGGCCACCTGCACAATATTTATATTCACTATGCTGCGGAGTGTGGCATTCCGGCAGCTTTAGCGCTCACTGCCGCGCTGATTCTTCCTCTGTGGGATTTCCGCCGGGCGTTGAAACTGCTGCCGCCCGGCCGCTCAGACCGCCGGTTTCTCCTTCAGGCAGCCATTGCCTGCGTCATCGGAACGGCTGTAAGCGGCGTCTTTGAAAAGAACCTGGGAGACAGTGAAGTTCTCACTATGTTCCTTGCAATCATGTGTCTGGGGTACCTTGCCCGAACTGAGACATTGGCACGCGCTGATATACTCGAACGATAAATGCTTTCAGCAACACAACTGCGCTCTGGAATGGTAGTTAAGTTCAATAACGAACTGCACTCGGTCTTCAGCGTTACCCACCGGACCCCGGGCAATCTGCGGGCTTTCGTTCAGGCTAAATTGCGCAACCTGCGCTCCGGTGCCATGTTTGAACACAGGTTTTCTTCCGAAGATAAAGTGGAAAAGGCCGTCCTCGATCAGCAGGAAATGGAATACCTGTATGACGATGGCGATTTCTATTACTTCATGAACACTGAAAACTACGAGCAGATGCACCTGACAAAAGAACTGCTGGGAGACGCCACGGAGTACCTGATTCCGAACCTCAAAGTCAGCGTTGAATTTTACGAAGGCAAACCCATCGGCGTCGATCTGCCGCCCAGCGTAACACTCACGGTTCTCGAAACCGAACCGGGCCTGCGCGGCGCAACTGTCTCCAACGTTTCTAAACCCGCGAAGATGGAAACCGGCCTGATCGTTGCAGTTCCGCCCTTCATTAACGAAGGCGACAAAATCCGCGTCAGTACTTCCGAAGGCACCTATCAGGAACGCGCGTAATCCAGCTTGCCCTAAACCAGCTTGCCCTAAACCAGCCTGCCCTAAACCAGCAACGCCCGAACCAGTTCCTCTTCTTCTTCCGGCAGCACAGTTCTTAAATCCATCACCAGCCGATTCCGCTCAACCCGGGCAATGATCGGGGGACAATGCAGGCGCAACCGCTTTTCCAGCGCTGTGGCATTGCCGTTTTCAATTGCCATCAAATAAGTAGGCAGTGCCCGCTCCGGAGTCGCCCCGCCACCGATTACAGATTCCCCTGGTTCAACCGTCACCAAACCAGGCAGAAGTGCGGCCAGGGCCACAGCGCGGGTCTGAATCTCATCCGCCCCCATCCGGATCATCCGCAGTGTTGGCACCGCATCAAACTCTTCCAGCAAAATATGTCGCAGCACGGGCTCCATCGCCTGGTAAAACAGCTTGTCATTTCTTAGCGCCCGAAACAACGGGTTCCGTCTCACGCGTGCTACCAGTTCCCCATCCCCCGCGATAATACCCGCCTGCGGACCACCCAGCAGCTTATCCCCGCTGAACGAGACCAGATTCGCTCCGGCTTTCAAACTTTCCTGAGCCAGTGGCTCGTCAATTCCGTACGCGCGCAGATCCACCAGACATCCGCTGCCCAGGTCTTCATAGACCGCAATCCCGCGTTCACGCCCCAGTTCCACCAATTCAGTTAATTCCGGTCGGGCGGTAAAGCCTGTCATGCGGAAATTACTGGGGTGGACCCGCAACAGCAGGCGCGTTTTTTCGTTAATCGCGTCGCGATAGTCCCCGATATGGGTGCGGTTGGTTGTCCCCGCCTCACGCAGCACGGCGCCGGACCGGCTCATGATTTCGGGGATACGAAACCCGTCGCCAATCTCAATCAGTTCGCCACGCGACACGATGGCTTCGCCGCCTGCGGCCAGTTCATTGAGGATCAGGAAGAGCGCCGCCGCGCCATTGTTGACCGTCACGGCGGGCTTCCCCAAAATTGCTTCGAGCAGCCTGCCGGTGTGAGTGTCGCGTTTCCCGCGCTGCCCGGATGGGAGGTCGTATTCGAGGTTGCTGTAGCCGCCGGCGTGAGTGAAAGCGGTGAGCGGTGCGCGCCCGAGGTTGGTGTGAAGGACAACTCCTGTGGCATTGATAACGCGCCGGAATGAAGGTTCACGATAAGTAGCCAACGCGGCCTCAATGGTTCGTGCCAGTTGCCCGCCAGGCAGGCTTTCGCCACCTTTGAGCGCGTCGCGGGCGGCGTTTAGACAGCGCCGCGTTTCGAGGACCACCAGCGCATGGGGCAACGCGTGGGACGCAGGGTTCAGGCTTTCGATCAATTCATGGACGGATGGCAGTTCCCTTAATGTCACGTTTTGATCGTAGCTGAGGCTTTACCTGTTACACTAGAGAAATCGGGGCGTGGCTCAGCCTGGTAGAGCGCCTGGTTCGGGACCAGGAGGCCGGAGGTTCGAATCCTCTCGCCCCGACCATATTTACAATCACTTACGGGCTGCGGCCCGGAAAAGTATATGAGTGCGAAAGCCCGGAGAAAGCCAAATCCGCCGCCACGACTGCCTTCCGCCGCCGTTCCGAAGTGATGGCGATCAGCATTCCGAACTGAAACCGATCGGTATTACGGCGGTAGTTCGGAACACTGATCGACATCCCCCGGAATCCGCAATCCAAACCCGTGGCCTTTCTGATGGCCGATCTGGGCGTCACCAAGACGCACAGCCGCCCGCATGTTTCCGACGACAATCCGTATTCGGAAAGTCACTTTCGGACTCTGAAATACCGGCCCGGATTCCCGGCAAGGTTCGG
>JANYDS010000047.1 GCA_025363475.1 Terriglobia bacterium
GCCGGATGTGCAATTTTAGAAGAAATACGATGCGCTTTTCCAGCCCCGCGCATTCGCGTGGCTGATCGTGGTCGCCAATCGTGCCGATCATTGGCGTCGGCCAGCGTGGCGCGGGAAACCCGGCCGCGAATTCCCATGTGCTATGGCTTCGCGGGCGCGCTACGCAGGCATGCCTCTATGTCGCGCAGGCCTTCACGGTAGGTGAGTTAAGCAAAACTCATGCACAGAAACTGGTCCCAACAGGAAAATCCGCCCTCTTTATGCCTGGAATCCCCGTTATAGCGATCCACACACCGCCGAAACTCCCGATCCGGCAGAAAGCCGACTACCTGTGAGAACACGGTCCGGCCAAGGTTCATCCCTCATTGTGGGTCTGCCGATCGTTTTGGAAACGCTCGCCGTTCAAATCGCGGCAAAGTAAAACACCCCCTAAACTATGGCAGTCAAACCGCTTACAGACGCTGAAAAAGTGCTTTGCCGGACACTACTGGACCTGCACGAGTTGATTCTCTATATCGAGAATCAGTTGCTTCACTATCTTTTCGGGATCTTCCGCGCGATCAATCTTCCGCCAAACCGGAGTTTGCGGTAGTATTCTACAGGCGGCGAAATTCGCCGGGGCCGCCCGATCCATTAGCAATTACCGGTTTGACTGGGAGGTCACGGGAATGAAATCAAAGATTACACTCGCTGTTACGCTGCTGTGCGCCGCAACGGGCGCGTTCGCGCAGTCCGACCAGGTCTATATCGATAAAGCCACGCTTGCCGCTCCGAACGCTCAGTTCAAAGCAGCGGCCATGGTTATCAGATTCAAGGCCGACTACCTTACGTACGATGTGGTGAGGCCGGGGGCCAATCCAAACGCGCTGGTTTGCTATGACAAATCCACAGTACCGGGACAGCAGGCGGTTTCGGTGGAATGCACGAACCAGGGAAACCTGAAGCGCGCCACGCAGAATATCAAGGCTGAAGCGCTGGGTGAGAAGGCGAAGTCGGAGGCTGTGCTGGATGCGGCGGAGAAGGATGGCACGCGCGAGAAGCCGGTGTTCGGGTCCGTCTGGTATCACTTCAGGGGAGCCGATAAAGAGCACGGCAGCACGCATATGACGATCGCGGTGCCGGGCGCTACGGCGCAGTCGCTTGGGCTGCCGGACAAAGGCGGAAGCGGCGGGGTTTGGATCATGAATGCGGGTACGTCGACCGCCCATCTGATGACGCCTGGCGAATAGAGTTTTCGGGCTGGGTTTCCCCGGCCCGGTGACTTGATCGAAAGTTGGTGGGGGCGTCAGCCCCCCACCTGCAAACTGTTGGCATATAAGTGCACTTATATGCCACAAATGACGATCTATCTCGATACAGAGACAAATCAGCTGGTTCGAGAGGCCGCACGCCGGTCCGGAGAACCAGCAAGCAAGTGGGTAACGGACGCAATTCGGCTGCGTACCCGGAGCGAGTGGCCTGCCGACGTGCTGGCGATTCTCGGAAGCTGGGAGGCGGAGTTTCCCGCTGCGGAGAGTCTGCGGCAGGGGATGGGTTTGGATGTTCAGCGGGAGAGTTTCTGATTGCGTACGTCGCCCCTGATCGCGCTTGATACGAATGCACTGATCCATGCTTTGAAAGGCGTTGGGCGCGTTCGTGAGGGCCTCGCTGCGAGTGAGCCGGGGCGGATTGCCATTCCGACTGTGGTGGCGTATGAAATTGAGTACGGCGCGCTCAGGTCCGGGAGTCCGGAAGTGCGACGCAGCGAGTTGCAACGGCTCTTGAGCGTCGTGGAGATTCTCCCTTTTCACCCGGGCGCAGCCGAACGGGCGGCGAAGGTGCGGTGGGAACTGGAGTCACGCGGGGAGGCGACTGGTCCGTCTGATCTGATGATCGCTGGGACAGCGCTGGCATTTGGTTGCGTGCCTGTGACTCACAATGTGGCTGGGTTTTCCCGTGTGCCGGGATTGATGATTGAGGACTGGTTTTAGCCCGGCGATTTTCTCGAAGCAGACCGGCCTTTGTGGTGTCAGAACGGGCGGGTTATTTTGCGAGCCGGGAAGCGGGCGAACTCGCGATCCATCGTGTAGAACTCAGAGACACCATGTTCGACGCAGAGCGCGGCAATGTGGGCATCGTGAACCAGATTCCCTGATGCGCCCGACTGGTGCATGATCGCCAACATGGTGCGAAAATGCGCGGGCCCGTCGCCCAGCATGACGAGGGACGGGGATTTCCTCAATTGCTCCAGAGTCTCAAGGGCTTCCTCGGTTTCACCGGGAGGGGAGAAAACGCTGGTTGTGTTGCCGGAAGGCGCTTTCCCGCCGACCCGTTCCGTCAAACGCGAAATCAACTGCAGTTGCTCTGCCTGGCTGAGGGAGTCTACTTTTTGGACGATGCTTTCGTAGAGAGGTGACACGGTGACCTTGCCAACGTATCAGTCAGCGACTAGTGTCGGACAGCAAAGCGATTCGGCCGCACCTTCAAGTCGTCAAAACGGTATTCAGAGTTGAGGCCGTCGCTGCTCTCGCAGGCAAGGTTCAGTAGTGGGTGGGATATCCATCTCGGTAGCGTTCGGATGAATTTGTAATTGGGCCTTGCGCGTTAGCTGGATGCGGGTTGGAAGGCAAGACAAGGTCGGGTCCGTGCCACGATCTCCTGCAAGAATGCCCGCCCCGAGAAGTATAAAGTTGCATTACAGGGACGGATTTTAACTCTTCAGCGAAAGGCGGACGGAGGATTTTGCGTCCGTCATTTCTACCGAGATTACCGCACCTGGCAAGTCCTAAGAGATGGCATCCGATATCTGGAGCGCCGTGGCGTCAAAGATGGTAGCCATTTCTCGACGGACACCTTCATGACGTTGTGGATGTTCGGTTGGATCTACTACGGCAACACCCCTCCGAATCGACCTGCCGCTTGCCCGGTTGATCCGCCGGCGATCAGCGCCTTACGGAGGCGGGCCCGGGAGTTTCACGTCTTTCTATTCTCATCACGGGCTGATTCCGCCTGGCCCATGGTTTCGCCGGTTGCACAGGTGGCGCTGACGCCTGGCCGATTTACTCAGGACCTGAACGGAGACAGGCGTCGCCATTTGAGTTCCTGGGAGATCCTGGACATCATTGAAGGAGAGCCTGGACATCATTGAAATTGAACCTGACAATGTGCACTGCGATCTTTTGACCGGTGCCAGGCGGGCGGCGATGGTGACCGTCGAGATCAGCGTGGATCATTTGGCTAAACGTGAGATGAACCAGTTGTGGTTGGAGTTGAATGCTCAATGGCGGATATGCTGGGGTGGCTTTGACTGCTAATATAAACGGCGCAGTTCCCCCCGCCCACCAACTCAATGTGGCCCGACTGGTCTACTATGACAAAGCATGCAAGAATTCCGCGAGTGGGGCCACAAACTCATCGACTGGGTAGCTGACTACCTCGACTCGCCCGAAACACACCCCGTCCTCTCCCGACTCCAGCCCAACGACATCATCAAAGCTCTCCCCACCCAGGGCCCCGAACAAGGCGAACCCATGGAGCGCATCTTCGCCGATTTCGAACGCGTCATCCTCCCCGGCATCACTCACTGGAACCACCCCAATTTCCTCGCCTACTTCGCCAATAGCTCTTCCCCGCCCGCCATCCTTGCCGAACTCCTCGCCGCCGCCCTCAACGCCAACGGCTTCCTCTGGAAAGTGTCCCCTGCCGTCACCGAACTGGAGGCCGTAACCCTCGGCTGGCTGCGCGACTGGTTCGGCCTGCCCGCAGACTGGTTTGGCCTCATCCTCGACACCGCCTCTACCAGCACCCTCCATGCCCTCGCCGCCGCCCGCGTCATGGTCGCACCCGAAACGCGTGACGACGGCGCGCCCCAGGGACTTATCGTCTACTGTTCCGACCAAGCCCATTCCTCCGTGGAGAAAGGCGCCATGTCCCTCGGCTTCGGGCGCAAACAAGTCCGCCTCATTCCCAGCGATTCTGAGTTCCGCATGATCCCCGAAGCGCTCGCCGCAGCTATCGCGAAAGACCGCGCCGCCAGCCTTAAACCCTGCTGCGTGGTGGCCACCGTAGGCTCAACCTCAACCACCAGCATTGACCCGGTCCAAGCCATCGCCGACATCACCGAACGCGAAAATATCTGGCTGCACATCGACGCAGCCTATGCCGGGTCAGCCGCCATCGTACCTGAATACCGCTGGCTGCTCGATGGTTGCGAACGCGCCGATTCCCTGGTCTTCAATCCCCACAAATGGCTCATGGTGCCCGTCGATTGCAGCGTCTTCTACTGCCGCAACAAAGCAGTGCTGCGCCAGGCGTTTTCACTGATCCCCGAGTATCTTGAAACCAGCGATACCGGCGTCAACCTGATGGACTACGGGATGCCGCTCGGACGCCGCTTCCGCGCCCTCAAACTCTGGTTCGTCCTGCGCTACTACGGCCACGCAGGCCTGGCCCAAATCATCCGCGAACAAATCGCCATGACCCGGACCCTGCAAGACCTGATCGCCGCCGATCCCCGTTTCGAAATCTGCGCTCCCGGCGGACTCTCCGTCGTGTGTTTCCGCCTGAGAGATACGGACGAAACGAACCGCCGCCTGCTCGAATCCATCAACGCTGCGGGAGAGTTTTTCATCTCCCACACGGTCCTGAACGGGCGCTATGTACTGCGGATCGCGGTAGGAAACATGAAAACGAGCGCCGAAACGCTCAAATCGCTATGGGAAGCCATCCGATTATTTGAGTCACTTGTTGTCAAGGATTAAATAGCCTTTCGTATCAATCATTTACCTTCCTTCACTTAGCACTCCTCTCCTGAGTGTGCTAATAATAGCCTTGGGACCCGCACTATCCCGTCCCAAATTTTCAGAGCTCTTAAATTTTCAGTGGAGGCAGTATCAATGAATATTCGTCCGCTCTACGACCGTATCCTGGTCAAACGGATTGAGAACAACGAAGAGAAGACGTCGGGTGGTTTGTTCATTCCCGACAGTGCGAAGGAAAAGCCGCAGGAAGGGGAAGTCGTCGCAGTCGGTAAAGGCAAGCGCCTCGAAGACGGCAAGATTGTGCCTCTCGATGTCAAAGCCGGCGACCGCATCCTTTTCGGCAAGTACTCCGGCAGCGAGATCAAGCTGGACGGCAACGAATACATGATCATGCGTGAGGATGAAGTCCTCGGCATCCTCGACGCAAAAGCCTAATCGATTTAACAGGAGAGATTACACACTATGGCAAAACAAATTGTATACGCGGAAAATTCCCGCCAGGCGATCCTGCGCGGTGTGAACCAGCTGGCCGATGCGGTGAAAGTCACCCTCGGACCCAAGGGCCGCAACGTGGTCCTCGAGAAAAAGTTCGGTGGCCCCACCATCACCAAAGACGGTGTGACGGTTGCCAAGGAAATCGAACTGGCAGACCCGCTCGAAAACATGGGCGCGCAGATGGTTCGCGAAGTTGCTTCAAAGACTTCCGACATCGCCGGTGACGGCACCACCACTGCCACGATTCTTGCTCAGGCCATCTTCCGCGAAGGCGTGAAGTCGGTTGCCGCCGGTGCAAACCCGATGGCCCTGAAGCGCGGTATCGATAAGGCTGTTGCTGTGGCCATCGAAGAAGTGAAGAAGATGGCGAAGCCGGTTTCGGGCGATATGATTGCTCAGGTCGGTACCATCTCTGCCAACAGCGATCACACGATCGGCGACACCATTGCCGAAGCGATGAAGAAAGTGGGCAAGGACGGCGTCATCACGGTTGAAGAATCGAAGACGATGCTCACCGAACTGCAGACTGTGGAAGGCATGCAGTTTGACCGCGGCTATCTCTCTCCCTACTTTGTCACCGATGCTGACCGCATGGAAGTGGTTCTCGAAGATCCGTACATTCTGATCCACGAGAAGAAGATCAGCAACATGAAGGACCTGCTGCCGGTGCTCGAACAGATTGCCCGCGCTGGTCGTCCGCTGCTCATCATCGCCGAAGAAGTGGAAGGCGAAGCGCTCGCAACTCTGGTCGTCAACAAGCTACGTGGCACGCTGAACGCCTGCGCCGTTAAGGCTCCTGGTTTTGGTGATCGTCGCAAAGCCATGCTGGAAGACATTGCCATCCTCACGGGCGGCAAGGCCATCTTCGAAGAAACGGGCATCAAGCTGGAAGGCGTGAAGCTCGAAGATCTCGGAAAAGCCAAGCGCGTGACTGTCGACAAAGACAACACGACCATCATTGATGGTGCCGGTGAACAGACTGCCATCGAAGGCCGTATCAAACAGCTGCGCACGCAGATTGAGGATACGACTTCCGATTACGACCGTGAAAAGCTGCAGGAACGTCTGGCGAAAATTGCCGGCGGCGTTGCGGTGATCAAAGTCGGTGCGGCTACTGAAACCGAAATGAAGGAAAAGAAAGCCCGTGTGGAAGATGCTTTGCATGCAACCCGCGCGGCTGTGGAAGAAGGCATCGTCCCCGGCGGCGGTGTGGCTCTTCTGCGCGCAGCCAAGGCTCTGATCGGCCTGAAGCTCGAAGGTGATGAACAGATCGGCGTCAACATTATTCGCCGCGCCTGTGAAGAACCGATTCGTCAGATTGTGCAGAACTCGGGTGAAGAAGGCGCGATTGTGATGGGCAAGATTCGTGAGAACGATAATGCGCATTATGGTTACAACGCCCAGACCGACAAGTATGAAGATCTGGTTGAGTCGGGTGTGATTGATCCGGCAAAGGTGACGCGTTCCGCTCTGCAGAATGCGGCGTCGATTGCTGGTTTGATGCTCACGACTGAAGCGATGGTCTGCGAGATTCCGGAGAAGAAGAGTGCTCCGGCTCCAGGCGGCCATGGCGGACATGAAGGTATGGACTACTAAGCAAGTTCGTTCTTCAGTTCAGGCTGAAACTAAAGCCGCGATCCCGAAAGGGGTCGCGGCTTTTTTGAGAGAAGCGCTGACAAAACAGAAGGCGGTGAGACTTAGTATGTATGAAAAAGCGTTTGACGAATTCTTAAGCGACGATCACTACTGGTACCCCGAAAACCCGCATGATCGGGACCGTTTTTTCTTGGGGCTTGACCAGATTGTCAGACTTCCAGGTTTCCGACCCTACGAAGCAGGTGAACACATCCGTTGAAAATATGTTGCGACATTTGGTGCCGCTTCCAGTTCGGACGCTGACACTTTTAAGGAGCGTTACGTTGAATACGCGGAGACTGTCTATCAATACTTAAAGGCACTCGACCAGATCAGCCACGCGTCATCTCTTGGAGTTGGTGAGCGTGGAGTGAACACCTTTATCCGGTTCACGGCGCCCGTCCGCACAACCATCCGTCCTTGCACAAGCGATAGCCGGACGCACCGTGTTGACCAGATCAGAATCCATCCCAAAACATCCGTGCCAACATCCGCGTTAATCGCTTGATCAGGGCGTGGACTTACGCGTAATCCAGGAGATGCTGGGGCACACCCGCATCGATACCACCGCGCGCTACGCGCAGGTCTCGCCGCAGCTGGTGGCGGTGACAAAGAGTCCGCTGGACCAGCTGGGCCGTAAACCCGGCAAACCGAAGAAGCGGTAACGCTTCTTGTACAGGCCAGCCTTCGAA
>JANYDS010000053.1 GCA_025363475.1 Terriglobia bacterium
CCACCGCCACGGTCTTGCGGTCCGGTGAAAACTGCAGGTTGGCCATATCGCCCGCATCGCCCACCGTCCCGAGTCGCTTACCGGCACGATCCAGCCACGTCAAACGCACGTCGTTCAAGGCGCCTTCCTGATATACCAGCACTCCGTTGGCGGAAACGGAGAATTCGCCCAAACCGTTGATGCCACGGCTTATCTGCACCGACTCGGCAACGGGTACCGCTTCTCCTGTAAACGCCAGGCGCTTCCCGTCGAACGGCCTCGCTACCAGGGTGCTGCCGCGCATGAACAACAGATGTCCCTGCGCGTAGATGGCAAAGCTGTTGGTGGTGTCGAGAAGCGTCCGGTCTTCCCCCGAGTCCAGCGAACCGAGCCGGATGTTTGGAGCGGGGCCACCAGCACCAGCCAGGTAAAGAAAATGCCGCCCGTCCGGGAGGAACCAGGGAAACCGGTGGCTCGGCACCTTCCTATCAACGCGGGTAACCGGACGCGCGGTGCCGCCGGATGCGGAGATCTGCTGTAGGTCGCCAGCGTTCGTCGGTGCAAAGACGATGACACCGTCCTGGTTCCACGTTCCACCGCGAGCGGCCGGCGCATCCGCAAGCGCCGTCGCGGGACCGCCTGAGATATCCATCTTCTTCAGCTTTCCCGCGGCGAAAAAGCCGATCGTTTTGTTGTCCGGCGACCAGAAGGGAAAGCTCGCATTATCGGTCCCAGCCAGCGGTTGTGCGGTCAGGGAATCGAGCGGACGGAGCCAGAGCTGGGTCTTGCCGTCAGCCGAAATGGCCTGGAAGACGACTCGCCTGCCATCGGGTGAAATGGCTGGGGGCGAAGCGTTTCCGGCGGGGAAGCTGCTCTTTTCCGGCGGCGCAAGGGTGAAACGCGTCAAAGGAATTTCCAGGGGCTTCTCGCGGAAATGGACGAAAGCAAGCGCGACCGCAACGAGCGCGAAGACCGCCGCCGCAATCCAACCGATTCGACCTCACCTGCTGAACTTCGACGGCGGCTCCTTCTTCCAGCAGGGCCATCGCATCGCCGATGTCCCGCAGCCGCTTCTTCGGGTCTTTCTCCAGACACCGTCGCAGCAACCGCCGAGTCTTCGCCGCCACCAAAGTCAGATCCGGTTCTTCCTTGAGAACCGCCGCCAGCGAATCCGTTATCGTGGCGCCTTCGAACAACCGCTTCCCTGTGAGCATTTCGTAAAGCACTACACCGAACGCCCAAATATCCGCGCGCTTATCAACAGCCAGACCCCGCGCCTGTTCAGGAGCCATATATCCCGCAGTGCCCAGAATCATGCCTGCGATTGACAGCATGGTGGGCGAATCCGGCCCATATTCGGCCGCCTCATTGGCCGCCTTCGCCAAACCGAAATCGAGAACCTTAACCGAGCCATCGGGCCGGATCTTAATATTCGCCGGTTTCAAATCACGATGAATGATGCCCTTCTCATGCGCCGCTTCCAGCGCATCGGCAATCTGTTTCGCGATCCCGAGAGCATCCTCCAAAGGAATCGGACCCTGTAAAATCCGTTCGGCCAGAGTCGGACCTTCTACCAACTCCATCACCAGATAATTCGGCCCGACATCAAACAACGTGCATATATTCGGATGATTCAGCGCCGCAATGGCCCGCGCTTCGCGCTCAAAGCGATCCGTAAACTGCGCCGCCGAAACCTTGATCGCAACATCACGACCCAGTCGCGGATCACGGGCTTTCCACACTTCCCCCATCCCGCCTTTGCCCAGGGCAGAGACGACCTCATAGTGCCCGAGTTTCGCGCCAGGAGCGAGGGACATGTTCAGCGGGGTCCAGTGGTGTCAGACACGTGAAAGGGAGAGTTATGCGAAGCTTTGTACCGCGTGCGCCTCGTCTTCATGGACATCAAATACCGTATAAAGTTTAGTGATCTGCAACAGATCCTTCACACGTTTGGTCAGGCTCAACAACTTCATCGCGCCGCCCGCATTCGCTACCGAAGTGAAACCGGCCACCAGTTCGCCGATGCCGGAGCTGTCAATGTATGTAACATCGCCCAGATTCAGCAGAATATTCTTGTGTCCGCCGATCACCAGTTCGCGCATGGCATCGCGAAGGACGCTCGAGCCTTCGCCCAGAGTGATTCTACCGGAAACGTCAATCACCGTTACATTACCCGACTGGCGGGTATTTAGTTTCACGCTCATGAATTTGTAGACTTCCTTATCCTTTTGGACAGCATCTGTTGGGGGCCAACCCGCCTAAGTTTACAGGATAACCGCCCCGGCCGGACAAAAGACAGGGTATCACTCGGCATGCAGGCCAATGGGCGGAAAATACTCGCCCTTCAATTCTCTGTGCCAGTAATCGCCGGTCTGGCGGCGCTCGTCTGGGGTTGTAAAACGGTATTCATAAAGTTCCGCCCGAATCAGTTTCGGCGGCTTCGCCGGGAATGGATTCTGCTCCACCAGGTCCAGCACGGGCGCTGAGCCGTGCAGCAGCTGCGCCATGAAGTGCAGCAGCCACGGGTTCTGGCGGTAGTTGCCCAGCGCGGCAAACCACAGCTGCCAGTCGAGGCGCGGCTGATGCGGAGCCACCCAGCGCGGGGCCCGGGTCAGCGGCCCTGGTTTGTCTTTGAAAACGTAGGGCTTCCACACCACGCCGTCATCAGAACCCTCAATGGAAAGTTCGGGCCGCGTGGTGGTCATGCTGGCAAAGAGTCCGTAAGGATTCACGATGCCAAATGCAGACACCCGGGTCACTGCATCTTTGAGAAGCGCAGGCACGCCGGCGCCGAACATTCCGGCAAGCTGCGTAAATGAAGCAATCAGAATGACGGCGAACAGCGCGGCAGTCGCGCGCCGATTCGGTTTCGGCAGCAAACGTTTCGGCTTCGACAACACTGCGGGTTTTGCCGCGCTCCCAATCAGCGTGTCATCGAACAGGAATAGACAGAGTGCAATCGTCAACAGGTTGAAGAACGTGTAATTGCCCGTGAGGATGATGAGGACCTGCAGCAGAATGATCCCGGCTCCCGCGATCTGCTTCAGCTTTCGCGGACCGAATATGAGGAACGGCAGCACCAGTTCGACAGCGAAAACCAGTAACCCGGACAATTTCTGGAACCACATCGGCAACTGAACCATGTACCACGCAAGCGGCGTAGGCAGGGGCTGGGTCTGGTAGTGGAACGCCAGCGCCGTCAGATTGCGCCAGGTGATGTCGTGACTCAGCAGCTTGACTGCGCCCGATTCGAACATGAGGCGAAACAACAGCCATTGAAAGAGCCAGACGCGTATACGCGAGGGCCGCAGAAATATGGCGAGGAACCCGGCTTCGAGAAGCAGGAAATCCCACTGATAGCCCATGAAGATCTGGCCGCCGTTGACCACCGACAGATAGTAGATAAACAGCACCACAAATGCCGAACGCTGACCGGCAGTAAAGGGCCGCGCGATGGCCGCAACAACTGCAATCAGCGCTCCGCCCCACACGATGGTGACCATCGCAATATCGCTGTGTGCCCACCAGAAAAGACTCGGGGCCAGCCAGTAGCCGGAAGTTCCATACTGCCGGGCAACTTCGCGGAAGAATTCCCCTGCGGGCTGAATGCCCTGTTCACCGATCAGGCCTCGGACCTGACGGCCAAAAGAGGCAAAAGCAATCACGTAGATGACAGCCAGCGAGCGCAGGAACCAGGCGGATGAAGTCTGGTAACGCGACGGTCTTGGGCTTGCACTCCACAGCGCACGCGTCACCTGATAAGCCGCGTTCCGGTGTGCCGCCACCTGCTGGTAACCCCATTCCGCAATTGCCGCGAAAAAAGGTACGCGGTAGAACAGTGCAAGCAGCCAGCTGCGTCCAGGCAGCAAGCCGTTGAGCTGGAAAACGGCTTCTGCTCCACGGTAGATATTGGCGCCGGAGATGAAGTGAACAGCCTTCTGGAAATCCTCGCGAGAAATGCCAGGGAAGCGTCCGGCTGCCGACTGATACGGGACGTATTCGACGCTGTCGCCGGTCAGTGCCTGCCAGTATCCGACCCACGCCCGGCAGAAAGTGCAATCGCCATCGAAGACGAGGACGGGGCGGGTTTGATTACCAGACACTTTTCGATTACAGCAAACCGTTTCGTAATGCGATATCTTTATCTGGATGTCACACGTTACTCTTTCGCCACGTCTCACGCGCCGGAACGCTCTCAGCCTGCTGGGTCTCGGGGCCGCCGCAACCGCTCTGCCTCAGTTCGCATCCGGGGCTGCACCCTCATTTCCCCAAGGTGCCGTGATCCGCACCGTCCTCAAGGACTACGCGCCGGAAGACCTGGCCGGGGGGGCGACACTATTCCACGAACACATGTCGTTCGCCACGGATTTCATGACCCGCTGGGGCCAGTATTCGCGCGACGCCCGGCAGGCAAACATGGTGGGCGCACCCAGACCTGCCAACGCCCCGCAGCCCGGTGCCGCTCGTGCAGGCGCACCGCCGCCGCCAGCACCCCCGTCCCCCGCAGGCACTTACTTCACCCTCGATGCCGACCTCATGACTGAGGAAATGCGCATCGCAAAAAGTGAAGGTATCGCCTGCCTGGTCGATGGCGGACACCCTGACATGGGCCGCGACATTAATTTCCTGAAGAAGATTTCCCAGCAATCCGGCCTGCCCATCGTAGCTGGCGGCGGCTTCTATTCCCAGCCGTTTTATCCCAAAGAAATCGCCACCATGAGCGAAGACCAAATCGTTCAGGCTCTCGTAAAACAGACGGAAGACGACCCCATCGGAGTCTTCGGCGAAATTGGTTCCTGGGACAACATCACGAAAGATGAGCGTAAAGTCTTCCGCGCCATCGGTCGTGCGCACGTCTTGACCGGCCTTTCCATCTTTACCCACACGGGAATCCCCGGCAAATCAGCCCTGGAGCAACTCGATATCCTGGAAGACGCGGGCGTAAATCCTAACCGTGTAGTCATCGGCCACGTCGGAAATCTGGTGGACCCCATGATCGACGTCCACCGTGCCATCTGCCGTCGCGGTGCCTTCATCGGCTTCGACCGTCAGGGCGGTAACGGCGATGCCCAGCAGATCCCCATGGTGATGGGTCTTATTGAGGCCGGCTACGCCGATAACCTGATGTTCGCTTCAGATCTTTCGTCCCCGAACCAGTTGAAAAAGAACAAAGGCGACGGCTACTCGAAAACCCTCAACGTCTTCGTACCCAAGGTCAAGGCGGCGGGCGCAACGGACGAAGTGCTCCACGGAATCATGGTCGATAATCCGCGCCGTTTCCTGGCTTTTGTTCCGAAGAAACCCCGCAAGGTTTAAGGCTTGCTGACGGCGCGCAGGAACACGAGAATCAACTCCAGTTCCTGTTCGCTGTAAGGCTTCAGCATGTCAGCGTGCTTCCACGCGCTATCCGCTTTGAAGGTGATCGAACCTTTGGCGAAGGTTCGCAGCACCGGCGGCGGAGTCGTCAGATCGTATACCTTCGGCTGTGCACCGTTCTTGTCCAGAGCAAGAGCCGGAAACGTATCTCCCTCTGCTGTTGCTGTTTCCAGTTCAGGCGTCTTGATTTGTACTAACTCCGCAAGATTCGCCGGAATCGTCTTCAGAGGCAGAGTAACAGGAAAGCCAAGTCCGTCCGCCTGATGGCAGACCGAACAACGCGTCATACCGCGCACCTGGTCCGCGAAATACTCGCGCCCCTTCTGCGCTTCAGCCGAAAGCTTGGGACGCACGGGCCCGGCCCCTAAATTTGGATTCGCAGGCGGAGTGACACCATTCAGGCTGTCCACATACGCCACCACTGCCAGCAAATCAGCGCGCTCCATGGTGCCAAACGCAGGCATGCCGGTATGCGGTATTCCCAACCGGACTACCTGCATCACATAAGCATCGTCAAACCCGCGCGCGGCCACACGTGGCGCACCTCCGGCAGTGCCACCCACCCCATGGCAGTAACCTGTGCCGCAGGTCTTGTTGTAAATATCAAGCCCCTTTGTGACTGCGGCATTCTGACCGAAACAAACCGCTGAAAACATGACGAACAGAAGAACGCGCTTCACTTTACGTCCTCCGGCAGTGCGAATACAATCAAAGCCGAGCCGCCGCGCGGTGCAGGACCCTCTGTTGCCGCCCGTCCCAACCCGTTTCCCGCGATGGAACCCCAGCCTGTAGGTGTTGCAATATACTGCCGTCCGTTCACCGAATAACTCACCGCTGAACCCCGGTGGCCCGCACCTGTCTGGAAGTTCCACAACTTACTCCCGGTCCGGGCGTCAAGCGCAAAGAAATTCCCATCCGGATCGCCCGTAAACACTAAGTCTCCAGCCGTTGCCAGCATCGAAGCCAGCATCAGGTCCGGATACCGGACACTCCACTGCCGCTTCCCTGTAACCGGATCATACGCATCGATATGACTGTGGATTGATTCTCCGGGCGGCGGGTCCGTACTCCAGCTCCCACCTAGAAACCCGCGCCCTTCCACCGCTTCCTGTTCGCGCGCAATCGAGTTACTGCACGTTTCGATCACAGGTGTATACATAAGCCCCGTGCGCGGCGAATACGCCACCTGATTCCAGCTCTTGCCACCCGCCGGACCGGGGCAAATCAGAGTCGGCTTGTCTTCCACCGGTTCATGACGGCCCAGTATCTTGCCATCCTCCGTCATCCCGGTCAGCCATGTGTGAAACTCCACAACAGGGTACACACCAATCAGTTCACCGTTGGTGCGATCAAGAACCCACGTATAGCCGCTCTTGTTGATATGAACCAGCAGCTTGCGCATACGGCCCTTAACCTCGCGGTCAATCAACAGGCATTCGTACGCAGAGTCGTAATCCCAAACGTCTTTGGGAATCTCCTGATAGTGCCATTTGATCTTGCCCGTATCGGCATCAAGCGCAACCACACTGCTGGTATAAAGATTCGCGCCTTCACCAACTCCTGAGAAACGATTATTGGCATACATATCCGAAGCCGCATTCCCCGTACCCCAATAAATCAGATTGAGCGAAGGGTCGAACGAACCCGTCATCCACGTAGCCCCGCCGCCAAAACGCCAGCTGTCACCCTTCCAGGTTTCATTACCCTTCTCGCCCGTGCCAGGGATCGTATAAAACCGCCACGCGAGGTGCCCGGTCTTCGCATCAAAAGCCGTAATGTATCCGCGGAAAGCACTGTCACCGCCAGCGCTGCCCACCACCACTTTGTCCTTCACCAGCAGCGGCGCGGCAGTAATGTTACAGCCGCACTGGCGGGCATCATTCACCGCCACCTTCCAGGCTTCTCTGCCTGTCTTCTGATCAATCGCCACAAGATAGCTGTCAAACGTAGCAACAAAGACTTTGCCCGCGCCCACGGCCACACCGCGGTTCTGAATATTCCCGCTGGCATTGCGCGGCACTGGATATTTGTAATGCCACAGTACCTTGCCGGTCACCGCATCCGCTGCAAACACCTGCGCATGCGTGGTGGAAAGATAGAGCACACCATCAACCACAATCGGAGTGGATTGCAAACCCTGATCGTAATCGCCGGTCTGCAGCATCCATGCCGGAGCCAGCTTCTTCACATTCGAAGCATTCACCTGGTCAAGTGCGCTGTAACGCCAGGCAAGCGGCGTTCCGCCATAAGAGGGCCAATCAGCTTTAGTCGCCCCGTCAGGCGCGGACGGGTTCTGCCCGTACAACGCCGAAAGCGCAAACAACAGCGGCAAATATCTCATTGCCGGTGATTATATATGAATCGCAGATGCTACTGAGCCGCAACGAAGACACGTTCGAAAAAAGCGCGCGTATCGCGGCGAATCCTCTTCACAACCGCTTCCAGACTCCCGTCATGCAGCCTCTCGGGAGTCCACCGGTGTACCAGTTCAGTGAGCGTCGCAATCTGCGCCGGATTGGTCGGCAGCTTGCCCTGCGCGTGACCGGTAGAGATGCGAATGCCGTGGTCGATCGCGCGATAGAACGTCGCCGCGTCTTCCAGAAACGCGGCGTCATCGCGATTCAAAAGCCCCATTTTTTCAATCGTTTCAATCCGCGCCGGAGTGTTTAAAACCGTAAAGAAAAACCCGGCACTTTTGAGCCGCAGGTACATCAACGCAAAGTCAATATCGTAGTAACCCCCGCGCCCGGCCTTGAGCGGGTCCCGCGCACCCTGCTCGCGCTCCAGCCTGTGCCGCATCGCCGCCAGTTCCACCCGCGCCTGGCCGCTCTGGCCGTAATTGCGCCAGTCCACCTGCTGCAGTTCATTGAGAAATTCAGTGGCGCGTTCCATATCCCCGGCAACACCGCGCGCCTTCATATATGAAATGCCTTCCCACGCCTCTGCCCGGTGCTCAAAGTAATCTTTGTAAGCACTTTCAGTTTGCACCAGTGCGCCTTCACGCCCATTGGGCCTCAATCGCGTATCGATGCTGAACACCACACCATCGCCTGTATACGCACCCACCACCGCAATGATCCGCTCCGCAACACCAGTCCAGAAAAGGACCTCGCCCGCATCTTCATCCGGAATCACAAACACCAGATCCGCATCGGACGCCAGATCAAACTCCAGCATTCCCAACCGACCCAGCGCAATTACCATCATCTGCGTGCCCGGCGTGTAATCAAGACCAGCAGGCGGCGACACCACACATGCCTCATCAATCGCCAGGTCATAAGCACCCGCGATAATCGACTGCGCCAGCGACGACGTCCGGCTCAGCGTCTTAAACACCGGTGCCCGGTGGTACACGCTGTCGCTCTGTATCCGCATCATCTGCTCACGGAAAAAACGCCGCAATTCTTCCGGATCACGCGGCGGATGAAATCCCGTGCGTCCCTGCTTTTCACCACAAGCCGCCTGCACCTCACGCAGCAAATCAGGATGATTGATCAACTGATGCGCAAAGTATCGGCTGTGTTCGAAAACATCAATCGTGCAACGTGCCAGTTCGCTGTTGTTCTCCAGCATGTCGAGCCATTCCGGAACTGCCAGCGCCTTTTCCAGAAATAGTTCAAAACTCTCCTGGCTGCGCACAATCGTTCCGCTGGCCATCATCTGCGAGAAACGCGGCGCGCGCTGATCCAGAAAACGCCGCAGATTGGCGGAGGGAAATTCAGCCCGTACCAGCACCGGCGCGTCCGTATCTTCAACGTCTTCACTCAACGATTCATCACCCGCCGGCACAGGCAAAGCCAGATGCGAATGGATCACCCGTTCATAAAGGTCCTGCACGCTGGCCAGATGTGAATCAAGCTCCCGCCGCAGCGCTGCCGCTGAATGAATCAGTGGCGTACCAGCCGGCATCTTCCGTGCCATCAGATCCAGTGCTTCCTGCGCCTGTGGCAAAATATGCGTCTGGCGGTCTTCATCAAACTGCAGCCGGTGTTCCAGATTCCTCAGAAACTGATAGGCCGAAGTCAGCCGCCCGGTTTCCGCAGGCGAAAGCAATTCCTTATCGCGCAGCCGCGACAAAGCCAGCAGCGTGCCACCATGCCGCACCCACTTCTCCTGACCACCATGCAAACGCTGCAGGCATTGCACCAGAAATTCAATGTCGCGGATGCCGCCTTTTGCCAGCTTTACATCCGTGCCAGTCTGTCTGCCCTTCCGCTGCTTTTTATGAATGCGAGCTCGCGCTTCAGACATTGCCTCAACCGCAGTAAAGTCGGTGGTGGTTTTGTAAATCAGCGGTTCAACAAACTGCAGCAGTTCCTGCCCCGGCTCCGCATCACCTGCTGCAACCCGCGCCTTAATCAGCATCTGCAGTTCCCAGTCACGGCCCCGCGTGGCGTAATACTGTTTCGCCCCCGCCAGCGAATGTACCACTTCGCCATACCGTCCATCAGGGCGCAGTCGCAGATCCACGCGGTAACAAACACCTTCCTTCGTATATGCCGAGAGCATGTCGGTCATACGATTCGCGGCGATGCGAAAAAACTCCCGCGCTTCATCGCCCGAACAGATAAACATCAGGTCAATATCGGAACTGTAATTCAGTTCCCTGCCCCCCAGCTTGCCCAGCGCGATCACCGAAAACTTCGCATCTGCCGCCGGGGCGCCCAGCTCCTTCGCCAGATCCCTGCGGATAGCCCGCCAGGTCACGTTCAGAATCGCGCCTGCAAGGCTGGAAAGGTCTTCAGCCGTTTCCGAAAGATCGGCAAAACGGCTGACATCGCGCAGCATAATGCGCAGGATTTGCTTCCGCCGGAACAGCGCCAGATCCACCGGACGCGGCATGCCGTCCGCGGGCAAAACCTCCGTCAGCAGATCTTCATATTGCTCCGCAAGAAAGCCCCGATGCAAATCATGCGCCCTCGCAATTTCCAGTAACCATTCCGGATAGCGAATCACCGCATCGGCCAGAAAATGGCTGTAGGAAAACACCGTCAGCGCATAGCGCAACGCGTCCTGATCCCCGGTGATCTTCAAGGCAGAATCAGGTGCCTCGGCAATCAGCCGGTTCAGAAAATGAATCGCGTCTTCCGGATTAGGTAATGAAGGCAACAGCGCCGAAATGGTTCGGATCGCCGGTGCGGGAAGTTTACCCAGGTAAATCAGCTCCGGTTGCGGACAATCATAGTCATGTAACTCAGGGTCACTGAACTAACAACTTTCATTGTAAGTCGCCCGGTCCCGGCCCTACCTTTGTGCCATCGTTGCCGCTTGCGCAGCATAGCGTGCGCCCTGGGTCAGCGACGCCAGTTCTCCCAGCTCCGCAAGGTCAGCCATTGTGAGTACAATCTCCGCCGCACCTAAATTGTCATTCAGATACGTGCGACGCTTTGTGCCTGGAATTGGCACCATGTCTGCCCCCTGTGCCAGAACCCATGCCAGGGCGATTTGCGCAGGCGTCGCCCCCTGCCGCGTTGCCACAGCCTTCACGGCCTCCACAATTTGCAAATTCGCAGTCATGTGTTCCTCAGTAAAGCGCGGCAGCGTCCGCCGGAAATCATTCGCCGGCAAACCTTCCAGAGTGGAAAGCGCCCCTGTCAGATAGCCCCGTCCCAGCGGGCTGAACGGCACCAAACCAACCCCAAGCTCACGCGCAACCGGCAAAATCGAGGCCTCAAGCCCGCGTTCCCAGAGCGAATACTCACTCTGCAACGCACTAATCGGATGAACCTTGTGCGCCGCCCGCAGCGTCTCCGCATTCACTTCAGACAGGCCGAGGTAACGCACCTTGCCAGCCTGCACCAGCTCCTTCATTGCACCTACGCTGTCTTCAATCGGCACGTTCGGATCTTTGCGGTGCAGGTAATAAAGATCGATAACATCCACGCCGAGCCGTTTCAGCGATCCTTCAATCGCACGCCTGGCGTCGTCAGGTGTCCCGCTGAGGGACATGTTCCGGTCCGCTGCCATCGTGATCCCGAACTTGGTCGCGATTACAATGCTGTCCCGACGACCCTTGATTGCTTTACCCACCAGTTCCTCGTTCGTATAGGGGCCATATACCTCAGCAGTGTCGAGCAGCGTAACGCCCTGATCAAGCGCCCGGTGGATTGTGGCAATCGACTCATCATCATCGCGCGTGCCATAAGCATGGGTCATCCCCATACAACCGAGGCCTATAGCGGCAGCGGAAAGGCCCTGCGAACCAATCTTGCGGATTTCCATATTAGTAACGCTCCCCATCACTTGCGGGCGCGAGTTGATTCACCGGTGCTGTGACGCCGTCAATGGTTGACCCGTTATAGCCAAACCCACCCACACCAAGCAGGAAGTCATGCGGAAAATTCAACTTCGGCTGCGACGCCGCATTCAGTTTTTCCATCTGTTCTGCCGTCAGCGTAACGGTGAGCGAACCCAGGTTGTCATCCAGCTGTTCCAGCGTCCGCGCGCCAATAATCGTCGAAGTAATTCCCGCCCGCTGCCGCGCCCACGCCAGTGCCGCCCGCGAAACCGAGGTGCCTGCTTCCGAAGCCACCGTCGTCAGAACATCAACCACCTGAAACGCCGACTCACTGAACGCCCGACTCACAAAAGCACCGCGCCCGGGAGTGCCGGTCTTGACCGATTCGCGCGTGTACTTTCCCGTCAGCATTCCCGACTTCAACGGCGACCACGGCGTGACACCCAAACCCAGTTCCCGCGCCGCCGGAATCAACTCGCCTTCAATCGTTCTTTCCAGCAGCGAATATTCCAGCTGTAGCGCAATCAGGGGAGTCCACCCTCGGAACTGTGCAATAGTCTGCGCCTGTGCCACTTTCCAGGCCGGTGTATCAGAGAATCCGATATAACGAACCTTGCCTGCTGCCACCAGATCGTCCAGACCTCGCATCGTTTCTTCAATCGGCGTGAACTTGTCCCAGCAGTGCATCCAGTAGAGGTCGATGTAGTCCGTCTGCAAGCGCCGCAGCGACTGTTCACACGCATACGCCAGGGACTTGCGTCCGGCCCCGCCACCATTCGGGTCACCCTGATACATGTTGGAGAAAAATTTCGTCGCAATCACGGTGCCTGCGCGCTTTGCCGGATGCCGCCCGATGTGGTCTCCAATTATTTTTTCAGAATGGCCCTTCGTATAGCCATTGGCTGTGTCGATAAAGTTCCCGCCCAGTTCGGCATAGCGGTCCAGAATCAGTTCACTGTCTGCAACGCTGGAGCCCCAGCCCCAGTCTTCGCCAAAAGTCATCGCACCCAGGCATATGGGGCTGACGCGGAGGCCGGAACGGCCCAGGGAAACGTAGTCGCGGAGTGTCATCTCTCTATACTTGAACACATTGGACTGGAACACACCGACACAGCATGCCTCATACCGATCTGATTCAGCTCGTGCCGCAAACCATGCTCGTCCTGGTCCTGATCATCGTCGCTGCCAAATTCGGCGGCGAGATCATGGTGCGCCTCGGCCAGCCGCCAGTGCTGGGCGAGCTTGTCATGGGCGTCCTCCTGGGCAATCTGAATCTGTTCGGCATCACAATTCTCGATCCGTTGAAATCCAGTGAGCCCCTCGCCGTTCTCGCCGAGATCGGGGCCATCCTGCTCCTATTTGAAGTAGGCGTCGAATCAGACCTCAGGCAGCTTCTAGCCGTAGGATGGTCGTCTCTGGTGGTGGCCGCGCTCGGCGTCATTGTCCCGATGATCCTCGGTTACGCCGTCTCGCTCTGGTTGCTGCCGGACGCCAGTTGGCTCAGCCATCTGTTCGTCGCGGGCACCTTGACCGCCACCAGCGTCGGCATCACCGCCCGCGTGCTCAAAGACCTCGGTAAATCGCAGACAAAAGAAGCCCGTATCATCCTCGGAGCAGCCGTAGTGGATGACGTAATCGGACTCGTGGTGCTTGCAGTCATTACGGGCTTGGTAACGGCGGCGTCCGCACACGCCGGAACCGGCTCAGTCAATCCCCAGACAGTCCTCTGGATCGTAGCCAAAGCCTGCGGCTTCCTGGCCCTCGCGGTGATCATCGGGCGTTTCTGGTCACAGCGGACCTTTCTCTATGCCGCACGCCTCAAAACTACAGGCGGCCTGCTCACGTTGTGTATCTGCTTCTGCTTCGTCGTAGCATCTCTCGCAGCCTGGGCAGGTCTGGCACCTATCGTGGGGGCATTCGCGGCTGGTGTTGTGCTGGAAGAGGTGCACTACAAGCCCTTCGTCGAACGCGGCGAGCGCAAAATAGGCGAACTGCTGTTCCCCCTCACAACCCTGGTAGTGCCTGTCTTCTTCGTTCTAATGGGCCTGCGGGTTGACCTGCGAAGTTTCGCCTCACCAGCCGTCCTGGGTTTCGCCGCTCTGATCACGGTGGCAGCAGTGGCATCCAAACAGATTTGCGCCCTCGGTGTCCTGGAACGCGGAGTCAGCCGCCTCGCCATCGGCATCGGCATGATTCCGCGGGGTGAGGTCGGCCTGATCTTCGCCGGCCTCGGCAGTACTCTCATGCTGGAAGGCCGTCCGATTCTCTCTCAGACCACGTTCTCAGCCCTGGTACTAATGGTCATGCTAACGACGTTCGTAACGCCACCCCTGCTAAAAGCCGCCTTCAGGAACGATTGACGTCACCACTCTGCTGATGAACTCTTCTCCGCCTCCAAGGCTCTGAAACAGCGCCTTCGCAATTCCCCTCAGTTCGGCAAACGACCAGTTCCCGGCCAGACCGCGTAAGTCGTCATGGTTGATCGGCTCGTTCCTCAACTCCATCCCCTAAGTTTATCGAAATCACAAAGCAAGAAGCGGCCCGGGGCAGCCCCCAAAACCACAGGGACCACCAGACCGCCTCTCGCAACCCGCGAATGAACGAAGCTTAGAAGCTCATCCGAAGTGACAACTGAATCTGCCGGTTCGTACCCAACCCGACCTGATTCGAAACCGTCGAAGTAGCCACTCCAAAGTTTCCGCCCGCATTGGCCACTGAGAACGCCGAACCCGGCTGCAACCCGCCCGCCGGAACCACGCCGCCCACAAACGTCCCGCCATTCGGAATCCCCTGCGCCAGCCGCAGATTCGCCGGATTGGCAAAGTTTGCTTTGTTCAGGATGTTGTAAACTTCCGCCCGGAATTCCAGCTTGGCTTTTTCCATGATCGCGAAATGCTTGCTCAGCGTCAGATCGAACTGTTGCAGGCCAGGTCCCACCAGCGAATTGCGGCTGGAGTTTCCAAAAGTACCAGCAACCGGAATCGAAAACGCCGCCGGATTGATCAGGCTGCGGTCATTCGTCAGGTACGGGCTCACACCGGCCACCACATTCGGCCTCCGGATGTTGCGGGAGTTACCGCCGCCCAGAGTATTCACAACAGGAGTCGTATAGATTGTCCCGTCTGTACCCAACACTGCCGACGCGTATTCATTGCCATTGCGTTTGTCGATGTAAGTGATATCAGGCCGGGTGATCAGCACATCCATCGGCACGCCGCTCCGCATATTCGTCACGCCACCAATCTGCCAGCCGCCCAGCAGAGTATCGGCAACCATCGAGGCATGGCCGCCATACTTCAGACCCTTGCCAAAAGGAACCTGATAAAGAGCAGTCAGATTAAAGCTGCGCCGAATGTCGAAGTTGTTGCTGCCGAAATCCGCCCCGAAGTTGAAAGGATTACCCGCAGTATTTGCTTCGTTGGAACCTGCCGTGTTGCCCAGACTGTGTGCCCAGTTGAACTGAGCCGCGAGCGAAAGTCCGTTGCCCATGCGCCGGTTCAATGTCGTCTGCAGCGCATTGTAATGATCCGTGCCGCCACTCGTCTTATAGTCAATTTCGGCAAACCGTGCGCCAAATTCGCGAACCGCGGTTCCCGCTCCACTCACCGGATTCATCGTCACGCCAATGATCTTGTTCGTAATGCTGCGCAGAAAAAGGTTGCGCCCCTGGCTGCCGACATAAGCCACGGTCAAGATGGCACCCGTCGGCAATTCCTGCTGCACAGAGGCAGTGTAAGAAAGAATCCGTTCCGGAATGGAGTAACCCGGAGCATAAGCACGCGGCTGATAGCCCAGGGTAGGGCTGTTCACGTTATAACCCGCATACACTGCCGCGATATCCAGCGGATACTTGTTCAAAGTTCCTGAAGCGATGGTCGTCGAGATGCGGTCATTCGCTTCCGGCTGCAACTGATCTTCCGTCTGGCCCGGTCCGTAATAGAAACCCGAACCAATGCGCAGAACCGTCTTGCCCTTGAACCGGTCCGGCGACCATGAGAAGCCGAGCCGCGGACCAAAATTCTTCTTCGAACTCTTGTACCAGGCTTGCGAAGACTTGGCGACAATATCGCCCTTGATCATGTCGAAGATGACTGCTTTGTTGCGGTCCTCATGCAGCGGCGTGTAGTATTCATACCGCAAGCCATAAGAGACAGTCAAATTCGGACGCAGCTTCCATTCATCCTGCGCATAAACAACGTTGTACTGCTGTTTCAGCAGAGCCACACCGGAAAGGCCGGTGAAAGGACTCAAATCGCTCAGCGTGCCGTTGAAGGCTACTGAACTCGGCGTGTTGGAAAGGAAATTCGTCACGTTCGCGTAGGAGTAAGTGGTGCCGCCCTGCTGGTCGTTATAGAGCCGGACCGGGCGAACTTCCACACCCACCTTCATGTTGTGATTGCCGTGAATGACCGAGAGGTTATCGATGAATGACAGCGAGTAATTGGTATACGGCGCGCCGCGGCCGTTGAATGAACTCGACAGACGGATCAAGCCCGTTGGCACCGCGATGCCCGCGTTACCGCTCTGCCCTGCAATACCGGCCAGAGCTACACTGCCCGAAAGGTTCAGCGTTACACCGGTCAGATCCACACCGCCGCTGGGACCCGGTTCGCCTGAAACACGCTCCTTCACGCCGTTAAAGCCAAACTTGGTTTCGTTCAGGATCGACGCGCTCAAAATCTGCGTCGCGTTGATCACGCCATTCTGCGGAACCGCAGTCTGGTTGTACTTGCTTAGCGTCGAGTTCTGCGTCTGCGAAGAGACACCCTGATCACGGAAATACCGGGCATAGAGCTTGATCTTCTCGCTCAAATTGTAGTCAAGGCGGATACCGCCCGAATTTTCATCGACAAGGCCCGGCCCGTTGACTGCAACGATGTTGAGCAGCGGATCACTCGAAGCAATACCACCGGTCGGAAAAGCCGCGAGCAGCGGTTGAACCGCCGTTACAGCCTGCGAGCGTGCAAAAGGACTCAGTGTCGATTCCACAAACGGTGTCGCCGTCCGCTGGCGCAGGGCTTCATAGCTGCCGAAGACGAAAAACTTGTCCTTGACCAGCGCGCCCCCGAGCGAACCGCCAAACTGGTTCAGCTGCAGCTTGTCTTTCGTCGGACCACCCGTCAAACCGGTGAAGAAGTTCCGCGCATCCAGCGCATCATTGCGAAGGTATTCAAAGACTGCACCATGCAGGGTGTTCGTGCCCGATTTCGTAATGAAGCTGACCTGTCCGCCCGTGCCTGTGCCGTATTCTGCGGGGTAGTTGCTGGAATCCACGCGGAATTCCTGTACGTTCTCCAGACTCTGCTGCAGCCGGAAATTGGAAGTGCTTTCACCATTCAGATTGCCCGGTGACGCATCCACAATCGACCCGCCTTCCACACCATCAAACCTTACAGCGTTCTGCTGGTTGGAGCGCCCGCTGAAGCGGATATTGTCAAACGACCCGCCGCCGCTGTTCACGGAACCTGGCGCCATCAGATACAACTGCGAAATCTGTCGTCCGTTAAGCGGCAGTTCTGCCACTTCGCGCTCACTGATATTCACGCCGACACGGGCGCTGCTGGTATCCACATGCGCCAGTGCGTCTGCCACCGTAACCGAAGTGGTGCCGCCCGCGACCTGCAGGCCAATATTCTGCGTAACTTCCTGGCCAACCTGCAGCACCAGGCCCGTAAACTCGGCGTCGGTGAAGCCCGACTTTGATCCCTTCACGGTATAGGGGGCCGGATCGAGCGAGGTCAAAATGTAATAACCCTCGTCATTCGTGGCGGCCGTCCGTTCCTGACCGGTCTTTTCGTTATGTGCGGTAACCGTCGCGCCCGCTACGTGTGCTCCCGAAGGATCCGTAACAGAGCCAACAATCCGGCCCGCTGAAGTCTGCGCGTACGAGGAGCATGCGGCTGCTGTTGCCAGCAATACCAAAGCGAAATTTCTCATAGGTTCTCTTGCAAGGTAACGAAAACATGGTTTCGGTTTGATTACAGCAAGGTAAACATTCAGCGCTGGTCGCGTTTGATAGATTTTGCTAATACATTTCACCAATGAAATAAATTTTCTTTGTTCTCCAACCCTTCCCATAATTTGGGTCTGACGTACCCTCCAACTTAACGGGGTAAACTTTTACCAGACAGCCGGGGCCGGGAAACTGGAAAGAGGCAGAACGAGACTGGCAGATGGGAATATTCAGTAGTGTGGTGGCCCTGATGGCGGCAGTGGCGTTGGGCCTTACGACGGGAGCACTCCTCGCGGAGGGGGCAGTTCTCGTGCCTTTCTGGCGATCGCTTCCAGCAGAAAACTTTCTCTCGTGGTACCGGCTACATGCGGTGCTCCTTCAGAAGTTCTTTGGTCCGCTCGAAGTTGCAGCCGCAATTCTAACAGCCGTTGCCGCTGCACTGAGCCGGATCCGCGCTGATCGGCGCAGCCTCATCCTCGTGATGGCAACACTTTTCGCTGTAGCCGTGCTCGCGGTGTTTCCCATTTACTTTCAACGGGTCAATGCCAGTTTTGCCGCGGGAACCATTGCGACTGACCAGGTTGCGGAGGAACTGCGCCGATGGTCGCGCTGGCACTGGTTTCGCACGATCATGGCGATGGCCGGTTTCGTGTTTTCGCTCGCTGCACTGATCGGGCGGGGTTTGTGAGGTGTGCCGGTAAGGGGGCGCGGCCGCCTGAGATCAGGAACGTTGCCGGGCGATAATAAGACCTCACCTCAGGGGCAGTTTACGAACCCGGACGGCGAATTGATCAGCGGAGATAGCAACGCCGGCGCCAATATCCGCAGCATACAATGCCCAGACGCGCCGGATCAGGGCAGCCTGCTGAACCGAGTTGAGACCTTACCATCCGAACCAGAATGACGGAAGGTCCATCGGATCGGGACCCTGATCGAGCAAAACCCGGTTCATGCGACCTGATTCAGATAACGAACCTCATCGTCCACGGACGCAGCAGCGTAGCGCAGGGCCTGTTGAAGGTCGTCCTCGTCGAGAAATGGGTACTCGCGGAAGATTTCTGCCCTCTCCCGGTAAGTGGCAAGGATCTCCAGCACCCTTCTCACTGTGATTCGCATACCGCGAACGCAGGGTTTACCCCCGGCCTTGCCAGCTTCGACGGTTATCCGGTCGAACACTGCGTTCGGAATCATGAAATATAACAGTCTACCTGTCTGCGGGGGAAGCGGGGAGTTTCAGGGAGAGGACCGCGGCAGTTAAGGACAGGGGCGGCGGAACTCCCAGCATGAACGATGCCACGGGGATCTTGCAACATGGTCAGGCTTATACACAGAGCGCGGCTGGTCGCATATTTGGAGCACTGACGTCTACTGTTTCCAACAATCAGACGGCGGGATAGATTACAGCGCGGCGTGGCACTCCCCCACTTGGGGAGCGCCAGGCCGCTTTTTTAGCTCCGGCCTCCAGTGGCATTCCCCGTCTGTCACGTTCGATAGATTTCGCTAATACTAACCACCAATGAAATAAATTTGCTTTATTTCGCAGCCCCTCCCCATAATTAGGACTGGAGTACCTTCCAACCTATGAACAATCGCGTCTGGATCTTCGACACGACTCTCCGGGATGGCGAACAGTCCCCCGGATGCAGCATGAATGTACCTGAAAAACTGCGCGTAGCCCGCAAACTGGTAGACCTCGGCGTCGATATCCTCGAAGCCGGCTTCCCCATCGCATCTGACGGAGATTTTGAAGCCGTCGATGCCATCAGCCGCGAGTACCCGCAAGTGCAGGTGGCAGCCCTCGGCCGGGCCACCAAACTTGATATCGAACGCGCAGCCAAAGCGCTCGACAAAGCCAAACGACCCCGCATCCACACCTTCATCGCCACCAGCGATATCCACCTTAAATACAAGCTCAAAATGAGCCAGCAGCAGGTTCTCGATGACGCCTGCGCCGCCGTTGAACTGGCCCGTTCTTATGTGGATGACGTAGAGTTTTCCGCCGAAGACGGAGCCCGCACCTCAACCGACTTTCTCGAACGCATTTCCCGTGCCGTTGTAGCCGCTGGCGCGCGCACCGTAAACATTCCGGATACCGTAGGCTTTTCCACCCCCGACGAATACGCGGAAATTATCGGGCGTGTAGTAGCCGCCCTCGGCGACACCGCCATCGTCAGCGTGCACTGCCATGATGACCTCGGCCTCGCCGTAGCCAACTCCCTCGCTGCCGTGAAAGCCGGAGCCCGGCAAGTCGAATGCACCATCAACGGTATCGGCGAACGAGCCGGCAACTGTTCTCTCGAAGAGCTGGTCATGGTCATGAAGACCCGCAATGACCGCTATCCCTTTGAAACCGGCATTAATGCCGAGGCCATTTACGCCGCCAGTCAGGAACTCGCTTCCGTCATCAGTTTCGGTCCCCAGCCAAACAAAGCCATTGTCGGCGCGAATGCTTTCGCTCACGAAGCGGGCATCCACCAGGATGGTTATCTAAAGGAACGCACCACCTACGAAATCATGCTGCCGCAGTCAGTTGGAGTGCCGGAAAGCCGACTCGTCCTGGGCAAACACAGCGGTCGTCACGCCCTCAAGGCGCGCATCGAAGGCCTCGGGTTTAACCTCACCCGTGAGGAACTCGACTTCGTCTACACGGAACTCACCACCCTGGCCGACAACAAGAAAGGCCTGATGGATCCGGAGATTGCCGAACTCGCCCGTCGCAGCCAGCAGGCCCTTGCCATTTCGTAACACTGGTTTCGTAAACTAGAAGATCAGCATATAGCCGCCTTCCGCAGCTGAATTATTCTTTAGGAGCTTATTTTTTGAATCTGAATATCTTAGTGCTTCCCGGTGACGGGATTGGCACCGAAGTCACCGGCGAAGCCGTCAAGGTTCTGCGCGTAGTGGCCGCTAAATGGGGCCACCAGCTCACAATCCGCGAAGGCCTGCTCGGCGGCGTTGCAATCCATAAAACCGGCACTCCCTTTCCCGAAGAAACCGAAAGACTGTCCCTTGAAGCGGACGCTGTTCTGATGGGCGCAGTTGGCCTGCCTGAGTTTGATGAAGCCCCGCCCAGCCAGCGTCCCGAAATCGGCCTGCTGAAGATCCGCCAAACCATGGGCGTTTACGCCAACCTGCGGCCCGTGCGCAGCTACAAAGCCCTGCTCGATTCCTCACCCCTCAAGAACCACCTGGTTGATGGCGTAGACATGATCATCGTCCGCGAACTCACCGGAGGGCTCTATTACGGCACCCCGCGAGGCATCACCGGCAGCGGGCTGGAAGAGCGCGGAACAAACACCATGACGTATACGCGCGCCGAAATCGACCGCGTCACCCGCATGGCTTTCGAACTCGCCCGCAAGCGTCGGAAGAAGCTAACCTCCGTCGATAAATCAAACGTCCTTGAAACTTCGCAACTCTGGCGCAAAGTCGTAATCGAAGTTTCAAAAGAATACAACGACATTGCCCTCGACCACATCCTCGTCGATAACTGCGCCATGCAACTGGTGCTTAACCCCAAACGCTTCGATGTCGTCCTCACTGAGAATATGTTTGGCGACATCCTCAGCGATGAAGGCGCAGTCCTTGCCGGTTCCATCGGTATGCTGCCCTCCGCGTCCATCGGCGCAAAGAAAGCGAACGGCGCATGGACCGGCCTGTACGAACCCGTCCACGGTTCCGCTCCGGACATCGCCGGACAAAACAAAGCCAATCCGTTCGGCGCCATCGGTTCCGTCGCGGCTATGCTGGAATACAGCTTCGGCCTTGGCGAAGAAGCGGCGGCAGTCAATCGCGCCATGGAACAAGTCCTCAACAGCGGTCACGTCACGGCAGATCTTCGGCCAGCGGGAACGCCAGCCACTACAGAACAAACAGGAGAAGCAGTTTGTCAGGCCATTTAAGAACATTAAGCCAAAAAGTTTGGGATTGGCACCTCGTCCATGAAGAGGCCGGTGCCCCGGCGCTCATCTATATTGACCTGCATCTGGTCCATGAAGTCACCTCTCCGCAGGCATTTCAGGGTCTGCGTGACCGCAGCCTTAAAGTCCGCAGGCCTGACCTTACCGTCGCCACGGTAGACCACAGTATCCCCACCAGTGACCGGTCACTTCCCATAATGGACCCGATCGCTGCCGCCCAGGTCAACAAGCTGGAACAGAACTGCAAAGATTTCGGCATCCCCTGCTACGGCGTGCATTCCAGCCATCAGGGCATCGTTCACGTCATTGGACCGGAACTCGGCCTCACCCAGCCCGGCATGACCGTGGTCTGTGGAGACAGCCACACCGCGACGCACGGCGCGTTCGGAGCCCTGGCCTTTGGCATCGGCACCAGTGAAGTCGAAAACGTTCTGGCTTCCCAGTGTCTGTTGCAGCGTCCTTCGAAGACCTTCAAGGTTCAGGTCAACGGCACGCTGCGCGCCGGCGTCTCAGCGAAAGATATCATCCTCAAGCTGATCTCGAATATCGGCATCGGCGGCGGCACCGGCACCATCCTCGAATACACCGGGCCGGCCATCAGCATTCTCAATATGGAAGAGCGCATGACGGTTTGCAACATGTCAATCGAAGGCGGCGCACGCGCCGGCATGATCGCGCCCGACGACACCACATTCCAGTACCTCGCAGGCCGTCAATTCGCGCCCAAAGGTGCGGATTGGGATGCCGCCGTCGCCCGCTGGCGTCAGCTTCCTTCTGATCCCGGAGCCGCATTCGACCGCGAAATCGTGATCGATGGCGACACGCTCGACCCCATGATTACCTGGGGAACCAACCCCGGCATGGGCGTCTCCATCAACGGAGCCATCCCGGATCCGTCTACTGTTTCCGACCCGATGGAACGCGAATCGCTCACCAAGGCACTCGCTTACATGGGCCTCGAAGGCGGCAAGCCGATCCTCGGCCACCCCATCGACGTGGTTTTCATCGGCAGCTGCACCAACTCGCGCATCTCCGATCTGCGCATTGCGGCCAGTCTTCTGAAAGGCCGCAAGGTCAGCCCCAACGTGCGTGTGATGGTGGTTCCCGGTTCCATGGAAGTGAAACGTCAGGCCATTGCAGAGGGCCTGCCCGACATCTTCCGCGCTGCCGGAGCCGACTGGCGCGAACCCGGCTGCTCCATGTGCATCGCCATGAACGGCGACCAGTTGCGACCCGGCGAATACAGCGTCTCTACCAGCAACCGCAATTTTGAAGGACGGCAGGGTAAGGGTGGCAGGACATTCCTTGCCTCCCCGCAAACCGCCGTAGCCAGCGCCCTCAGCGGCGTAGTCACTGATGTAAGAACACTGCTCGGTTAACCAACATGAAACCCTTTCTGCCCTTTGAATCCCGCCTGGTACCCATTCCGGCCAACGATATCGATACTGATCAGATCATCCCTGCCCGTTTCCTGAAGACCACGTCCAAGGAAGGGCTGGACAAGCAGCTCTTCTGCGACTGGCGTTATGAAGACAACGGTGACCCCAAGCCGGATTTCATCCTCAATACGCCGCGTGCGAAGGGCGTTGAAATCCTGCTGGCGGGCGATAATTTCGGCTGCGGAAGTTCCCGTGAACACGCCCCGTGGGCGCTGACTCAGTTCGGTTTCCGGGCTGTGATCAGCACGTCATTCGCGGATATCTTTAAAGGCAATGCTTTGAAGAATTCCCTGCTGCCGATCATAGTGCCGGCGGATGTCCACGCGAAACTCTTCGCTGCACCCGACGACACCACCATTCAGGTGGACCTCGCCACCCAAACCATCACTTTGCCCGATGGCCAAAAAGTCGAATTCCCCGTCGATGAGTTCTCGAAAGCGTGTTTGCTGGACGGAGTAGACGAATTAGGCTGGATTCTCAAGAAACAGGCAGCAATCGCAGTCTTTGAAGCGTCCCGATTGGGGACTGTCAATACTCTCGCCGAATAATGCGGCCATTCGTCTCCGAACTCGGCGAACTCGAGAACAAGATTCTCGAAATGGGTGGTCTGGTGGAAACGGCCATCCACAACAGCATCCGTTCGTTCGCCGAACGGGACGAAAGTCTCATGGCCGGCATCCGTGAAGCCGAAGACCGCATCAACGCCCTTGACCTCGAAATCGATGCTTTTGCCACTCGTCTGCTCGCGCTCTACCAGCCGGTTGCCAAAGACCTCCGCTTCCTCACCTCCACCATCAAAATTAACAGCGACCTCGAACGCATGGGCGACCTTGCCTTTAACATCGGGCACCGTTCTCTTTCCCTGTTGAACCGCCCTGCCGTCAACCTCCAGGTAGATGTGCCCCACATGTCCAAAATCGTGGAATCGATGGTGCGCAAAAGCCTTGACGCCTTCGTCCGCCGCGATGAAGAACTGGCCCGCGCTGTGCTGGCCTCGGACGACGAGGTGGATGAGTTGAAGCGCTCCGGAAGCCGCGAAGTGATCGGTGCCATTGAGCAAAACCGGGTCGCTGTGGCTTCCGGTTTTGACATCATCCTGATCATTCACAACCTGGAACGCCTGGCCGATCATGCCACCAATATTGCCGAAGATGTCCTCTTCCTGATTAAAGGTGTTGACGTGCGCCACAACATAAACAATCTGTAACCTGATTGAAACATGCAGATGGGAGACTGATCCCATAGTGCACCGTGTCTTCGCCGCAGCATTTCTGCTTTCTTCAACCCTCTTTGCGGCAGACACAATCCACGCGGCCGGAGCCACGTTCCCCGCCCCTATTTATCAGAAATGGTTCAGCGAATTCCAGGCCGGCCATGCCGGAGTCAGTATCAATTACCAGCCCATCGGGTCAGGCGGAGGCATCCGGCAACTGACCGAAGGCACAATCGACTTCGGCGCTTCCGACATGCCTCTGACTGACCGTCAGATAAAAAGCATGAAACGGAAGGCGCTGCACTTCCCTACCCTGATGGGCGCGGTGGTGCTCAGCTATAACGTGCCGGGCGTATCCTCTGCCCTAAGACTCACACCGGATGCCATCGCCGGAATCTATCTGGAAACGATCGCCTGGTGGGATGATCCGCGCCTTGCGGTGAGCAACCCGGGCATCAGCCTGCCGCACAAACCCATCGAAGTGATCCACCGTTCCGATGGCAGTGGAACCACGTTTGTCTTCACCGACTATCTATCGAAGATCAGCCCGGTCTGGAAACGTCAGGTCGGGGCCAGCACCTCAGTTGCCTGGCCCACCGGACTAGGTGCCAAGGGTAACGATGGCGTAGCCAGCTTCGTGAAGCAAACCCCCTTTTCCGTTGGATATATTGAACTTCTGTATGCTGTGCAAAACCAGATGACCTTCGCCGACGTGCGCAACGCTGCGGGCAACTTTGTTCGTCCCGATCTCGAAGGCGTAAGCGCAGCGGCTGCGAATCTGAAAGCAATTCCAGCGGATTTTCGTGTCTCTCTTACGAATCCGCCGGGTGAAAGTTCTTATCCCATTTCGACGTTTACCTGGTTGCTGATTCCTGAAGAAATTAAAGACCCTGAGCACAGGAGAACGATCATCGATTTCCTCGGCTGGATGCTCACCACGGGCCAGAAAGACTCCCGGGCCCTGAGCTTCGCCCCGCTTCCAGCTGCGCTGGTGGAAAAAATCCAAACCCAGATTGGCCTGATTCGCTGATGGGCAAGCTGGCCGCCGGGGTCACCCGGCTTTTCGCGATTTCCATTCTGGCAATCACTCTGCTGCTGGTGATTCAGCTTTGGCTGCACAGCTATGAGGCGCGGCAGAAATTCGGCCTCGGGTTCCTCACCTCCACTTTGTGGAACCCGGTTACTGATGAATTTGGTGCCCTGCCGTTCCTCTATGGCACGGTTATTACATCGTTTCTGGCGTTGCTCATCGCCGTCCCGCTGGGCGTGGGTGCCGCAATATTTCTGGCAGAACTGACCGGGCCGAAACTCTCGGAGACTCTTACATTCCTGGTAGAGCTTCTCGCCGCAGTGCCCAGTGTGATCTTCGGCCTGCTGGCGATCTTTACCCTGGTGCCGTTCATGCGGAACTACGTGCAGCCGGGTCTGCAGCGAGTGACCGGGGGGATCGCCATTTTCAGCGGCCATCCCTATGGAGTGGGTTACCTGACCGCTGGCGTAATCCTGGCGGTGATGACGTTCCCGTTTATCATCTCAGTGTCGCGAGAGGCGCTGCTGGCCGTACCGCGTGAACAGCGGGAAGCCGCGCTGGCCGTGGGTGCGACTCAATGGGAAGCTACATGGGACGCGGTGATTCCCTTTGCCCGCCTGGGGATCATCGGCTCGATCTTCCTGGCGCTGGCGCGGGCCCTGGGCGAAACCATGGCCGTGACCATGGTGATTGGCAATAACCCTTCTATTCGCGCATCACTCTTCGCGCCTGGCTATACGATCGCGTCTGTAATCGCCAATGAATTCACCGAGGCTACGGGCGACGTTTATCTGGCGGCACTGGTCGAGTTGGGGCTGGTGCTGTTTGCCCTGACGATCATCATTAACGGGCTGGCGCAGTTACTGATCCGGGTAACGACAAAGCGATGACCCGCCGCGCTATCGTCAACAAGCTGATGTTCGCGTTGTGCGGGCTGGCTGCGTTTCTGACAGTCTCCACGCTGTTCCTGATCCTGGCGTATCTGGTGTATAACGGCGGCACTTCGATCAGCCTCGACTTCTTCACCAAACTGCCGGGGCCGTCAGGCCATCCGGGCGGGATGGCCAATGCGATTCTGGGCAGCGCCGAGATCATCTTCTTCGCGGCCGTGATCGGGTTGCCCATCGGTTTCTTTTCGGGCATTTACCTGGCGGAATCCGCGGACCCCTGGCTCCCCGCCATCGTCCGTTACACGGCAGACCTTTTGAACGGCGTGCCGTCAATTGTGATCGGCATCGTGGTGTGGACCGTGATGGTGGTGCCACTGCATCACTTCTCCGCACTGGCAGGCGGCGTGGCCCTGAGCCTGATGCTGATTCCCATTACGGCCCGCAGCACGGAACGCTTTCTGCTGCAGGTGCCACGGGAGCTGCGAGAGGGTGCGCTGGCGCTGGGCGCGGACAAGTGGCGCACCACTGCCACCGTGATCGTTCCGGCTGCACGGCGGGGCATTGTGACGGGCATGATCCTCGGCATCGCGCGCATCTCAGGCGAGACGGCACCACTGCTTTTTACCAGCCTCAACAATGAATACTGGAGTGCCGGATTCAAGGAACCAACCGCTTCCCTGCCCGTGATGATCTACACTCACGCCGTTTCCCCCTATGCGGACTGGCACCGGCAGGCATGGGCGGCGGGGCTAGTACTGCTCGGGCTGGTGCTGGTTGGTAACATTACGGCTCGCATGGTTTTAACCCAGGGAGCGAAGCGATCATGAGTTCGAAGATGTCGGCGAAGAACGTTAGCGTCTCGTACGGGCCTTTCCAGGCGCTGCATGACGTGACGCTTGACTTCGAAGCGAACAAGATTACGGCTCTGATCGGGCCTTCCGGCTGCGGCAAATCCACCTTTCTCCGCAGTCTGAACCGGATCAACGAAACCGAACGCGACACGCGCATTGAAGGCACCATTACGCTGAACGGCGAGAACATCTTTGACATAGACGTGACCGAAATTCGGCGGCGGGTTGGCATGGTGTTTCAGCGGCCGAACCCGTTTCCGAAATCGATCTTCGACAATGTGGCGTATGGCCCGAAAATCAATGGCATGCTCACTGGCACTACCGCGGAAGAGGCAGTGGAAAGCAGTCTGCGGCGGGCCGCGCTCTGGGACGAAGTCAAAGACAAGCTGCACGACTCTGCATACGCGCTGTCAGGAGGTCAGCAACAGCGGCTTTGCATCGCGCGCGCGCTGGCTGTTAACCCGGAGGTTCTGTTATTCGATGAACCCTGTTCCGCGCTCGACCCGATTGCAACAGCCAGGATCGAAGACCTGCTGGTGGGTCTCAAAGAACATTGCACGATGGTGATCGTCACGCACAACATGCAGCAGGCGGCGCGAGTAGCGGACGATACCGGTTTCTTCCTGCTGGGCAAACTGATTGAACATGACAAGACGGATCTGATTTTCAAGAACCCGTCGAAACGCGAAACAGAAGACTATATTACTGGCCGTTTCGGATAAGACCCTGTCGCGCGCGATGGCGGATAAACCAGGCCTGGCTATCCACCGCACCCTTGCCCGTTACCGGAGTGAAATCGTAAGTGCCATCCGGCTTGCCCAGGCGGGCTTTGACGTTATCGGCGAAATACTTTTCCAGCACCTCGTCGCGCAGCCAGCGCAGGATGGACCGGTTCAAGACCGGGAATAAAATCTCTACACGGCGGTCAAGATTGCGAGGCATGAGGTCCGCACTGCCGAGGTAGATTTCTTCTTTGCCACCGTTGTGGAAATAGAACAGACGGCTGTGTTCCAGGATACGGCCCACTACGCTGCGCACCTTGATGTTGTCAGAGACGCCCGGAATTCCGGGGCGCAGGCAGCAGAGGCCGCGCACGTTGAGATCAACTCGAACACCTGCCTGCGAAGCCTCATAGAGTAACTGTATGAGCGCCCGGTCTTCAAGAGCGTTCATCTTGAAAATGATGTGACCCTTTGCCCCGAATGCAATTTCGCGGCGGATCATATCCACCAGCCGCCCGCGCATGGTGACGGGCGCTACGAGAAGCTGACGGAAGTCCGCTTTGTGCGAATAGCCCGTGAGGTAGTTAAAAAGATCGGTCGCATCCGCGCCCAGATCAGGGTTGCAGGTGAGCAGGCTGAAGTCAGAATAAAGACGCGCGGTGGTGGAGTTGTAATTGCCGGTGCCGAGGTGCAGATAACGCCGAATGCCATCGGCTTCGCGCCGCACAATCAGGGCGATTTTGCAATGGACTTTCAGGCCCACCAGACCATAGACCACGTGAACGCCCTCGCGTTCCAGCGCGCGCGCCCATTCGATATTACTCTCTTCATCGAAACGGGCTTTGAGTTCAACCAGCACGGCAACCTGCTTGCCGTTTTCAATGGCTTCGAGCAGCGATTGCACGATGGGTGAATTGCGCCCCACGCGGTACAGCGTCATCTTGATGGCAAGTACGTCGGGGTCGTGCGCAGCCTTTTTCAGCAGGTCTTCCACGGGCTGAAAGGAATGCCAGGGATGGTGCAGCAAGTGGTCTTCCCGGCGGATGGCGGTGAAGATGTCTTCCTCCGCCTGGCTGGAAAGATCATGCGGGGTAGCGGGTTCAAAAGGTTCGTCACGCAGCTCATGCCGGTCAAGCGAAGCCAGCTGACGAACGCGCGTAAGATCAACCGGGCCGGGCACACGGACCACATCTTCAGGCCCCACTTCAAGATTTTCGATGAGGATTTCGAGGATGTGGTCAGAGATGCTGGTATCGGTCTGGAGCCGGACGGGCTTGTGAAAGCGCCTGCGCCAGACGGCCTCTTCGACGGATTCCAGAAGGTCATCACTTTCCAGTTCCTTGATGGCAACTTCCGCATCGCGCGTGATGTGGAAGGGATACGATTCCAGAATCACCAGGCCGGGGAAGAGCGACTTCAGATTGGCGGCAATCAGCTGTTCGATCCAGACGAATTTCTGTGGCGGCGCGGGGGCCTTCTTGCGAACCGGCAGGGAGGGAATTGATACCAGCTGCGGCAGCGCTTCGGGAACTTTCACACGGGCAAAGTGCGTGCGGCCGTCCGTATCTTTCAACTCGATGGCGAGGTTGAGGCTGAGGTTGGAAATGTGGGGGAAGGGCCTGCCGAGATCGACGGCCAGCGGCGTCAGGACCGGGAAGATCGTGTCGGTGTAATAGAGGTCAGCGGCGGCACGTTCGCGGTCATCCAGAGCGCTGTAATCGGCAATGATGATCCCGTTTTCAGCGAGTTCCGGCACCAGGCTGTTCTGAAATGTGGCGTAGATTCCGGTGACTAGTCGGTCTACCGCCTTCCGGACGCTGGATATCTGACGGGCGACCGTCTTGCCGTCAATACTCAGAGACTGAACGCCTGCGGCAAGCTTCTGTTTTAGCGCTGCAACGCGGACCATGAAGAACTCATCAAGGTTGGAACTAACGATGGAGATGAACTTGACGCGTTCGAGGAGTTTGTTGCCGGGGTCAGAAGCTTCTTCGAGAACGCGGTGCTGGAACTCAAGCAGGCTGATCTCGCGATTCATGTAGAGCGAGGGGTCGCTAAGAGCAACTGCGGGCGCAGCTGGCGTCTTTACGGGTTTGCGCGCGGCGGCTTTCCCTGATGTGGTTTTGCGGACGGGTGGACGTTTATGCGACACGGGTTTCAGTACTCGGGGGCAGAAGAATGGTGAAGGTGGTGCCTTTGCCAAGGCGGCTTTCTACTTTGATGGTACCGTTCATGCGTTCGACAACGTGTTTCACGATGGAAAGGCCCAGACCTGTGCCGCCGACTTCTCGGGAGCGGGCACGGTCCACCCGATAGAAACGCTCGAAGATGCGGGGCAGATCATCGGAGGGGATGCCGCTGCCGGTATCGGAGACAGAGATGAAGACCCGGCCTTCAGGGCTGCGACCGGAATCGATGCGGACTTCGCCATCGCGGTGATTGAATTTGACGGCGTTGTCGAGCAGATTCACGAGGGCTTGTTCGAGACGCAAAGCGTGGCCGGTGATGAAGGCGTCCGATTCGGAATTGCGTACGAGGTTGACCCCGCGCAGGCGTGCTTCAGTTTCAACCGTAAGGACGGCGGTGTTGATGGCCTCTTCTACGGAAATGGGGCCTGGGTCAGCGTCGCGGCGTCCGGATTCGAGATCAGAAAGCGTGAGCAGATCCGAAGCGATGTTGTTGAGCCGGATCGCATGGGCCTGAATGATTTCGACGAAGCGACGGTTGTTATCCAGATCTTCCAGCGCTCCGCTGAGCAGGGTCTCCGCATAGCCGCGGATGGCGGTGAGAGGCGTGCGGAGTTCGTGAGAAACGTTGGCGACGAAATCGCGGCGGACGCGTTCGAGGCGCTCCAGCCCGGTGATGTCATGCAGGATGACGAGGGCTCCATGGTGAGGAACTTTGGGGTCCGGTGAGGCCAGGGGCGCGGCATAGGCTTCGAAGACAGACGCGTCATCATTCTGATCAGAAAACGGGAGCGCGAACTGGAGTTTGCGCTTGACGGGTTCGCCGGAAGCGAGGACGGCGGAAATGAGGCTGAGCAGCTGAGGGTCTCGGACGAGGCCGACGAGGGGCGTGTTTTCGGCGACGGGCTGGCGCAGGCCGAGGGCGGTGGAGAGGGCCTGATTGCAGAAGAGGATTCGCAGCTGATGGTCAACGGCGAGGACGCCTTCCGCCATGCTGCGGAGGATGACGTCGCGGCGGCCGGATTCGAGGCTGATGCTGTCAACCAGTTCGCGAATGCGGGTGGCCATGCGACGGAGGGTTTGGTTGAGGGCGACGGTTTCGGTGGAGGTGTCGAGGCTCCAGCCCTGATCTGGATTGGCGGGCGTGGCGGTGTCATTCTTCATCGTCAGGTCCGGCAGGGTGGCGTCGAGGACTTGTTCAGCGAAGGTTTTGAGGCGCTGAATGCGCCAGTCAATGGCGCGGGCGAAGAGCCAGGTGAGGAGCAGAGCACCGGCGAGGGAGAGGGCGAGCTGGAGGGGCGCGGAGGGGGCGAGGCGGGTAGAGAAAACGATGGCAGCAAGGAGCGCGAAGCAAGTGAGGAAGAGCCGGAACCGGAGGGATTTGGTCACTTGGATTTTAGTAGTTGGGATTGTGACTGTCCGTAAGTCCAGTTTACACGGGATTTGTGAATATTTGGTTAAACGGTTTGTTCTGTTGGGGATCGGAGACAGGGTAGAGGCACAAGAGCGGGTTCCTGAGGCGGTGACGCACCCGGAAGAAAGGTTCACTGCCGTTTCGGATGGACAGGGATTATTGCGCGGTATTTTTGGGATGAGTGGCGCTGTCTCTTGCGAATCCCAATTTACTTCGACAGCCCTTTGGCATCATCCGCCCGGGCACCGGCCAGGATGCCCGCTAACCCGATATTGCATTCATGGCAGGCATACCCATAAACCGGCTGCGCGGACCGCTGCAGCGGAATCATCGCGCTCCATGGCTTGGTCCACGTGTCCGGCTCGTTCACCGTAATCTCGTATCGCAGCGTTTCGGCATCCTGACGCGTGAACCGTTCCGTGACGTGCAACTTCGCGCTCGAGATGCCCTGAAAGGCGTGCGGCCGGTAATTCGCAGTGTCGACCACCAGTGTGTTGCCTTCCCAGTGCCCGCGCGAATCCCCGAGCCACTCGTGAACTGCCGCGGCCACATGTGGTCGGTTCTCCAGATCGATGACCCACGCATCGTGGAACATTTCCGTCATGAATCATGACCGCCGCAGGCGTCTGCACGAGCTGGTAATAGCTCTGGTATCCCGCCTGGAGTCGCGGCGAGCCGGCGGTAATACACCGTTCCCCCAGGGACCGGTCCTCCGCACTTTCCGCGCGCCGCTGCCGGGCTACCCTCTGCTCGGTCTGGAGTTGCTTCGCCAACGCGGTCAAGGAAGGAAGGCACCCATCCGGCGGGTTAGTAATCAGCGAAGTCCTGTTATCCCAGACTCTGTAATCGTTCTACTCCGAACTGTAATCGAGAGTCTCGCCGTCGGTACTCTTGAAGCCGGCCTTCAGACCTTTCACATTCGCCCATATGGTCAGAAACAGCTGATCGCCAAATGCTGCATCAACCTTCCCGCTGATGAACATCTCCTGGGCTTTTGCCTGCATCGCCTGCACTTCAGCGCCGGACAGCACGGGATGGGCGTCGAGTTCCACTGGGACGTTCGAGCGGTGTGGCAATGTTGTTGGCCCGGAACCCCTGCAAATCCGGATGTCCATCCGAAGACAACGGCGCCTTATACTGCTGCGCCTCGCCCAACGCTGCAAAAGCTGTGGCGCAAACAACCAGACCGAATGGGCTAAACCGCATTGCCGACTCCTTTCCGCCCATGTGCGCACGCTGGCAATGCTACGCCCTCTTCAGGCGGAGGTCAATGGGAGTTGTGTCTGTGTGTGTCTGTGCTCTGCAAGCGTCAGGCTTCTGCCTACTTGTGCGGGGCCACCGGCCCATTGTATTCGGAGTCCGTGACGTCATTAAGCCAGGTGATTTTGCCGCGGTGGATGTTGAACTGGTTGCCGGACGTCGTTGGGGTCGAGCCTTGCCAGTGGGCCACTCCCGGGGGCGCATAGGCGGTTTCGCCGGCGCGGAATTCGATGATTGCACCGCCTTTGAGCTGATGGCGGCAGATGCCTTCTTCGCAGAGCAGAATCTGGCCGCCTTCGTGAATGTGCCACTGGGTGCGGGCGCCTGGCGTGAATTTATAGTGGGCGAAGTTGCCGGTGGAGTTCTCGTTCACCGGCAGGACGGTGCCCTGAAAGTATGGGTTCTTGATGGGATCTTTGAAGGTGACTTTTGTGAGGTCGATGACGTCAGCTACCTGAGCCACAACGAGTGACAGGCTGAAGACGGCGATGCCGCAGCCGATGCGGAACCAGATGCGGCCGGGGCTGCTGACGAAGCTGGTGATTTTCATGTTGAACCTTCCCTGGTCCTTCGTGGACTCCCTGACATTGTATTAGACGGGGGCGCACCGGCCTCTAAACGTTGACCGCGCCGTCAACTTTCGCGCGATCTCAACCATCAGACAATCGGAAAATCCAAGAGCAGGCCTGGCGCGAAACAGTTCGAGTGCCGCAGCCACCGTTTCGGCATCCCGCAGCACCAGTTCACGGTGGCTCAGCACCCCCATCAGGTTGTCAAAAAGACTTTCACCTTCAAGCGGTCGAACAGGCCCGGCACACGGCTAAAGGCTCGAATCGCTCCGGCCCTTTTCGCATTCTAACTAACCAACTATCAAATAATTACTTCGGCGTCACATGAATCAACGCGCCAGGATTAGCATCTTCCAGCATCCAAAGTGAACCGTCCGGCCCCTGCTCCACGTCGCGGATTCTCTTACCCACATCCCAGCGCTCAGCCGCCTTCGCGCCACCATGGCCGTCATAAATAAACCGGTTCAGGGTCTTGCTCCCCAGCCCACTCACAAATATCGAGAATTCTCCTTGCTTGGCTTTTTACTTCTGAGGTACCCGGGCTGATTCGATCCGGGCCACTGTTGCTGACTCTATCGTACCGACCTATGGATGTCGGGCTGAAAGTCGACGTCATCTACTGCCGACTTCCGCAACTGATAACGCTGGCTCCGGCGCTGATCTCGCTTAGACTGATCCCGCTTAGAATAAAGGTGGAGTGACTATGTCTGACTGGCAACCCCGGCGCTATAAAGACTACGAGTGGATTGTGGCCGATCCTGAATTGCTGGGTGGTAAGCTTGCCATCTGCACACCCGGCTGTCAGTGGAAATTATCCTGGAATGCCTGTCGAACGACATGTCCCTGCAGGATATAGATGAAGCGTTCCATAGCACTTTCCCTCACGCTGCACTTCACGAAGTTCTGAAAGTGGCATCCGAGTTTGTCGGCTCATTTCATGTGGCTGCTTGACGCAAATTTAGACGTTCATCTTCTGGAAGTATTGCGGACGTTCAGATCGACTGCGACACCGCTGAGAATCGGGGCTGGAAGGCGCTCAGAAATGGTGAACTTGTAGCTGCGGCGGTCGGGGCCGGATTTGATACGCTCGTTACACGTGATCGGTTATTCGCAGAATCGGCGGTACGCGCATGGCGCACAGTCCCAAGTCTTTGCGTCGTAATCGTGACACTTCCACAATCACCTTCCAGTCGCTATTTGGAGGATTTCGCGAGAGCCTGGACGGCCTCGCCGATTGTGCCGCTGTCTGGCAAGATTGTGATTTGGCCTTAAGGTTTTTGCAGTGCTTCGCAGGCGTCGAACCGCTCCCGAAAAACCGACTGCCTTGATTGAGCATTTTCCCGCAGCGACATCGCCTAATTGACCTGCCCCCCAATGCGCGCCGTGTTCGAGAGGAATCCCTTGCCGCGATTAGCGATTTGGTGTCTTTTCCAAATGTGGGCCTATAGGCGCCCCAACCTGACGTCAACGGCAGCCGACCCCGACTATCCCACGTTAGTATTGACAACTGGCCAGCTTAGACCACAATAGTCGTTTGACGCCGCCGGTTTATCACGTTCCGCCGCCGCACCGCCTGGATCAACTGGGCGTGCCGGAACCGCTGATTCTCGACTTGGCCGTGCGGCTTACCGGATTGCGGGGCATTTGCACCATCCATCTGCTTTCGGAACTAATGAAAATTCCGCTGGAACTGGCCGAGTCGATTTTCCGGAAGTTGAATGACCAGCAATATTTGGAAGTCCGCCGGATGGATGGCGATGACTATGTGTTTTCACTCAGCCCCAGTGGTCGAAAACTGGCTGCGGAGCGGGCGCTATCGTCACGCTATGCCGGGCCCGCACCGGTTTCGCTGAGAGAGTGGACAGCGGCGGTCCGGGCGCAAAAGCCGAAGCTGGAAATCACCCGGCAGAAACTGCGCGAAGCATTCTTCGACATCGTGGTTTCAGATAAGTTGCTGGACGCTCTCGGCCCGGCTCTGATCTCGCAACAGGCGATTTTCCTGTACGGCCCCAGCGGCACTGGCAAGACCACCATTTCCGAACGTCTGCTGCGAGTTTTCGACGATGCCATCCTGGTGCCGTATGCGATAGAAGTGGACGGACAGGTGATCAGCCTGGCCGATCCGGCGGTACATGAACAAGTGGAGTTTGCAGACCTCGATATTGACCCGCGGTGGATGGTGTCAAAGCGCCCGTTTCTGGCAGTGGGCGGCGAACTGGTGACAAGCATGCTTGACTTGCAGCGGGACGAAGCCACCGGTGCGTGGAACGCGCCATTACAGATGAAAGCCAACAACGGCATCCTGCTGATTGATGATTTCGGGCGGCAGATGATGTCGCCGCGCGATCTCTTGAATCGCTGGATTGTGCCGCTGGACCGGCGGGTGGATTTTCTGTCACTCGGAAGCGGCGGCAAGTTCGACGTTCCCTTTGAAGAACTAGTGGTTTTCTCTACCAACCTTGCGCCGCATGAACTGGCGGATGAGGCGTTTCTGCGGCGGATTCCCAATAAGATTCTGGTGGAGCCGGTAGACGCTGAGGCGTTTGACAAGATTTTCCAGATGAGTGCCAAAGCTACCGGGATGGAATACGATCCCGGCAGTGAAGCTCTGATGCGGGAACTGTGTTTACGGCACAGCGAAGACCTGCGGCCCTGTTTTCCACGCGACATTTGCAATGCCATCAAAGCCATCACCGCTTATGAACAGAGAACCGCGAGGGTGACCGCTGCCGATCTGGAACGGGCTGTCACCGGATATTTTGTTTAGGGAAGTATGAGGACCCGACCGGAAGAAAGGTTTCACGTTGACTTCCAGGTCTTTCTTTCCTGGCAGGAAAAATCGGGTGCAGTGCGGCGGGCAATGGGGCGGTGCGTGGATCTTTCGGCATCCGGCGCGAAGCTGGAAACGCTGGACAAGATGGACCCTCGCAGTATGGTGCTGGTGCATTCGGAACAGTTCGGCCGGATGGGAAATGCGACCATTCGTTATTGTCTGCGCGAAGGAATGAAATACAGTGTGGGGCTGCAGTTCAGTGCGGCGTTTGGACTGGGAGACCCGGTGCGGCGCAAGATGCTGAACGGGGTCCTGTGTGCTGAAACGTAAGGCTGTCGTCTCGCTGTCGGTGGCTGTCGCACTGTTTGCGCTGAATGCGTGGATTGCGCACCGGCTGTTTGCGACCGGGTTCACGGCGCTGCAATCGAACGAATCGGCCTTCATTGCGATCAGCCGGTTTTTCCGGGATCACTGGAATGACCTGCGCTGGTTTCCCTGGTTTGATGGCGGGATGCCGATTGAGAATGCCTATCAGCCGGTTTTGCCTGGTGTGACGGCGATTTTGGCGGGGATATCGGGCTGGCCCATCGGGCGCGCCTATCATGTGGTGCTCGCCCTGGCCTACTGTTTTGGTCCCGTGACTTTGTTTTGGTTTGTGCTGGACTGGGCGGAGTCGCTGGCCTTGGCGGCGGTGGCGGGGATTCTGTTTTCGCTGGTGTCTCCGGCTGCGATGTTGTTCCCCGCGGTCCGGCATGTTTCGGGTGGACCCTGGGTGGCACAGCGCCTGTTCAACCTGGTTTATTACGGGGAAGACCCGCATAACGTGGCGCTGGCGCTGTTGCCGCTGGCATTGTTGTTTCTGAGGCGCGTGATTGTGCGGCGGGATGCCTGGAGTTTTGCGGGCGCGGTTTTTTGGTGTTCGGCGGTTGTTTTGTCGAACGTCTTTGGGGCTTTGACTCTGGCACTGGGGGCATTCTGTATTGTGCTGGCGCTGTGTCGTGGCTGGCTGATTGTGGCGGCGACAGGCTTTACTGCGTGGTGTTTGAGCGCACCGTGGCTGCCGCCGGCGTTGATTGCCGTAATCCGGGCAAACGCTTTTTCCGGGCGCGGGCAGTTTGATGGTGGCTTCGGGGCCTCACTCGCTTTAGCGTTTTTGCTGGCCTGGCTCGCGGGGACGTGGTGGCTGACGCGGCGGCTGAACTCGTCATTTGAGCGTTTTGTGTGGTTGTTTGCCCCGTGGATGTGTGCTTTTCCAGCGTTCTACTACGCCGCTGACGTCACGCTGGTGCCGCAGTCGCACCGGTATCAGCTGGAACTGGAGATGGCGGTTTGTCTGGTTGCAGCGGTCCTGTGGGCGCGGGTGATGCGGAACGGGGTCGTCTGGCGGGTGTCGGCAGGCGTATTGTTTGCCGTGCTGGTGATCCATCAGACGGTTGCCTATTTGCATTTCGCGCATAAACTCATTCGGCCAATTGAGATCCGGACCACTGCGGAGTATGATGTGGCGCGCTGGCTTGACGGCCATTTGCCCGGCCAGCGGGTGATGGTTTCAGGCGATGCGGCGTGGGTGTTCAATGTGTTTTCGGACAATCCGCAGATGAGCGGGGGGCATGAGCCGACAGCTCCGAATTTCATCCAGCAGATTGCGGTTTATCAGATGTATTCGGGGATGAACGCGGGCGCGAGGGATGCTGAGGTTTCGCTGCTCTGGCTTAAGGCCTTCGGCAATCAGGCCGTTGTGGTGCCGGGTACGCAGTCGGGTGAGGTTTATAAACCTTTTGCCCGTCCGGACAAGTTTGATGGGATGTTGCGCGTGCTTTGGCGGGGGACGGGCGACACCATATATGAGGTACCGCAACGGTCGCGTTCGCTCGCTCATGTCATTCCGGTTACAGCGGTAGCCGAACGAAGGCCTGTGAACGGCCTCGATCTGGAACCGGTGCGCGGGTATGTTGCGGCCCTTGACGATACGAGCTTGCCGGATGCTGAATTGAAGTGGGCCGGTCAATCAACGGCTACAGTCCGCGCCCGGGTCTTATCAAACCAGGTAGTTGCGTTACAAATCAATTACGATCCAGCCTGGCAGGCGCGAGTGAATGGTTTGCAGCGCCCTGTGCGAAAAGACGGGCTGGGCATGATGGTGGTGGATACCGGGTGCGCGGGCGACTGCGTGGTGGAACTGAACTACGGCACCACCCGACAGATTTGGCTTTGGCGTTTCCTGAGCGCGCTGGCATTCCTGGGCATGGTGCTCGGAATCATTGCGTCCTGTTAATCTATTAAGTTGCATGACAATTGAGGAAATCCGCGAACTGATCCAGCTGGTGGCGGAAACCGGCGTAGCCGAACTCGAAGTGCAGCGGGGCGAGAACAAGGTTCGTATCCGCCAGTCTTTCGGGGGCGACACTACTGTATATGTGCCCGGGCCGGGGGTTCCGGTGGCCACCCTGCCTGCTACTTTGGCATTGAAAGCCGATACGCCCGCAGCGAAACCAGAGCCTACGCTCATTTACGCCAAGTCGCCCATCGTAGGCACTTTCTATGAATCACCTTCACCGGACAAACCTGCCTTTGTGCGGATTGGCGAACATGTGACGCCGGGTAAAGTTCTCTGCATCATTGAATCGATGAAGCTGATGAACGAAATCGAAGCGGATGTGGAAGGCGTCATCGAAAGCAGACTGGTGCAGAATTTTGATCCGGTGGAATATGGGGAAGCCCTCTTTGCCATCCGGCCTGTTTAAGAAAATACTCGTCGCAAACCGTGGAGAGATTGCGCTGCGCGTGATTTGCGCGTGCAAAGACCTGGGAATTCCCACGGTTGCGGTTTATTCAGAAGCGGACCGGAACAGTTTGCCGGTGCGGTTTGCCGATCAGGCGATTTGCATTGGTCCGGCGAAGAGTGCGCGGAGCTATCTGGATGTGCGGTCGATCATCAGCGCTGCTGAACTGACCAATGTGGATGCGATTCATCCGGGTTACGGGTTTCTTAGCGAGAACGCCGCGTTCGCGGAAGTCTGCCGGGATTCGCACATCAAGTTCATCGGGCCCCGGCCGGAAGTGATTTCGGCGATGGGCCTGAAGGAACGGGCGCGGGCCATCATGAAAGACTACGGCGTGCCCATTCTGCCCGGCTCCGAAGGGATTCTGGGCAGCGTTGAAGAGGCTCTGGAGACGGCGGGAAAAATTGGCTATCCCATCATCCTGAAAGCTTCGGCGGGCGGGGGCGGGCGCGGTATGCGCATTGTCCATAAACCTGAGGAACTGGAAGCGAACCTGATGCAGGCGCAGCAGGAAGCAGGGGCTGCGTTTTCGAGCGCGGACGTTTACCTGGAGAAGTATATCAGCGCACCACGGCATATCGAATTTCAGCTGCTGGCCGATGAGCATGGCAATGTGGAGATTCTGGGCGAGCGCGAATGCAGTATCCAGCGGCGGCACCAGAAGTTGCTGGAAGAATCACCCTCCCCGGCCCTGCGGAGTGATGTGCGCGAGCGGGTTTCGGCAAAGCTGAAAGAAGCGATCAAAGCGATTGGCTACAGCAACGCGGGAACGGTTGAGTTCCTGATGGATGAGAAGGGCGACCTCTATTTCATTGAAGTGAATGCGCGGATTCAGGTGGAGCATCCGGTGACAGAAGCGGTCACCGGGATTGATCTGGTGAAGGCGCAGATCCGGATTGCTGCCGGGCATACGCTCCCGGATATTCTGGGCGGACCGGTGCAGTTCCGCGGCCATGCGATTGAGTGCCGGATTAATGCGGAGAATCCGGAGACGTTTCAGCCATCACCGGGGCGGATTACCGGTTTGAATTTGCCGGGCGGGATTGGGATCCGAGTGGATACACATGCTTTTCAGGATGGTGTGATTCCGCCCTATTACGATTCGCTGGTGGCGAAACTGATTGCACATGGTTCGACGCGGGACGAAGCGATTCAGCGAATGAAACGGGCACTGGATTTATTCATTGTGGAGGGGATTCATACGTCGATTCCCCTGCACAAGAGGATTCTGGTGGAGCCGGATTTTATTTCCGGGAATTTCGATACGAATTTTATTAAGCGCTGGATGCCATAAATTTCAAGATGCGCATCGATGTTGCGGATTTTCGTGCTCGTCCATTGCGGGTACACAAGTTCCTTCATGATGTTCCACTCGAGGATGCGTGGGCTATCGAACTGAAGGGCGGGGGCAACGGGCGCAGCATTGAAGATCTGCAGAACGCTTTTACCGCGGGCCGCAGCGATACTCCGGCGTTTGTGAAGGGACTTTTCGCCCTTCGGGGCGCTTTAGGGATTTTTTTCGGCTGGGACAAGCGAAGTCCCGAATGGAAGGAAGAGTCATATATTAGCCGCCTTACTGCGTCTGATCGGGCGCTGACGAGTGTGGTGCCGGGCAGTGATGACGGGCGATTTCAATTCATTTATCGATTTGAGAACGAACAGCTAAGCGAGGTGCGCAACGGAACGGTACATGCGTTCCTGTCGCTCTCGATTCAGCCCTCGCCAACTGGGTATGTGGCTTACCTTGGAGTCTACGTGAAGCCCACCGGCTGGTTCACGAGGGTTTATATGAGTGCCATCGCCCCATTCCGGCATCTTGCGGTTTATCCGGCGATGGTTCGAAATACTCAGAGGGTGTGGGATAACTGCTGGCGAAGCTGATCGCGCGTAGTTCGAGTATCAGCCAAAGATGTCTTCAGCACTACGGGCGTCCAGCAAACGGAGAGTCGCAGATTCCAGTTCGGCAACCGGCAAATTCGTCAGGCGGTCTTTCAGCGGCGCAGGAATTTTGCCGAACCGCTTCTCCGCCAGGCGCAGAAGCAGGAAAAGCTCACCGTCGTGGCGACCCTGCTCAACACCTTGCTCTCTCCCCTGCTGAACACCCTGCTCTCTGCCCTGAGCGAGTCCGCGCTTGAACTCGTGTCCAAGGACTGCGTGATCCATGATGTCGTCTAATAGCGGCATTTGACTTGCCTCCTGTTCAATCAGCGCTTCCAGTTTTCTCAGACCCGCCAAAATCAGGAACGTTGAAACTGCAGAAGATCTGTTCTCCAGCTTGCCTGAAACGATACTGCTGAGAATCCGCCTGACCCCCGCGCGGTGATCTTTAACTTTCGCGAGGATCGACATTATAGTGTCTTCCAGTTGCGGGCTGGCGAGCAACTTTTCGCCGTCAAACTCACGGATATCGGCGATCCTGCACGTGAATGAGAAATTTGGCCCGTTGAGCACTCCGGCCATCCGCAGCGGCTGTTCACCCACATAAAGCACCACCTGTTCAGGAAACCGGCCAAACTGACGCCAGACAACAGCGAAATATTCCATCATGCGCAGCGACATATTGGCGTCGTGGGTGCTTTGGAGTTCGATGTGGATGAGTCCGCCCCCCGTCGTTTCGTCCAGCAGATCAACGCCGCGGTTTCGCACCTCCGGCAATTCAACGTTGTGCCAGCGGTCAACTTCTACCGAAGCCAGCGCAAGCAGGGACTGCGTTCCGCAGCGGAGCAAATTCTTCAGGGCTGTGTCGTACTCATGCATGGCTTCGGGATGAATGAATTGCTGTGAGCCGGAGAAAGGAAATTTCTCAATCTGAAGAGAGCGGAGAAAAAAAAGCCCTCCACCCGGCATCGTTTGCCGGAGGAGGGCTGATTTGCCGAAGCAGGTTCGTTATTTGGCGACGCCCTGATTTTCGTAAACCTTGATGTTGTGCGTTGCGCCACCGATCATGACGATGTCGGGACGACCATCACCATTGAAATCAGCGATCGCGCAACCAGAAGCAGACATACCCATGTGATCCAGCTCTTCATGCACCCATTTGGTGCCACTGGCATCGGAAGCATAAAAAACGTGAGACGTGGAAACCTTGCCGCGGGCGCGGTCGCCTGCGACGATGTCATCGAGGCCATCGCCATTGAGGTCGCCAATGCAGATTTCATGGCCTTCGGTTAGGCCAGTGAAAATCACCTGGCGATTCCAGCCGCCTTTTTTGTTGTCCAGATAAACCACCACTTCATGGCCGTGCCACGGTTCGTTGGTGATCAGGAAACGTTCTTTGCCGAGGTGGCCGATCTTCACATCGCCGGTGCCGATGCTGTACGCAGTACCTTCGGCGTTGGCACGCTCAATCTGATCACCGGGATTGACGAGTTTGGTATTGAACTTCAGGTTTGAACCTGAGCCGGTCGCGCTGATGAGGCTGAGGCCATCAAAACCCGCGATAAAAAGCTGTTCGCGTTTGGCATCGCCATCCCACTTCACGACACGCACACGATGGGTAACGCCGCCAAGCTGGTCAGTCACCAGTTCGCGCTTCCACGGGCTGGACCAGTCTTTCGGCACGCGGTAGTAGTAGAGGGGAGCCTTGCCTTCGTACTTCGGGCCTACCTGGCTGGGGCTGATGAGCGGAGCGTTCAGAAGCAACTTTTGGCCTGTGCCTTCCAGATCTGCCCAGGCGATGTGATGGGAAGTCGTAATGGCGTCAACTTTGTCTACCTTCCAGAGGCCAGTCGGGTCACCCTGATGGGACAGGAGAACAACGTTGCCTTCGCTCCGTGAAGGTTGCATGGCAAAGCTGTACTCGACCGCGATTTCGGGGATTCCATCGCCATCGATATCGTTGAAGGCGAGATTGACCAGGCCGGGCAGGTCTTTGGCCATCACGTGCGGAGTCCAGGACGGGTTCTCGTACCAGGTAAGGTCTTTTACCTGCTGGCTCAGGCCGATGATATCGGGCTTGCCATCGTGGTTGACGTCGACGGCGATGACGGCATAGCCGCCAGTCATTTTTCCGTCAACGAGCTGCTCTTTGAATGTAACGGTCTTTTGGGCGGCTGCGAGACCGGCAAGGGCAAGCAGCAGGATGAGGCTTCGGCGCATAGTACGTACATTATCTATGACCCGGTGCCCTGGTGCAAAGAGGGGCTGCAAATGGGGCGCAACCTGTGCGGCTGAAGGTGCGCCCGCGCACCTGAGCTTCAGATGCACAATAGCTGCGGATCCGTCTCGCAAACACAAAGCCATGAGGTACGAACGCATGAACGAGACCGAGCAGCGCCTGCCCGCGGTGTCATTGAAATTGAAGAGGTCAAGCAGAGGGTTTAGTATCCATCGCACGGTCTAAATCAATGCGCGGGAGATCCGCTGTGCCAGACACAACATGCGTACGCCGGACGCAATCCATATGGCCACTGCGATCCGGTTCGGTGGATCAAGGTTGCTGACTCATGACGCCGGTGTGCCCTCCGTTCCCGGAATTTCTGTTCTGATGCTGGACCGCTTACCTTAATTCAGGGTCGGCCTCAGAAGCGGGCTGCCGAAGCTGCGTTCGTCCGTCGTGTGGCCATGATAATATTCCCGTGCGCGACGCGAATAAACCAGTGCGAACCCTGCTGCTATTCCTTATCGTCATCACCCCGGCGCTCATGGCCCAAACGCCACCGGCTGTGCGCTCTTTTGAAAACCGCTGCGCCATCTGTCACGCCGGCGATGCTGGCGGGACTGACCGTGCGCCCGCAATCCTCGGCTTCGTCGGTTCCCATTCGGATGTGGAGATCGGTGCTCTGGTCAGAAACGGCCGCCCCGAAAAGGGCATGCCCGGGTTCGATTTTGCGAACACGGAAATGACCGCGCTGGTCACGCATCTTCGGGGTCTCTTTTCGGGGTCTATCCCCGCAGTGGCCGAAGACCCTGGCCGTGTTCGCGGCAGAGGTCCGTTTCAACCGCGCCCGGCCACTTTGAAAATTCAGGATGGAAGCACGCTTGCCGGCACTCTCACCAGCCTTAACCCCTTCAGTGCCACGCTCCTCACGGCTGACGGCAGGTTCCATCTGCTGGCACCCGAGGGAGAAACTTACCGCGAGCGTTCCATAGAACCAAAGCGCGACTGGACAGCTTATGACGGTGGCGACTCGGGGAACCGCTATAGTTCACTCGAACAGATCGATAAGACTAACATCGGGAAGCTCGCACCGGCATGGGTGTTTCCCGTACCCGGCGCGCCCCGCCTCGAAGTCACCCCCGTGGTGATTGACGGCGTCATGTATATCACCGGCCCGAATGAAGCCTACGCACTCGATGCTATCACCGGCCGCCAGATTTGGGCCTTCCGCACTCCCCGCACTGCCGGACTCCTGAGCGAAGCCGGCGGCGGCGCGAATCGCGGAGTGGCCGTCGCCGGAGACCGCGTCTTCATGGTGACCGACCATGCCCACCTGCTCGCGCTCGACCGGCGGACTGGCAGCAAACTCTGGGACACCACCATGGCGGATTTCAAAGAAGGCTACAGCGCGACGTCGGCTCCGCTCGCCATCGGCGATCTTGTGCTCTCCGGCGTCGCTGGCGGGGAGGAAGGTGCGCGTGGCTTCGTCGATGCCTATAACGCTGCCACGGGCGCACGCGTCTGGCGTTTTTACAGCATCCCGGCGCGCGGTGAAAAGGGAGCGGCGACATGGGTCGGCAACGCGCTCGAACACGGCTGCGGGGCCACCTGGCTAACGGGTTCCTACGATCCGGTTCCGGGAATTGTTTATTGGGCTGTCGGCAACCCGTGTCCCGATTACAACGGCGATGAGCGCACAGGGGACAACTTATATACCTCAAGTGTGGTGGCCCTCGACATTAAAACCGGCATGCTGAAATGGCACTTTCAGTTCACACCACATGACACGCATGACTGGGATGCGGTGGAGCCGCTGCTGCTCGTCGATGAACAGTGGCAAGGGCACCCCCGCAAACTGCTGCTGCACGGCGACCGCAATGGCTTCTTCTTTGTTCTTGACCGCATCAGCGGTGAACTTCTTCTCGCCAAACCGATGGCGGACGTGAATTGGGCCACCGGATACGGGAAGGACGGGCGACCCGTTCTGACGGAACATTTTGACTCCACGCTCGAAGGATCTCTGGTTTGCCCGGCGACTGGCGGTGGCGCGAACTGGCCTGCCGCGAGTTACAGCCCGCAGTCGAAACTGTTCTACGTTCGGGTGACCGATAACTGCGCGATTTATAAAAAGGACTCCGAGCCCATCGAGATGGGCCAGCGCTTTTTTGGCGGCACGGCGACGGGTCAGCCTGGGGGTGCCAGTTTTATTCGCGCGCTGGATATACAAACCGGACGGAAAGTTTGGGAATATCCGCTCACCGGCGGAGGAGGATCGGGAACCCTCAGCACTGCCGGCGGACTGGTCTTCTTCGGCGAGAGCGGCGGCCTATTCATCGCGGTGGAAGCGACCACCGGAAAGTCTGTCTGGCACTTCGAATCCGGCCAAACATGGCGCGCGTCCCCGATGACTTATATGGTGAATGGCAAACAGTATGTGGCGCTCGCCGGCAGCGGCGGGATCTTTACGTTCGCACTGGTTCCATAACGTACAAATTTATGAAGAAACTTCTGTTGCTGTCATTACTCGGCGCGTACGCTGTTTACGGCGCTTCGAAGAATCTGGAGATCTACTGGATCGACGCCGAGGGTGGTGCCGCAACCCTGATCGTAAGCCCTTCAGGCGAATCCATGCTCGTCGATACCGCGAACCGCACGCCGGATGATCGTGACGCGAAGCGCATCTTCGCGGCCACTCAACAGGCGGGTCTTAAAAAGATCGATTTCCTGGTGACCACACACTTCCACGGCGACCACATCGGAGCCATGGCCGCGCTCGCGAAGATGATCCCCATCGGCGTGTACATGGACCACGGCGAATCGGTTGAAATCGCGCGCCCCGCTGTTGCCACCGCCTACAAGGCGTACCTCGAACTGGCCGGAACGACGCGCCGCATACTCAAGCCGGGCGATCGCATCCCCCTCAAGGGAGTAGACGTTCAGGTGATCATGTCGGCGGGGCAGGGCATTTTGAAGCCCCTCAAAAACGCGGGCGCGAAGAATGCGACTTGCGCCGATTTTAAGGAACACGCTCCTGATACCGACCCCGATAATGACCAAAGCGTCGGGTTCCTGCTCAAGTTCGGCAAGTTCGATTTTCTCGACCTCGGCGATTTGACCCGGAATTATGAGCAGAAACTGGTCTGCCCTGTGAACCTGATCGGGAAGGTGGATTTGTATCAGACGTCGCACCACGGTCTCGACCGTTCAAACTCGCCGCAGTTGCTGACGGCGATTCAACCCACTGTCGCGGTGATGAACAATGGCCCGCGCAAGGGTGGACAGGCGACGGTGTTCGAGACGCTGCGCAAATCGGGAGGGGTGGGGGATATCTGGCAGGGGCATCTCGCGCTCGACACTCCCAAAGAGGTAAATACCGGAGAAGACATGATCGCGAATATGGAACCCACTGCGGAGTGCAAGGGCAACATGCTCAAGGTGTCGGTGGAATCGAAGGGGACATTCATTATGACCAACCTTCGCAATGGCTTCACCAAAACTTATAACTCAAAATAAAAATGCTCATTTTTGGTTTGACTCTTCTCTCTCTGCCGCTGTTTTTGCGTGGTGGGGCCGAAATCGCTGGGCGCTGGCAAGGTGGGCGGCACTGAAGAAAATTGCTGTTACAAGAGTGTGTTTTCTCGCCATCTGGATCGATGGTGGTGGGAAAGATCGGTTCGTGAGAGTACTTTGGTACTGATACTGCGGGTAGCGCGCGGGAGTCCGGTACAGCCTGATTCTATACTGTTGAAATGTCCTTCCAGCTCGCTCTAACGTATAGCCCGAAGGGCGACCAGGTGACCGCGATTGCCGAACTGGAACAGGGTCTGCGCGAGGGCGAGAAACATCAGGTGCTGCTGGGCGTAACCGGCTCCGGCAAGACCTTCACGATGGCCAAGTTGATCGAGAAACTTGGGCGTCCGGCGCTGGTGCTGGCCCACAACAAGACCCTCGCAGCGCAGCTCTATCACGAGTTCAAAACCTTCTTTCCCTCGAATGCAGTGGAATACTTTGTCAGCTATTACGACTACTATCAGCCGGAAGCCTTCATCCCTTCGAGCGGGGTCTACATCGAAAAGGAATCAACCGTAAACGACGATCTGGACCGGCTGCGTCTGGCTGCCACAAAGTCATTATTTGAACGCAGGGATTGCGTGATTGTGGCCAGCGTGAGCTGCATCTATGGCCTCGGTTCGCCGGAAGCGTACTACGGGATGCTGCTGATGCTCGAAAAGGGGCAGAAGATCACCCGCAAGGAAATCACCAAAAAGCTCGTCGAGATTCTGTATGACCGCAACGATCTCGATTTCAAGCGCGGGACATTCCGTGTGCGCGGCGACGTGATCGAAGTCTATCCGACCTACGACGAACTGGCCTACAGAATCGAAATGTGGGGCGATGAAGTGGAGACTCTTTCGCAAATCGACCCGCTGCTGGGCGAGGTGAAACAGACCTACCAGCGACTGCCCATCTATCCGAAAACCCACTACGTGATGTCGCAGCTGACCAAAGAAGCGGCCATGAATTCCATTCGTGCAGAACTGGAAATCTGGCGGCCTCAGTTGGAAGCACAAGGCAAACTGATTGAGGCACAGCGTCTGCACCAGCGGGTGATGTTCGATCTCGAAATGATGAAAGAGATCGGCTACTGCCATGGAATTGAGAATTACTCGCGCCATTTTTCAGGCCGGTTGCCGGGTGAAGCGCCTCCGACACTACTGGACTATCTGCCGGCCGATTCGCTCATGTTCCTGGATGAAAGCCACCAGACCATTCCGCAGCTCCATGCGATGTATCACGGCGACCGTTCACGGAAGGAAGTTCTGGTTTCTCACGGGTTCCGGCTGCCCAGTGCGCTCGATAACCGGCCTTTGACGTTTGAAGAGTTTGAGCATCGGGTGAATCAGGTGGTTTACGTGTCGGCCACGCCCGGGCCGTATGAACTGACGGCCGCCGGTGGAGTGGTGGTGGAGCAGATTATCCGGCCAACAGGGCTGGTGGATCCGGAAATCGATATCCGTCCCGTGAAGGGGCAGGTGGACGATTTGCTGCACCAGATCCGCGACCGCGCGGCGAAGAACCAGCGGGTGCTGGTGACCACCCTGACCAAACGGATGGCGGAAGATCTGGCCGAATACTATTCGGAAGTCGGCGTGAAGTGCAATTACCTGCATTCCGAGGTAAGTACGCTGGACCGGATCAAAATTCTGCGGGATTTGCGGCGCGGCGTCTACGACGTACTGATTGGAATTAACCTGCTGCGCGAAGGTCTGGATTTGCCCGAAGTGTCTCTGGTGGCCATTTTGGACGCGGATAAAGAAGGCTTTCTGCGTTCTACAGGGGCGCTGATTCAAACCATCGGGCGGGCTGCGCGGCATCTGGAAGGCAGAGCAATCCTTTACGCCGATGTGATGACTGACAGCATGAAGCGCGCAATTGAAGAAACGAACCGGCGCCGCGACACACAGCTTCGTTACAACGCGGAGAACGGGATCATTCCGCAATCGATCATCAAGCCCATAGATATGATGCTGGTGGCGATCGCCGAGGGCGATTACGTGACCATTCCGGCGGAACCTGAAGAAACAGAAGATGCGCTGACGCCGGAGCTGCGGGAAAAATACATCGAAGACATGGAAAAGAACATGCGGGAAGCGGCGCGAAAATTTGAATTTGAAAAAGCAGCCCAATTTCGCGATAAAATCAAACGGCTTCGTGAAAAAGATATCGCCTAATCCGGATTTCAAGCCCCGCTACGGGGTTGCAGGTGCAGGCGCAGTGAGCAGAAGTCTGATTGGAAGCCTGCCGGACAGAGCGCGGACGCTGGGGCCGATATGTTGCGTTTCATATCGTGTGGCAAGAAGAATCGCCAATTCGCTGGGTGGGGGTTTCGCGGTGCGAAGCGCTCTCGATCTGAAGAGCGTGCCAGTGGTTTTATTTCATTCTCCTGCTGACCACCTGGAAACTCTTTTGGCGGTGCTGGAAGCAGAGAATGACGACTGGACGGGTCGCGCACTGGTGATCTGCGAAACAGAACTGGACGACAGCGTCGCGGAAAGGTTTCGGCGGCGCGGTGCCAGCGTGGCGCGGGTGAGTCCGTTTGAACTGCCGGGATACCTGGTCATTCACGGAACCGGGGCCGCACTGGCAGTAGCGCACCGGCTGGCGCGCGAACTGCGGCTGCATCCGATTGAAGTCAAACCCGGAACTGAGTCAGCATTTAACGCCGCAGTGACGTTGGGAACCTGTGCATTAACTCCGGTACTGGATGCAGTAGCCACGCTTCTGAGAGAGGCCGGCCTGCGGGAAGCTGAGGCACCGAAAGTGGCTGCGGCTATGTTTTTGAAGACAGCGCGGGAGTATGCGCATTCGGGAAAGCAGAGCTGGGGCTGGTATGCAAAGAGTCCTGATGCGAACGGCCTGCTGGCGGAAATTTCCGGGGCGGGGCCGGAAACAGGACCGATGTTGCGGCACCTGATTCTGCTGGGCATGGAGATTTTCGGGAAGCACCCGGAAGTCGCGGCGGTCATTCAGAAATCTTTTTGACAGTTTCCGACGTTCGGCTTGACGGCACCGCCAGTGATAGATTGATCACATAGCCTGTGCGGACTGCCCGGATCATCCTGAGTATTGCGGCCCTGTTTTGGGGATTTCTCCAGGCGCCGTTTTACCACGTGCATGCGGAAGAACTGGACCATCCCGCTATCACACCCGCGCATTTTCATGTTCATAGTGCGGCGGCTTTAAGTGGAATTCAGATCACCGCACATACTGCGGATGATGACGATATTGAGATCGAATGGGCGATCGCTCAACCGGACGGCGTGGCGCTGGTTGCTGACCTGTCCGTTTCAGCTATAGCCCGCGAAAATCCGCTCACGGCAATCTCATCCGTCGGAACTCCTCCCAGTCCGCGCGGGCACGATCCGCCGGATTTCACTCCGAAGCAACCCCGATCTCCGCCCGCCTGACCGAGCCCCTGCGGGGCACAGAGGATTTGTGTGTTTGCACAGTTCAGGAAACGGGATGAGGAGAACAAGCACCAATGGCATTACAGTCAGGTTGGTTCAGATGTGCGCTGATGTTGTCCGTCAGCTGGCACGCCGTCGGCGCACCGCAGGAAGCGGAGCCGTGGACAGAAGCACGAATCGTTGAGCGATTTCTGGAGCAAAGCCCGCAGGCGCGGGAACTGCGGGCACGCGTGGGACTGGCGGAAGCGGAGGCGAGGGCGCGAACCGTTTACCCGAATCCTTCGGCCTCATATTCACGTGAGGGCGCGGGCTATAACGAGTTCTTCGAGGTATCGCAGGTGTTGCCTGTCAACGGGCGACTGCGTTATTTAAGAGATGCCGGCAGCGCCGCCGTTGCCGTGTCAGAGGCGGGCAAAGAGGCCGCTCTGTGGACGCTCCGGAACGAATTGCGGGTGGCCTTCCAGCGTATGGTTGCGGCCCAGGAACGTGTACGGGTTCTGGAGGGCGAGGCCGGCGAACTGGAACGGCTGCTTCAGGTTTTGCGGGTGCGGGAACAGGAAGGCGAAGGGTCCCGGTATGATCGTCTGCGCGCAGAGCGTGAGGCTTTTGAACTGCGCACTGATGTCACGGCTGCCAGTTCCCAGGTTGCGGCGGCAAGGGCCCGGCTAACGGCCTTTTTACCGGAAGGAACCAGGATCGGGAGCGTGCTTGGAGAGCTGGCTGTTGGTGTGGAAATACCGGGCACGCCCGCGCTCAAACAACGCGCCCTCGGTACACGGGCAGACTACCGTGTGGAGCTGAGGAATCTCGCGCGATATCAAATTGAGGAGCAGGCCGCCCGGCGGTTGCGGGTGCCGGAACCGCAGATTTCGGCCGGGATCAAGCGGGCTGACGTCACTTCAGGTAAGGGTCCGGATCCGTTTGCGAACACGGTGCATACAGGCCTTGTGTTCAGCCTCACCGTGCCCTTGCCCGTATTCAACAGCGGGCGTTATGAAGTAGCGCGCTATCTGGCGGAACAGGAACAGGCTCGAAGCCGGGCAGCGGTGCTTGAACGGCAGATGAGCGCCGAAATCGAGGGTGCGCGCGAAGTGCTTGAAATTCGCATGGGCGCGCTGAAAACTTACCGCGACCGGCTGGAAACGGCAGGGCCGGAACTGGGTCGAATTACGCGGGTGGCGTATGACGAGGGGGAGGCGGGCATTCTGGACCTGCTCGATTCGCTGCGGGTAAATCGTGCGGCAAATCTGAGACTTCTTGATTTGCAAGTGGCAGCAAAAGAAGCGCTGATCGAACTGGAACGAGCCGTTGGTGAAGAGTTGGCTGGAACAGGGGGACGTCCGTGAAGAGTTTTCAGATCGTAATTTTGGCTGGGGTCACGCTGACGGCGTGCTCCCGGACGCCGCCCGCTGTAGCACCGGCGGCGAAGATTGAAGCCAATGAGCCGCTCAGGACGACGGTATGGACGCCGAATGGTGAACTGTTTCTGGAACACCAGGCACTGGTGGCGGGGGTCAAGAGCAGGTTTGCGATTCACCTCACACGCCTTTCGGATTTTCATGCGGTTCGCGAGGCCAGTTGTGATGTTGAGTTGCAACAGCCAGATAAAGAATCGCAGCGGTTCCCCTGCGACGCTTCGACCCACCCAGGTATCTTCGGTGCCAATGTGCAGCCGGGTACTGCGGGGGAGGGTCGGCTCAGTATCCGGGTTCGCGGTAAAGACCTGACTGAAACATTTGACGCGGGTATGGTGAAGATCGCGGCGGATGCAGCCTCGGCAGAACAGCCAGCGGCGGCAACGGAGGAAACCATCTCGTTCTTGAAGGAACAACAGTGGGCACTCGATTTTGGTACGCAACTGGCAGTGGAGCAGACTCTGCGGGACAGTCTGCGTGTAGCTGCGGAAACGCTGCCGCGGACGGGGGGCGAGGCAGCGGTGATCGCTCCCCTGGCCGGGCGGCTGGTGGTGGAGAAGGTGCTCGCGGTGGGCACTGCAGTGGAAAAAGGTGCAGAGCTTTGCGCCATTGTTCCACCGGCAGGTGCGGCTGCCGATTTGCCGGGCCTGCAACTGGCAGAAAGTGAAGCACTGGTTACCCTGGAGCAGGCGCGGCGTGACCAGACACGGGCTGAGCGCTTGCTCGCGGCTGGCGCGGTACCCACCCGGAGGGTTGAAGAAGCCCGCACAGCAGAAGCCATGGCTCAAACACGATTGCAGGCGGCCCGGGCCAGACTGGCGCAGTACGAGGCAACCCGAGCGGCCGATGGCACTGAGACAGGCGTGAAGCGATTCCTTGTGCGGGCACCGATCAGCGGCACTATTACGGAATCGGCTGCGATCAGCGGAGCTGGCGCGGAAGTGGGTAAAGTGCTGTTCCGCATTGTAGATATCAACACGCTGCATGTGAGCGGGGTCGTGGCTGAATCAGACTACCCGAAACTGCGGCAACTTTCCGGGGCGGAAATTGAGATGCCGGGTTCGGGCGCGCTCCGGGCGGCAGGCAAGTTGATCGGGGTGGGGCACGTGGTGGATGCAGCCACGCGAACGGTGCCTGTCGTGTACGAGATCGACAACCGGGATCATTTTCTAGCGGTAAATCAGACCGTTTTTCTGCGGCTGCTTTTGACGGCGGCAGACCGCAAGCCGGCAATTCCGGAAGCGGCCATTATCGACGATGCGGGCCGACCAGTGGTTTTCGTCCAGCGGAGTGGAGAAACCTTTCTGCGCCGCCCTGTAAAGACGGGGGTTCGCAGCGGAGGCTTCGTCCAGATCCTGTCCGGGGTGGAAGCGGGCGACCGCGTAGTGACCCGTGGTGCCTATCTGATCCGTTTATCGACCATGTCGAGCGCTGTACCGGCTCATGGTCACGTGCACTAAAAGGACACGAACAAGGACCCGCCATGCTTGATCAACTGATTCGCGGTTCGCTCCGCTACCGAAGTATTGTGATCGCTCTGGCTGCGGCATTTTTGGGCTGGGGATTCTATGTTCTGCGCGATATTCCTCTTGACGTCCTGCCGGACGTGAGCGCACCGACTGTAACCATCCTGGTGGAGGGCAAGGGAATGGCTCCGGCGGAAATGGAATCGCTGGTCACCTACCCGATTGAGGCTGCCATCAACGGTGCATCTGGAGTGCGTCGTGTCAGGTCTGCCACCGCAGTGGGCCTCGCGGTGGTGTGGGTGGAATTCGACTGGGGCCAGGATGTCCTGCGGGCGCGGCAGATTGTGGCGGAAAAGCTCACGCTGGTGAGCGCCTCCCTGCCGCCGGATGCGGGCCAGCCGTTTCTGGCACCGGTTTCTTCCATCATGGGCGAAATCATGTTTGTGGCACTCGAATCGGACCGGCATTCGCCGCTTGATGTCCGGACGGCGGCAGATACCGTCTTGCGGCGGCGTTTGCTGGCTGTGCCTGGAGTCTCCCAGGTGATTGCCACGGGCGGAGGCCAAAAGCAATATCAGGTTCTGGTTGATCCGGTAGAATTGCGGGAGTATGACGTGACACTGGGGCAGGTGGAGACAGCGCTGCGACAGGCAAACCACAATTCCTCGGCAGGATTTCGTGTCACGGGCGGCCAGGAGTATCTGATTCAGGGGGTGGGCCGGGTCTCAACCGAAGACGATATCGGCAACATTGTAGTCGCTGCCCGCGCAACGCATCCGATCCTTGTGCGGAACGTTGCCCGTGTGCAAATTGGCGAGGCGTTCAAGCGGGGGACCGGTTCTCACAAAGGTTCACCCGCGGTGATTCTGGGAATCCAAAAACAGCCCGGGGCCAATACGCTCGAGTTGACCAGACAGGTGGACATCACCCTCGACGATATTCAGCGCACGCTGCCTGCGGGCATGGTGATCGACAAGCATGTCTTTCGGCAGGCGGATTTCATTCAGCGGGCACTCGACAACCTGATGGCGGCTCTGCGCGACGGCTCGCTGCTTGTGGTGCTGGTGGTGCTGGTTTTTCTTGCCAACATGCGGGCTTCATTGATCACACTAATTGCGTTACCGATTTCGCTGCTGGCGGCGGTTCTGGGCATACGATTTTTCGGCTACACGCTGAACAGCATGAGCCTCGGCGGGCTGGCGATTGCGGTGGGCGAACTAGTTGACGACGCCATTATTGATGTGGAAAATGTGGTGCGCCGCTTGCGGGAAAACAACATGCTGGCGGAGAACGAGCGACTCCCTTCGCTCGAAGTGGTTTATCTGGCGAGCAGCGAAATTCGCAGTTCAGTAGTCTTTGCAACGGTAATCGTAATTCTGGTGTTTCTGCCGCTGTTTGCGCTGGAAAGCGTGGAAGGGCGGCTGCTGTGGCCCCTGGGATTTGCGTACATTGTGGCCCTGTCAGCGTCCCTGCTGGTGGCGCTTACCGTGACGCCGGCCCTCTGTTCCCTGCTGCTGCCAGGTGCGAAGGCAGTGCGGGACAACCGTGAACCGTGGCTGATTCGCAATCTGAAGCGTGCGTACCGACCCGTGCTTTCGTCCTCGCTTGACCATGTCTGGTTGGTGCTGGGCTTCTCTGCGCTGTTACTTGGTGCGGCAGGCTTCGGTTTGACCCAAATGGGCCGGTCTTTTCTTCCGGAATTCAATGAAGGGAGCTTGACGGTGGGTGCTGTCACGATACCGGGCACAAGCCTGGCCGAATCAGACCAGCTGGGTACGGCGCTCGAGAAAATCCTGCTGACAGTGCCAGAGGTGATTTCGACAGCCCGGCGGACCGGTCGCGCGGAACTGGATGAACATGTGCAGGGCGTGGAGTCGGCTGAGATTGACGTGGATCTTAAAATGGCGAGCCGCCCGAAAGCCGAAGTCCTGAAGGATATCCGGGAAAAGGTGAGTGTGTTGCCCGGGACCAATGTCAGCGTCGGACAACCGATCTCACACCGGATTGATCATATGCTTTCAGGCACGCTGGCGAACATCGCGGTCAAGGTGTTCGGAGATGACCTTTCGCAATTGCGCGTGCTGGCGAAACAGGTTCAGGGGGCGATGGCGGGGGTGCCCGGAATCGTCGATCTGTCTCTGGAACAACAGACCGATATTCCCACGCTGAAGATCCGCCCTGACCCTGCCCTGGCTGCGCGGTTCGGACTTCAGGCGGGGGAGGTGGCGGAGCGGATTCAGGCCGTCCTGACCGGCAATGAAGTGGGGCGCATTCTGGAAGGTCCTGTCAGCTTTCCGCTGGTGGTTCGTTATGAGGACCCGCGACGTCCCGGCGAAGGCGAGGATTCGCTGGAGCGAATTCGGGCAACACTGATCGACACACCAGCCGGGCCGCGGATTCCGTTATCGAGCGTAACGACGATTCAGGAAGACCGCAGTCCGAATTTCATCATGCGGGAAGGTGTTCAGCGAAGGATCGTGATCCAGGCTAATGTGGCTGGGCGGGATCTTCAGGGAGCGGTGGAAGAAATTCGCCAGCGAATCGGCAGCCGGGTGAAACTGCCGGCGGGGTACCGCATTGAGTATGGCGGCCAGTTTGAAAGTGCGGAGCGGGCGTACCGCCGGTTGTTGCTGCTGGGAACGGGCGTGATTGCGGCTATCTTTCTGATTCTGGGCATCGCGTTCCGGTCTTACAAAGACGCTTTGATTATCATGCTCAATCTGCCGCTGGCGCTGGTGGGCGGGGTCGCAGGAGTGTTTGCCGCTGGTGGGGTTTTATCCCTCGCGTCTATTGTCGGCTTCATCACCCTGTTTGGAATTGCCACGCGCAACGGAATCATGATGATTGCGCATATCCGGCAGTTGCGGGCAGAGGGGTGCGATGACATTCGGCAGGCGGTGCTGCAGGGAGCGGGGGAACGGGTGGCTCCGATTCTCATGACTGCGCTGGCGGCGGGGCTGGCGCTGGTACCGGTCGCGCTGGGCATGGGCAAACCGGGCAGTGAGATTCAGGCACCGATGGCAATCGTCATCTTTTGCGGGCTGTTGACCTCGACCGCGCTCAATATGGTGGTGGTTCCGGCTGCCTATTACCGGTTTCGCCGGTCAGGCGGAGGGAAATAGAAAACCCGGTCAGGTCTGACCGGGTTTTTGTATTTCTGAGACTACAAGCGCACCTGAAAGAGGTCCGCTGCGGTTCCGCTGTTAGCGGGCCTGCAGCTTGTATTCACTCACTAATTGCCCCATCTCGTCCTTGAGCTGGAGTTTGAGTTTTTTCAGACGATGTTCTTCCAGTTCGTCAGCGGCTGTGGGAGCCTGCTTACCTTCAAGGTCAGCAACAAGCCGGTCATACTCAAGGTGTTTTTCCATGAGCTGGCGATACTGTTCATTCGTCTGCATCAGATGCGCTTTAATTTCTTCCTGCGCGATTGTATCCATGCGTGGCATCTCTCCTTAGTGGAGTCGCCTTCAAAACCGGGGCGCTTCTATTTGCCAAAGCGCCGACCGGCCCATCGGGTGGGCTTCACTTCTGTTGAAGTCGCGGGCAATTGCGTGACCCGTCTAGCCAGCACTGTAGCATGAAGTTTTCTTCATCACAATGGCGCTAATTTTCCCCTGGTCGTAGTACCCCTTTCGCAGGGCAACGCGTTCCCAGCCGTGGGCCAAATAGAGCGCGATGGCGGCTGAATTGTGCTCTGCAACCTCTAAAAACAGGGTCCCGGCTGCTGCCTCGCAAAGGGCTGTCAGCAGGGCTGAAGCAACGCCACGCCTGCGGTGAGTGGAGTCAACGGCAAGGTTGAGTAGTTCGGCTTCATCCGGTGCAGTTTGCCGCCATGCGCAGAATCCTGCGGGGATTGCGCCAGGCATTGGGCCAAGGAACGCAATCAGGACCGGAGTGCCAGAGTAATCCCCCAGCGGCCACTGGGCGGCTTCGGGGGCAGCTTGCTGGATTCGTCCGATAGCGCGGAAATCGTGTTCGGTCGCGGGGCGTACCGTGATCGCACGATTAGAAGCTGAATTTAACGCCACCCCAGATTCCGATCGGCGCCCCAGGCGCAAAAAAGGTAGTACGCAGAAGCGGGTAAACTCCATTCACAGCAGCGAACGGACGGGCAATGAAATTTCCCGCCGAATTGAAGCCCGCCACACCGAGTTGCGCCCCCGTGTAATAGTGCCGGTTCAGCAGATTGTTGACATCTGCAAACAGCTGCAGATGCGAGCGCGCCTGATAGCGCAGCCCGGCGTTGACCACGGCATAGCCGCCGGAAATTCCCGGCCCCAGGTAATAGACGCCGTCCGCCTGATGCAGGCCGTTCTCGTTGCCACGCGCGAGAGAGCTGGAAACGGCATTCATGGAAAGTTCGGCTGACAGTTTGGTTGAAGCCTGAAAATCTGCCCATGCCTTCAGGATATGGCGTGGAGTAAGCGGGATGCGCGCGCCCGGGTTGATTTGGATGCTGCCCGGGAGGCCACGCGAGAGGGAGGTCGCGTCATTGGTGCTGTTCGACGAGCCGTTGACGGTTTCTGTGCTCTCGTATGTCGCTTCGAGGAACGTATAGCCTGTACCGACTGTGAGCCGGCGGATTCTCGCGTCGACACTGACCTGTGCGCCCTGGCGACGGGTTTTGTCGAAGTTTTTGAAGTAGCCGAAGCCCGTTTGTGCCGATGATACGAAGAGAATGTCGTCGCGGTTGTCAGCCCGGAACCAGCCCGCATTCCAGTGGATCCCCTGCTCGAGACTGCCACGAAAACCCGCTTCGAGGGTGCGGGTAACAACCTGATTCAGGGGAGGATCGCTGGCAAGGGAATTGGGGAGCTTGCAGGGCTGCGCGGGGTCAGCACAACCGAGTTCGATGGAGGTGGGCGCGCGGCTGCCTTCGCTATAACCGAAGTAGGCATTGAAAAGGGGGCTGGGGTTGAACGTAACTCCGGCGGCCGGATTGAAGCGGTTGTAGGCATCGCTGCCGGTCAGAGAGCCGGGGCCGGAGGGGGTGAGACGGTCACTGTTTTCGACACCGGTATGGTTGTAGCGGCCCGAGACGGTGAAGTTCCAGGCTGAGCCGAGGGTGAGAGTGTCGCTGACGTAGAGGCTGCGGGTACTGATCAGGCCGCGCAGATCGACTCGGGCATCGAAGGGTTCGCCGTTGATGTTCCCCCCGGTTATGCCGTCGGCATAAAGTCCGATTCCGGAAAATGAGCGATCCGGATTGAGGAACGCAAGTTCGGTGCTTTGTCCGAAACGGACGGTGCTGCGGTCCAGTGCTCCGCCAGCCGTGAGCTGGTTGCGGTGACCCATAAAAGGAACGGTCCAGGTGAGTTGGCCGGCAGTTCCATAGTTGCGCTGCTCGGAGCCTGTCGTGTTCAACAGGCCGTTACATTTTTCACCGGGTTCATCACGCTGCAGACCCTGGGCGATGCAGCGCCAGAAAGGGAACGGAGTGTTGGCGGCATTGGCCCCGTTGCGGGGAAAACCGGTGAAGCCTTTGGCTGTGAGAGCCGCAATATCGGCGGCGCTGGGCTGATAGACAGACTGGTCGAGAGAGTTTTCGTTAATATCCGCGGAGTAAATTCCGCTGCGGATGAAGCGGTAATAAATGTTCCCGGAGAGGCTGAGGTTGGGGTTCAGCGTGTGGCGGAGGGTGAGGTTGAAGGCTGGCGTGCGGTTGCGGTTGATGTCTGGTTTGGTGTAGACGCTGGAATAGTCTCGGGCGAGGAACCGCGGGTCTTGCAGTGCGTTGCCGCTGAGCTGGTTGTTGGCGAACTGCCAGGAAAACCCGATAGTGGTCTGGCGGTGCTGCCAGCCGAAGCGGCTGAAAAACTGTCGAACGTTTGAGGAGGAAGCGTCGCGCCAGCCGTCTTCGAACAAGAGATTACCGGCCAGATACCAGCTAACACCTTTAAACGCTCCGCCGTGCTCCATTTCAACGTTGCGGCGACCGAAACTTCCGCCGCTGATCTGGAGCGAGGTGCCTGGGTGACTCTGTCCGTCTTTGGTTTCGAGCGAGATTGCGCCACCCAGGGTGTTGAGTCCAAAGAGCGGGTTGGAGCCGGGCATGAGCGTGATTTCAGAGATGGCAATGCGGGGGATTAGATCCCAGCTGACCACGTCGCCGAAGGGCTGGTTCAGGCGAACGCCATCCATGTAGACGGAAAGTCCCTGGGGTGTGCCGAGTATTGGAGAGGCGGTGTAGCCGCGGTAACTGACGTCGGTCTGAACGGGGTTGCCCTGAATTTCATTGATATGGACACCCGCAAGGCGGCGGTTCAGGAAGGCGGATAAGTCGAGGGCTCCGCTGTCATCCAGATCGCCGGAGGTGGCGGACTGGACCGGCGCCGCGATCTGATTGGCTTCGAGGTTTACGCCCTGCAGTGGAGTGGCGGCGACGACGTCGAGTTTATAGCTTTGATTGCCCGGCACCATGGTGAGATTGCGTTCGACCGGAGTGGCGGAGGGGACATCGACCACTTCATCGAGTGAAGCGAAGCCAGCGCGTTCGATTTCGAGCCGGTAGCGACCAGGGGCGAGGTGTTGGAATGTGTATTTGCCTGAGGAATCGGTGTGAAAACTGGTTTCCACGCCCGTGGCCAGGCTTTCAATGCGTCCGGCGGCTTCCATAGCGGTGCCGGTGGAGTCTTTGATTTGCAGCTGGATTTCGCCGGTGGGTCGTTCACTGGTAGCTCGCTGGGCGAAGGCGACGGAGAGGGTTAGGGCTAGCAGACACAGGGGTCGCAGCAGACTCTTGGCGTTGGGATGCACAGTTGGATATTCCACGGGAGGCGGTTTTGTTCAGGATAGTATTAGCGTTACTATTGCTAGATGCTTGGCAAACGCCCGCCAGAGAATCCATTCAGCTTGCAGGCTCATCAAGACGGCCTGCGTCCGGAGATTGATGACATCAAGCTCAAGGAACTAGTTTTCGAGTTGGAAGCGCAACGCTTTCTCGCGAAGACAGGCGACCATCTGGCTGCACTGGCGGTGGACAGCCGTCCTTCAGTTTGAAAACCGACGAATGATAGAGTGTAGTCCGCGCCAGGCCAACCCAGCGATCCCGCAACGGGCCGATACGATCAATATCAGCAAACCAGTTTTCCCAATACATGAGGCGGGCCGGTAAGACTCTCGGTAAAACTGCCATCCGGGAGGATCAAATCACGGGTGAAGATGCTCATAAGCCACTTCCCACGCGAATCCGGTCGCTAAAAGAAACAAGCCGACCGACGCTCCCTTGACGCTTCTGGCTATCCGCATGGCTGGCCGGTTAGAACCATAGTACGTCCCTGCGTCAGGTGCATCAGACTCGCAAGCCGAAACGCTGAACAAAGTGGTGGTACAAAGAATATGCAGATGCTCGTGACTCCTGCAAATTCGGCTACAATTGTCGGCACTTGTGATGACCCGGTGGGTGCGCATGTTTCGCTACTTGAAGAAGAGGTAGTTGGGCTTTTCGACCGCCTGCGCAATCCCCTGCTCCGCTATTTGCTGTCGTTTCGGACTCCCATTCAGGATGCGGAAGAGATTGTCCAGGAAGTTTTCCTGGCGCTTTTCCGGCACCTTAGCCATGGAAGATCCCGCTCGAATCTACCGGCCTGGACGTTTACGGTGGCGCATAATCTGGCGTTGAAAAACCGGATGCGGGGCCAGCGGCAGGTGTCCGGTGACAAGTCGGACCGCGCCGATACGGCTCAAGGGCCGGAAGATTACGCAGTTGCCCGGCAGCGTCAGCAGCGGTTGATGGCCGTGGTTCGGGCTTTGCCGGAACAGGATCAGTGCTGCCTTTCATTGCGAGCGGAAGGGCTGCGGTATCGGGAGATCGCGGCGGTGCTGGGGATTTCGCTGGGCAGTGTGGCGAATTCGCTGGAGCGATCTTTGGCTCGCGTCGCGCGGGCGGATTCTCTGAGGAAGCCGTAATGCAGAACGCTACTTCACATCTGAGCGATTCCGATTTGATTCTGGCAGCGGACGGAGAACTGGATTTCCGGCGTGCGGGACAGGTGCGGGAACATCTGGAGGCCTGCTGGGTTTGCCGCAGCCGGCAGGCGGAGTTGCAATGTGCGGTGGCGGAGTACGTGTCAGCTTACCGGGGAGAACTGGATGCAGCTTTGCCTGCCCCGGAGGGTCCCCGCGCGTTGCTGCGTTCGCAACTTTTGAGCGCGGCGGCAGCGGGCGGGGCGTCTAGCCATTGGAAGTGGGCAACCGTACTGGCGGCTGCGGCTGTGGTTATTTTTCTGGCCTGGCCCGGCGGGTCTGGCCGTGATCTTTCTGAACCGCGCAATTTTTTGACGCCAGGTGAGACGCGAACGACGGCGCTGGATGATGTGTGCCGTGTGCAGGATGGTGGTAACCGGATCGTACCTGTTTCATTGCGGGAGCAGGTGTTTCAGGAATACGGAATTTCCGGCGCGCATCCGAACTCGTATGAAGTGGATTATTTGATTACGCCCGCGCTGGGCGGCGCAGATAGTATTCGCAACCTGTGGCCGCAGCCGTATTCAACGGTTTGGAATGCCCACGTGAAAGATGAACTGGAAGACCAGTTGCACGAACTGGTTTGCGCGGGAAAAGTGGATCTGGGTACGGCGCAGCGGGAAATTGCTACCGACTGGATTGCTGCTTATAAAAAATACTTCCGAACCAACCGGCCACTCTAATTGTTGAAGCTGGTGACAGCTTCCTGCTCATCCTGATAGGAATGAATCAGGGTGCTGATTCCCGTCATTTTGAGCAGTTTATCGATTTCAGGGGTGGCGTTCACCACTTTCAATGCGCCTTGATTCCGCACCAGGTGCGAATAGCAGCTCATCAACTGACCCAGCCCCGCACTATCAATTCTGGTAACGCGACTAAGGTCGATGATGACCCGTGAATCGCGCTGCTCCAGGACTTCACGACGGAGTTCCTCCAACTCATGTGCCGAATGAGTTAACTCCGCGTTGGCCCTGAAACGTAAAACGGACACGCCTCCGGTCTGATTCCAGGAAAGACTGGAAGCGCGCAGATCGGCGGCAAGCCGCTCGCTGACACGCAGTTCATCGAAGCACTCGTCACAGCCAAGGTAGTGAGCCTCAAACTCTTCGACAGCTTCGGCGTCGAGGGACCGCGAAAGATATTTCGCAATCAAACCCTCCCGCTCTATCGTTTCCTTCTTGCAGACCATGTCCATTTATCTAGTGCTCACTCACGGCAGTTCGTTTCATTTCGGTTCCGTATACACGCCGGAACCGTTCTTTGGCTCGAAATAAAACGACGCGGAATTGAGCATCACTCATGCTCCATTCCTTACAGATATCTTCTTTCTCTTTTCCGTCGAGGTAGAGAGCCCTGAGGATGGTGCGGTCCCGTTCGGCCAGTTCGGCGAGGCCTGTCTCAATGGAATCGCGCATTTCGAGGATTTCGGCTTCGGGACGGATGCCGATGTCAGGGATGGGGATGTCCGGATCTGCCAGCGGTTCGCGGCGGGAACGACGACGGTATTCGAGGATGACGTTGCGGCAGACGCCGTTCAGGAACGCGCCCACCTCTTCGGTGTTGCGGATCTGATTGCGCTGTTCGGCGCGGAGGAAACGAACGATGCTTTCCTGAACCAAATCGTCGACATCGGCGCAGTTGTGACCGACATGATAGAGAACCTTGTAACGCAGTTTGAGCCGCAGCCGTTCGATGGAGTGTTCGGGCGGCGCTGGCGCGGTGAGGTCCATTTAAGCGGGTTTGAAGACTTCCGGAGTTGCCGGGGAAATTCTAACCGGGGCTACCTGCGCGGCCGTCGCGAAAACAATCCCGACAGAGCACCGGACGGCCCTGCGTGGGGCGGAAAGGAACGGTAGTCTCGCGGCCGCACTGAGAACATACAGTCGAAGTTTCGACCCTTCCGGCGGCGCGATTGCGATCCGGAGAGCCTGTTTGACGCTTCGATTTACATGCTTTGCAACGCCGCGGTTCATTACTAAAACCTTTTTCGTTATGGAACTGCTGCTCGCCTGCGGTGAAGACAAAATCGGCTCCACAATCGGCACATTTTAAAAGCCTGTCCTGAAATTCCGGCATGGTTGGCACCCGCAAGGAAAAGGGCGGAGCGCTTGCTACACGCTCCGCCCGCTAGTTATAAGGTTATTCGACTTCCCGGCGACTCTTCTTCCGGTTCCGTTTACGGGCCAGTGCCTGCTTCACGCGAAGCTTCTCACCCGGTTTCAGGTAGAAGGAATGCCTCTTGACCTCTTTAATGATGTCTTCCTGCTGCACTTTGCGCTTGAAGCGGCGCAATGCGTTTTCCAGGGTTTCACCGTCCTGGAGTCTTACTTCAGCCAATTTAAAAACACCTCCAACCTGATCGCGAATTTGCTTTAGCTTGTGAGGGCTAAAACACTGATAAATTTGGGATTTAGCAGGTTTTTCTGCTGCCGTATGGGAGCGGGATTGCAGCTCAACCGATACGGGTCCGGGCGCAACTTGGAGCGGCGGATTCCGAAGAACCTCTATGCTAGCACACATAAGTCACTGGAACTAAACGAAAATCGTGAGACGGGCTGTGGATCGAGGGTCTGGTCTTTGCGGTAAGACTTGAGCAGAATGCCTCGTCTTCAGTGGTCAGAATTGACAGGCGGCAGATCGCCGGGCCGGTCCATCCGAACCTGGTAAATCAGTGCCATCCCCAAATGGTCACCACGATTCCCGCGCCAGAACGCCCGACAGTCACGGATGAACTTCAGCGCGCGCTGAATACCGAGGCACGTCAATTTCGCGCTCGCGCTTGCGGGCCTGAGTAATGTCGTAGGAGGATTGCATCCGCATCAGCGTGTCCATCTTAACTCCGAACGCCTTTTCAATTCGCAATGCCATGTCTCCCGACAGATTGGTTCTGCCGTTCAGCAGGCTGGACAACGCAGGCCGGGAAACTCCCAGCGCCAGGGCGCCGGCCGTTACCGACAGCCCCGCGGCTCTGACGATCTCAGTCCGGATAAAATCTCCGGGATGGGGTGGGTTCTTCATTGCCATGATCTTGCTCCTCTAGTGGTAATCTTCCAGATTCACGTCGCAGATCTCGCGTTCCGTCGCGTCGATTCGGAACGTGAGGCGGCGGTTTCCAGTGACGCTCAAACTCCAGGTGCCCTTTCGGTCACCGGTCAATGAATACGCTTTCCATCCAGCCAGCGTCCGCAATTCCTCGGGGCTTTCCATATCGTCCAAATACGCAAGCATCTTCCTGAGCTTGTCCACACTGTCTGGCGGAACGCCTTTCGTACCGTCTTCCTCATAGAGCCGCTTGAGTCCCTTATGGATGAAGGTTCTGATCTTCACGGGTGAATTTCACGGACAAACCGTAGCCTGTAGCTTAACACTTTTCACTTCGATGCGGCTGACGACTGAGGGCACGGGGTGTGCGACATGAAAGTGATGGGACGAGCGGTATTCTTTTTTCGTGATGGTGTTCTTAGCGTTGATGTACGCTAATAAAGGAGGATCGTTTATGACCGATGCCCTGCCCGTACTGGAACGGCAGAAATCAGAAGCTTTGCGCCGGATCGCCGACTTGGGCGATCTCCGGCGGGGTTCCATCACGACAACATCCGGCAAATGCGGGAAGCCAGCCTGCCACTGTGCCAAAGCCGGAGACCCTGGCCATGGTCCCAATTTTCGGCTCACGCGCAAGGTCGGGGGTAAGACGGTTAC
>JANYDS010000078.1 GCA_025363475.1 Terriglobia bacterium
GTAACAGATAACGGGCATCGAGGCCGCCCATACTGTGGGCGATTACGTGTACGGGTTCACCGCCGAAGCCGGCGCGGATCTGGGCTTCGAGCGATGCCGCGCGTTCCTGAATAGAGCCGTTGGGATCCACTGTGGGTGACAGGGCCCGATAACCGCGCGACTCCAGGTGTTCCTTCACTCCGCGAAAATATTCGAGTGCCCCGATTTGTCCAAAGCCGAGATAGCCGTGAGCCAGAACGATCCCGTGTTGCATTACCATGCCGGAAGGATACCGCGACGAGTCGAAGTCATATACTGACAGCCATGTCCCTGAAACATTCCGGCGCACTTGCCGCCGCCACAATGGCCCTGATCTCGATTGCGTCTGCGCAGACGCCTTCACTGCCCAATCCCTACCGCCTGGTCGAAAACTGGGCGCAGCTTCCGAACGGCATGAAGTGGGGTCAGGTGATTTCGGTGGATCCGGATTCGCACGGCAACATCTGGGTGTTCCACCGGGGCGACACGCCGCTGCTGGAATTCGACAGCACCGGTAAATTTCTGCACGGCTTCGGCCAGGGGATGTTTGTGCAGGCGCACGGGCTCTATATTGACCGCGACGACAATGTTTGGGTGTCTGATGGCCGCGCCAAAGACGGAAGGGGGCAGCAGGTTTTCAAGCTGAGTCCGCAGGGCAAGGTGCTGATGACTTTGGGCAAGGCTGGCGTTTCCGATTCGACACCGGAGACTTTCAATGCGCCCTCTGACATTGTGGTCGCACCGAACGGGGATATCTTTATCGCCGACGGACACGGGCAGGCCACCAACGCCCGCATCGTTAAGTTTTCCAAAGACGGGAAGTTCATTAAGGCATGGGGCAAGAAGGGTAATGGTCCCGGCGATTTTGATATTCCGCATACGATTGCGCTTGATTCGCAAGGGCGTTTGTTTGTCGGCGACCGCAACAATAACCGGATTCAGATTTTTGATCAGGACGGCAAGTTTATTGATCAGTGGAAACAGTTTGGCCGCCCGAGCGGTATTTTTATTGCGAAAGATGACACGATGTATGTCGTCGATTCGGAGTCGAACTCCACCCGCAATCCGGGTTACAAACGAGGCGTGCGTATTGGCAATGCGAAGGACGGGAAAGTTACCGCGATGATTCCGGATCTGGAGCCGCTGCCGGATACTTCACCTACCATCGGGGCTGAGGGTGTAACGGTTGATGCACAGGGTTCTGTTTACTGCGCAGACGTCGGGCATATGCGGCTGCTCAAATTCGTGAAAGGCCAGACGGCTGCCACAATTCCCGCTGCTAAGGCAACGCTGATTCCGACAACTGAGGCGAGCTATGGATTTGGTGCGGCCAGTCATACGCGAGTGCCGGAGGATTTGTCGAAAGTCGGCTATGTGGAGGAAGAATTTCTGTTGAGTGGCAATGCGAACGTGTATGACTGGCCTGCGCCTGGCGCGGCCACGGTGCGGACGTTCGCTGCACCTTACACGACGCGCATGATCATCCGGCGGCCTGCGCTGCGCAGTAAGTTCAGCGGCAGTGTAGCGGTGGAGATGCAGAATCCTTCCAATCTTTTTGATCTGAACCTGGGCTGGACTTTGTCGCACAAAGAGTTTGTGCGCAATGGCGATGTGTGGATTGGTATTACAGCGAAGCCGGTTTCGGTTGTTACAGAGAAGACCTTCAATCCGCAGCGTTATGCTTCGCTGTCGTGGGCAAATCCGGTACCGCTGACGAATCCTGATAACTGTGCGACTGTGGCGCGGGACAGTGATCGCGGGACGGAGAACGGTCTGGTGTGGGATATCGTGCGGCAGACTGCGGTGTGGCTCAAGGGTCGGGATTCTTCCAACCCGCTGCTGTATGGCGTGGCTGCGAGTGCTGGGCATCCAGTGAAGCATTTATATGGCTGGGATTATTCGCAGACCGGCGGATATCTATATACCTACGTGAACGCGATTCATCCGCTGGATGTGATTGATAACGGGGGTAAGCCTCTTTTTGACGGGTACCTGATTGCTACGGCGAGCGGACCTACGCAAATCAATCAGTGTTCGGCTCCGATTCCTGTGGGAGATCCGCGCCGGCAGATCCGGAATGCGGGGGTTCCCGTGGTTCGTGTGATGACGCTTTCGGACTATCTGCCGAGTATGGCTGCGCGGTTACCGGACAGCGATACGGATAAAACGCGGAACTATGAAATTGCCGGCGCTGCCCATGCGACTCCTGATGAGCTGGCGTTTGCGGCTGCACCTGCGGATATCGAAAAGGGCGGACGCGCGGTGCCACCGATGAGTTGTAACGAAGGCCCGCGCAGCCGGTTCCCGAACGGGCCTGCGTTTAATGCGATCTGGCATGGACTCGATCAATGGGTTCGTACCGGCAAGCCGGCGTTCAAGGCGGAACAGATCAAGGTGGAGAATGGCAAGCCAGTGCTGGATGCGTTCGGCAATGTTACCGGGGGCGTGCGGTCGCCTTATGTGGATGTGGCTACGAGTACGTGGTTTGGTAATTCAACGGGCGAATCGTTCTGCCGGATTGCGGGGCATGAAGTGCCGTTTGATGCGGCGCGTTTGAAAGCGCTTTACCCTACGCATGATGCTTATGTGAAGGCTGTGACGGCGGATGTTAAGAAGCTGGTGAGTCAGGGGCAGTTGATTCGGGCGGATGGCGACGAGATGATTGCTGAGGCGAAGAAGGCCAGCTTTTAGGGCTTGACGAAGCAGCTGCGGAGCTTTGCACTGGCGGGGGTAGACTATGGGTATGCTGGTTTCTGAGCTCATCGTGCTCGACCCCGCGGTCGTGGGGGGTAAACCTGTGATACGGGGAACCCGTCTGGCAGTCGAGTTCATCCTGGAACTCCTCGCTGCGGGCCAATCGGAAAACCAGGTTCTCACAAACTACCCCGGTCTGACGCGAGAGGATATTCTTGCCTGCCTGTCATACGCCAGCTACCTGGCCCGCGAGTACAAGGCCTACCCAATTCCGGCGTAGATGCGCCTTCTCGCTGACGAGAATTTTCCGAAGCCGATCGTAGAGGCGCTTCGTGCTGACGGCCATGACGTCCTTTGGGCCCGCGTAAGTTGCGCGGGTTGGAAAGACGTCATACTGCTGGAGCTGGCCGAATCTGAAGCGCGAATCGTACTGACACTCGATAAAGATTTCTGGCAGATCGCCGTTCAACGACGGGTCACGCTCCAACGATCCGGTGTCGTTCTGTTCCGGGTTCATCCTGCAACTCCCGAAAACCTGGCCCCGCTTTTAAGTGCGTTTTCCAGGGAACAAAAGGCGTGGGCCGGGCATGTCAGCATCATCACAATTGATGGAATTCAGATGCTTACTATGCGAAGGAATTGACGGGCAACTTACCTGGATCTTTTAAAGCCGGGCTTCAATTGTCAGTGGGCAATTGCTGCACGTGATCGATCACTAAAATTTGGGCCACAATCTGTTCCGACTGCACCAGACGAAGTCCCAGCTGTGACTGCACCGCGTCGAAGAGGGTTGGGCCGGAAGGTTCGGCCTGGCTCGAACCCGAGGGTGCTGCGGCGCCGTCACCATGCTCCATATGTCCGCCTCCGCCACCCCAGGCAGAATGGCTGGCAGATTGGGCGCTGCTGCCGCTCCAGGCCAGAGATACATCGTACTTCCCCGGAAGCCCTGTCGCATCGCTAACAGGAAGACTGAGCTGGTCTGAAAATATGCGTGCCAGATCGGCCGCAGTTTGATGATCACCCCGGTAGCGGGCTGAGCCGTTGAAGTTGATCACTCCATTGTGCGAACCCCCATCGCGGTGCCACTGGTCAGCCCCACTACTCGCAGCGGCGCGCGGGGAGTCTGTGGATGTTTTGAGTTTCGAGCCGTTCCCGGCCACAACCAGCTGATAACCGCGCATTTTCTTTTCGGTGAAATGGTGCGTCAGGCCGAACCGGTCTTTGATCAGGTTCTGCAGCATCATCTGGAACTCTGCCGCAGTGGCTCCGGCCGGAATTTTGGCAGCAACCTCGAAGGTGTTACCTGCGAGGGACGCCATAGCTGGAAACTGATAGTTTTGCAGCTGGAAAGCTTTGCTGATCAGCACGGCGAGCGTGCATTTTGAACAGCGGAACATGCCTGGGTCGGACGTACCGGGGCCTCCGGTGCTGGTGCCAGCGGCGAAGTGAAAGCCGGTTTCAGGCGGATTGGTCCTGATCGACGCGACATCGAACTCGGTCTTTGCGATGCCAGTCGCAGTTTGCCCGTTGGCCGCCAACGCCGCCGAAAGGGCGAGGGTAAGAATCAATGTCAGCCTCACGAAGGTGATATTTTTAACACCGGGGGCAGCATGCATCCATCGGCCTACTTTACCTTGGGAAACATCGCGCTATAGCTGAGTTGCTGCTGCACATAGTCTCGAGGATACCAGATGACGACTTTCGTTACAGCGCCATCGGGGCCGAACGTCGCGGTGAGGTCAGGGTTGATGCCTACCGGATAAGTGGGCAGGTTGAGCGCTTTGTAGCGCGCGGCCACCTGATCACGCAGTTTCGGATCGAAATGCACGCCGTACTGGTCCATGAGCGCCTTGATGGCGTTGTAATCGCCTTCAGCTTTGATCCGCATGAGTTCGGCGAGCAGCATGCCGACGCCTGCGCGCATTTTCTTATAATCCTTCACGTAGACAAAAGTCTTGCCGGCGCGCTCTTCCATAACAATGGCGCCCGTTTTATCCATAATGTAGCGAGCAATCAGCTGGCGGTTGCGCGCATGGTCTTCTTCGATGGTGTCGCCCTTCGTGATGCGCCGCAGTTGCGTCATCATGGTGCGGGCCGAACCGTCATACATAGCTCGGCCGATTTCATTGGAATCGACAAGGCCCAGCTCTTTCAATTTCGGGTCGAAAATATTCCAGAGCGCCATCAGATCGGCACGGGCTTCTTCGAGCGCGGAAAAATATTCCTTGAGGTAGAAACCGGCATCTTCGGTCAGTCTCGGATTCAGTTTCCCCGAGCCGTGGCCAATCACTTCGTGCATGGCGGTCATGAGATCACCGGCGCGGGGGCCGTACTTGATGTCCCGTGCAATTTCTTCGGGCGACGAGCCAAACTCGTTGAGGGAGGCCGGGCCCGAGGCTGCATCGAGCGCACGTGAATTGCCCGTCAGCAGAAAGCTCTTCGAACCGAACTTCTCACGAATTTCGTTTTCGTTGGGCAGGTTGTCGCCAATCGTGCTGATGTGAAAATCACCTGTTTCGATGGTAGTTTCCACCGCTTTGGCAACCGGCGGTTTCACGCCCTGCTTCTTATATTGCGGAGCCCAGGGAGCGCGGTCTTCAAAGTACTGGGCATTGTCAGCAACTTTCTTCATGGCATCGGAAAGCTTCTGGTCCGTGATGGAAACGAAACTCTGAGAACTCGCCTTGGCCCCGCGGGCATCGCGATAAACCTCAATGAAGCCGTTCATGAAATCAACGGGCGGATTGTTCGCAACCCAGTCCGTATCGAACTGGAGCCAGTCTTTGTATTCGCCAGTTTGGTAGTAGCGGATCAGGTCGGCAATCACTTTGGCCTGATCCGGTTCTGCGTACGCCCTGGCTTTGGTCAGGGCTTCGTTGGCTTTGCCAAGATACACCGAATAGAGACCCGGCGCGGTGGTGCGATAGACCTGTTCGGTAATCTTGCCGTTCACTTTGGCGACGCGGGAGTTCAGACGGTAATGTTCGGTAAAGCCCTTCAGCTCAGCCAGTTTGACGCCGGAATAGAAGTTATTGGCGCTGGCTTCAATAATATCTTTGCCGGCAGGCGGACTTTTGGAAGTAGTGAGCGGTTCAAAGTCGGCGTCAAAGAACGACTGGCCAAGCGCCTCGGCTTCAGGAATCAGATCCTTGTGGCCGGATTGTTCCAGCGCTTTCTTCAGGTCCGCGGCACTGAAGAGCGGCAGGAATTTCTGCGAAGTGTTTTCGTTGTGGTTGCCGCGATTCCCCCAGAACAGCTTCGTGTAGGTGAGGATGTTCGCGTAGACCGGCGGGTCAATCTTCGCCTTCTCTGTAACCAGGGTTTCGAGCAGGGATTTCTGGCGCAGACCAAAGCGTGATAGCTGATCAAAAATAATGGGATTGATGGCGATGGAGGCCTGATTCAGCCAGTAGGCCAGCGCCTGCTGTTTCGGCGTCAGGCCATTGAAGCTGTCAGCTTCAAGCTGCAGGAACGACGTATTGTCGATACGCTCGACAATGGGTGACACGGCGGGTGAAGCAGGTGCAGCGTAGAGTGCGCTCGCGGCAATGAGGCAGAATGCAACAGGTTTTCTCAGCACGGACATAATTGTATGTTAGCGTCGCAGAAGATGAAGGATTGCAGGGCAGGAACTCTGGCGGCTCAACTGGGACTGGAATTGCGGGGAAATCCGGAGCAACAAATCCGGGGCGCAGCGGCGCTGGATGACGCGAGCGCGGGGCCGGAGCAACTCACTTTTGTGGGACATCCGAAGGTCTTCGCCGCAGGTATAGCTTCGTGTGCACGGTGTCTGATTGCGCTCCCGGAGTTTGTGGCGGCTGAGGGGCAGACCGTGATCGTGTCGTCTCAGCCCCGTGCCCATTTCGCGGCGGCGCTGGAACTGCTGTTCCCGCGGCAATCCGCCGGGCCGGGGATTCACCCGACGGCTGTTGTGGACCCGACTGCAGTGATAGATCCTACAGCCGAAATCGGACCCCTGGTGACGATTGGGGCCGGAGTGCAGGTAGGTGCGCATTCGGTTTTGTATCCCCGCGTGACGGTTTATCACGGCGTCGTGATTGGTGCCCGGTGCGTTGTCCATTCTGGCGCGGTTCTTGGGGCTGACGGGTTTGGGTTTGAGAGGGTGGGGGCGGCTTACCGGAAAGTCCCGCAGGTGGGTACGGTTGAGATTGGTGACGATGTGGAGATTGGCGCCAATACCTGCATTGACCGCGCGACGCTCGGAGTGACAGTGATTGGTGAGGGGACTAAGCTCGACAACATGGTGCACATTGCGCACAACTGCAAGATCGGCAGGCATGTATTGATTGCGGCGCAGACGGGCCTTGCGGGTGGCGTTGCGGTTGGTGATTATGCAATCGTGGGCGGCCAGGTGGGCGTGGGGGATAAGGCGCGGATTGAATCGGGCGCGATCATTGGTTCCGGCGCGGGTATTTTGACGTCGAAAATTGTGCGCGCCGGGGAACCCGTCTGGGGTACGCCCGCACGACCCTTGCGCCAGTATCTGGGTCAGCTGGCCACGCTGGCGCGGCTGGCCAAACGGCGCGGTACGCCATAAATGCTGGTGGTGGTGGGCGGGCACACCCGCAATATTGGCAAGACCACCGTGGCCTGTGGAATTATTGAGGCGCTGCGCGACTGGAACTGGACCACAATCAAGATCACACAGTATGGCCATGGCGTCTGTTCCCGCAACGGTGAACCGTGTCCTTGCGCTGATCCCACTCATCCGGTTTCGATTTCGGAAGAAGAGGGTGATTTTCCCACAACCGATTCGGGAAGGTTTCTGGTTTCAGGGGCGCAACGCGCCTTCTGGGTGCGGACGCCTGCCGGTGGCCTCAATGACGCGATGCCACGGCTGCGGAAGATCCTTGACGGGGGCGAAAACATCATCGTGGAATCCAACAGTTTGTTGCGGTTCGTGAAGCCGGATTTCTATGCGGTGGTTGTCGATGGCGCGGTTGCCGATTTCAAGCCATCGTGCCGCACCTGGCTGGACCGTGCCGACGCGCTGGTGCCCACATCAAATGCGCCGCTCGGGTGGGCGGATGTGCCGCAGTCGCTCTGGCGGGATAAACCCAGGCTCAGTATCGCGGAAGTTGCGGCGGCACTAAAGGAAATCGTCAGAGCAGCCGATCATCTTCACAGGTAACGGTTGGCATATGACGATGACGACAACACGCACAAGAAGCACGACCAGCCGCAGGGCGGCGGATATGCCGGTTGACAGCAGGGCCGGAAAATATCTCACGTTTCATCTGGGGAAAGAAGAGTTCGGCATCCAGGTGATGCATGTACGCGAAATTATGGGCGTACAGGACATTACTGCTGTGCCCGGAACCCCTGCGCATCTCAAGGGTGTGATCAATCTGCGGGGCAAAATCATTCCGGTGGTTGACCTGCGGCTCAAGTTTAATTTTCCTGAACTCGCGTTCACGGAAACAACTTGCATCGTGGTGGTGCAGGTGGCGCAGGAGGGCGATCAGGCCATGATCGGGCTGATTGTGGATGGTGTTTCGGAAGTCTTGAATCTGGCGGCGGGCGACATCGAAGATCCACCCGATTTCGGCGAAGGTGTTGAAACTCCGTTTGTACTGGGCATCGCCAAGTTCAAGGGCTCGGTGAAGATTTTGCTCAAGATTGAAGACGTGTTAACGCTTCAGGAACTGCGCGGGATTGATTTACTGGTTCAGTAAGCCTCTAACTAATCATAGAGATACAACTTGCGGGTGGCGCTATTTCCGCTTTCACGCGCGGCTGAATCCACGTCCATGCGACGGTTCTATTGCAGGAACAGCCCCGGCACGTCCCGGCCGCGCGAAGCGACGTGAAGTATCATCACCACCTCTTCGCCGGTGCGATATTCATAGACGATGAGATAGCTGTCGGCGGGAAAACTGCGCACGTCCGGTCCCAACTCATCACGGCTCCGTCCAGCCGCAGGGTATCTCGCGAGCAGCCCGAATCTTGCCGTAATTCCGTCGATTACGCGGTTGGCCGTCTCCACACTGGCCTCTTGCGCGACATAAAGCCAGATACCGTCCAACTCCGCCTCGGCCTGAGGCGAGACCCGGATCTCCTTCACGGATGGGTCTGTCGTGCAGCCAAAGCCGCAACTCCTCGTCGCTTGATTCCGTCCGCAAAGTTTTCCAGTTCAGTTTCTGAAATGATGCGCCGCCCTTCGCCGCCGGCAAGGGAAACCCGTGCAATTTCAAGGGTCCCCAACAGTTCCACCCGCTGCCGTTCCCGTTCTTCCCACATCAGCAGAGCTTGCCGAACCGCTTCCTCTTCATTCGAAATACGACCGGATGCGATTGCCTCGCGCACGAATGCTTTTTGTCCCGAACTGAACTGAACATCCATATCCTCAGATTATAGTTCCGGTTTCTCATCCACCACCGACTGGCACAAAGGGTTCAGCTCCGCTGCGTCTTCACCCGGCGAGTGGAGCAGACCGCCGCGATCCAGCGCGCAAGCTCCGGCGGAAGTTGATGATCAACAAAAATTTCGCGCCGAAAGCAGGATCGCATGGTTTGCCTTGCGCGCAGGTATTCAATCGTCGCGATCTCATCGCGCCCGGCGAAGGGTAGTCAGCGACAATCTCGCCATAGTCACCCCGAACTGAGCAATGTGTTATCGTCCTCCTACGAAAGCTCTGCTGGTGATCGTGTTTGCGGACCACGACAATATTTTTGCTACCGATGCGCCTCGGGATGTCCGTGTCGATTTCAGTGACTCGAATACTGGATTCTCTATGTTGGGCTTCCTGTATAGTGCGACAGCATTTACCCTTGGGGACGTTAATGGTGGGTTGCCGTCTTCGATTTTGGGCGGGGATTTTGTCCACTTTAGTGGCGTTCAACTTAGCAATGGCGACGCGCTGTTTTTCGGAGGCACCCGAAGTCAGGTAGACGCGGGCGCGCCAGAGCCGGCAACCTGGCTGCTCTTCTCCAGCGGCAGCCTTGTCCTGGCCCTGATCGCATTCCGCCGCCGCCGGAACGCCCCAACCCCAAAAACATCCGAGTTACATCCGATCAATCCGTGACCGCCTTTGACTTTTCGGGTTATCGCCTGGCGAAATCGCGTCATCCATGACCGCCATCGTCATTCACCCAACAAAATGCTGCTCCCGGCACCAATTCGCTCGGTCGCGAATCATAGTATTACGCAGTTGGCTGTTCACTTGCACTGGCTAGCTAACCGGCGGCAAACAGCTCCAGCAGCTCTGGTTCGCCGATCACTTTGAGGTTGAGTTCCACCGCTTTGTCGAGTTTGGAACCAGCTTCCGCGCCTGCGACGACATAGCTGGTTTTCTTGCTTACCGAAGCCGTGACTTTGCCCCCCCGGATTTCAATCTGCTGTTTCGCTTCGTCACGGGTCAGCGTAGGCAGGGTGCCTGTGAGGACAAATGTAAGGCCCTGCAACGGGCCGTCTTTAACCCTTTTGATGGTGTGTTCAAAGGTAAGACTGGCAGCCTTGAGCCGGTCAATCAGTTCCCGGTTATGGTGTTCGCGGAAGAACGCCGAAATACTTTCAGCCACTTTCGGACCCACCTCCTGAGCCTGTTGCAGATCTTCAACGGAAGCGTCCGCGAGTGCCTCCATACTGCCGAAGTGTTCCGCGAGCAATTCCGCCGTCCGCTCCCCAACGAAACGAATGCCCAGCGAACTGATGACGCGCGGCAGCGGTAAGTCGCGGGACCGGTCTATATTGCGCAGGATGTTGGCTGCGGATTTTTGCCCCATGCGTTCAAGGCTCATAATCTGGTCGCCAGTGAGACTATACAGATCGGCCACGCTTTTGACCATGCCGGAATCCACCAGTTGCTCGATGATGGCATCGCCCAGCCCATCAATATTCATCACGCCGCGCGATGCAAAGTGGCCGATGGATTCCTTCAGCCGGGCCGGGCAGTTGAGATTGATGCACCGGCTGGCGGCCTCGCCCTCTTCCCGTACAATCTCGCCGCCGCATACCGGGCATTCCCGCGGCATCTGAAAAGGCTTGCGGTGCGTACCCTGCATCTTGACCCGGACCACTTTCGGGATCACATCGCCGGAACGCTCAATGATTACGGTATCGCCAATCTGCAGCCCCAGCCGACCGATTTCATCTTCGTTATGCAGCGTCGCGCGGGAAACAGTCACTCCGCTGACGAAGACGGGGGCCAGATGCGCAACCGGAGTCAGCGCGCCGGTGCGGCCGACCTGAACCGAAATATCCAGCACCTCTGTCGATTCCTGTTTCGCCGCGTATTTAAAAGCGATGGCCCAGCGCGGGGCTTTGGCTGTGTAGCCGAGAGCCCGTTGCTGCACGATGCTGTCGACCTTAAGCACCACACCGTCGATTTCATACGCCAGTGCCTGGCGCTGCAACTCCCATTCGCGACAGAACGCGAGAGCGTCGTCTGCGGTCAGGCAGATTTGCCGCCTGGGATTCACCATAAAACCATGAGCGGTGAGCCATTCCAGCGAATCCCAATGGCTGTCGAACAGAGTCCGCCCGTCTTCACCGAAAAGAAAGTAAGCGTAGTAGTCGAGACGGCGCGCAGCTGTGACGCCTGGTTCCAGCAGGCGCAAAGACCCGGCAGCGGCGTTGCGGGGGTTGGCGAAACGGGTCAGATCGTTTTTTTCGCGTTCCAGGTTCAGACGCTGGAACGCCTTGTGGTTCATCACCACCTCGCCACGAACTTCAAACGGTTCATCGCTCAGGCTGTCGCCGTTTTCGATCCGCAACGGCAAAGAACGAATGGTACGGGCGTTTTCCGTGACTTCTTCACCAATGCTGCCGTCGCCGCGCGTGATAGCCATCTCGAACCGGCCATCGCGGAAGCGGGCCGCCATGGAAAGACCATCCATCTTGAGTTCGGCGACATAGCGGTAAGGTTCGCCCGAAAGGAGTTCGCGCACACGGGCATCGAAGGCACGTAGTTCACCCTCATCGAGCGCGTTTTCAAGACTGAGCATCTGCGAACTGTGTGCTGCCTTGCGAAAGCCCTCGCGCGCTTTACCCCCGACACGCACAGTTGGCGAATCGGGCGTGACCACCTCAGGATGCTCCTGCTCCAGCTTCTGCAACTGGCGCATCAGCACATCGTATTCCTGATCACTGATCTCGGGCGCATCCAGAACGTAGTACAGGTGTTCGTGGCGGCGGATGATCTGGCGGAGGCTTTCGGCCTGAGTAGCGGGGGACATTCGTTATAATCGGCTAGTTCTGCAACCATTCCATCATATCGGACTTGTCTACAACCCATTCGCCGGCGGCCTGAAGGGGAGCAAACGTGCGCGTCTGGACCGCGCCGTTGAGGTGTTCCAAAACGCGGGGATCCGAGTAGACCTTTTGCCCACCCCTGGGCCGAATCTGGCGGGCGAAGTGGCAGCCAGGGCGGTTGACGCGGGTTGCGATCTCATTCTGGCAGCTGGTGGAGACGGCACTATCAATGAAGTGGTGAATGGTCTGGTGGGTTCCCGTGTGGTGTTCGGTGCCCTGCCCTCCGGTACCGCGAATGTGCTGGCGAATGAGATCGGTCTGGCTGGACGTCCTGATCGCGCCGCGCAGCAATTACTCGAGTCGGAACCGGTGCGGATTTCCGCAGGCTGTGTGGACCGCGATGGTCGCGCGCGCCGCCACTTTCTGCTGATGGCCGGCGTAGGTCTGGATGCCCGTATTGTTCAGGAGCTGGATCTCGACCTCAAACGCAAAGTGGGCAAGCTGGCGTACTGGCACGGAGGGTTCAAACAGTTCGGGCGTTCCATGCCAAGGTTCCGAATAGCTGTGAACGGGCAGGAATACGCGGCGAGTTTCGCCCTGATCACGCGGGTGCGCAACTATGGTGGAGATTTCGAAATTGCGCGGCGGGTCAAAATCACGGACCCCGACTTTGAAGTGATTTTCACGCAGCGGCACGAATGGAGCCATTTCCTGAAATTCGTCGGTGCAGTGATGGTGAACCGGCTGCATCTGCTGGAAAGCGTCGTGGTGACACGCGCGGAACGGATTGAGGTCACAGCTCCCGATGATGATGCCGTCTATGTGCAGGCTGATGGTGAACCGCTGGGGACCGTTCCTGCTGTCATCGGGACTATACCTGATGCGCTCACGCTGCTGGTGCCTAAGAAGTACCTGGCGCGCTGAAGACGGCCAGACTCACATCGCCAAACGGAAGGGTTTTGACATTCCACTGTTCGAATTCCGGTCGCGCCGCAAACCACTTGCGCCAGTAGCGCACATTAGCATCCCCGCCATAGATCATGAACCGGCGTGTGTGTGCCAGATCCGGGGTGATTTGTGTCGCATACTCCGCCCCCTCACGGGTTTCGAACGGGAACAGATACTGTTTGCCTTTGAGCGGATAAAAGGGCAAATGGGAGTAGAGAAAGCCCGGGAGCGGGTAGTCGGGGTGCCACACGGGTGTGCGCGCTTCGATGAACGGGCTGGGGCAGATGACGGGCGTGGCGGAATCAAACGCGAGTTCGGTTTCCATCTGCGCGGCGGCGCGCCAGTCTGACCGCTCATGCCGGCTCGCGGGATAATTTCCGTGTCCGGTTAGAAACAGCGCACCCAGACCGGCGAACACGGCTGCTGTTTTCCAGTGCTGCTGGGGAATTGAATAAGCAGCGGTGGCTGTCGCTGCGAGGGCTGTTCCGACCAGGCCGAGCGACAGGTAACGATCAATGAAAACGCTGTTGCCCGTGAGATGGGAAAAAGCGAACAGGGCGACAGGTTGGGTGAGCCAGAGTGCCGCGATCAGGCCCGGTGAACTGGGGCGGGCGGAACGATTCCAGCGCAATATACGACCGAGCAGCCATGCCCCGCCGCCAAATGAAAGCACCAGAGTCCACCGGATCTCATGTTCAAAAACGCGAAAATCGGGTGGTTTGGTAATCACGTGGGCAGCCGCTTCATGCAGCACGGAAAGCGATTTCAAAGCGACGGGGATCAGGGTCACGCCAAGGCCCGCGAAGACGCCCAGAGCCTGGAGCCATTTCACCTGTGTAGTTCCGAGCCAAAGCCTGGCGGCCGCATAACCCGCAAGAATCAGATAGAAGGGCCAGTAAATCAAATGCACGCGCCAGAGCAGAGCGGCAAGCGCGAGGAAGGCTGTGGCGTTTGCCCAGCGTCCATGATCCAGCCACCGAATCAGGAAAAGCAAAGACGCCGACGCCACGCAGATGCCCAGCGCGTAAGGCCGGGCGTCAATGGCGAAGTAATTAAACCAGCGCAGCGAGAGACAGGCGAAGATGGCAAGCCACGCAGCCTCAGCATGGATCAGGCGCACTGCAAGGCGACCAATCAGATAGAGCGCGAGAGCCATCGCAAGAATGGAGGGAGCGCGGTAACCAATTTCGGAGTTGCCGAATAAAGACTGTACGATGCGCGGCAGCCAGTAGTAAATCGATTCCGGAACCTGAGGCGCAATCGCGAATGACGGATGCCCGGGATGATTAACGACGAAGGCAGTTACCATTTCGTCAACCCAAAAACTGGAAGTGACGGGATACAGCCAGAGGTGCGCGATCAACAGCGCGAGCAGACCCCAGAGGGCGGCTGTTGTGTATGCGGGGAGGTACTTAGAGTCGGGCAGCGAGCTCGCGCGCAATGGGATCTGCCAGAGCCTGAGTCAGGCCGACCACACCTGCCAGGAAGTTTCCCCTGGCGAAAACGTAGACAGGTTTGTCGCCGGGTGGGTTGCCTGGTTCTCCGAAATAACCACCCATATAGGCGATATAGACAGGGTTTTTCAAGGTGTCCTTGAAGTCGAGCATCAGGAAGGCCGCATTTTGCGCCGTGGTCGATTCAATAATGAAGAGCTGGTATTTTCTGCCCTGTGCTTCGTACTCGCCCAGCGAACCACCGGGCAGCGTTTTGTTGTCCAGGATGTGGCTGCGAACCACGGTTGCGCTGGTCTGGTGTTCAGCGGGCAGCAGGAAGCGATGATCTTTAACTGGTATGTCGGGAGCGGGGGCTTCGACGACAGTCGCTTTCTTCTCAGGCGCAGGGCTGCAGGCAGCAAGAGCCAGAGCGAGCGTGAACAAGAAGGCTCGCATCAGATCGCCTGGGCCGTGGCTTCGCGCTCACCGTACATCTCTTCGTAATACTTGCGGTATTCGCCGGAGCGGCAGCGTCGCACCCACTCGGTGTTGTTGCGGTACCAGTCGACAGTTGCGCGCAGGCCTTCTTCAAACGAAATTTCCGGACGCCAGCCGAGCTCTTTTGTCGTGTCGCTGAAATCAACGGCGTAACGGCGGTCGTGGCCCAGTCGGTCAGTCACGGTGGTGAGCAGAGTCTCAGGCTTGCCCAAAATCTTGAGCAGCAGCTTCAGAACATCAATGTTGGCAAGGGGTCCGCCTCCGCCCATGTGATAGGTTACGCCACTCCGGCCGCGTTCAAGGACGGCGAGAAGGGCGCGGCAATTATCAGTGACGTGAATCCAGTCGCGGACTTGCATCCCGTCACCGTAGACCGGGATGGGACGGTCTTCAAGGGCGTTTGAGATAGCCAGTGGCAGCAATTTTTCGGGAAACTGATAAGGCCCGTAGTTGTTGCTGGTGCGCGTGATCAGAGCGTCGATGCCGAACGTGTGGACGGCAGCCCGTACGAAGTGTTCGGAGGCGGTTTTGCTGGCGGCATAAGGGCTGCTGGGCCGCAGCGGTGAATCAGAATTCAGCCACCCGTTCGGGGGCATGTCGCCGCCCACTTCATCCGTTGAGATGTGCAGGAAACGTTTGACCTTGCGGTGACGGGCCACGTCGAGCATGACCTGCGTGCCGACGACATTGGTTCGGACGAACTCTTCGGCACTGAGGATACTGCGGTCCACATGCGACTCTGCGGCGAAGTGGACAATGGCGTCGCAGTTTTCGGGAAGCGCACCAGCCACTGCTTTGGAATCGCAAATATCGCCCACCGCGAGCGAGTAGTTGGGATGCTTCGCGACAGAGGCAAGGTTATCCAGATTACCCGCGTAGGTAAGCTTGTCAAAATTGATGACCTGGTGATTCGGAACGGCCTGCCGGACGAATTCGGACCCGATGAAACCGGCCCCTCCGGTTACAAAGATCTTCATCAGGCTTTCGCCTTCTTCCGCGCTTTGGGTTTAGCTTCGGGCTCGGGTTCGGGCACGATTTCGAGTTCTACCGCTTCGGCGATTTCAGGTTCTGCCTCGGCCTCCAGTTTCATTTCCATGTCATCTTCAGCGACCGGAACAGCGCCAGGAATATTGGCCAGCACCTGATTAAACAGCGCGGCCTTGCGCGGATCAACTTTCGGAGGAGGTGCCTGTTCGTGGCGGAAGTCGTGGTCGCTATGACAAGTGCGACAGCGAACCTTGGCCGGTTCATCGTTGAGGATGGACACGACCGAATGGTTCATCACGCGTTTGCACTTTATACAGAAATCGTCAATATCGTCGCCAAGCCGGGCCGCGCGCATAAAGGTTCTCAATCTAAGCCGACACCGACTGTAATGCCGGTTCCGCCTGTGGTGGAACGATACCGCTCACGGGCGGCACTTCCACAACAAGCCAGTTCGCTTCTTCAAAGCCCACATATTTGCAGATGCGGAGCGCCCCTGTGGGCATTTCCAGCAGGTCACCTACAAGCAGCGGAGTTTCCGAACTGCGCAATACGGCCCACGCAGCGTATTCGTTTTCCGCTTCCACTTCACCGAGAGATTCATAGTCCTTCGGCCTCGCAATGGCGGTGCCTGAGACGTGCGGTGCCCACCGGAATTGCTGACGCGGATTTTCCTTCATTCGATGAATGCGGAATACAGGCATAGAACAGCCATTGTAATGGATGCGAGGGCGCAGCGGAACGTGCTCCAATTTATGCAGCGAATCAGGTTATACAGCTACCGGCTGAAAGCCGGTAGAATTGAAGACGACTGAAAGTCGATGATTGCGGCTCAAGCCGCCTGAAGGCTGTTCCGGCTGAAGCCGGCTTAAGGCTCGGCGGGCGCTGTGATCTTAAATCCCTGTTCGTCATCGTCCCAGGTTTGACTTTCGATATAGGCGTTGATCGTTGCCTCACTGACCGCGCCCACCGTCGCACAGAAATATCCCCGTGCCCACATGTGCTGCCCACAATACCGCTTTCGCAGTTCCGGAAACTCCGCCTGTAACTGTCGGCTTGACCGCCCCTTGATGTACTGCACCAGTTTGGCTGGCGACAGTAGCCGCGGTGCCGACAGCAGCAGATGCTCGTGATCCGGGCATACAGCCCCAGGTCACGATCACCACGTCCCGCGACTCACAGGTCTGTCGTATCAGATCGCGCGCCCGCTCCGCCACTCGCCCCCGCATTATCTTATAGCGATATTTCGTGCACCACACCACGTGATACTTCAGGTCGTACACCGCGTGCGCGCTATGCCTGTATTCCGCCACCTCCCCCATTCTCGTAGATCGGAACGGGCTGCTCAAAGCTGACCGCCTAAAGGCGGTGGGATTAGACCGGGCGGACGGAGCTAAACAGGACGCGTACCGTACCGGTCCAGAGTTGCCTTGAACAAGGCGGGAGAACAACGAAAGCTGGTCTTCCTGAGGCGGTCGATCGCGCCCGCTAAATCTACCAGACCCCGGGTTGCGGCCTCCCCGAGTATGCCCAGGATGCCGGTAACGGAGAGACCGCGTTGCGCCGCGACAAGGCGGGCAGCGTTCTCATTAATGATGATCATGTTCGCGTTAGCCGATTCAGCGAGGGCAATTGCCTCGAGCTCGCCCACCTGCAGTTTGTCGAATCCAGGGGAGATCATATTGACGGTTTGTTCTGTCGAGATTCATGCGGGCAGGTTTGCCGCCCAGTTTCGAACCGCTGCCGGGGCATCTTCATGAAGCAGTTCAAGAACGACGGCCTGAGGCACCAGAACTCTATGAAAAAAATTGCGGCAGTAGTTCAATCTCGCCGATCAGGACAAGATAGCAGAGCGGGGAGGCATCGGCGACCGCAATCACTTGCGCGAGGCGGCGCGAATCGCAGCGATATCCTTTTCGAGGTCGTCGGTCGAGTAGTCGTGGAAAGCTTCGGCGCGGTGAAGGAAAGATTCCGTTTCCCAGCGTGAGTTCAAGCCAAGCATCTGCTGAACCTGGGCAGGAATGATCGTGCCGGAACGATATGACTCCGTCGCGACCGCTTCGAGCACGGCGCGCGAAACACCACCCGCCTGGGCGGCGAGAACGTGTCCGATGTCAGCCGGAATGTCGATGGCAATATTCATCGTGAGGTTCCCTGCGGGTATTGTACCGCTGAACGGTTCGGATCATATTTCGATGCGAATGTATTGGTCCAGGCAACGGACAAAACTTCGTCCCTGACAAAGTGAAGACGAATTCGTTGGGGTTGGGCCTGGTCGAAGAAAAATGCCGCAGTTGCGTCAATGACATGATTGCGCAACTCATCCCACGTATCTTTTACTCCGTACCCCACAACAATCAGAGGTGCGTTGGTGATCGACGGTGCGGCGCGCGGGCCCGGCTAGCGCGCAGGATATCCATGGCGTCCTGTTCGGCAAAGCGATCACGCGCGATGACGCCCGGCAGACAGCTGCGGCGGAGAGTTTTGTGGCCAAAGGTGCGTGGGTCCCGGTCCTCGCGCTGACGGAGGCGACAGGCGTGTAGTCGCCGATTTCCGTCAAGTCCTTTTCCGCGAGGCACGACAGACGGAATTCAGTCACGAACGAGGTCTTTGTTCTTTATTGTTGCCAGGATGCGCTCAAAAGCGTTGGGTGCACCAACGCCGCCGGCATCGCCTTCGTCGATGGCATTTCGCAGGTCGGTAAGCTTCTCGTCGAAGTAATGTTCTTCATTTTCGAGAGTCCGCAGAGCGGCGCACACGACCTCACAGGCGCTTTCATACTAATCACTGTCCACTCTGCCCATACTCGGATTCCGGACATTCCAGGTACTCCTGCTACCCGAAAGATGTGTCGCGGCACCATACCCTTTGCCTCTGCTCAGATCTCAAGAATGACAGGAACGATCATCGGCCGACGTTCGGCATTGCGGTGGATATACCGCTTCAGATCCGCACGAATCTTCTCTTTGATCACGCCGGCGTCAGTCTTTTCTTCAGCGCTCGAAGCTTCAAGAGTCTTCACCACGATTTCACGCGCAGCTCGCATGAACTCCTTATCGCTCTCCAGGCCAAAGCCCCTGCTCACCAGCTCCGGAGCTGATTCCAGCTTGCCCGTATGTTGATTGATGGTCACGATGGGAATCACAATCCCATCTTCGGAAATCAGACGGCGGTCGCGCACCACCATCTCTCCCACCACTTCACCCACTGCGCCCGAATCAATACAGATGCGGCCCACCGTAACGCGGCCAGCCTTGCGGGCACCGCGCTCGTCAATTTCCAGGACATCGCCGGTTTCGCAAATAAAAGTCTCTTCCAAACCCGCATTACGCAGGTGTTCAGCCAGACGAGCATGGCGCGCCAGCTGCCTGTACTCTCCATGCACCGGCACAAAAAAGCGCGGACGCACCAGGTTCAACACCAGACGCAGCTCTTCCTGATAACCATGCCCCGAAACATGCAAGGGCGGATTCATACTGCCGTAAAGAACGTCCGCGCCGCGCTTCGACAGGTGATCGATCATGCGGAATATGGTTTTCTCATTGCCCGGAATAATGCGGGAACTGAGTACTACCATGTCGCCAGGCGTAATGGAAATCTGTTTATGGCTATCCACCGCAACGCGGGAAAGCGCCGACATAGGCTCGCCCTGCGTGCCGGAAATCAGCACAGTCACTTTGTTGGGCTTCGTCCCCATAATGTCCTGGGGGCGGAGCATGATGTTGTCGGGAATGGAAAGCAGCCCCAGCCGGTGAGCAATCTCAGTCACCGCGTTCATACTGCGGCCCACCATGGCGACTTTCCTGCCGAAATCCACCGAGAGGTCAATCAACTGCTGCAGGCGGTGAATGGAGGAACTGAAACAAGAAACGAACAGGCGGTTGTCAGCGCGATTGAAAACATCTTCCAGGCGCGGCCGCACAGCCCGTTCAGATTCAGAATAACCAGGCCGGTCGGCATTGGTGGAATCGGAAAGCAGCAGAAGGACACCGCGCTTGCCGTAGTCCGCAAAAGTGTGCAGATCGAAGAGCTGGTTGTCGGTGGGTGTGGGATCGACTTTGAAATCACCGGTGTGGATGATGACGCCAAGTGGCGTTGTAATGGCGAGCGCAACACAGCTCACGATGGAATGGGTGACGTGGATGAATTCGACTTTGAACGGCCCCACCTCAACCATATCTTTCGGGCGGATCGGGCGGAGCTGGGGTTTCTGCTCCAGTTCGTATTCTTCAATCCGGCGCTCGATCAGGGCGAGCGTGAAGGCTGTTGCGTAGACCGGAACGTCAAATTCGGCGAGAAAGAAAGCCACAGCGCCGATGTGATCTTCATGCCCGTGGGTGATGAAAAGCGCGCGAACATGCTGCCGGTTTTCCTTCAGGTAAGTCATGTCGGGCGTGACGATGTCAACGCCTGGCAGATCCTCATCCGGGAACATCATGCCCGCATCGATCACGATGATGTCGTCCCCGTAGCGGATCGCCATCATGTTCATTCCAAACTCGCCGACACCGCCGAGGGGGATTACGTTCAGTTTCTTATCCGACATGACTCGCCAATTCTATTTGTAGGTGCAAATCCGATTCTAGCGTTGTTGACACCGTGTTGAATCTCCCGGGCTGAAGATGCGGTCTACTGGGATATGTCCCCCACATCAAATTCCGAGCCATCCGGCGTGCATGAACTGATTGCGAAGCGGTGGAGTCCGCGTGAATTTCTTGCGAAACCAGTGGAACCGGCGAAGCTTCTCAGTGTGTTTGAAGCAGCTCGCTGGGCTTCCACCTGTTTCAATGAGCAGCCGTCGCGTTATGTGACGGCGACCAAAGACGACGCAGCGGGCTTCCAGCGCATTCTGGGCTTACTGGTGGAACAGAATCAGACGTGGGCGCGCGGGGCGTTCCTGCTGGGGTTCTCGGCCAGCAAACGCACTTTTACCCACAACGGGGCACCGAACCGGTTCGCTCCGCATGATTTGGGTTCCGCTTCCGCCAATTTAGCGCTTGAAGCGGTGGCCCAGGGGCTACATACACATTTCATGGGCGGGTTTGACGCCGTGAGGGCTCGGGCGGAATTCGGGATACCTGATGATTTTGAAATTGGCGCGGCGTTTGCCGTTGGTTATATCGACGAAGCTGCGGTGAAACCGGGCGCAAGGTCGCGCAAGTCGTTGAGTGAGACCACTTTTGGTACCGATTGGGGCAAGGCCGCCGGGTTTATGGGTTAGCCAAATCAAAAAACCCACGCCTAAAATTACAAAACCCACCCCCGGGGGGTGGGTTTCCGCTTCACTCTGAATCAGAGAGTGAGGTCGATGGGAGAATCATTTCCAACGGCTTTGCAACCGCCAAAAACTTGGTGATTGGATATTAAAGTTTCGCGGGATACTTCGTCAAGGGAAAATCGGGACTAAATTTTCCACAGGCTAAACTACTGATTTCACGAACCGTTACAAGGCATATGAATTTGACTTGACAAGGGGCCAGTTTTCGTAAGGGGACCCCTAAATCAACTCCAAAACTGTGCAATCCGCACGATTCAAAGCAACTTAGGGTCTGCCGGAGAGGTGCAGGGAGATCATGGAATCGCCATCTCCAGACGCGCCCGACCGGCGCAAGGTCAGCCGCAGCATGCCAAACACCAACCCGGAAACCAGGCAGAACCCGCACAGGATGCCGCACAAAATAATGATATTCAGGAAAAGGTTGGCCGGATTGTCCTTTTTGGTCGGAACATGTTCAGGGACAGTGACTTCCGCCTGGTAGTGCACCTGCGAAAGCAGCCGTTCAGCATCGTCCGGACTGGCCGCATTCAGCGTCACGGCGACCACCGGACCTGTACGCCTCGACAAGGCTCCGGGAACCTGCTGGAAGGCGGTAATCCGGTCCCGGGCCATTTCCATCGTCGGGTAGCTGAAGAGCAGCAGGGTAGTTTCGCCACGGGCGGTCTTGTACTTCGCCAGCGCCGCTTCCGGGCTGAAACGGAAGGCTGCGACGCTCGGCGAAATGGCTGGAGCATACCTGGCCAGGCTCTCCGGCCCGATGATATAGCGTTCAGAATCGGGGAGATCACCAGGCGGCAGGTATTTAGGGAGCGTGGGGAGGCGTGACTGGGAGTACCTTGGGGCCGTACCGACCACGTGATTCAGTTCTTCCGGTTTCGGCTTGTAACCTTTAAAAACAAAGAGGTAGTTGCCCACCGCGACCAGTTCATCGGTAGCCGTGGCCAAGCCAATTCCGGTAACCTCCACGTGTCGGGCATCCTTCGGGCGCACGAGTTCGAGCGCCGAAAAAGATCCGGTGGCATCGCCAAACCGGTAGGCTGTGATGGTGTATTTCTGGCCATCGGCAGCGTAGGGCGCAGTTTCTGACGCCTGCAGACCGAATTCGCGCCATAGCTTTGGATCAGTCAGAGCCGGTTCAGAGGCTGGCCCTTTGAGCCACGCTCCGATGGTATCGGGAAGTATGGCCGCCGGAGAAAGTGCGGGAAGCGCCACGAGCGCCGCAATCAAAAATAGACGCCTCATCATAGCTCTTCCGAATGATAACAGTCCTGGCTGGTATTGAGGTAAAAAGGAAAATCGGGAGCAGCCTCCGGCCACTCCCGATGACGTAATGTTCAGGCTTTGTGTCCTCCGAGCCTGCGTCTACGCCGAACAGTCCGCGACACAGGATTTGAGTGCCGCTGGTGTTGTGTTTATTGAGTGCAACGAACTTCCACAGTGTTTCAAAACATCAGGGACTTGTATGGGACGCAAGTACCATTACCTGATTAAAAGGATTAAAGTTCGGCTTCGACTTCAATCTCTATAAGCTGATCGGGGCCGATCAGGGAGACCACCTGCACCATGGTGGCGACGGGACGGATTTCACGAAAGAACTCGCCATGTGCGCGCCCGAATTCCTGCCAGCGCGAGGCGTCTGTGACGAACATGCGGGTCCGCACAACGTGGGACATTGAAGCACCGGCTTCGGCCAGCGCACCGGCGATTTTTTCGAGGATGTATTTCGCCTGGCCGTAGGCATCACCGGGCGCGATGGTGGTGCCGGTCTCGTCCGCGGCAACGGTTCCTGCTACGTAAATCCGGTTGCCGACGCGAACCACCCGTGAGTAGCCGACTTCCGCTTCCCACTGCGTGCCCGAGCCAAATTTCTGGCGTTCGGTCATAAAAACTTACTGAACGAACCCAATACTCTTGAGCGTAGCCAGCGGTTCCTTGTCTTCAAACTGCAGAAGCATCTTCTTTTCGACGCCGTTTTCAAGGGCGACGGCTGCGGGCGGCAGATCGAACGGGAAGAGTTTCTTCAGTTGCTCTACGTCGTTCGACAGAGGCCCCTTGCCCTTGAGCCCGGCCTGATCCAGGAACCAGGACCCGAACTGCGGATTCTCAGTGGGGATGCCGACGAAACGCGTACTACCCCAGTTGAGTGCCGCGAGCTTGCGGCCGGCATCGAGGCAGTGCAGGCACTGGGGATTGAAGAAATAGACGAAAACCTTGCCTTCTTTGAGCGAAATAGCGTGGCCATCCTGCGCGGTGATGGTATCGGGAGCTTTGATCCCGGTGTTGCGCTGCGAAGCCAGGCCCAGCGAGACTACAGTAAAAACTGCCACAGCACCCAGAATGAGCGAAGCCGGACGGACGCCCGCAGGGCGCGCTGACCAGACACCCGCACCCATTGCCAGCAGCAGCATAATGCCGTCGCCGATAAAGAATCCCGGGCCTACCGCACGTTTAATCCATGGGAAGCAGGAGCATTCGGCACCAATGAGCTCTTTGTAGTGGTAGCCGATGAAGAGCATGAACGCGACCAGCATTAAAGAGGTAATCCACGCGCCCCAGCGACGGAAGCGCGGGACCAGCAGCAGCACGCCCGCAAACGTTTCTACTGTGCCGAGCGACACGGCTGTGAACACACTGAGCGATTCGGGAACTTTGGCCTGAGCCAGGCGCACGGCAGCGCCGATGGGGTCAGTAATTTTCCAGAGCCCGGCAGCGAGAAATACGAGTGAGATGAGGATGGCGCAGGTCCAGCCGAGCGCATTGCGCCAGGTGCGCTGTTCTTCGAGTGAGACATAACCCCTGTGAAACTCGTCGTCGCCGGAGGCGGCCAGACCGTCAGACATATATACCTAAACAGTCTACCGGGTTCCGCGGTTCGTTTTTCCCGCGGCTATTATTCCGCGGTTTATTTGATGGCGTACCAGGACAGGAACAAGCCGTCGGGCGCAATATCTTCCCAATAGGAGATGAAGTCGCTATGGACCTCGCGACAGTGGAGACGCAGCAGCTTTTCGAGTTCGCCGCGTGTGAACCAGCGCTCCCAGGCGGGGGTCTTGAAGCGGCCCCAGTGTTCGGCATTTTTATCAATGATGACCAGCTTGCCACCGGGTTTCAAGACCCGGCACATCTCGCCCACAGCCTTGCCTGTTTCGACGGCATGTTCCAGCGATTCGGTGGCATAAATACAGTCAAACGTTGAGTCGGCAAAGGGCAGTTCGGTCATCAGGCCCGCGCGAGTTTTGATACCTGCCGGCACGAACCGAAGCATCTCCTCCGAAATATCCAGTCCCCAGATTTCCGCGCCCGGATAGTGCTCCCCCAGCACACGGGCGAACCGCCCTTTACCGCACCCAACGTCCAACACATGTTTATCGGTAAGATCGCCGAAGAACTTTAAGAGCACCTGAACGTGCTGGATGCGCGGGTCAATGGTCGTGGGGAAATGTTCTTCGTCGCGTGAGGCTTCGTTGAAGCTGCGGCGGATCTCATCGGCCAGAGCGGGGCTTAATGCTGTGCCTAATGCGGGTTCGGGAACCGCATCGACAGCAGGTTTCGAGCGTCGGAACAGAGAAATCAAATTCACTGGTTTGAATCAATGAACTAAGCGTGAGTCAGGAAAATGGGCAGGCCCATTTTACCCGTATATGTGGGGCGGTAGCGCACCGTGTCATACATCTTTGCGACATCAACTTTGCGCGGGCCGAGCTTGGGATCAGGAATGGGGACAGCTGCGTAACAACCCTGGCTGATGGCGGTCATCAGGCCGCTCTTGCCTTCACCAATCAGGTCAATCGCCATGCCCGCAAAAGTATTGGCAACCATCTTGTCCACAAAGTCTGCAGGGCCGCCGCGCAAATCGTAAGTGAGGTCACTGACAATGGTTTCTCCACCGCCGCGCTGCTGAATATGCTCGCTGAGGTCTTCAGCTACGCTGGACTTTTTGCGATGACCAAAGGCATCGGGCTCGCCGTATTCCCTGATGTCGTAACCATCCCATCGGGCGCCTTCTGAAAGCACGACCAGAGCATAGCTGCTGGGGTTATTGCGCTTGTCTTCGAGCAGCAGATCAATCAGCTGATCCACCTTAACCTTGTATTCAGGGATGCAGCAGCGGATAGATGCCGTGTAGGCGGTATAGAGCGCCGTGTAGCCCGCGTCACGACCGAAAATGCGGAAGACGCCAATGCGTTCATGCGAACCTACGGTGCTGCGCTGGCGTTCGATGGCATCGGTGGCGCGGGAGATGGCCGTTGAGAAGCCAATGCAGTATTCGGTATTGCGAACATCGTTATCCATCGTCTTGGGGATGGAAATGATTTTGACGCCCTGTTTATCGAGGTGGGCGGCATAACTCAGCGTGTCATCGCCACCGATGGCGACCAGGTAGTCGAGTTCCAGTCGCTCAATATTGCGGAGCACCTGCGCCGTCATATCGAAAACGGTGGAAGTCACTCCACTCTTAGTGTTTTCAGCAGAGGGGAACGAAGTGCCGGACAGAAAGGCGGGCGTCTTCTTCATCTTCAGCGGATTGGTCCGTGAACTATGGAGCCAGGTGCCGCCGGTGCGGTCTATGGTGCGGGTGTTCTCGCGGTTGAGCGGCAGCACGTAGCGGGTGACACTGGCCGGATCTTCAAAGTTGAGGTGGGTGAGCGCTTCCCAGCCGCGCCGCAGGCCTGTGACTTCGTAACCGATTCCGCCGCACCGGTAAGTGACTGTCTTTATGACTGAATTGAGGCCGGGGACATCGCCCCCGCCAGTGAGAATCCCGATCTTCTTAGCTGCCATGCCCGCTCCCGATGTTGCAAGTGAAATCCCATTGTACGCAGGGGTGCGGTGTCGGACCGTTTCAACAGCCGGCTTTCAGGTGCCGGAATAGGGCCCCAGATCCCAGCCAAACTTATTCAGTATCCAGTCTCGTGCTTTTCCTTGTAAAAGCCGAACATGGTGGCGTACCCGTTTCAAAGCTGGAGCGTCTTTCCACAATCCAGACAGTTTTTCCGACTCTGACCCACAGCCAAAACGGTTTGCCAGTGGCGACAGGCGGCACTACAGCGCAAGCAAATCCCGGCCGGGTTCCACCGGTGCCCGGCGAAAGGACAGACGCACTTCCGGATGACATGCCACATAGCCCTGTTGACCTCTTCTAAGTCGAGTGTAAGTAAAAACCCATAAAGATGGAGTAAGGTTAACCTCAATCTTTCATCATCCTGAAACCATGCTGCGCCGTATGATAATGAATCAAACAATAACGTTATGAACAAGAAACGAATTACTCTCGCGGCACTGCTGCTCGCCATTGCAAGCCTGCCGCTGGCCGCCCAGGTGCCCGACGTCAGGGGCAAAACGGCGACGAAGATTCCCCGGGCCCCGGACGGCCATCCCGACCTCCAGGGAGTCTGGACCAACGCGACCCTTACACCCTTCGAACGTCCCGCCGAATTCGCCGGCAAAGCCACCCTCACACCCGCCGAAGCCCAGGCCTTTGAAAAGAAGGAAGGGGCTGAAACCATTGATGGCAACACCGATGGCAAGTTACTCCAGGGTGCCGGATCAGCAGGCACGGGTGCCTATAACAACCTGTTCTTCGACCGCGGTTCACAACTCGCCAGCATCGGCGGGCTGAAGCGCACTTCACTCGTTTCCGATCCTCCCGATGGTAAAGTTCCGCCCATGCCCCCCGAGGCTCGCACCCGCAATGCCTCGCTGTTCCGCAACATGGGTTCATACGACAGCATCAAGAATCGTCCGGCCTCGGAACGCTGTCTGGCAGGTTTCGGGTCTACCGCAGGGCCGCCCATGCTGCCCGTCCTTTACAACAACAACTACCAGTTCGTTCAAACGCCCGACGCCATCACCATCCTGGTCGAAATGATTCACGATGCCCGCATTATTCGTATGAACGCTCCGCACGCACCCCGCAATATCCGACAGTGGTTTGGTGATTCCACGGGACGCTGGGATGGGGACACACTGGTAGTCGAAACCACCAATTTCAGCGAGCAAAACCGTTTTCGCGGTGCCTCAACAGACCTGAAAGTGACCGAACGTTTCACGCGCGTCGATGCCAATAATATCGTCTACAAAGCCACCATGGAAGACCCGTCCGTCTGGGCCAAACCCTGGTCGGTCGAGTTTCCTTTTGTTGCCACCGCCGGACCCATTTACGAGTACGCCTGTCACGAAGGCAATTATGCGATTGAGGGCATTCTCGGTGGCGCACGCAAAGCGGAAGCCGAAGCATCGGACAAAACAGGACATAAATAACTGCTTCATACTAAAACAGTAAAAGAGGCGATGTGACAGCTTGTAGATATGTAGTAGCAGTCATTGCACATTTCTCACCAGAAAAACGGCAACATCCTGGCGCATTCCGGCGGGCGGGCTCAATTGCAGGTTAACGAAGGGTTCACGCTGAGCCACCAGGCCGCCACCGGCGAGTCTATTTCTGGTGGCGCTTCCACTAATTTTCCTGGCGCTGTGGCGCTTTCGCCACCAGGCGGTAGTCTGACGATGGCACCGCCCGTTCCAGAGAACGAACCAGCGCGGCTGGAAGCCCTGCAGCAACTGGAGATTCTGGATTCCGCGCCCGAGGAATCTTTCGACCGTGCCGTTCACCTGGCACAGAGGACTTTCTCCGTGCCTATGGCTCTGGTCTCACTCGTGGATCACGAACGGCAGTGGTTTAAGGCCTGCTATGGCATCGATGTTTCCCAGACTCACCGCGATCATGCCTTCTGCGCTCACGCGATTCTCTCCGAAGGAGTGATGGTTGTACCGGACGCACAACTCGACCCCCGCTTCGTCGACAACCCTTTGGTCACAGGGCCGCCGCATATCCGGTTCTACGCGGGTGCACCGTTACGCACATCGGAAGGATTCAAGCTGGGGACACTTTGTATTCTTGACACCCAGCCACGCAATCTAACAGCATCGGAGCTGCAATCGCTGGCTGACCTGGGTGGTCTGGTTTCAGAATTGCTGGAGTGTCGCGCGCTCAACCTGAAACTGGCTTATACTGAGCATCGCCGGACTACTGTTATTGAGGGTGCGCTCGATGGCGTCGTGACCATCGATCACGAGGCCCGGATTGTGGAGTTCAACGCTGCGGCGGAGCGGATCTTCCAGTGCTCGCGGGAGAAAGCCATCGGCCGCGACCTGCTGGAACAGATCGTCCCTCCGAGGGTGCGACCGCTCTATCACCGCCTGTTTCGCCGTCTCACTTCCACGTATTCTGCTCCGATCCTGGGGAAACTTCTGCAAACTACCGCGATCCGGGCGGACGGTACCGAGTTCCCGGTCGAATTGGCGATTACCCCCGTCTGGAAAAAGCCCCATCCGGTGTTCACGGCCCGCTTCCGCGATATTTCCGCGCGTCTGGAAACCGAAGCCGCACTGCGCAAGGCGAAGGCGGAAGCCGAAGCCGCAGTGCAGACCAAGGCCCAGTTTCTCTCCAACATGAGCCACGAGATCCGCACGCCTATGAATGCGGTTATAGGAATGACGGAGTTATTGCTGGATACGGCGCTCACTCCTGAACAGCGCGACTTTACGCGGACCATCCAGACGGCTGGCGAGGGCTTGCTCGATTTGATCAACGGCATTCTGGATTTCTCCCGCATTGAATCCGGCAAGCTGGAGCTGGAACACGCGCCCTTCCAACTGAACCAGGTCCTCGAAGACGCGCTGGACATGGTGGCATCGAAGGCCGCCGAAAAAGATCTGGAAGTTGCCTGGCTCAGTGAGCCCGGAACGCCAATGGAATGGATTGGTGACGCTGCCCGCCTGCGTCAGATTGTGGTGAACTTGCTGGGCAACGCGGTCAAGTTTACGGATCGGGGCGAAGTCGTGGTGACGGTAAGCGCCCACTGTATCGCCGGCCGCGACTATGAACTGCAGTTCGCGGTCCGCGATACCGGCATGGGCATTCCGGCGGGGCGAATCGATCTGCTCTTTCAGTCCTTCAGCCAGGTGGATTCCTCCACCACGCGGCTCTACGGTGGCACCGGTCTGGGTTTGGCGATCAGCAAAAAGCTGTGCGAAATCATGGGTGGCGCGATCCGTGTGGAAAGCGAGTTGGGCCAGGGATCTACGTTCCATTTCACGATCCGGGCAGAACTGGCGGAAACCCGTGATTCCCAAGGCGCGCAGGCAGCCTTGCTGGCGGGAAAGACTCTGTTACTTGCCAAGCCTGCTTCAGCGCAGACTACCATGATCCAGCGTCACGCCGAAGCCTGGGGCATGGTCTGCAGGGTTGTGGACTCAGCCGCGGCGGGCGTGAACTGGCTAACCCGGAATCCCCAATGCGACGCTGCCGTAGTGGATCTGGATACGCCACACGCCATCGAATTGCTGCACCGCATTCGCAACGGCGGCATGGCCCCAGGCGCGCCCGTGGCTCTGGCCCATCCGCTGGGCTGGAAGCGCGATAGCATTCCCGCGCTCCCCGCCAGCGTCACTTTCCTTACCCAGCCGGTGAAACCGTCGCTGCTATTCGACTTTCTGACAGGCGGGCTTGTGGCTGCGGAGGTGATGGCCGAACCTGAGTTTCCGGTTCCCGCAGGCGGCAGCATGGCGGCTCGTATGCCGCTGCGAATTTTGTTGGCCGAAGACTACCCGGTGAACCGTAAACTGGCGCTCATGGTGCTGGCGAAACTGGGCTATCGCGCCGATGTAGCGGTGGATGGCCGGGCGGCTGTTGAGGCTTGCCGAAGCCGCCACTACGATGTTGTGCTCATGGATATGCAAATGCCGGAGATCGACGGGCTGGAAGCCACCCGGCAGATTCGCGCGCTGGAAGGCGAAGCGGGCTCGCCCTGGATCACAGCGCTTACGGCAAATGTTTTGGCGACCGACCGCGACCGTTGTTTTGCCGCCGGTATGAACGACTTCGTATCCAAGCCGATGAAGATCGCCGACCTCGAAGGGGCCTTGATGCGCGCCGCCGCCCGGAAATCCGCGCCCGATGGCGGCAGCACGCCGTGGGCTTTACCCGCGCAGTTGCAGACGGCCTGCAACGAAGGTTTGACGGCTGTGGTGGCCGAGATTCTGCGGGCCTTCACCGCGGAGACTGCGGATTCGCTCACGGCAATGCGGCTGGAACATCACCGCGGTGGCCGCGAAGCGCTATTCAGGCTGGCGTGCGCGCTTGAAGCCAGTTGCGCCCAAACCGGCGCGGAAAACATGCGCAAGTTGTGCCAGGGGCTGGGCGCAGGTCTTGACCGTAACCTCGCAGCGTTGCTCTTGGAATTGCTGGAAGCCGAGTTCGAACTGGTAAGCGGCAGTCAGCGGGAGTGGCTGAAGAATTCCTGCTCTTCTCAAACCGCCGGTGGTTGAAAACCTCTGCGCTCCATTTTTCCCCAGCCTTTTTTCTTGCGCCGCAACCCGTCGATGAGTCCCTCGGTGCGCCACAGACACATCAGTTGCCGGTAGCCTACGTTCTCCATAATGGCCGACAGCAACAGCTTTCCCAGATCGCGCGGTGCCGTGTACCGTCGCGTAGTGAACTCCTCAAGCACCAGCGCCGTCACCGAAAGCAACATGCCCAGCGCCACGGATACCACACCAAACAGCAAGGCGATACGGGTATCGATTACGCCCAGCACCCAGCCCGCGATGGTGCAAACGTAGCCCATGAATTCGAGGGCCGGACCAAACATTTCGAAAACTGCAAAGTACGGCAGCGCGAACATCCCCGGCATCCCATAGCGTGGCCGCAGAAACATCCCGCGATGTTTAATCAGCGTCTCCACAGTGCCCCTTTGCCAGCGATTGCGCTGTTTGTGAAGAGTTTTCCAGCTCTCCGGAACTTCGGTCCAGCACACCGGCTCTGCCACAAAGAGTACTCTGGCCGGCTGGCCCCGGTCTCGCCAAAGGCGTTGCATGCGGACTACTATTTCCATGTCTTCGCCCACGGTGCCAGTGTCAAACCCGCCTGCTTCGAGCAAAGCGTCCCGACGGAACAACCCAAAGGCGCCGGAGATCATTAGCATGGAATCCATCAGACTAAACGCAACCCTGCCTCCCAAAAATGCACGCAGGTATTCCATCACCTGGACTCGCGCAATGAACGTTGGAGGCACCGCGATCCCGGTCACGTCGCCATGCTCCACTTTGCATCCATTCACCACGCGGATGATTCCGCCGGTAGCAAGAGTGCGCTCCGGGTCTTCCAGAAAAGGGCGCACGATATGCAGCAGCGCTTCGCGCTCCAGGAGCGAATCCGAATCCACGGCGGCCACCAGCGGCGAGCGCGCGAAATTGATACCCGCATTGAGTGAATCGGCCTTGCCGCCATTTACCTTGTCTACGACCAGCAGACGGAGCGGATCGCGCGATTCGTAAACCGCGCGGACCGGTTTTGACGGTAATGAACCCGCGGGAACACGGGCTGAACGATACAGGCGGAATTCGTCGATGAGGATCCGCAAGGTATCGTCGGTAGATCCGTCGTTCACCACCACGACTTCATGTTGCGGGTACTGCAGGCCGAGCTGCGCGCGCACGCTCTCCCGAATGGAGAGCGCCTCGTTGAAGGCGGGCGCAATCACTGAAATCGCCGGTGCCAGGGGAGAAGCGAGTATGGCTTGCTTTTCGGCGGGCGGCAGATCGCGACCGCGGCCCCTTAGGCCGAAGTACCCCAGTGTCATCATCAGCATGTAGAACAGATTGCTGGCGCCAACGTAATAGATAAGACTGAACTCGACGGCCCGAATTACGCGCGCCGCAGGCGAATACCAGTCCATCAGCCGGGACCTTCCGTAATCCGCCCAATGCGTACTCGCTCGAGCGCTTCGAGCGCAGGGCCCGCACTGGCGGCGCTGGCCCCGGATACCGCATGCTCCAGAACGTTCCACCCCGCCTGGCCAATTTCGCCCAGCGCATAGGCGGCGGTAAGGCGGGTGTGCGGGATGGCATCTTCCAGAACACCGGTTAGCCAGGGAACTGCCTCCACCATGCGCATCTTCCCGGCCATGCGTGCGCCTTCAGCGCGCACCACCGCATCAGGGTCTTCCAAAATGGCCCGCACATGGGAGGCAGCATCCGGCGGCTGCACACAGTAGCGAAGCGCCCGTACGGCCGCCACGCGCACCGTGGCCTCGGCATGATGCAATAGCGGCTCCACTCCTGGCACCGAAACAAACCGGCCCCAACCCGCGAGAGTTTCCAGAACGCGAATGGTTTGCTGCGTATTCCCGGCATCGAGAGCAGCGGGGATGGCGTGCGCCGCCAGCACTGCGGAATGTTTCATTAACTCGGTACCCAGCAGGATGCGAACAAGGAGGGGCTGGCCGATGACGCGCGCGAAGATACGCTCCAGATCCTCCTGACTGGAAGACGCCAGCAACACGCGCGCGGCTTCCATGCGTACAAATTCGTCGGTGTCATCCAGGGCACGACGCACGCCACCATCGGTACAACCCGCCAGACCCAGCGCGGCGACCGCCTCGCGCCTCACGCGGGGCGCCCTGTTGAAGCATTGTGCTTCCCACTCGCGCAGAACCCCCAGTTCCGCAGCCAATTGCGCCAGCCGGTCCCGCCCGGAGCCACGGACACTGCCAAGGGCATCCACCAGGCAGATTACGGTGGCGTCGTGAGACTGGGTATACAGACGGCGCAATTCAGCTCCGCAATCCACACCGGCTGCGTGCGCTGCCAGCGCCGCGCGAGTTTCCGGCTCAATCCGCCGGAACCCCGCATCACGGCGGAGACGCAGAATCTTAACGATCACCGAACCGCCCAACAGCAACGTGATGGCCACCAAGTGGGTGAGCAGGAACGCCATCGCCAGCCCAAGCGCAAGATCCAGCTGGAGCGTGAACAGCCTCCAGAAAGCCCACACCGCCGCAGTGTGGATCGCGACAACCAACAGTGTGCTCGCGAACAGGTTGCGGCGCCCGTGCATCAGCGGGCCAGCACTCGTTCGAGCCGTGCCGCCAGTTCCATGGGGCTGAAAGGTTTCACGAGATAATCGTCAGCGCCCAGACGAAAGCCCCGGAGAATGTCGGTCTCGTGCTGCCGTGCGGTAAGGAGGATTATGCGTACGCCGCTGGTGGCAGCATCTTCGCGCACTGCGGCCAGTATTTCAAACCCGTCGGAATAGGGCATGTTCACGTCGAGAATGGCGGCATCCGGGACCTCGCGGCGGATCAACTCCAGCGCCTCGCGGCCATCGTTCGCGGTGTGGCACTGCATGCCGTAGCTCCCCAGAGTGGCGCTGACGAGAGACCGAATGGTGGGATCGTCGTCGGCTATTACGATGCGCGCCGGTCCGCCAACCCCGACTTTCAGTTTAGATTTCGAATCCGTTCTGGCCAGGCAGTGTTGCACGCGGCAAGCCGCTTCCAAATCGGTCCAGGGCGCGGCCATGAAATCCGTGGCGAATTCGCAGACCACGGGGTTGGCTGCGAACAGGGCTTCGGGACTGCCGGCCGCGATCAGCGGTATTTTGTTACTGGCCAGGGCGGCGGCATCCATCCACGGCGATTTGGCGGTTTCCGCGCAAACGTTGAAAATCACCAGATCAAACGGTTTGACATCCTTCGAACCCGGAAGAACCGCGAAGCAGTCGAGGGTTCGCGTGAAAGCAGAACCCGCCTCCAGCGCAGCCTTGAGAAGAGCGGCAGGTTCCTCCTCGAACCCCAGAAGACCGATGCGGCGGCCAGACAACGCAGCTGCCACCCCCTCCGGAAGCACCGTGCCGGAACCCGAGGGGTGCAACGCCGCCATAAATTCCTGCTCCAGCGAGGCCAGCAGCCCTGGCACCAGATCCCCGGCCGCATGTTCCAGTTCAACCCCGAGTTCGCTCACACGCGGAAGCCCGACGCTGGTGCCCACGCCCTTCCAGTTGTGCGCCGCGGCTTTGATCGCGCCAGCGTCGGCCGCTTCCATCAAAGCATGCACACGGGCAAGACTCGTAATCGCGAAGCTCTCCCGAATTTCCGCGATTTGGCGGGCAAAATCGGAATCCGGTTCGGGCGCTGAAAGCAGGTCGCGAATCATGGTTCGCAATTCCCGGACGTCCACCGGCTTGGTGAGCAAATTAATACAACCGGCCTCGCGGGCGTCGCGCTCCACATCCGCAGCCGCACTGGCCGTCACCGCTACAACCGCGATGTCGCGCGTCTCCGGCACAGCCTTTAATTGCCTTACAAAATCGAGACCGCTGCCATCGGCCAGCTTCATGCCGACCAGGATCAGACGCGGATGGAATCCGCGGATCACCGCCCGGGCTTCGCCAGCCCCCGTTGCAGTGCGAATATCAAAACCTTCCGATGCCAGCACCAGCTTCAGAAAGCGGAGATTGGTGACGTCGTCATCGACAATGAGAAGTTTATACGCCATGTTCAGAACCGGTAACCCAAACCGGTATCGAGAAGGAAGTGGTTGACCTGGCCCGTGCCCAGCCGTTCTTCGCGACTGTAGCCGGTGCGCACGGCTACCAGCCAGCGGTGCGCTACCGTCTTGCGCAATTCAGCCTGAATGGAATTGGAACCGAGGATGCCGGTGTCTGTGATAGTGCGTATTTCCACTGCGCTTCTGCCATGCAGGTAACTCAAGCCCGCGTAGTCGCCGGAATCTCCGAGGTATCTTCGGGCATTTAACAATACCGCCCCGGAAGAGCCTGCAAAAGCGGGTGCCAGAAAGAACTGGCTGCCAAGTCTCCAATTCCCGACGTACTTTGCCATGGAACCGGTATAAATGTTGATCTTCGTGGCAAAGCCGAGACGCCGCATTCCGCCCGAACCCTCGAAACCTCGCCCCAGCGACGCAATCAGATCGCCGCCAAACCGATATTGCGGATACAGTTGATTCTCCGGCGAGAAGCCCGCATTCAAATAGGCGGAAAATCGCTTGCCGAACTTCGGATAGTATTCCAGCTCCACCTGATTTGCATCCAGGCCGAAGCGCCGGGCGTGAGAGAAGCGCGCGAAAACGTCACCGCGCGAAGTGACCCGCTTCAGTTGCGTCTGATATTCGTGCCACCCGTCCAGACCCTTTCCCGGCCTTTCGTAGGTGTTCCCGACCAGCAGTTCCCACTGGTGCGCATCCGATTGCAGACTCCGGCTCAGGGTGCGCGCTTCCACGTTGGCGGGGTCGATACTCAGCGCGTTGACCAGGTCGGCACGGGCTTCATCGAAACGGTGCAATGCGGCAAAGGCCCGGGCACGGGCCAGCAGAACGGCGGAATTTGCCGCAGTATGCAGCACGCCTTCGTTTGCTACCGTGAGCGCCCGCTCAGGATGCCCCGACCACAATTCCACGTTGACCTGGGCGACCGAGGCGTCGGAATACTCCGGATGCTCGGCGAGGCTGCGTTCGAGATCGGCGCGGGCTTCGTCAAAACGGCGTTCCCATGAAAGGACGATACCGCGAAAAACCCTCGCGTCCACATCTTGCGGCTCGGTGGTGAGATGCTTATTGAGAAGATCAAGAGCAGCGCGGTGATTGGAGGACGCAAGCCGCCGTGCGTCTTCCAGCGCGTCCGATCCGGGGAGCGGCGCGGCAGACTGGGCCACCAAAAACAAAGCGCACATGAAAAGCCGCACGCTTCACTATATCGTTTGCGCACTTCTGCTGGCCGTGAGTCCTGTTTCCGCCGCGACCCGCGCCATGTGGGCCTGGGACATGGAAGATCAGCAGGAACTCCTGCGATTCGCCCGCGAACATCAGGTGTCCGTACTGTTTCTGCAATACTCCGCCAAGACGGACGAGCGCGGCCTGCGCGCATTTCTGCGGGCGGCGCGGCAGCAACGGTTGGAGGTGCACGCCCTGGATGGTTGGCCCGAAGCAGTGCTTCCGGAAAATCATGCCGAGGTGCTCAACGAGATTCAGGCCATTCTGAAATTCAATGCCGGGTCGGCGCCGGAGGAACGCTGGTCGGGTTTTCATCTGGACGCGGAGCCCTACCTGCTGCTGGGCTGGGACAGTCCGCTGCAATCGCGCATTGGATTGTGGTTCACTGAACTCACCCAAAAAGTTGCAGCCGCCCTGGCTGGTAAAGACCTCGAATTCGGCATGGACGTGCCGTTTTGGTTTAACCCGGCGACCAGTTTACAGGGCAACATCGCCATCATGGATTACCGCAATGCCGCCCTGGGCGGTGACGGCATCATTCGTTTGGGGCGCGACATGTTGACTGCGGCCGGACGCGAAAAAAAACGCGCGTTCATTGGCGTGGAAACAGAACCGGCGGGTGCTTCGCGAGTGGTATTCGTCCACGGTTTCCCGGCCGGGGAGTGGGCGGCGCTCACTCCGCAACAATTCCCGCTGCTGCTGAGTAGTCGCTTTGAGGGCTTTCGTCTGAACGTAATGCATTCCGGCGGAAAACGCTTCGTCGGCCTTGCCGAGCCGCCCGAAGCAGGCAAGGCCGAGGCGTTCCAAACCGCACTGGCGCACCTGGCTGCCATGGTTGGCGCCAGGGACGGCCGGTTCACCCGGGAAATTCCGGGATACGCGAAGACCACGTTTGCCGGCCACACAGAAGCGGAAATGGAACACGAACTGGAACTCGTGGAAACGGCTTTGCGTGACCAGCCGGGATTTGCCGGTTTCGCGATCCACCATTACCGAAGCTGGCGCCTGCTTACTGAAACGCCGCACAGGTAGCGCGAACAATCCCCCCGGCGTCGCTCACCAGCGGCACCGGCGAATCATCGGTGTACTAGTACCAAAGTCACGCCAATAAACCTGTTTCATGCATGATTTTGCCTTCATGACCCATACACTGGTGAGCAGGAACCAATCTGAACACGACAACAAAACTTCTGCTCACCCTGTGCCTGTTCGGCGGAGGCGCGGCGCGCGCTGATCTTCTTTTTCAGGACACTTTCAGCACTCCCGGCACTCACCTCAACCTTGGGTCCTGGACTACGGAAGTAGGTTTTGGATCCTTCGTCGGTCGTACCCAACTGACCGACTGGGCAACTCCGGGCGGCGGCGGAGAGTTCGTTATCGGGCCGGACGGGGCTCAGCTTTCGCTCAATACTTACAACCCCAACGGCTTCACACTTTTCGGAACCCACGCCAAGACGCTGCAGGCTTTTCAGCCCGACTCACCACTCACATTCACTACCCGTATGCAATTGACCAGTGTTCAGCCAGGCATCGTGTATGGGATGTACCTTTATGGCTGTCCCGGGTGTACCAACAATCCCGATGAGATCGACATTGAGCTGGTCACGAACCTCCTGCAGCCAGGCGCACCGCTGCGGGTGGAACTAAACCGGTTTACCAGCGGGTCCTCTGACTCTGGCGACGGTGGCTTGGTTACCCTGCCCGACGGCTTCAATCCGCTGGCGGCGCACGACTGGACCATTAACTGGTCCCGGACTAAAATTGACTACCTCCTCGACGGCATAATCCTGGCCAGTGTAAGTGATCTGATACCGCAATCTGCTCTTCGGGCCAACGAACTCGCATTCGGACCCAATTCAAACTGGGGCGCCGCATATAGCGCGTCTTTGCAGCCGGTTGGTTCTGCCTTCGCGAACCAGTCATTCGTTGCACTGCTAACTTCCGTCACGATATCTGACTCTGCACCGGAACCATCCACGTGGGTTCTTATGCTCCTGGTCTTACCCGTTCTCTACTGGCTGCACAAACGCAAAATCCTTCACCGGTAACGCCCCGTTCTCTGCTGTTTCCGTTCGCTAACTCTCAGCAAAGCGGTATCCTTGAATCATGAACTACCGGAATCTGCTGACACTGGGCGCGCTTGCTCTTCTTGCCGCCGCCGGGCTCCCGGCACAAAATAAAGCCGTCTGGAAAATGCCGCGCACGGGCGACGGCAAACCTGATCTTCAGGGTATCTGGACCAATGCCACGCTCACTCCGATGGAACGGCCCGCGTCCCTCGCCGGCAAGGCAACGCTCACCGATGCTGAGGCCACGGCCTACGAAAAGAAAGACATTGAGACCGCCGAAAAACAGGATGGCGCCTCCGATGGTCCTCTGATCGCAGCCGCCGGCTCTTCCGGCACCGGTGGTTACAACTTTTTGTTCATCGACCGCGGCTCCCAGCTGGCACGCGTGGATGGTGTGAAGCGGACCTCGCTCGTCATCGACCCGCCGGATGGCAAAGTGCCGCCGATCACACAGGGTGGCCGTGACCGTAACCGCGCAGCCATGATGTCATTCGGCCGCTTCAACAGCGTGCAGGACAGGCCCATGTCGGAGCGCTGCCTCATCGGGTTCGGCTCAACCTCCGGCCCGCCCATGCTACCCGTGCTTTACAACAACAACTATCAGATCGTGCAGACTCCTGAGACGGTTATGATCCTGGTGGAAATGGTGCATGACGTCCGCGTGATTCGGATCAACGGAACGCACCCTTCCAAAAATGTTGAGTTTTGGCTGGGCGATTCCATCGGCAAATGGGAAGGCGACACGCTTGTGGCGGACACTACGAATTTCTCCCCCAAAGCGGGATTTCGCGGCACTTCAACGGACCTGCATGTGATTGAACGCTTCACCCGCGCCGACGCGAATTCCATCCTCTACCGGGCCACCATCGACGATCCCACTACGTTTTCCAAACAGTGGACCCTCGAATATCCCTTCACGGCAACCCAGGGTCCGGTCTACGAATACGCCTGTCATGAAGGCAATTACGCCATTCAGGGCATCATGGGCGGCGCGCGCAAGGGCGAGACCGACAAAAAATAAATGGGGGGGCCGACGCCCCCGTCACTACTTATTTTGGAGCCAGCACCACAGGCCGTTTCGGATAATCACGCCGGTACTGCATATGGCACTCCACGCAAGATTGATAAAGCTGATCGTTCACCGCCAGCACGCCATTCATATCTTTCGCGTTCGCCGCTTTGAAAGCAGCGTTGCCGGCATCCAGCATCATCTTTGACCACTTGATCCAATTACCCTCATCGCGCGCACGGCCAGGCATCATCAAAATATTGCCGCTCTCCGCCAGCATCAAAGCCTGGTTCGCCAGATTAGTCCATTCCACCTCCGTCTTCGGCTCATTCCGCTCCACATAGAACACCGCGTCCGACGTGGGGAAAATGATATTAATCATCAGCTGACTCATGGTGCCAACCCGCTGATACGGCGAAGGCGACTGAGCCAATGCCACGCTTGCCAGAAGAATCAAACCAAACTTGCGCATAAGAGTTCACTCAGTTTGACACCGTAAACCGCAAAAGGGAATAGGCCTCCGCAGTGATAGACTGACAGCGCCCGGCCCGGCCGGTAATATCTGGAGGGGGAAATGAACCTGGCTACAGTTGTGACTCTCGGCGTTATGGCAGCTGGAACATCAATGGCTGCGGAGATGGAAACGGGTATCCGCGTCCGCAGCATCCGCGTGCTGGCGGCAGACCCGGAAGCGGTGGCGACCTTCTATGAGAAGGCGTTCGGCATGTCCGAAACAAGACGCGCGGCCAACTCGGCCACCTTCAAGGAAATCATCATCAACTCCGGCGCAACACCGGAAAAAGCCAAAGCTGCCACAAGCTCACCCATAGTGATCGCAACCCGTCCGAAGGATGCTCCCGCCGGCGCAATGGCCTCGCTCATCCTCGAAGTCCCTAATCTCGACAAAGCGATTGAATCGGCAAAGGCCAGCGGCGGTACGCTGATGCGACCCGCAGCCAAATCCGGAGAAGGCCTCAGCTATGCTTTTGTCAAAGACCCCGATGGCAATCAAATAGAACTCGTGATGACGCCGAAATAGCGAAAGGAGAGATCTGATGTTGCGTTTTGAAAGACTCGTTCTCGCAATCGTAATGCTGTGCGCAGTGTTGCCTGCAAAGGCTCAGTGGCTGGACTATCCCGAGCGGGGGACTCCGTTGACCCGGGACTGCAAGCCGAATCTGCTGGCGAGGGCGCCGCGCATCTCGGATGGCAAGCCGGACCTTTCCGGTGTCTGGCAGATTGAGCCTCCCCCAGATGGTGAAATCGAGTGACTTTACGGCCAGCAGTCCTTCGGCGCAGCGGGTGATGATCCCCGCACGTTCTCCCGGTATTGGGCGAATATCCTGATCGACTTCAAAACCGGAGAGGCACCGATCCGCCCCGAAGCCGTCGAACGAACGTTGAAAAACCGGCAGTACTTTGATTCGCCCACGTCGCACTGTTTACCGGTCAGTCTGCCTGCCCGCAATCTCGCTGCTTTCCCTTTCAAGATTTTCCAGACGCCGCAGGCGATTGCGATTTTCTATGAGGTCGATGGGGCTTTTCGCCAGATTCACACCGACGGACGCAAACTTCCTGTCGACCCGTTTCTTTCATGGATGGGTTACTCCACCGGCAAATGGGAAGGCGACACCCTTGTGGTGGATTCAGCAGGATTCAACGATAAGGCCTGGCTCGATGGACGGGGGCATCCCCGCGGCGAGGCACTGCGCGTTCAGGAACGCTTCCATCGCCGTGATTTCGGCCATATGGACGTCGAGACGACCGTTGAAGATTCCAATATCCTCACGAAGCCGGTCACCATTAAGTTCACTGAAGTGCTGATCCCCAACAGCGATGTTCTGGAGAATTTCTGCGCTGAGGGTGAGAGGGACCGGGCATACATGCCGACGGCCCATCTATGAGCGATCGCCATGACTCGCGCTTACTTCATTGCCAGCGCGGCTTTGGCAGGCACGGCAGCCGATAGCGCCATATTGGCAAAGCTCGTCCCCGCGGCCGAGATCCATTGATCGAAACCGTGCGGGAAACCCGAATCGAAATAAGGCTGAATGGTCATGGCGCGTGAACGCACAAACCACGAGCCGTCTTCATTCTGCGTCTTGAGCAGAAACTGAACGCCGCGCTGATAAACAGCGTCGGATGCAGTCATACCCGCCGAATTCAAAGCAACCAGCGCGCGTCCGGTTGAATAGGCAGTGCTCTCCATGGAATCGAGATCAGACCAGCCACCGTCCGGGCGCTGCCTGGCCAGCAGATCCTGACGCGCAGCCTGTATTGACGCTTTGTTCGAGCCGGCCTTGTTTGAACCAGCCTTGTTTGAATCCGCCCAGGCAAGACCCTGCAGTTTCCAGATGCGGTCCTCGTTGTTGGAAGATTTAGCCTTCGCAATCCAGTTCGCCGCCAGTTGAACGGCCTTGTCGTAGTCGGCTTTCACAGGCTTGGGCGCATAGAGCTGGAGTCCGCGCATGGCAAGCGCGGTCTGGCCGATGTAATCCGAACAAATCGGCGGACGGCCATCAGCCATGACATAAGGCCATTCGCCATCCTGCATCTGGTGAGATTTAAGGTAAATCGCCGCCGCGTCGGTGTTGAGATCAGCTTTGTAATGTTCCGCGTCCAGGCCAACCAGAATATTGCCTACGATGAACGCGCCGAACGTGTCTTCCACCGGCTGAAGCATGCTCTGGAGCAAATAACCGCGCTGCTTTTCCAATCCGATTACGTTGGCCTGCACCTGTTCTTTTGACGCTTTTTCATCCACTTTGAAACCTGCATTGCGGGCACTGCCCACCGCCATTGCGGCAAAGCTGTTGTTGTGGCAGGACACGCAGGCAGCCTTGGGTACGAAGCTCGCATCTGCCTTCTGAATCAAGGGCAGGCTGGTCTGAATTGCGGCTTGAATTGTGTTGTCATGGCGGGGCTGCAGCGCCGCTTTCCGGGCAGGCGTACCTTTAGCCCCGGCCTTTTCGAGGAATGAAACGATAGGCGTCTCGCCATGCAAACGGGCAATGTCGAGCACGCTCAGTCCGCCATCGCCGCCATCTTTATGCTTGTCTTTGGCGTTGACGTCGGCGCCGCGTTCCACCAGCAGTTTGATTTCATCAAGAGGCAGCAGGTCCGATGTCACCGCGTACATCAGCGGCGTCCTGCCCAGCGGATCGAAGGCATTTACGTCCGCGCCGTGATCCAGCATCAGGCGAACCGCCTCCGTATTGCCCAGCGCCGCTATGTTGGGCAGGGCTCCTGCGTAGGCAGCCTTGTCCAGACCCTTCGCGACGATCAGATCAAGGCATTTCACGCAGCGAACCGTCAGGGCCATTTCAAGCAAATCCTGACCAGACTGCTTCGTCTCCGCACCTTTCGCAAGCAGCAATTGCATGCTAACGGCGTCGCCGGCCGTCACAGCATCAATGAGAGGCGCACCTTCCACATCGGGCCGATTATTAGGGTTGGGACTGGCACCACGCTCAAGCAAAAATTTGACCGTTGCAGAATTCCCCGGACGGCGTGCGGCCACCATGAGCGGGGTGCGCAGATCAGCGGAACGGGCATTCACGTTCGCACCACGACGCACCAGAACCCGCGTCTTTTCCAGATCGCCCGCAGCCCAGATTAGCGCGGTGGCACCGGCATCATTCGCCTTATTGGGGTCTGACCCCTTTTTCAATAACTGTTCCAGAACAGGCGCGGACGTGTAGAGGGCTGCATACATAAAAGGCGTGGAGCCATCGGGCCCGCGTGCGTTCAGCAGTTTCGTGTCTTCAGCCACCAGCTTGTTGAAAGCAGCCATATCGGCGGTTCGCAAAGCCTCAACCATCGCCACCGCATTCTTGTCAGGCGGCGGTGCATCGGCTTCATTGGCCAGTGCATCGGGCCACTCAGCACCCTGGTCAATCCATGTTTTGATGATGTCGATTTGTGCCGCGCGCAACGGTCCACTCGGCGGCATCTGCGAGCCGTAGGATGAGCCGGAGATGCGGTGAAACAGAAAACTGTTCTCCGCGCTGCCTGGAACGACACCGCGCCGACCGAGCACAGAGCTCCTGCGGTCAAGGCGCATGCCGCTGATCTGCTGCGTGGGTCCGTGGCAGGCTACGCAGTTCTGCCGAAGGACGGGCAACACATCACGGCTGAAGTCAACCCGGACGGGCGTCTGCGGTGCCTGCGCGAGTGCCATTGCAGTATACAGAAAAAAACCGGAAAAAACTCTCGTCACACTGGATCTCTGCATTAAAACTCCTTTGGCTCCCGGTATTTTAGCGCGATTCGCACCCCAAAGGTTTGGAGGATGTCCCGCAATATGAGAGTGTCCTAAATGTGCAAAGTAGAAATGTCCTGCTGAAAAGGAGAAGCTGGGGAGCTGGAAACAGGAATACTTCTCATGAGACAGCAGGACCGGGACCGGTTGGTCGCGTTGAAGAAAGCACAGATGGGGCTGATCACACAACGGCAGGCTGCCGAAGAGATGGGGCAAACGGAACGCCACATCAGGCGGCTTCTGGTGAAGCTGAAGAGGGAAGGCGACCAGGCAGTTATCCATGGGATGCGGGGGCGGGGTTCGAACCGGAAGCTGGAAGAAAAAACCGCGCGAAGGCGGTTGCAATTCCGGGGCAGGAAATCTATCGCGGCTTCGGGCCGACACTGGCTCAAAAAGCTCCCCCGGTTTCCCGGAGGTCTGCCGCCGTTTACTTCGGAGCCAACTCCGTCGCATCGGCTTTGAATCTTCTCCGGGAACGCGACTCCCCGAAGAATCACCCATACTCTAATTCAAACCTCTTCCCTCTGCCATCAAAACAGGACATTTCTACTTTGCCTTGACAAACATTTACCCACCGCTTGACTTCGGAGCATAGAAGCAGTACCCTTCACAGCGCGTACACCATGGCCCATCAGGAGTTAAAATGAACTTGCGACCCTTTGGTCTGATGATTTGTCTCACCGCGTTTGCCGCGTCTTCCCAGGCGCAGCAGTATAGGGCACCATTGTCTTCGGATGGTCATCCGGATTTGCAGGGCTTCTGGGCCAATAACAATGCAACACCCCTCGAACGGCCCGCAGAACTCGCAAACCATCCGGTGCTGACCGACGCTGAAGTAGGCGTGATGCGGAAAAAAGCTGAGGAAATGTTCATCGGCGGCAAGGTTGATGCCGCCTTCGGCGATAACGTGTTCCTGGCGACCTGGGCGAACATGAAGGGCCTGAAAATCGGCTTTAAGAGCACAGACGGCGAGACGGGCGATTACAGTTCCGAGTGGAACGATCACAGAGTCTGGGATAACCGAACTTCGCTGATTACGGACCCGGCTGATGGACGCGTCCCTCCGTTGACGGCCCGGGCCAGGAAACTCCGGGAAGACCAGAGGATCGCCCGTGAGCGTCCAGCACACGGCCCTGAGGATCGGTCTCTAAGCGAACGGTGTATCTCCCGCGGTTCGCCGTCGGTATCGGCGGGATACCAGAGTTACTACCAGGTCGTGCAGACGCCTGCGGCGGTTATGGTCATGACGGAAATGTTCCATGACGCGCGGGTCATCAATCTGGAGAGCCGGCCACATGTGGCGGAGAATGTCCATCAGTGGCTGGGGGATTCGCGTGGGCACTGGGAAGGCGACACCCTGGTAGTCGACACCACGAACTATAAGGCGAACGCTTTTCAGAGTCTCTCGAGCGAGAAGCTGCACGTCACGGAACGGTTCACACGTCAGGATGCCGAAACGATTCGGTATGAGATTACCCTGAACGACCCCGACACCTGGACAAAGCCGTGGAGCCTGACGATTCCCCTGCAGCGGTCCGCGCAGCCGGTTTATGAATATGCCTGTCATGAAGGCAATATCGGCTTGATGGGCATACTTGCGGGCGCGCGGGCCGATGATAAGGCAGCGATATCGAAGAGGTAGCAGACCGTTCCAGCTGACAATCCGTGCCAACTGACACTTCTGCGCGGCATCAGGCCGAATAGCGGATAAAAGGGCAAAAGGAATCTCCTTCCTGCCCTTTTATCCTGTTACGCCAGCTTCCTGAACAACGTCTTTGCCGCGGACCAGTGAAACTGTCCCGACTGCGAAACGGCAGGCGATATTTCACCCTAAAAGCGGCATCTGGCCGGGGTGTCTGAGCGCCAGTTTGAAGCAGTTCTCTGCTGCTTGCCTGCGCACGCTGCTCAGCGAAAACAGCATGATATCAAGCCGCGAACATCAGGAAGTCTCCACCCGCCCGCCAAACCCGATGAAGACGGCCAGGCGGGTGCCCCCGGTCGCCGTGCATCTGGCTTGCCCACATCTTCGGGCGGTACTCAAAAGCAACTGCTGCCGCACTTCACCATTAAGGTGACAGCTGGCCTTTGCGTAACCGCTTACGCTCAACCGGGGTGACGGCTTCACCCTGCAGAACGGCAGTTGGCCGGGTATCCTGACGGCAAGAGTTGAAGCAGTTTCTGCCGCTTGCCCGCGCGCAACTCAGCAGCAGCCCATGATATCGAGCCGCGATCGCGGGTGCGCGTTGGCGAGCGAGGGAGTGGGACTCACAAAGTGACTGCTCCGCACTTCACCTTTCAGATAGCCGGCAGGTGACAGCGGCCTGTTGCACCGTTGCACAAGCGCTGAATGTAATGTCTCTCGCGAAATTGGGTGGGGGACCGAAGGCAAAGTGAAGGGTGAGCGTTGTGTCAACAAATTGTGCGGAATTGAGCGTTCATCCACTGGCTCCAGAATGGTGCCCGGCTCATCGCCGTGGACATCACCCCACCAACCTCGCCCACAATTTCGCCTTCCAGCCATTATTTCAACACTTGGGTTTGAGGGGGTGGTAAACTTCCGAGGACGCTGATATTATTTGAACGCCCCGCAGTCCGCACAGTAAGCGGCGGGGCCTGGAGAGATCGATTCAATGCGAAATTTTTACGTGCTTGCAGCGCTCTGCCTGTCCGCAATGACCGCCGCAGCTCAGGCTCCGGCCTACAAAGCCCCGCGCACCCCGGATGGCAAGCCGAACATGAATGGTATCTGGCAGGCGCTGAACACCGCCAACTGGAACCTTGAAGACCATGCCTCTGAAACTGCCCCGCTGGTTGCCTCGGGCTCGCTTCTTGCGACACCGGCCGGCCCCGGCGTTGTTGACGGCGGCGAAATCCCTTACCTTCCGGCCGCCAAAGCCAAACGGGACGAAAACTATAAAAAACGCATGGACCTTGATCCTGAAGTCCGCTGCTACCTTCCCGGCGTTCCGCGTGCGACCTACATGCCGTATCCGTTTCAGATCTTTCAGAGCGACAAGGCTTTCGCAATTGCCTACCAGTACGACGGCGCGTTTCGCAATATCTTTTTGAAAGACCCCGGCCCGTCGCCTGCTGACGCCTGGATGGGCCAGTCGTACGGCAAATGGGAAGGCGAAACATTTGTGGTGGATGTGACCGGTCTCGACGAACGTACCTGGTTTGACCGCGCAGGCAACTATCACAGCGACCAGCTGCATGTGGTGGAACGCTATACCATGACTGGCCCGGCCACCATGAACTACGAAGCCACCATCACGGATCCGGCTGTTTACTCCCGCCCCTGGAAAATCAGCATGCCGCTCTATAAGCATGTCGAAAAGAACGCGCGCCTCATGGAGTTCAAGTGCGTCGAATTTGTCGAAGAACTGATGTACGGCCAGTTCCGCAAGAAGTAAGAGCGGTTGGGCTGCAACGTGCGAGACGTAGAATCGAATTAAGGAGAATGAATATGAAAAAAACTTTGACGGTTGCAATGGCCGGTGCAAGTCTTCTTCTGGCCGCAGTTCCGGCGTGGGCGCATCATGCGTTCGCCGCCGAGTTTGATGCCAAGAAGCCGGTCCACCTTGAAGGCACTGTTACCAAGGTGGAACTGATCAACCCGCACGCCTGGATTCACGTGGATGCCAAAAACGCAGACGGCACTGTGACGTCCTGGATGGTGGAAGCGGGCAGCCCCAACGTTCTGCTGCGCCGCGGCTTTACCAAAACATCGGTGGCTCCAGGCACACCGGTGGTCGTGGAAGGTTACCAGTCGAAGGATGGGTCAAATCGCGCCAACGGTCGTGATATCACGCTGCCGAATGGCACAAAACTCTTCCTCGGCTCGCAAGGTACCGGCGCTCCGGAAACGAAATAAAACCGGCAATGCGGCTACCAGCCGCGTGTCGTTTTTTTCAACCCCCGCCCCTCATCTTGTCTGGAGAATGAGGGGCGGGGGTTTGTTTTTTACCACAATTTAGAGGAAGCTTGTGAAGATGAAAATTGCAATCCGTTACAGCCCCCTGCCTTTGTTGTTGCTTCTGACCGGCGTGTTCGCCCAGGCTCAGGGCCCCGAACAATGGCTTCCCACCTGGGTCTCTGCCCAGCAGCAGCCCCGCGCCGCAGTGGGCCGCGCCGGCGCAGCGCCAGCCGGAACCTTCAAGAACCAGACCGTGCGTATGGTGGTCCATACCAGCATCGGCGGGCACCGTGTCCGCGTCCAGCTCTCGAACGCCTATGGATCAGCACCGCTCACCCTCGGGGCCGCACACATCGCCCTGCGGGCCAAAGACTCCGCCATTATCCCAGGCACAGACCGGGCGCTCACTTTCAACGGCAAGCCGTCATGCTCAATCCCGGTAGGCGCGTTTCTGCTGTCCGATGTCGTCGAACTGGATGTCCCGAAACTGGGTGACCTCGCCTTCAGCGTTTACGTACCTGGCGAAACCGGCCCCGCCACCACCCACGCCGTTGCCTTGCACACTACCTGGATCTCAAAGGAAGGTGATCAGACAGCCGCAGCCGCCATCACAGATGGTTCCACCACCTTGTCCTCCTACTGGCTTTCCAGCGTGGAAGTCAGCGCCCCCGCCGATGCCGCAACCCTGGTTACCTTTGGCGATTCCATTACCGACGGCACACGCTCCACGCCTAACACCGATTCCAGCTGGCCCGCCTTCCTCGCCCGGCGTTTGCAGGCCAATCCCGCAACCGCGAACATCGCCGTGGCGAATCAGGGAATCTCGGCAAACCGCGTCCTGCGCGATGCCTTCGGCCAGAGCGCTCTCGCACGTTTTGATCGTGATGTCCTCGGCCAGTCAGGCGTGAAATGGATGACGATTATCGAGGGCATCAACGACATTGGCGCAGGCATCGGCACGGAATTCATCTTTGCCCCCCGCCCCAATGCCCCGGCTTCAGAAATCGTAACGCCCGAAGAACTCATCGGCGCTTATAAACAAATCATCGAACGAGCTCATGAACATGGCATCAAAGTCTTCGGCTCACCCCTCATGCCTTTTGAAGGTGCTGCCTATTACAGCGAGCACGGTGCTGTCACACGCGGAGCCGTGAATCAATGGATCAGAACCTCAAACGCATTCGATGCCGTCATTGATTTTGACGCCGTGGTTCGCGACCCCGCGCACCCGACCAAAATGAAAGCTGAATTCGACAGCGGCGACCATCTGCACCCCAACGACGCGGGCTACAAAGCCATGGCCGACGCCATCGATCTTTCTCTGTTCGCGCCCGCTAAGAAAAGCCAATCCAGCGACCGCCGACGCCCACGCCGGTCCAAAGCAAAAGGTTAATAATCGCAATCACTTTGGCCCCGCTCGAGCCGCCCCCGGTGCCCGCCAGCGCCGCGCGCCTGTTGATCGTCATCGTGAAGATGATCGCCAGCAGCAGACTGCTCATCTTGAACCAGAAAGCCTGGTTGTTGTAACACTTCACTGCCTCAGAAGTGAAGAGCAGGGAGCCGGTAACCAGCATCAAAATCAGGCTGCCATTGAAGTAGGGCCGTGCATCGCGCTCCAGTTCCGCCGCAGATTCTTTGCCCAGGCCCAGGCCAAGCATCCGCATATTCACCAGCAGCACCACGCCGCCGATCAGCGCGAGGCCCAGCAGGTGGCAGCCTTCAATGATCGGGAAGAGCCACTGAGAATCGCGGATCGCAAGGCCCACAGGCGTATTTTCGATTGTCTGAAAGATGGGTTGCAGGGACATCGGTTTCTCTCTTTTCTCTAAACTTCTCTAGTGAACCGATTTATCAAACCAGTTATAGGCGATAAAGCGACCTGCGATGATGACGGCCGCCCACAGGACCAGCGAAAAAGCGCCGGCCATGCGCGCCCTTGCGGGGGGCACAGCATCGTGATCCCAGGTCTTCACCTTTTTGAAGATTCCGGAATGGAAATACCAGACGTTGATGCCCGCCAGAATCAGGAAGATGACCTTGGCGCGGAAGAAAACATTGCCATAGGTCCGCAGCGGTATGCCATAAAACAACAGGACGCCCGTAATCACCATCACGATAAACCCGGCGGTGGTCCACGGCAGCAGCTTTTCCGTGATCTCTGAAACTGCGGTTTTCTTAAAAGTAAGGCCAAGCAGTCGCAGGTCGAGAACGGTCGCCAGACCTACAAAAAGGCAGAGCGTCAGCACATGTACAGACTCGATGATGGGGTAGGCCCAGATCGATTCGTGCAGCGCAATGCTCCACGGCGTCTGGTCGAGCCATTGGGCAAAACTATAGAGAGACACTCGTTTTTTATGGTCCCTTTCTGATGCAAAGTAACAACGTGTGGTGCAATTCTATCGCCAGCGCTTTTGACAGTTTGCTATCGAGCGCAGCCGCGCGCAACCAGCCTTAAAGCACCTGTCACACACCTTGGGGGGATTTACTTTACCCCAACCGTGTGATATCACTCTACAACGTATGCGATTTCACGCCATCGGCATCGCCGTTTCACTCACCACGTCCTTCTGCGCCGCAGCAGCTCCCGCGCCCACCTTTAACAAAGAAGTTCTGCCCATCCTGCAGCAGCGCTGTCAGGAATGCCACCGGACCGGGGAAGCCGTTCCGTTCACAATGATGAGCTGGCAGGAAGCGCGCCCCTGGGCAAAATCAATAAAACAGGCCGTCATCACGAAAAAGATGCCACCGTGGTTCGCCGATCCGCATTTCGGCAAGTTCTCGAACGATCGCACCCTGAGCCAGCGCGAAATCGACACCTTAGTCGCCTGGGTGGATGCCGGCGCGCCCGAAGGCAATCCGAAAGACGCGCCCGCGCCCCGCAAGTTTGTCGAAGGCTGGACCATGGGCCAGCCGGATCTGGTGGTCGAAATGCCCAACGCCTTTCCCGTCCCGGCAACCGGCGTTGTGGACTACCAGTACGTGATCCTGCCCACCAATCTCAAGGAAGACCGCTGGGTAGTTGCCGCCGAAGTTCGCCCGGGCGATAAATCCGTGATGCACCATGTCATCACTTCCATCCGCGAGCCGGGTTCACCGTGGATGCCTGAGATGGAACTCGGTAAAGTATTTGTCCCGGTCAGAGGTTCCAGAGCAGGGCAGTTATCCACAGGCCTGTCCGGCTACGTTCCGGGTCAGGCGCTGCCATCCGCCGATACACCCCAGCGCGCAACGCTGCTGAAAGCCGGTTCCGATATTGTTTTGCAGCTTCACTACACGCCCAACGGGAAAGAGACTACCGACAAAACAAAGATCGGTCTGATTTTCGCGAAAGAACCTCCAAAGTATCAGGTGCTGGGTGGTAATTCAGCCTCTCTCCGGTTCTCAATACCGCCGGGCGACCCTGATTTTCATGTTGTCGGCGTATCCACCCTGCAGTACGATGCGGACCTGATCAGCATGATGCCTCATGCGCATCTGCGCGGCAAGGCATTTGAGTACCGTATCACTCACCCCAGCGGTGAAATTGAGACGGTCTTGAAAGTTCCCGCCTATGATTTCAACTGGCAGCTGACTTACTACCTTGCCAAGCCCATGCACCTGCTCAAAGGCACAAAAATTGAAGTGATCGCGGAGTTTGATAACTCGGCGAATAACAAGTTCAATCCCGACCCCACGAAGGAAGTTCACTGGGGCGAGCAGACATTTGAAGAGATGATGATGGGCTATTTCAGCGTTGTGGTTGATGCTGATAAAGTGCCCGCGGGTCCGCGCCGTCGCGGCGTAGCTTTAACAACAGGCACCGGCACCGAGTAGTTCGGCACCTGATTTTTTCGCAGTATTTGACCGGGCCGGAGCTTTTGCTTCGGCCCGGTTTTTTATGTATGCGCGCAAAGACGCACAACTTCGAAGAAGGTAACTGCGGAACACAAATATATTTTCGGGCGTTACTTGACTCTGTCATTAAGACTACATAAACTTGTCCCCGAAGTAAGACTTTCAGGGGGAGTTGTCTCTTATGGGCAAATTAGGTCAGGCAGCGATGATCTGCGCTCTGTTCGGTGCCTCAATGGCATTCGGCCAGAACGCGAGTGTTTCCGGAACTATCACCGATCCGAGCGGTGCCCAGATATCCGGCGCGAAAGTTTCGGCTTTAAACACCGATACGGGTGCCACCGCACCAGGCAAGAGTAACGATTCCGGCGTCTATGTGTTTCCGGGCCTTCAGCCCGGTAAATACACATTCACCGCAGAGCATCCCGGCTTCCGCAAGGCAGTCATCTCCGACGTAGTTCTCGACATTGGCTCGCAGTTAACAGTAAACATGGGACTGCAACTCGGCCAGGCCAGCGAAACCGTGGAAGTATCTGCCACCACTACCCCGCTCAATGCCAGCAGCGCAACCGTGGGCGATGTCGTTACCGGCAAACAGCTGCAAGATCTGCCGTTGACCGGACGGAGCGCGTACAACCTGATTAACACCCAGCCCGGTGTCGTGTTTAACTCCGGCGCACCCAATTTCTACCTCAATGGAAATCAGGGCAACTCCATCAACTACACGATGGATGGTATTGGTGCCCAGAACAACCTGCTGACTGGCTCTTTTTACAATTACAGCAACGTCGCCAGCGTTGACCGCGTGGAAGAAGTCCGCGTAGTCACTTCACCGGCCGATGCCGAGTATGGCCGCGGTGCCGGGCAGATTCAAATGGTGACACGCGGCGGCGGTAATACGTTCCGCGGCTCTATCTATGAGGAACACCGCAACACGGCGTTGAACGCCAATGATTTTTTCAACAACAGCAGGGGTGTTAGCCGCGCTGTTCTGATCCTGAACACCTACGGCATTCGCTTCGGCGGACCGCTCAAGAAAAACAAAACGTTTTTCAATGGCATCTACGAACCTTCCAAGAGCCGGGCCAAAAACACCTTCACGGCTACGTCTTACACCGCCCTTGCGCGCCAGGGCATTTTCCGTTTCCAGCCCGGTATCCAGAATGGCAATGCGGGTGCCGCGAACCCGAGCGTGGACTTCAACGGTAACCCGCTGAATCCATCCACCCTGCAAAGTGTCAACGTGTTCGGCCTTGATCCCAACCGCCTGGTTGCAGATCCGACTGGCGCGGTCACCAAAAATCTGGGACTGACTGCGTTACCGAACGACTTCCGCACTGTAGGCGACGGTCTGAACACTGCAGGGTACACCTGGAACCGGCCCGTGCCCATCGATTTCGGACTTTACGAAGGCCGCATCGACCATATCATCAACGACAAACACCGGCTCGCTCTCACGCTCAATCATCAGGCCTACGCGAGCATCAACGTCGCCGCACCTCCACCTTTCCCCAACGCGCCCTGGCAGATCAATCCGACCGAGACCACGCAGTACAGCGTGACGCTGAACAGCGTGTTGCGCCCGAACCTGATCAACGAATTCAAATTCGGCGTGTATCGTCCCCGAACCACAGTGCTGACGCCCTTCAATGAAGGCGAGGTTGGGCCAGTCAGCCACGTGGGTATTCTGAACGTAAAAAATGCCGTGCCCTACGTGTTGAATTTCGCGGGCGGTGTAACCAGCCCCATCAGCGGCAACCAGAGCGACTACATTAACCCCAACTATCAGTTTGGCGACAATACCACCTACATCCGAGGCAAGCATACTTTCAAGGGCGGCTTCGAAGTTCGTATGATTTCCGACTCCGGCTATGATGCCAATAACGTGGTTCCCATCGTGACTCTGGGTGCCAACGGTGCGTTGCCGGTTTCCGGTTTCTCTGCTGCTACCTTCGGGCCGAATCTTGCTAGTGCGCAGAACCTGTTGCTGGATTTAAGCGGCTCTGTCGCCACCGCCGTTCAAACGAACTATTCGCCTGGAGGACCCAATCCGCGTTTTTTGCCTGGAGAGACCCGTTTCCGCGAATGGCACCAGAATGAAGTAAGTTTCTTTGTCAAAGACGATTTCAAACTGCGTCCCAACATCACCCTGAACCTGGGAATGCGCTATGAGTTGTACCTGGTTCCCTATGAAGGCCAGGGCAAAATGATCACTCCGGTCGGGGGAGCGGGAGCAGCATTTGGAGTTTCCGGCACAGATTCGAGCGCGCTGTTCCGCCCCGGTGTATTCACCGGCAGCACCACCATCATCGAAAACATTGGACCAGGCACTGCGCACCCAGACAGGTCTATCTACAACCTCGATAAGAACAACATCGGTCCGGCTGTCGGCTTTGCCTGGTCCCTGCAGGGTAGTGATCGCTTCAAATGGCTGACCGGAAGCAAAGACCAGATGGCGATCCGCGCCGGTTACGGTATCGGTTACCAGCGGCTTCCGATTTACCTGATCCACAACGATTCGGGTTTCCTGCCCGGGTTCGCGGAACAGGTTACCTCCACGGTGGCAACCAATCTCAGCAACCTGTCTTTGCCTGTACCTCCCACTGGCCTACCATTGAGCACTGTTCCGACGGTTGGTCCGGGCTCACATACACAGTCTCTGTATACTTTCGATCCAAACATCAGAACACCATACATCCAGAACTTCAGCTTTTCCATCTCGCGTCAGATTGCAGGCAACACCTCGCTGAATATCAGTTACGTGGGCAGTAAGGGCAGCAAGCTTCCGCGCTCCATGGATCAGAACGAAGTCAACGTTTTCAACAACGGCCTGCTGGATGCGTTCAAAGTGATTCAGGCTGGTGGTAGTTCGGCCCTCGTTGATCAGCTTTTTGCCGGCTTCACCGGAGCAGGCGCGCCGAGCGGATCAAACTATGTCCGCAGCACAGCATCTGCCGCCCGTACGTTCTTCATCAACAACAACCCGGGCGGTTTCGCGAACTATATCAACACAACCAACTTCGGCACTGGCCTGGTCGGCGGTTTACTGGCTAACGCGAAACTGCCCTCCAATCTGGTGGTGGTCAACCCACAGTTCTCCCAGAGCTATCTCACGGGTAACTGGGGTAACTCCACTTATCACTCGCTGCAGGTCTCTGCGACGCGGCGCTTCGGCAAAGGCTTTTCGCTGCAGGGAAGCTATGTTTGGAGCAAGGCACTCGGGGAAGACGACGGCCAGAGCAGTACCTACGTTGGTACTTACCGTTCGCTGCGTAATCCCAGCCTCGATAAGACTCTGCTGAGTTTCGACCGGCGTCATGTGATCAAGATCAACAGCATCTACGAACTTCCGTTCGGCAAGGGCAAGATGATCGGCAGAAATTCCAACGGTTTCATAGACCGTATCATTGGTGGCTGGCAGTTGGGAGTAATTTACAACAGGGCGACCGGTGCGCCATTTACTGTTGTAGGTCAGAATACCTTCAACAATACGACCATCTCAGCTGGTTTTACTCCCAACCTCGTGGGCGAACTGCCCACAGCTGAGCTTACGAAACTTCCCGGCTATGTCACGTTGTTCCCGACGCTCACACAGGTAGCCGATCCTAATCGCCCCTCGCTGACAGCCCTCGCCGGTTCTCCCTTGCTTTCGCTTGCAAATTCCAAGGGCGACCTGGTGTTCGTCAACGCAACACCCGGTAACATTGGCACTCTGCCGCTGGGGGCCTTCACTGCGCCCGGCGTTCATCAGGTCGATCTCAACATCAAGAAACGCATCAGATTTTCAGAGCGCTTTAACTTCGAACTCGGTGCCACTGCAACCAACGCGACGAACCACCCGGTTTTCGACGCACCCAATGCAGCCAACCGCAACATCAACAGCACAAGTTTTGGCCGCTCTACTACTACGTCCAACAGCCCCCGCATCCTTGTGCTGCAGGGTCGGTTGAACTTCTAACGAGCAACTTTCAGCAATTCACAACGGCGGGCGAAGATCACTCTTCGCCCGCCGTTTTTTATGAATTCAAGTGGATGAACCCTCCGGCCATGTGCGTTCTCACAGCTGTGCGGAATTTCGCGGACGTCAACTGTGATAACTTCACTTACTGACGATGCGAACCCTCCTCTTTCTCCTCACCCTTCTCGTTATCGGGGCCGCAACACCCCTCCTCGCCCAAACCGGAGCCAAAAACGGCGAATGGCCCACCTATGGCGGAGACCTCGGCAGCACACGCTATTCCGCGCTCGACCAGATCAACTCCACCAACTTCAACAAGCTCGAAGTGGCCTGGCGTTTCAAGACCGATTTCCTCGGCCCGCGCAAGGAATACCAGCTCGAAGCCACACCGCTCATGGTGAAGGGCGTCCTCTACACAACAGCAGGCACGCGCCGCGACGTCATAGCCCTCGATGCCGCCACCGGTGAACTCATCTGGACCCACAGCGAACCCGAAGGCCCGCGCGGTGAAGCAGCCCCGCGCCAGCTCTCCGGCCACGGCGTCTCTTACTGGACCGACGGCCGTGAAGAGCGCATCCTCTACGTCACCCCCGGTTACCGACTCATCGCGCTCGACGCGAAAACCGGGCAGCTCGTCCCCGGCTTCGGCAAAAACGGCGCCGTGGATCTGAAGCAGGATGACGACCAGCAGATTGACCTCATCACCGGCGAAGTCGGCCTCCACTCGACGCCCGTCGTTGCGAAGAACGTCGTCATCGTGGGCGCGGCGCACCGCTCCGGCGGCGTCCCCCGCAGCCGCAACAACGTCAAAGGTTTCATCCGCGGCTTCGATGTCAAAACCGGCAAACGCCTGTGGATTTTTCACACCATCCCGCAGTCCGGTGAGTTCGGTTATGACACCTGGGAGAAGGATTCCGCTTCCTACACCGGCAACGCCGGCGTATGGGGTCAGATTTCAGTGGATGAAGAACTCGGTACTGTCTACCTGCCCGTTGAACTTCCCACCGGTGATTATTACGGTGGCCATCGCCCCGGCAACGGCCTGTTTGGCGAGAGCATTGTGGCGATAGACCTGGCCACAGGCAAACGCAAATGGCATTACCAGCTGGTACACCACGGCCTCTGGGATATGGACATTCCCTGCGCGCCGATTCTGGTCAATCTGGTAGTGAACGGCCGCGTAATTAAAGCCGTTGCCCAGCCCACCAAACAGGCCTTCCTTTACGTGTTTGACCGGGTTACAGGCGAGCCGGTCTGGCCCATCAATGAACAGCCGGTGGCAAAGGGCGATGTCCCCGGCGAATGGTATTCCGCGACTCAGCCCGTAGTGACGAAACCGCCCGCCTATGACCGCCAGGGTGTGTCGGAGAAAGATCTGATCGATTTCACCCCCGCGCTCCACGAACAGGCGCTGAAGATCGCCGCCACCTATAAGCTCGGCCCCATGTTCACGCCGCCTACTGTCAGCAAACGCGAAGGACCGCTGGGAACTATGGTGCTGCCCTCCGCAACCGGCGGCTCCAACTGGCCCGGCGGATCTTACGACCCTGAGACGCACACCGTCTACGTTTTTTCCCAGACCAATATTTCGCCCCTCGGTCTGGTGCCGCCGCCGGACGGCATGTCTGACATGAATTACATTCAGGGCAACGCGCTTTCAGGTGCCCGGCGCACAGGCGGCTCGGGCGCGTCAGACCGCGTGGCGTCAGCTTCCTCACCTGCGGGTCCCGCACAAGCGGCCCAGGAAGGGGGAGGGGGGCTCACGGTTTCGGGTCTCCCCCTGGTGAAGCCGCCCTATGGGCGCATCAGCGCGATCAATCTCACCAGCGGCACCATCACCTGGCAGGTGGCACACGGCGATACGCCCGATAACATCCGCAATAGTCCGGCGCTCAAAGGCATCGACGTTCCGCGCACCGGCCGCGCAGGCGTCATCGGCGTGCTCACCACCAAATCGCTCGTCATCGCGGGTGAGGCTGGCTATGCGACGAATGAAAACGGCATTCGCGGGGCCAAGCTGCGGGCCTATGACAAAGCTTCCGGCCATGACGCCGGTGCGGTCTACCTGCCGGCACCGCAAAGCGGTTCGCCCATGACATACATGCTGAATGGCAAGCAATACATCGTGGTAGCCATCAGCGGCGGCAACTACTCCGGCGAGTTCGTTGCCTTCAAACTGCCGGAGTAGACGCAACCCTTCGCTATCCTCAAAGTATCGGTGTTGAAGAAAATACTACTGACCCTGGCGCTCGTCGCCGTCCTCGGTGCCGGTGCGTGGTTCTACGGTAAGGGGACCGACGCGCCAGCGGTCCCGTTTGCCAAAACCACGCGCCAAACCATCTCAAACGTCCTTTCGACGAATGGCAAGGTTGAGCCGGTGGAATTTATGGATGTCCGCGTGGAAGTGCGCGGACTGGTTTCGAGACTCCTCGTTCAGAGTGGCGACGCGGTGAAAGCGGGCCAGGGCCTGATCGAACTGAGCGACCCGGGCCTGCAACAGGAAACTGAGGCCGCGAGTGCGCGTGAAGCGCAGACCCGCGCCGAGCTTTCTACCCTCGAAGCCGGTGGTCGCAGTGTCGATACGGCTGAAATAGAAGGCAGCGTCAGCCGTCTCAAACAAGATCGGGAAGTAGCACAGAGGAATCTGGAAACCCTGCAGCGGCTACAGCAGAAACAGGCCGCCACAGCCTATGAGACAGAACAGGCGCGTCAGGCCGTTCAGAGTCTCGACGTCCAGCTTCAGGCGCTCGAACGCCGCCGGGCATCCCTGGTCAACCGGGGCGATCTGGGGGCTGCGCAGGCGCGTGTCCGTGAGGCCCAGGCTAATCTCGAACTCTTGAAACAGCGCGCTGGTCACGGCGTCGTGAGGGCTCCCCGCGCTGGTTCCATTTATGATCTGCCCGCCCGCGCGGGTTCCTACCTCAACCCCGGCGATCTGGTCGCCAGCATCGGCAAACTCAATCCGGTTCGTGTCCGGGTCTATGTGGATGAGCCGGAACTGGGGCGTGTCACAGTTGGCGAAAACGTCCGCATTACCTGGGACGCTCTGCCCGCGCGCGAATGGACCGGCACCGTCGAAAAACGTCCCGTGGCAGTAACTGCACTGGGGTCACGTCAGGTAGGCGAAGTGCTCTGCACCATCGACAATCCGAATCGCGAACTTCTGCCGGGAACAAATGTGAATGCCTTCATCCTTACGCAGGTTGTGAAAGGTGCTCTGACCATACCAAAAGCAGCGGTGCGCCGCGACAATGGCATCGGTGTTTTCGCGCTGCAGAAAGACGGCACCGTCAAATGGCAAACCGTGACTACAGGTGCCTCAGATGTCCTCCGCGTGGAAATATTAACCGGCCTCAATGACGGCGATCAGGTGGCCGAGCGTTCAGAAATCACGCTCAAAAACGGCATGAAAGTTATGCCTGCGACAAACTGAGCCGCGGGTGACGCAGCAGGCAGGCCAAGCCTTTTTTTACCAGCCTGCTAAAGTTTCGCGCTTCGACGGCCGATATGTCAGACAATGGCGGGGAACCTCATCGGCGGGGCAGACGAATCAGTCACCGATACTCTGCGCCGAAGTGAGGCACGGCTTCGGGAAGCTCAGAGCCTGGCGCACATCGGCAATTGGGAATTTGTCATCGATACAGGCGAAATTTACTGGTCTGATGAAGTCTTCCGCATCTACGGGCTTGACCCCGCCAGGGGCCGGCCGGACTATCGAACCCACCGCGATCAGATACATCCGGATGATCATGCGGCGCTGAATGAGGTAGTCCGCCAGGCACAGGAAGACGGCAGGCAGTACGCCGTGGATATCAGGATTATTCACGCGCAAACCGGGGAGCTCCGGTATGTCCGGCAGGTAGGACATGCGGAAAAAACCGCTGACGGCCGGGTAGTCCGGCTGGCGGGCTGCATGGTGGATATCACGGACCGCAAGCGGACGGAACTGGCGCTACGCGACAGCGAGGAGCGCTTCAGTGCATTCATGCGCCACGGGCCTCATCTGGCATCCATGCGAGACGCAGAAGGTAATGTGATTTTCAATAACGAAGCCGTGATCCGGCTGGAGGCCGAAGCGCGGGAGCCCGGGAGTGCGGCTGCTGGCTGGCTGGAGCGCCGCCGCGCGGAATGGCAGGCTCTGGCAAAGAGTATCCTGAGCGCAAATCAAGTCTTTGAAACCGTTGAAAGCGTCCCCGGCGCCCATGGCACACGGCATTTCCACTGCATCCGTTTCCCTTACGCAAATACTCAGGGCGAGCGGTTTGTCGGCACCATTGGCGTTGACATCACAGCCGGCAGACGCATGGAAAGTGCTCTGCAGGAAAGTGAGGCCAGGTTCCGCAGTGCCTTTGGCCAGGCCGCCATCGGAATGATCCTGGCGGATGTGGAAGCAGGCCGTTACATTCAGGTCAATCAGGTATTTTGTGAACTTACCGGCTATTCGGAAAGCGAGTTACTGCAACTTACTTTCCGCGACATCACGCACCCGGACGATTTGGACATCAGCGCAGATATACTGCGCAACGCCCTCGCGGGGCAGGCTGCCACATGGATGGAAAAGCGCTACGTGCGAAAAGGGGGAACGTGTGTCTGGGCACGGATCAGCCTGAGTCCGGTGCAGGATGCAAAAGGTAAAGTGCTGCACTTCATGGGGCTGATTGAAGACATTACGGAAATCCGTGAGACCCGTGAAAACGCGCGCAGCAATGAAGAACGCTGGCAACTGGCGCTGCAGGGAACGTCGGATGGAATCTGGGACTGGGATGCGATCACAGGTGACGTCTTCTATTCCCCGCGCTGGAAAGAAATGCTGGGATACCGGTACGATGACCTGCCGAATCTGACGTCAACCTGGGATGGTCTGGTACATCCGGCAGACCTCGCCGCCGCAACAGCTGCATTGCAGTTGCATTTGGATCAGGTAGTGCCTCGTTACGAAGCGGAGTACCGCATTCGCTGTAAAGATGGCCGATATAAGTGGATTCAGGCTCGGGGGAAAGCCGTGTGGGATGCAGCGGGCAAGCCGCTGCGTCTGGTGGGTGTGCATACCGATATTTCGGATCGCAAGGCAGCTGAGGAGCGGCTTCAGTTCCAGGCGGAGCACGACCCCCTGACCAGTCTCGCCAACCGGCGACTCGGCTTTCAGAAACTGGATGAAGAGATCAGCCGCGCCCGTGCGAAGAGTGACCCGATGTTTGTCTGCGTTTGCGACCTGGACCATTTCAAGAACATCAATGACACTTACGGGCACGCCTGTGGTGACGATGTCCTGATCTGCTTCGCCGGAATCCTGCGGGAGACGCTGCGGAAACATGATATTTCTGTCCGGATGGGTGGCGACGAATTCGTCTTCATTTTGCCGAATATAACGATTGAAAATGCCATGATCTGTACCGCGCGGGTCAGGGAAAAACTTGCGACCTTCGGTTTCGTTACTGAGGCAGGTGTAGTGTTCAGCGTGACTGCCACGTTCGGCATGGCGCGCCTGCTGCCGGGAATGGATGCCGGCGGAGTGCTGGAAGCTGCCGACAGGGCGCTGTATGAGGCCAAGCAGCTGGGCAGAAACCGTGTACATCAGTTGCGGGAACAGATGGTGGGCTAAGTCCCGCCAAGCGCATCAATTTCGCGCAGCCATTCCGCTTTGCTGATGAGGCCGTTGTGAATCTGCACGATCCGGCCCTTGCGGTCTATCAGCAGACTGGTGGGAAGGGACACAATGCCTCCGTACAGCTGGTTCACTTTTTCGTCACCCAGTACGACCGGGTAGTTCATTTTCTGTTCAGCCATATAGGGAGTTACGACCTTCCAGCCGTCTTCGTCCATGGAAACGCCGAGAACTGTAAAACCATGCGCGCGCCGCTGTTCCTGAAAGTCAATAAACCAGGGTATTTCCGCCTTGCAGGGAACGCACCAGGTAGCCCAGAAATTGAGCAGCACTATCTGACCCCGATAGTCGCTCAAATGAATACGGGTCCCCTGTGCGTTTAGCAAAGTGAATTCGGGTGCCATGTTGCCGGGGCGGATGACCCGTGAATCAAGGATTGCCTGCGCCGCTGTATGAAGCAGTTTCGGCCACGCCCACCAGCCTATGGCCAGGAGGCCTCCGAGGGCGATCGCTGCCATGGCTCGTTTACGCATGGCGGCGTTGTATCCAGTCCAGAATGGCTGCGCTGACAAACGGCGTTTGTTCCCTCTGCGGAAAATGCCCCGCGCCCTGCACCAGTATCCGTTGGTACGGTCCGGTAAACATGCCTTCCCTGCCCTCTGAAGTCGCGGGTGCATTGCAGGCATCATCTGCACCATGCAGTATTAGGACGGGGACTGAAATCTTTGGGGCCGGATTTAGGCGGCTTTCGAGCTCCGCGTACTGCGCTTCCCCAACTGCCCAGCCCCAGCGGTGGCGGTAAGAGTGCAGCGTGACCGCGGCCCAATCGGGGTTGTCAAACGAATCAGCGGTGCTCATAAATTCATCTTCGCTGAAAACCCATCCCGGCGACCAGGTTGACCACAGGAAACGGGTGAACTCCCGGCGTGAACCGAGCACTGCCTGTTCGCCGCGCGGTGTGGCCACGAACCAGTGATACCAGTAATTGCGTGCCTGGGTGAGGGCTAGTTCCTGCGCGGGGTCATTGGTGCCCCAGCCAACCGAAATCGCTGTGCATGCCGCAATTCGTTCGGGCCAGAGCGCAGCTGCGATGTAGGCCGCGCGGGCTCCCCAGTCATGGCCCACCACGGCAAAACGGATCAGGCCCAGAGCATCAGCAAATTGAATCAGATCGGCAGCAAGTGCGCTCAACTGGCCGCTGCGAGGGGTCGCGGCATTGCGGAACCGGGTTTCACCGAACCCGCGCAGCCACGGACATAATACGCGGTAGCCTGCCGCGGCCAGCACGGGCGCGACATGACGCCATGTTGCGGCATCATCGGGCCAGCCATGCAGCAGGACAATCGGAGTGCCTTCCGCCGGGCCATATTCCAGATAAGCGATGTCGAGAAACTTACTTCTTAGTTGCTTCGATGCGGGTAACAAGATAAGTAATCGTACCGTCCAGATGGCTGAAGCGGTGCGGCACCTTTGGCAGAATCACCACGGTGTCGCCGGGCCCCATCTTCTGTGATTTGCCGTTGACGATGTCACCGCGAGTGCTCCTGCCTGCCGCCTGCAGGGTCAGGTCGGTGGGAGATGTTTTCTCCTGCCTGCCGCCTGATTCCAGCACGCCGGACCCTGTGAGAATGGTGTAAACCTCAGTGACAGTGTCATGGGACAGGCCGCGGTCTTCAACGCCCGGTTTCGGCGAGCGGCGCAGGATCACGACAGAAACTTTGTAGTCTCCTTCATTGACGGTCTTCAGAACTTTGTCGAACACTGTCGCATCCGGCTTCATTTCCTTCAGCGCGGCCTGAACTTCGGCAGTTGTGACGAAAGTGCCGGGAGCGAAATCGGCAGCATGAACGGTAAGCGCGACGGTGAGGGAGAGAAGAATGATTTTGATCATTGAATCGCCATTCACTATATACCCGGCCTTACCCAAAGCGGGCTTACAGGTCAATGTCGCGGGGCTTCTTGCCAAATTGCGGATCGTCCGTCGCCTGTTTGAAGAGTTCGTCAAACTTGCGATTGAGAACGTTCGACTGGTTTTTTTCCGCCGCGAACGATTTTTGAAACGCATCTTCACGGCGGCCGGGCGCACCTTTCAGCTTTTCCACTTCCGCCGCCAGGTCTTCAATCACCGGCTTCTTCACGGGTTCGGAATACGAAATCACTGCGCGCAACTGCGAATCCACCTTCAAGGCCGCTTTGCAGCAGGGACAGTCGACTTCAAATAGTTCACGCGCCATAGGCACAACTTTATCAGGAAGCCAAAGTCACTTTAATACGGGCGTAAACGAGTTCGAACCCGGCGCGTTCATAGTTCCGGTGCGAAATGCTGCCGGGCAGTACTGAAGCCGAAAGCAGGTTACATCCCAGGCGAAACGCCTCGCCCACACGGTGGCGGATCAGTCTCTGCTGCGTCCCCTGGCCGCGCGCCGGGGGTAAGGTGGCATCGCCGAACAGAGTGGCCAGACCCTCGTAAACTTCCATGGCGGCAGTGGCCGAATCGCTGCCATAGTAAGCGTGAAAACCAGGAGAGGTTTTCGACATGGAATTCACCAGCTCTTCCGGAATGTCTTCATCACCTTCCATGAAACCGCGCAAAACCATACGGGTCCAGGGGCGCAACCGGGCTTCTGTTACTTCCACTGCGTCCGGCTCAGGCGGAATGTCTGACGCCCTGCAAACCAGCACATTGCTGACTTCATTGAACCCATACCCGCGTGCCTGTATCAGCGCAAATATAGACGGATCGGCGAGTGTACACAAGTCGATGGGAGTTTTGGAACCGCGTTCCCGGAAGAACGCTTCAAGTCGATCCAGATCTGTGGATGCGACAGGTCCGTTCATGCCGATGCCGAGCGCCTGGGTAAACGGAGAATCCAGGCCTCCAAAGATTGCAGTGCCGCCCGCGATCTCAAGCAGGGCATGGGAGTAAACCAGCCCTGAATGAACATGGCCCGCCTCAAGACGGCGGGCCAGTGCGAGGTCAGTACCCGAAAACATTAGTATTTTGGAACGGAAGGGTCGACTTTATCGCTCCAGCCGAGGATGCCGCCCGTCATGTTGCGAACCTTCTTAAACCCGGACAGCCGCATCAGCTCCACAGCCTTACCGCTGCGGACGCCGCTCTTGCAGTGCATCACAAACTCGTCGTTCTTATCGAGTTCCATCAGGCGGCGCGGCAATTCGCCCAGTGGCATCAACACGGCTCCGGGAATTTTACAGATCTGATATTCGTGCGGTTCACGGACGTCAATCAGGCGGAAGTTATCACCGCGGTCCAGCTTCGCTTTCACCTCAACAGGCTCAATATCGCCTGAGGTAATCACGGCTTCTGCGGGGGCTTCCACGTTGGGCATGCCGCAGAATTCCTGATAATCAATCAGTTCGGTGATGGTGCGGTGATCGCCGCATACCGGGCATTCCGGATTGCGACGCAGTTTCAGTTCGCGGAACTTCATCCCCAGTGCGTCGTAAAGCATCAGACGCCCGATGAGCGGCTGGCCGATTCCCAGAATCAGCTTGACGGTTTCCGTGGCCTGAATCAAGCCAATAATGCCAGGCAGAATACCGAGCACGCCGCCTTCCGCACAACTTGGCACCAGCCCCGGAGGTGGGGGCTCAGGATACAGACAGCGGTAACAGGGGCCGTCTTTGGTCGCGAATACAGTCGCCTGGCCCTCGAAGCGGAAGATGGACCCGTAAACGTTTGGCTTGCCCAGAATCACGCAGGCATCATTGACAAGGTAGCGCGTGGGGAAGTTATCCGTACCATCGACAACGATGTCGTAATCCTTAAAAATTTCAAATGCGTTCGCACTGGTCAGCGGAGCGTCGTAACCCTTCAACTCCACGAACGGATTGATGTCGCGCATCGATTCGAACGCCGAATCAAGCTTTTTCTTGCCGACATCTTTAGTTCCGTGAATGACCTGGCGCTGGAGGTTACTGAAATCGACCGTGTCGAATTCCACCATGCCGATGCGGCCCACGCCGGCAGCCGTCAGGTACATGGCCAGAGGCGCACCCAGACCGCCCGCGCCCACCAGCAGAACACTGGCGTTCTTCAGCTTAATCTGACCTTCCATACCCACTTCGGGCATGATCAGATGGCGACTGTAACGAAGAATTTCGTCCTTACTTAGCGACGTTTCAGACAAGAGAACCACCGGCAATACTGGGCACGATGGAGATGATATCGGTATCGAGCACGCGAGCTGCGTCTTTACCGATGTAGCGGATGTCTTCGTCGTTGAGGTAGACATTGACGAAACTGCGCAGCTTGCCTTCATCGTTAAAAATGTTCTTGCGCAGTTCCGGATAGGTGGAAGTCAGGGTGGCGAGAATGTCGCCGATGGTTCTTCCCGGAACTTCTACGGTGTCTTGTTTGTCGGCAAATTGCCGGAGCGGAGTGGGGATCAGGACTTGGGCCATGTTAATTCCTCTTTTTCAGCGTGTGTCTGTTCGGCGTTCGGCAGCCAGCTGTTGGCGTGGTTGAAGACTCCGTCGTAGACCGACAGAATCACGAACGAATACCAGGGGCAGGAGTTTTTCAAATCAGTTTCAGAAAAATATGCGTCGCAATCGGGATGCGAATGGTAGATCCCGATCATGTCGAGTTTGCGGGCACGGGCTTCTTTATCTGCGCGCAACAGGTCTTCCGGCCGCAGTTCATAACGGGCGCGCTGCGAACCCTCGCTCACATTGTCGAGCGCCAGAGCCACTGTTACGGTTTTGCTATCGCCGTCAATCGTGCCCAGCATCGCGCCACAGCACTCATTGGGAAAGGCCGCTTGGGCGTGGTTGACCATCTCGCGCCAGGGGCCGCGTTCTATGTGCATCATTGAATTTCGTCCCAGAAATGCTCGCTCAGGTATTTGTCGGCAGAATCGCAGAAGATGGTCACGATCACGCCTTGTTTACCTTGTTCGTGCAATTCTTTCGCCAGAATCATCGCGGCAACGATGTTACCCGCGCCGGAAATGCCCACCAGCATCCCTTCTTCGCGTGCCAGCCGTTTGACCATACGGTAGCAGTCTTCGGTTTCGATTTCGAGATTGCGATCGGCGAACTTTGGGTCGTAAATGCCCGGAACAATCGCGGAGGGCATGTGCTTGGTGCCTTCAATCCCGTGAAAGCCTACAGAAGGCTGGGCGGAAATGCACTGCACGCCGGGCACATCGTGCTTCAAGCGGCGCGAGGTTCCCATGAACGTGCCGCTGGTGCCCAGAAGCGCGACAAAGTGAGTTACCCTGCCTTCAGTCTGCGCGATAATCTCAGGCCCGGTGGTTTTGAAGTGGGCCTGCCAGTTGGCATCGTTATTGTACTGATCGGCGTAAAAATAGCGGTCTGGATCTGCTGCAACAATCTCGCGTACCCGGCGAATCGCCCCATCTGAACCCTCATCGGCGGGGGTGAGCACCAGATCTGCCCCGTATGCGGCCAGAATTCGTTTGCGTTCAATGGACGCGTTCATGGGCAGGCAGAGCTTAACATTATAGCCCTTGGCAGCGCAGATCATCGCATAGGCAATGCCGGTATTACCGCTGGTGGAATCGATAAGGATTTTATCTTTGTTGAGTTTGCCGGTGCGTTCGGCTTCGAGCACCATGCTCAGAGCCGCACGGTCTTTTACTGAGCCGCCGGGGTTGAAATATTCAGCTTTGGCGTAGATTTCGACGCCGGGATACGGGGCCGCAATCTTCGCCACGCGCAGCAGCGGAGTATTTCCCACGTTCTCGATCAAGTTGTAGGCCATGCGCAACTCCCCATCTTACAATTGAAGATTCATTTGAGACGTCTTTTGATTCGACCAGGCGCGATCGGTGACTTTATTGTGAGCCTTCCTGCGCTCGAAGCGCTGCGCGGGACTGAGCCTGGCGACTATACCGAGGTCTGGTGCGCCGAGCAGAATGTGCCACTTGCGCGTTTTGCGGAACGAACCCAATCCATCATTTCCGCCGGCCTGGACCGTCTGGGGTTCCTGCCTGCGGACGATGTGATGGAGCGCTTGCACAGCTTTGACTCGATCATCTCCTGGTACGGAACGAACCGACCGGAGTTTCGCATTTTGGTGGCAGATCTGCCGTTTGAGTTCCTGCCAGCGCTGCCTTTGGATGGAAATTTACATGCGGTTGATTTCTATAACCGGCAGGCACTGGGTTTGGGTGGGGGTGTGGCTTCCCGCTTTCCGGTCATCACTTGTCCGGTCGCCGCCCGTACCTTCGCCGTGATCCACCCCTTCGCCAGCAGTCTGGTTAAACGAGCCCCGATGGAAGTCTTTACCGCCGCTGCCGAAAAACTTTCCGCCTTAATGCCGGTACACTGGCTGTGTGGACCAGAGGAGGCTCTTCCGGCTGCTGTTCGAATCAGCAATCTGTATGATCTTGCGCTGTGGTTAAGCCATGCCTGCGTTTTCGTCGGTAACGATTCGGGTATTTCCCACCTGGCTGCATCAGTGGGAACACCGGTGACGGCGTTTTTCACCTGCACCGAAGCCAGGGTCTGGGCACCGCGCGGACCCTCGGTGGACATCGTATCGCAACTATTGAGCACTGACAGCCGTTAAGAGAGTATTCGGGGTAAAGGGAAAATTGACACTGCATTGGTTACGGATTGAATGTCTTGCCGCAGTCGCGCTGTCTTTGACGGCGCCAGCTTTCGCGCAAAATCGCTATGGTCTGCTGCTTGAGGACGAGCCGGTAACGGCCAGGTTCTCGCGGCGTGCCGACCTGCAGTCGGCCGCAGCTGCAGCCTACCGTCGAAGGGTGGAGAGTGCGCAGAGCGGCGTCCGCGCGGAACTGGCCAACCGCAATATCGCGATTACCGGGGCCGTGACTACGCTCGCCAACGCCGTCTTCGTTACCGCTTCTCCTGATCGTCTGGCTGAACTCAAGAGCTTGCCGGGTGTCAGGGGTGTGATCCCCATGCGCCGCCACGAGGCGCTGTTAAGCCGCGCTACGACGCTGATGGGGGCCTTGGACGCGTGGAACGCAACTCCGGGCGGAGTGGCTAATGCGGGCGCGGGAATCAAGATCGCGATCTTTGATACAGGCGTCGATCAGGCCAATGCGGTGTTTCAGGACCCGTCGCTGCCCATGCCCGCAGGCTTCCCCAAAGGCGATATAGCTTTCACTACTAACAAAGTGATCGTGGCCCGCAGCTACATCAAGCAACTGGGAGCAGGTAGTAGTGCTGCCAACCCGGCTGCAGATTCCCGCCCTGACGATTTTTCACCCCGCGATCACGTCGGACACGGCACAGCCACGGCTAGCGCCGCAGCCGGCTTTTCGGCCACAGGCACCGTCACCATCAGGGGCATGGCACCGAAAGCTTACATCGGTAACTACAAGATCATCGGCTCACCCCAGATTAATGACGGCACTTATGACGACATCATGATTCTGGCGCTGAACGACGCGATGAGTGATGGCATGGATATTGTTTCCATGTCAATCGCGGGCTCGGCACTCACCGGGCCGCTCGATACCGGAGCGACTTGCGGTCAGCCCGCAAAGGTCCCGTGCGACCTGGCGGCATATACTTTCGAACAAGCAGCCAAAAGTGGCATGGTGATCCTGGTGGCAGCGGGCAACTCCGGACCCGGTTACGGCTCAATCTCTTCGCCCTCAAGCGCGCCCAGTGTGATGGCAGTGGGTGCCACCACGAATTCGCACAGTTTCTCACCCCTGGTGCAGGTATCGGGTGCTGCTGTTCCCAATACCATTAATTCGATTAGTGCCCTGCGCTCCACAGCGTCAAGCACCGTTGGCGGCACCGTAACAGCGCCGCTGGTGGATATAACCACACTGGGCGATGATGGCCGTGCCTGCTCACCCTTGCCTGCCTATTCGCTGAATGGCTCCATTGCTCTCATATTACGGGGGCCGTGCACTTTTTCCGTGAAGATGACGAATGCCGTGAATGCGGGCGCGGCCGGGGTTATTTTCTACAACACCACCACGCAGCAGTTCACTGGTCCCGGCGGTTTGGGTTCGTTTATACAATCTGCGGTCATGGTTGCGAATGCCGATGGCGTCAACCTCAAGACTTTCCTCGCCACACATCCGGGCTATCCGGCAAGCATCAACCCTTACGCGGTTGAAATTTCCGGTCAGGTTCCCAATAATCTGGCGAGTTTTTCTTCCAGAGGCCCGGCTCTTGGTACCAACGGAATCAAGCCCGATCTACTGGCTACGGGTTCTTCGCTTTATATGGCTGCCCAGAAGTATGATCCGCTGGGCGAGATGTTCAGTGCGGATGGTTTCATTTTCGCTGCCGGTACCAGCTTTTCGACTCCCCTGGCGGCGGGTGCCGCGGCTCTGGTGAAACAGAATCATCCGGGCTACTCGGCAGCGCAGATCCGGTCCGCGCTAATCGATACCGTCACACAGGACGTTACTTTAGACGATGGCGGAAATGCAGTAAATTTCTTGCAGACCGGGCCCGGGCGGATGACCGTCGATCAGGCGATCAAGAGCAACCTCACTGCCACCCCGGCGACCTTATCGTTCGGTGCCATCGCGGCCGTTCCCGCAACACTGACGTTTGAGCTTACCAATACCGGCAGTACGACGGCTGCGCTGACACTGTCCAATAGTTCGGCCAATAATCCCGTGACTGTAGCTCCGACAAGCGTTTCGCTGGCTGCGGGCGCAAGTACAACCGTTACGGTTTCCGTGACCGGGGGACTGCCCACAGCCGGATTCTACAGCGGTGCAGTGACCGTTGCGGGCGGTGCCGTTCCCTTCCGCGTCCCCTATATGTGCCTCGCGGGCAGCGGGAAAGCGGTCAATTTTCAGGCTTTGAGCGGCGACTTCAATGATGGCACCGTGAATCAGCCCATCCCGGACGGGGTGATTGCATTTCAGCTCACCGACAGCTTTGGTGTGGCGGTTGCGGCCCAGCCGGTCAGTTTTTTTATACCCGACAACGGTGTCACATTGTCGAAGGTATCCACCGCTACAGACGCTTACGGCATGGCCTACGCGTCCGTTACAATGGGTCCTGTCGCCAGGGGTTCGAACAATCCTTATTTGATCTCCGCCTGCGCGGCCTTAGCGTGTACCGCGAATTTTGCACAGACTAATTCGCTGGGATACCAATTCACGGAGTATTCGCGGGCAGCTCCGGCAATCACGCCGGCAGGCGTGGTGAACGCGGCGAGCTACCAGCAGCCCGTGGCCCCCGGTTCCTATATTGCGATCTTCGGGACAGGTATGTATGACGCTGAACTTTCCGCTACCGGAAACCCGCTGGAAGTGAATTCACAACAACGTCTTCCGCTGGTGATCGATTTCACTACGGTGAGCTTCGACGTACCATCGGCAAAGCTGAGCGTTCCAGGCAGACTCTACTACATCAGCGCAGGGCAACTGGGCCTGCAGGTACCCTGGGAACTTGCGGGGCAGACTTCGGCGCAGGTCAAGGTGAGCATTGATTTCACCAGCGGCAATGTGGTGACGATCCCGCTGTCAAATTACGCTCCGGCGTTATTTCCAGTGGGCGCTTTCGCCGCTGCGACCAATGATAAGGGCGTAATTACTGCGGCGAATCCGGCCGCACGCAGTTCGTTGATCACGCTTTACGCGAATGGAATGGGACCGGTGGATAATACTCCGGTCTCAGGCGAACCGACGCCGCTCTCGCCGCTGGCGCGTACCACCACCACGCCGGTTGTGACGATTGGCGGCCAGTTTGCTCAAGTACTTTTCAGCGGCCTCGCGCCGGGGTCGATTGGTCTGTATCAGATCAATGTCCAGGTGCCGGCCGGGCTCGCTGCGGGCACGCAAACGTTGGGGGTTTCCATTGGTGGCGCATCGGCCAGAACCACATCCCTACCCGTGATTTAACTGCAAGGATAAACTGTAAAGACGCGGTATGAAATCATTAGCGCAGCCCGACGTCTGCACCTTAATCCGGCGGCGCATTGCGAGCGTCCAGCAGGGCAGTCCGCGAGCCTGGGGCAAGATGACACCGCATCAAATGTTGTGCCATCTGTCGGATTCTTTCCTGGTTGGACTCGGGGAAAAACCGGCCAGTGATATCAGTACCTGGGCCAGCCGGAACGTGGTTAAGCACGTGGCTTTGAATCTTCCTGTCCAGTGGCCGAAAGACATACCGACCAGGCCGGAAATGGAACAAGGCAAGGGCGGCACCAGCCCAGACGATTTCGAACTCGACCGCCTCGGTCTGCTTACTGTGATCGACCGTTTTCTCAAAGCTAATTACGATGACGCGGTACACCCCATGTTCGGTCGCATGAAACCGAAGGAATGGCTGCGCTGGGGCTACCTGCACGCGGACCATCATCTGCGGCAATTCGGCGAATAAGACCAGTGCGAAGCTGGTAGGTTGGACGCTTACTCCTCCTTTCGCATCCGGGATTACAGGTTGCTGGTCGCGGCCACATTTCTTTCGGGCTTCGGTTTCCAGATGCTCTCGGTAGCTGTCAGCTGGGATCTGTATGTGCTCACAAAATCAGCCATCGTATTGGGCAATGTGGGTCTCGCGCAAGTCGCTCCGTTTCTGATTTTTGCGCTGTTTGCCGGGCAGTTTGCTGACAGGCATGACCGGCGTCGCATCATGATTTATACGCAGGTGCTGTTCGTTGCTGCTTCTGCACTGCTTTTGGCTGGATTTCATTCCGTTGCCACGATTTATGCCTGCCTGTTTCTGACTGCTTCGGCGCGGGCTTTTCAATGGCCCGCACGGCAGGGAGTGCTGCCACTGATTGTGCCCACAGAATCCATCTCGAACGCGATCACGTGGAACAGCAGTGTTATGGAGGTTGCCAGTGTCACAGGCCCTGCTGTGGGCGGAATTCTGGTGGCGACTACGGGCAGCGCAGCTGTTTACGTGATCCAGGTGTTGTGTGCGCTGCTAACGCTGGCGTGTTATTGGCTGATGGAATACCGCAGTCCGGCGCTCGGTACCAGAGCAGCCAAACCGGGCGCGCGCGGCTTGCTGGAGGGCGTGCGCTTTGTGTGGAATCACAAACTGATTCTGCCCGCGATGACTCTCGATCTGCTGGGTGTGCTGTTTGGCGGCGCCACTGCGTTGCTGCCGATTTATGCGGTAGAGATTCTTCATTCAGGGCCGCAGGGCCTTGGCTGGCTACGGGCTGCACCCTCCATTGGCGCGGTGGCGATGGCGGTGGTGTCTGCTCATCGGTCCCGTATTGCAGCTGCGGGAAGGTCATTGCTGTTTGCGGTGGCGGGTTTTGGCGCGGCTACTGCGGTGTTTGGAATCTCACGGTCATTCTGGCTTTCATTCGCGATGCTGTTGTTGATTGGGGCGCTTGATAACGTGAGTGTGGTGCTGCGGCAATCGTTAATTCAGACGGAAACGCCGGATTATGTTCGGGGGCGCGTGATGGCGGTGAACAGCATTTTTATCAGCTGTTCCAATCAGTTTGGTGCGGTGGAATCGGGCTGGACGGCGGCGTGGTTTGGAGCGGTCCGCAGTGTTGCCGGCGGGGGTTTGGCGACGGTAATGGTTGTGGCTGTCGCGGCAATTGTCTCTCCTGCGTTGCGGAAGTGGCGGCAGTAGGCAGAGATTTTTTCTTGCCAAGTGTATAGTGAACCCAGTTTCCGCAGCCCGTCAGATTGCCGACGGGCTGCGGGTACTTCTGGTGGACCGCCAGCTTGAGCCTGGTACGGATTTGCCTTCGGTGCGCAGGTTGGCTGTGGATCTGGGCGTTCACTTCAGTACTGTCGCCGAAGATTATCGGGCACTGGCGGCGGAAGGCTGGCTGGAACTGAGGCACGGTCGGGGTGCAGTTTTGTTGTCGCGCGGATGCCTTCAATAAAAAAACAAAAACTGGGCGGAGGAATTCCGTGACCGTGTGCGCGGCACCGTGGCGCAACTGCGTTCACAGGGTATACCCGCCGGCAACATTGCAGACGAACTGATTGCCATTGCGAAAGGAGTTACAAAATTGATATTTCTGATTCCCGCGCTCATTCTGCTAACTTCGGTTTCCCTCTTTTTCAGACCGGAACCGAGCCGCAAAAATCTTCTGTTTGGTGTTCCCATCACTGCGGAATTTCGTAAGAGTAATGCTGCAAGGCGGGCGATCCGGTGGTACCGGATTGCGGTCCTTGCGGGCAGTTGCCTGGCGGCAGCAGGATGGACATGGGCTCACGTGGAAAACAGCCGCGCACTTGCTCTTCAGGCTGCAGTTTTTGTTGTTCGGTGGTTACACGGCTTACTTCATCCAGAGCTGGGCACTGAAGACTATCGCAGAACCTGCGTTCCGTTTCCGCGAAGCCACCCTGGCAGTTGAAAATGAACAGATTCCGCCTGCGATCTGGCTGGCTGCGGCACCGCCTGTCGTGCTGGCGGTATTGTGTATCTGGCTTTACGGAGCCGGGCAGTATGCCCAGGCATCTCCCTGCCGGAATGGCTCTACACTGTAGTGACTTTGTCGGCGGTATTCGCGGGATGCGTCATTTTGTTCACACTGTCCGGACGAGTCCGAGAACCCCTCGATCCGACTCCCTACGAATGCTGGAAAGGCGGCATATTCTATTTCAATCCCGCCGATGCGGCGTTGTTTGTGGAGAAGCGCGATGGCTGGGGATAGCCATCTTATTCGTCAAACAGTTCATCAATAGTCCGGGCGTCGAGCAACCGCAGGCTGGCTGATGTCAATTGGTCCGGCTTTAGAGCCGCGAGGCGTTTTCGGACTCGGGGCGGGACAGATCCAAACCGCTTGCCGACCAGCCCCAGTAAGAGTTCCATTTGGCCTTCTACCCGGCCTTCTACCCGGCCTTTCACTCGGCCCTCTGCCAGGCCTGCAAGCCTGGCGGCGACCTGGCTTTCCTTAACGGCCACTGCGCTCTGCTCGCGGACCATCGCCATCATCACTTTGTCATGCTTAAGGTCTTCAAAGTAGTCGTTCAGTATCGGCATCTTTTTCGCCTCCCGCTTCGCCTCACCAGTTAGTTTTCGCAGACCTGCAACAATAAAAAACTCAGCCAGAGCTTTCCCCCGCTCTTCCCTTGACCCGGCGGCAATCTGCGACAGTATCCGGCGCAAGGTCTCACGCTGATTCCTTATTTGCGTCAGTACCGCAAGTATATTGTCGCCCAGGTTTTCGCTGGCGAGCAAGTGGTCTCCGTTCAAGTCACGAATATCCACAAGGCGAAAGCGGTAGGTCCAGCCGGAGCCTTCCACCGAATCCTTCATGCGAAGTGCCGGTTCACCGACGTACAACGCAACCTGCCGGGGAATACGCCGATAGCGCCGGGCAATTCCAAATAGATACTCGCCCATACGCAATGAGAAATCCTTCTCGTTGCGCGCCTGCAGTTCAATATGGACGAGGTCCCCCTTCGGCGACTCTCCCAGCAAATCCACTCGGCGGTTGTTAACCTGTGGAGCCTCCACATTCAGCCATCGGAGCGAGGATGTGCCAGTCAGCGCGTTCAACAGCGCGCTGCCCGGCCGGGTCAGAATGCTTTTCAGGGTTACATCATACTCATGCATGGAACAGGCTAAATAGTGCCTGCCACCGGAAATGCTCTCATGCCTCTCCGCAATAACGGAAAAGGGCAGCGGAAACATCACCGCTGCCCTCTAATACGACCGACCAGTCTCGCGTTTAGTGAGAATGCGGTTCGCCACCGCCATGGCTGTGGGTATGGCCACCATGACTGTGCGCGTGTGTTTTGCCGCCATGCTTATGGGTGTGTTCGGTCTTGTCGTCCGAGTGAATCCGCATACTATAGAAAGAGCGGTACACGAACACCAGAGCTACAAGAAGGAACCCTACCGCCAGAATTCGGGTGGTCATCACTCCCTCTTGTTCAGACAAAGAAACAGCCAGTTCCACGGCCAACAAGCCAAACAAAGTCGTGAATTTGATGATCGGATTGAGAGCAACCGAGGACGTATCTTTGAATGGATCGCCTACCGTATCGCCAACCACCGTCGCATCATGCAGCGGCGTACCCTTCTGCTTCAACTCAGTCTCAACAACCTTCTTTGCGTTATCCCATGCCCCGCCGGCATTGGCCATAAACAACGCCTGATACAAACCAAACAGCGCTATCGAAATCAGGTATCCAATGAACAGGAAAGGCTCAGCGAAGGCAAAGGCCAGTGTGGCAAAGAAGACCGCCACAAAGATATTGAACATGCCCTTCTGCGCATACCGGGTACAAATTGCCACCACCGCTTTGCTGTCCGCGACTGATGCCTTGGTCACACCCTCCAGCTTGATGTTTTCCTTGATGTATTCCACCGCGCGGTAAGCACCCGTGGTAACAGCCTGCATGGACGCACCGGTGAACCAGTAAACCACCGCGCCGCCAGCCATCAACCCGAGCAGGAACGGCGGATGCAGAATCGACAGTTTGTACAGATTCGCGGTCAGCTTGTCGGTGAGCGAAATGATAATCGAGAAGATCATCGTCGTTGCACCCACAACCGCCGTGCCGATCAGTACCGGCTTGGCCGTGGCCTTGAAGGTATTGCCCGCGCCGTCGTTCTTTTCAAGATTGTCCTTGGCCGCTTCAAAATCCGGCAGGAATCCAAAATCTCTCTGAATTTCCTGTTTGATGTTCGGGATATCTTCAATCAGCGAAAGTTCGTAAACCGACTGCGCGTTATCCGTAACCGGGCCGTAGGAATCAACGGCGATGGTCACAGGACCCATCGAGAGGAAGCCGAAGGCAATCAGACCGAAAGCGAACACCGCAGGTGCGATCATCAGATTGGCAAAACCGAGCGTACTCACAGCGTAGCCGAGACCCATCAGAACCATCATTGCCATGCCCAGCCAGAACGCGCTGAAGTTACCGGCCACCAAGCCCGAGAGGATGTTCAGAGAAGCGCCGCCCTCATCCGAAGACGTGACCACCTCACCCACATGCCGTGAACTGGTGGAAGTGAAGACCTTGACGATTTCCGGAATCACCGCGCCAGCCAGAGTGCCACAGGTCATGACGGTGGAAAGCTTCCACCACATTGTCGTGTCGCCGCCGAGATCGGGAATAATCAGGTACGACACGGCGTAGGTGGCAAGAATGGAAATCAGCGAAGTCAGCCGCACCAGCCAGGTGAGAGGCGCTTCATAATCGTAATGTTTCAGGTTGGCGAAACGGGCAGTTGCAATCGCTTCATTAATGAAGTAGGAAATCGCCGAGGTAGCCACCATGACCACGCCGTTAACAAACATCCAGACCAGCAACTGCACCTGTACCAGCGGGTTTTTCACCGCCAGAAGAATGAACGAAATCAGCGCCACCGCAGTGACACCGTACGTCTCAAAGCCATCCGCGCTGGGGCCAACCGAATCGCCCGCGTTATCGCCGGTGCAATCCGCAATCACACCCGGGTTGCGGGCATCGTCTTCTTTAATCTTGAAGGCAATCTTCATCAGATCGGAACCGATGTCCGCGATTTTGGTGAAGATACCGCCAGCCACACGCAAAGCGGCGGCTCCCAGAGATTCACCAATAGCGAAACCAATGAAACAAGGCCCCGCGTAATCGCTGGGCATGAAGAGCAGGATGGAAAGCAGGATCAATAATTCAAGGCTGATCAGCACCATGCCAATGCTCATGCCGGCACGCAGCGGGATCTGGTAGCACGGGAACGGCATACCTTTAAGGCTGGCGAAGGCCGTGCGTGAATTGGCGAACGTATTGACACGGATGGCGTACCAGGCGATTGTGTAGCTGCCCAGAATTCCGAGCACGCTAAAGAGCAGAATGACCAGCACTTTGGTCGCTTCAAAATGACGGAAGAGGCCAAAATAAAGAACAATAATGACGCCGACGAACGCTTCCAGAATCATCAGGAACTTACCCTGCGTAAAGAGGTAGGTCTTGCAGGTTTCCCAGATCAATTCAGAAACATCGCCCATCGATTTGTGGACGGGCAGTGCGCGCATGCGGCTGTAGGTTACGAGACCAAACAACAGGCCGAGAACGCCGACGACCAGTCCGATCATGAGCAGGCTGCGCCCGTTCATTCCCATAAATTGCGCTTGCGCGAAATCGGGGAGGATCAGATTCGCTTCACCACCGGACTGCGGTGCCTGGGCGAACCCCTGGGCCGGGACCAGAAGCAGAAGTAATAAGGTAAAAAGGACGGGAACGGTGAACAGACTTCGGCTTCGTGACAGTAACGCTTGCAATGTAAAAACTCCTCCTGAGACGGGTCAGCGGATTTCGAGACTCGAAACGTACCAGCCTATATCAGGAAGTCGTACAAGCGCAACAGGGTGGGGCTGAGGACGTCCGAATCGGGCGAGTAGGGCTGGAACGTCGTGACCGACTAACACCTCAGCCGGAGTGGCCTATATATGGACTCCGCTGTTTGCCCTAACATGAAACTTCTGCTCCGGAGATAGCGAAGACGCGATTTGCATCAGGAGATCAAGAGTTCCGAAAATGCAAAACCCCGCGTAGAGAGCGGGGTTCGCAAATCCCACGGGAGTGGAAAGGAGGTTCCTATGAATCTTCTGGTACTGATAGTTGTCCTGGTTCTCTTCAGGCGACGCCGGTCCAAACTGCGCATCGAAATCGAGGTTTAAAGCGGGCAGACAGCAATCTGCCCGCTTCCTCAGTACTAACAATATCACTTTCAGGCAGGAATTAATTCGGCGTGGTGATCGAACGTCAGCTTGCCGGTTTCACCATCCTTGTCTACAAGAACGGTCTCGCCAGACAGAAAATCGCCTGCCAGCAACCGCAGCGCCAGCGGATCCTGAATCAGCCGCTGAATCGCCCGTTTCATCGGCCGCGCGCCATACGCTGGATCATAGCCATCAGCCAGCACTGCTTCTTTCGCCGCCTGCGTAATTTCAAGCTTCAGGCCACGGTCGGCCAGTTGTTTTTCAAGACGCTTCAACTGTAGTTCAATGATCACAGTCAGGTGTTCCTTCGAAAGCGAATTGAACACAATAATGTCATCCACGCGGTTTAGAAATTCTGGCCGGAAAGTCTGCTTCAACACATCCAGCAGTCGTTTCCGCACCTCTTCCTGGCCATTGCGAACCTTATGATTCACACTGAATCCGATGGGCGTCGCATCATGGATGATCGCGCTGCCCACGTTTGAGGTCATGATCACAACGGTATTCTTGAAGTCCACCGTCCGACCCTGGCCATCAGTCAGACGCCCGTCGTCCAGAATCTGCAGCAGCGTATTGAACACATCCGGATGCGCCTTTTCAATTTCATCGAACAAGATCACCGAGTACGGGCGACGCCGGATCTGTTCGGTCAACTGGCCGCCCTCGTCATAACCCACATAGCCGAGAAGCGCGCCGATCATGCGTGAAACCGCGTGCTTCTCCATGTATTCCGACATATCGACACGCACCATCGCCTTGTCGTCGTCAAACATGAATTGAGCCAGCGCCTTCGCCAGTTCCGTTTTGCCCACACCAGTCGGCCCCAGGAAAATGAAACTGCCTATCGGGCGGTTTGGATCACTCAAGCCGGCGCGGTTCCTGCGGATGGCGTTCGCCACCAGCGAGACCGCTTCGTTTTGGCCCACCACGCGGTCATGCAAACGCGCTTCCATGTGGATCAGCTTCTGCACTTCGCCCTCAAGCATGCGCGCCACAGGAATTCCGGTCCACTTGGCGACGATGCGCGCGATATCCTCTTCGTCGATTTCTTCCTTTAAAAGCGCGCTGCCGGATTTGATGATTTCCAGATCACGGCTGGCCTGTTCAATGCCCGCTTCCAAGTCGCGCATCTTTTCATATTTGAGTTGCGAGGCTTTGGCCCAATCCCCCGCCCTGGTGGCACGTTCTTCTTCAGTGCGAGTCTGTTCCAGTTCTTCTTTGAGTTGCTGAACGCGAGTGATGGCAGTCTTCTCGCGCGTCCAGCGTTCTTTAAGCACAGCTGATTCGCCCCGCAGCCGCTCCAGTTCATTTTCAATCTGACGGAGGCGGTCCTTCGATGCGATATCCGACTCGCGGTTCAGTGCCTGGCGTTCAATTTCGAGGTGCGAAACGCGCCGCTCCAGCACATCAATTTCAATCGGCATACTGCCAATCTGGATCTTGAGCGCTGAGCCGGCTTCGTCCACCAGATCAATGGCCTTGTCGGGCAGAAAACGATTCGTAATATAACGCTGCGACAGTACAGCAGCAGCCACGATGGCCGAATCCTTGATGCGCACAGCATGGTGGATCTCGAACTTTTCTTTGAGCCCGCGCAGGATAGCGATTGTGTCATCAACCGATGGCTCACCCACCAGGACGGTCTGGAAACGGCGGGCCAGCGCCGCATCTTTCTCAATGTACTTCCGGTATTCGGTCAGTGTAGTAGCGCCGATACAGCGCAGTTCACCACGGGCCAGCGCCGGCTTCAGCATGTTGGCCGCGTCAATGGCACCTTCCGCGCCACCCGCACCGACGAGTGTATGCAGTTCATCAATAAAGCAGATGATTTCGCCGTTCGATTCAGTGATTTCCTTGAGAACTGCCTTGAGGCGATCTTCAAATTCGCCGCGAAATTTGGTCCCCGCGACCATGGATGAGAGGTCGATAGCAACGAGCTTCTTGTTGCGCAACTGGTCCGGCACATCGCCTTTCACGATGCGCTGGGCAAGGCCTTCGACAATGGCAGTCTTGCCGACGCCTGGTTCACCGATCAGTACGGGATTGTTTTTGGTTCTGCGGCTCAGGACCTGCATCAAGCGACGGATTTCCTCGTCGCGACCAATCACCGGATCCAGCTTGCCACGCCGCGCCTGTTCGGTGAGGTCGATGGCATACCGTTCCAGCGCCTGATATTTGGATTCGGGATTCTGGTCGGTCACGCGCTGGGTTCCGCGCACTGCGACCAGCGCTTTGAGAATGGCGTCATGATTCGCTCCCTGCTTGTTGAGCAGCGTGCCTGCAGGTTCGTACTTCTGGTCGGAAATGGCAAGCAGCAGATGTTCTGTAGAAACATACTCATCCTTGAATTTTTCGGTTTCCTTGAACGCCGCTTCAAAGACCTGATTCAGGGCTGGTGAGACATAGAATCCCGGCTGCTGGCTGGCAACTTTGGGCAGGCTTTCGAGCTGCCGTTCAGCCTCGGCGATCAGAGGATCCGGGTGCGCCCCGCATTTTTCGAGAACCGGCCGAACTATGCCCTCGCGTTCCTGTGCCAGTGAGATCAGGAGGTGCAGCGGATGCATCGCCTGATTGCCATGCATGCCGGCGATTTCCTGGGCTTGCTGAACAGCTTCCTGGGCTTTCTGCGTGAGTTTTTCAAAGCGGAACGGCATTTTGTGTCTCTCCTGTTCTCTCTTTAATTATCGGCCTGTTCGTGCTGCTCTTGAACCTGATTCTGGCGCGGACTACGATGCAAGTCCCGAAGTCCGCGCCGCCTTCGGCTATTGTTTGGTTGAACCGGCGTCCTGAATCGACACTTTGACCTGCCGCGACTTGGCTGCCTCTTTCTTCGGCAGGGAAATCGTCAGAACACCGTTCTTGTAATCGGCCGCCACGGTTTCAGTGTCGAAACTCGCGGGGACCGCAAAACTTCGGACGAAATCGCCGTAGCTGCGCTCGATACGGTGATAGCCCTTCAGCTTTTCTTCGCTCCCGAACTTTCTTTTGCCCGTGATGGTCAGGGTCTGGTTCTCGACCCGGACATCAATGTCGTCCAGTTTAACGTCCGGAAGGTCTGCCCGGAGTGTCAGGGCGTTTTCAGTTTCAAAGATATCTACGGCAGGCGACCATGGCCTGCTGGTGCGCGGTTCGCTCATCAGCCGTGTCACTGCGTCTTCAAAGAAGCGAAACGCGGGAATGGATTCGATGGAGGTACTCATGGGTAGTTGGATTCCTTTCAGAGAATTTTGATTCAAGATCATCATGATGATTGATCTAACTTGAATAATAAAATATGAGTCGATAGTTGTCAAATACTGTTTTCTAGTGTCGGGGTTGCCCGATGCCACACCACCAGCAACCCGCTGCCAATCAGAATCAGCGCCAGGCACAATCCATCCCAAAGACCCGCCGCACCCCATTTCAAACCAAAACAAAGCCAGCAGCCCAGCGGTAATCCGATCACCCAGTATCCAATCAGATTCCACAACATCGGCGTAACCGTATTTCCCAGGCCCCGCAACGCTCCGGTCGCCACCGTCTGCATTCCGTCAAACAACTGGAAAACCGCCGCAATGGCCAGCAGCGTCGCGGTATAGTCAATCACCGCGCGGTCATGCGTATAGGCCCCCGCAATCTGGCGCGGCAGCACAATAAATAACAGCGCCGAGCAGAGTTCATACGCCACGGCCAGGCCGATCGCCGTCCAGCCTGCACGCGCCGCTTCCCGTTGATCTCCCGCGCCCACCGCACGGCCGACAGAAACAGCAGCGGCCGACGCAATCCCCAGCGGCACCATATATGTCACCGATGCAGCATTCAGCGCGATCGCATGCGCCGCGAGACTAACCGCTCCCAGCGTCCCCGCCAGCGCCGTCACGGCATTGAAAACACCCACTTCAAACCCAATCGTAAGCGCTGCGGGCAGACCCAGCTTCAGCAGTCGCCAGATGCCAGGCCGCAATTGCTGAAAGCCTGTGAATGCGGTCCTGTCGCGCAGCAGCACCGCCAGCAGCAGCGCAGCAGCGAGATATATTCGTGCAATCACCGTGGAAAGTGCCGACCCGCGCAGGCCCATCGCCGGTGCGCCCCAGTGTCCAAAAATCAGCACCCAATTGCCCAGCAGATTCACCAGATTCGCGCTGACCAGAGCAAATGTCACGGGCCGCACATGGTGAAGCCCCTGCAAATAGCGGCGGAAGATGGTGTACAGCATGAGCGGCGGCACGCTCCACACCAGCACATTGAGAAACTCCACCCCGCCTGCCCGCACCACCGGGTCCACCCCGATAACAGTCAGCAATGGCACGGAACCCACGATGCAAACCATCAAAACCGGGGTGGCGAACAGGGCGATGAACAAAGCCGAGGCGAGCCAGCGGCGGGCAGCAAGCTCATCTTTGGCGCCAAAAGCCTGCGCCACCAGAGAATCCAGCCCCGACATCAGGCCGAGGCCGAAGATAGCAAAGCTATAAAAAGCAACGCTGCCGATGCTGGCCGCGCCGATCGCCGCCGCACTGCCCGGCAGACGGCCCACCATAATGGTGTCCACCACGCCCATTCCCATCCAGCCCAATTCAGCAAGGGCGAGCGGGATCGCAATGCGCAGCATGACTCTGACATCACGGGCGTAGTGCGGAACCATCATGAGGAGGAAGCTTTTATGATACGGCGATACTGCAAAACAGGCCGACGCGCATGAATCCCCAAGCCCTCGTGAAAACCTTTCAAAGTGCCCGCACACGCGATTTTCAGAAATCTGTAATTCGCGAGATGATGCGCCTTGCCGTCAAGGCCGGTGCCATCAATCTGGCACAGGGATTCCGCGACTTCCCTTGCCCCGCCGAACTCAAAGAGGCCGCCGCTGAGGGCATTGCGAAAGATCACAACCAGTACTCCATCACTTGGGGCACGAAACCATTTCGCGACGCCATCGCCCGCAAATACCTGCGGTCTTACAATCTTGAAACTGACCCGGAACGCGAGATCACTGTCTGCTGTGGTGCTACAGAGGGCATGATTGCAGCCATGCTGGCCGTTACAACTCCGGGCGATGAAGTCATTGTCTCCGAACCGTTCTACGAAAACTACCACCCCGACACCCTGCTCTGCGGAGTGGACCGGAAGGTCGTCAGGCTGAATGCGCCCGACTGGGCTTTCGACCCTGCCGAACTACGGGCGGCCTTTTCACCGCGGACCCGCGCCATCATCATCAACACGCCCAACAACCCCACCGGCAAGGTTTTCACGCTGGAAGAAATGATGTACATCGCGGCGCTTTGTCAGGAATTCGACGCCCTGGCCATCACCGACGAAATCTACGAACACATCATTTACGACGGTCTGAAGCACATCCCGATGATCACGCTGTTTGGTATGCGGGACCGCTCCATTCTGGTCAACAGCATGAGCAAGACCTTCTCTGTAACCGGCTGGCGCGTGGGCTGGATCATTGCCGCGCCGGAACTCACCAGCGCCATCCGCAAGGTGCATGACTTTCTTGCCGTTAGTTAATGCACCCACACCCCTGCAATACGCGGGGGTGAAAGCGCTCGACCTGCCGGATTCTTACTTCAGCGGACTTTCAGTAGAGTATGATGCCAGGCGGCAGACGGCGCTCACCATGCTTCGTGCCGTCGGGCTGCGCTGTTCAGTACCCGGCGGTGCGTATTACGTGATGACGGATGCGAGGGATTTGGGCGTGACCGATGACCGTGCTTTTGCCGAATGGCTGATTGGTACGGCCGGAATTGCGGGTGTACCAGGTTCCAGCTTCTATAACAAGCCCGAGGACGGCTGCAGTCAGATCCGGTTTTGCTTTTGCAAAAAAGACGAAACACTGCGAGAGGCCGGCATCAAACTCGCTGCGATTCCGCGCTTGTTGGGAAGATAAGACTGTGCGCGGAGCTTATCCACGAAACCAGTCGATCAACAGGCTGTTGACCCTCTCAGGTTCTTCGTGATGCAGCCAGTGCGTGCAATCGGGAAAACGAATCAGTTCGCCCTGGGTGCAGTATTGCAGACTGTCCTCAGCCATTTCCGCCAGCAGGAACGCGTCTTTTTCACCCCACAAAATACGCACAGGCACTTCGATCCGCGAGGGCGGTATGCCGCCATGGAGCATGCTGCGAAACGCGGCGCGATACCAGTTGATCATTGCCGTGAGTGCGCCAGGCTGCGCCCAGGCATCGCGGTACCGCTTCAAGTCATCTGCAGTGAAGGTTCCGGGGCGGCTCGATTCCGTAAGCGACATTTTCGCCAGCTTGTAATCACCAGCACTGATGACCGCTTCCGGTAAACCGGGGATCTGAAACCAGATGATGTACCAGCTGTGCATTAGCTGGCGCAGATTTGTCTTGAGGAAACGCGCCATTGTAGCCGGGTGCGGCACGTTCAGAATGGCCAGGCGGTGGATGCGGTCCGGATGCATGCCTGCAAAGCTCCACGCTACCGCCGCGCCCCAGTCATGACCTGCCAGAAAGATTTTCCTGCGACCTAGGTGGTCAGCAATGGCGATTACATCGGCAACCAGATTTTTGATCGCGTACGCTCTGATGTCAGAAGGCTTGCTGCTGGTGTTGTAACCGCGCTGATCGGGAACCAGGACGCGGTAGCCTGCTTCAGCCAGCGCACTGATTTGGCCGCGCCAGCTGTACCAGAATTCGGGGAAGCCATGCAGCAGAATCACTACTTCACCGTCCGCCGGCCCTGCGGCGATGGTGTGCAGTACAACGTCGTCATTCTGAAACGAGAGTTCCTCAAAATCCGTCATGAGAACCATCATGCACTGAAGCCGGCATTCATGGGTACACTCGGCGCGGTACACTCATGAATTGGAGTTGCGGCTGCGCGGTTTGGGACGGCCTATCATTTTTGATCCAACACTCAAGAATGAGGGAGTTGTCCAAGGATGTTCGTGCGCTGGTCCCTGTCGTTAATCCGATGGATGGCCCCTAAGAACATCCGGTTGATTCCCACCCTTTATATAAGGGGGTCAAAAACCGGGTCGAAACAACCGCGCAGCCCACTCCAAACTACTTTAAGCCGCTTTTTGAAACAATACGGGCTTAAAGCCGGTAGAATGGACACGACTGAAAGTCGTGGGGGCGGCTGAAGCCGTCTGAAGCGGTTCCGGCTAAGAGCCGGCTGAAGGCTCGGCGGGCGCTGTAATCTTGAATCCCTGATCGTCTTCGTCCCATTTTTGGCTCTCGATATAGGCTTTAATCGTTGTCTCGTCCACCGCGCCCGCCGTCGCACAGAAGTATCCTCGCGCCCACATGTGCTGCCCCCAGTATCGCTTCCGCAACTCAGAAAATTCCGCCTGCAAACGCCTGCTCGACCTGACTTATGATGTATTGAACCAGTTTCGCCGGCGACAACACCGGCGGTGCTGACAACAACAGATGTATGTGATCCGGCGACACTTGTACCGATACTTTGTGCACCAGATCACGTGATACTTCAGATCAAAGACCGCGTGCGCGCTATGCCTGTATTCCGCCATTCCTCCCATTGTCGAAGATTGGAACGGGCCGCTGAAAGCTGACCGCCTGTAAGGCTGTGGGATTAAACCGGGAGGACGGAGCTAAACAGCTACGGGCGAAGCTGCTTCGGGTGGCAGCAAGAGGCGAACGCTGCTGGCAGCGATCTTGCCGTTGCGATCCATACCAAGATCGAAAGAAACTTTCGCTCCCGGCACAAGTTCAGTAGCCTGACCCTGATGCAAGCGGGAGATGTGGAAGAAAATATCCTTGCCGCCGCCATCGGGACGCAGGAAACCAAAGCCCTTTTCTTCGAAGTAGGTCATCACGGAACCGGTCTGTTGATCGGCCTGTGAGTCATCGCCGGCCTCGCCGCCGCCACCAGAGGCAGACAGCGACATGCTGGGCGGACGTCCGCTCTTGTCGCCCACGCCCTGTTTGAGCAGAGCCAGATCTTCATCGGTCAATTCACGCGCATAACTCGCCTCTGAAGGCATCTTCAGATTGGGATTCTTCTTCAGGGAGTCTTCAAAGAGACGTTTCTGTCGGGCGTTCAAACTTCAATTCCTTTGCTGTTCACTACGGTATGGTTCACGGGTATGGGTCTATGCTTCGACGGTTTCAGCGGCTTCATCAGTAACTTCGGCGACTGCCGCAGCCACTGCCTTCGGCTTGCGTGCGCGCGAGGCGCGTTTTTCAGCGGGGGGCTGGCGGTCGCTCTTTTTGAGCGACGTGACAACCATCGCGGTAACGAATTTTTTCTCGCCGTGGTCGTCAAACTTGATGATAATGCGCTCTTCGGAACTGGACATGACCGTACCCAAACCGAACTTCTGGTGCTCTACCTGAGCACCCTGATTAAAATTAGCCATAATTATTGCGGGATCACTCCTGTGATGTCGTGCGTGAGGGTTCGAAGTGGAAGGAAGGAGCGCAAACTACTCTATGAGCATAGCATAGCCAGTTGAAACCCTGCCACGCCTGCGGCTGTCAAGCCGGCCTGAGTATGTGAATTCCGGTGCGCCCGTAGCGCGATACGCCCCGATCAAAAGTAACAAACGTATAGCCGGCTGTTTTTGCAAAGGCAGCAAGATATGCATCTGTCCAGAAATTAGACCCGCTGCCGGCCTTCGCTGACAGGTCTTGCCACACCTTTTCCAACCCTGCTGGTTCAGCTGCAAATAATGGCTTCAGGTCAGCGCGAATCCGTTCCAGCCTGCGCCAGGCGGCGTCGGGCGTGAGTTCATCGCCTTTCATCACGCTGCGGTTCGTCAGAAGCCGGAGGAATCCCATTTGAGTTACGCGGCAAAATGCCATTCCGGCATCACCCGTGGATTCGAACCACTTCGTCGCGGCGGCGTGCTGGTCATGCTCAATCACAGCGAGTGCAATCCAGAGGTTTATATCAGGCAAGAAGGTCATCGAAATTAAATCCGGACAAGTCCAGCTTGCCGCGACTGCGCAAATGGAAGGAGGGAAATTTCCGGACTGCTGGTTTGGATGTTTCCGTCGAGGTTTGCTTCTGCACGCGTTCATCCGCCTGCTCTATAGCAGCAATAATGAATTGCTTCATCGTCACACCTTGAAGTGCGGCGCGCGACTTGGTTTGCCGAAAGAGAGAATCCGGGATTTCAATGGTCGTTCGCATCGATATCCGCAGGTTAACATAAAAGCACTTATATGCTTACACACATCCGCGAATGGCTGACCGCGAATGGCGTTCCGTTTCGCGAAGTTCATCATGAAGTCACCCGGACGTCAGAGGAATCGGCACAGGCGCGCGGCGAGGAATTGCGGGTTGGCGGCAAGGCTCTGCTGATCAAAGTGGATGAAACATTTCGCCTGTTCGTCCTGAGCGCAGACCGAAAACTCGATTCGGCCGCACTTAAACAACATTTCGACGCGAAAAAAACCCGTTTTGCAACACCGGAAGAATTGCTCAGTCTTACAGGTCTGGTTCCCGGCGCGGTGCCTCCGTTCGGTATACCGATTCTTCCGTTTTCGCTTTATGTCGACCCGTCAGTTTTCGAGAACATGCGCATCGCATTCAATGCAGGCTCGCTCACGGATTCTGTGATTATGCCAGTGGATGACTACCGGCGACTGGCCGCGCCAGACGTTTTCCGCTTCTCGGTCAGCCCAGAATCCTGACCGGAATCGTCCGGTATTTCTTGAAACCCTTGTCGAAAGTGACCAGGGTGAAGTGAAGTGGACCCCATCGGTTGGACAAAAAAATGACCGTCCTTAGATGGTGTGGCGGCGGGTTAACAGGAGGCGGTCGTGAGACCGCCATCCATTCCGGACTTGAATCGGCGCTCGGGTCGCATCCCTGCGTTGCCCT
>JANYDS010000084.1 GCA_025363475.1 Terriglobia bacterium
CCGTTACTTCGAGACCTGCCAGCAGTTCAAGCTGCTGCCGTCCATGGTCGAAAGGCGCTTCCGAGCCAACCAGCGCCAGCATGCGGCGCACACCGGGCGACGACTCGGTTTTCTCTATATCCAGAGCGGCGTCGACCGGACACTGGCCGTTATGGCAGTGCGGACACAGATACCATGCGCGCAGCAACTCGACCTCACCTACGTACGGCGTCAGTACGCGCCGGGCGCGCATCTCCCGGCAGCGGGCCTTGTGACCGCAGGAACAAGGAATCTCCCACTCATCCGGGCCCGGAGGATCGCCGCGCAACAACTGACTCAGCGCGCACGCTCCGGCCCGATGCATGGCCGCCCGCAAGCAGGCTCCAGGAACCGGGAGTCAATGCTCTCAGTCTCGCCTTTGACGAGGTCGAGCATTTTTTCGACCAGCCACCCAGGTGTAAGCACCTCCCCGTGGTCTGCAATGCGCCGCTTGGACTTGATCAGATTCATCGGTGATGGCAGGTTGCTATCTCGACCGGCAACTTGTGGCGGTCGGCCCGGTGCGCTTAGCCGCGCCGCGTTTCGCCAGTCACGCGCCCAACCAGTATATTTTCAATCCCTAACTCTCCGGTTTTCCACAACTTGCAGTCGCTCGAAAACGCGCCAGGCACCAACAGCCCGCCACCCAGGTGTATCGTGTACCGAAAGCGCACAACTGGCTAATACTGCAATCCAGCCAGAACGCACAGGGAATGTCTGTCAAAGACCGCTTCCCAAATGATCCTTGACAACTGAATATCGTAGTCAGCGTGAATAACCAGCACGCCACAAATCCACCCTCAGCGCTGGCCTAAACCAGGGCGTAAACCGTGACCTCCCCGCAGCGGGCGGCGGAGGTCACAAAAGCGGGCCTTCCGGCACAACTCATTCCGGAAAACACTAATTTGGTCATTTGATCCTACTTCAAACAGCCTAACGAACTGAAATAAAAGGAGATCCGAAAAATTAGGATCGGAATTTTGATCCTAATTTGATCCTAATCGATCCTAAAACGATCCTAAAAACGATCCTACTTTACCCTAATCCGATCCTACTTTTGGAAGGTCAAAACGACCCCCAAACCCGCTACATCTTATAGCGCCCCAGATCCTCATCGCCCAAATTCTCCAGCCACCGGCGAAGCTCCTGATTCGTACTCACCTTCTCAGCAACATTACTCGCCAGCTTGGTCGATTTCAAAATCGAATCATCCACATAGATCGGGCAATCCAGCCTCAGTGCAAGTGCCAGCGCATCGCTCGGACGCGAATCCACTGAAATCAGTTCCCCATTGCGCATTACCCAAATCACAGCGAAGAACGTGTCGTCCTTCAACTCGTTCACCACCACCTTCTGAATGCCCGCATCCAGCCCCAGCAGCAGCGTCTTGATCAGGTCATGCGTCATCGGGCGCGGCGTCGAAACCTTTTCGATTTCCAGCGCAATCGCATTCGCCTCGTAAATCCCCACCCAGATCGGCAGCACATGCGCACTGCCCACATCCTTCAAAATGACGATCGGCATGTTGGTAACTGGGTCCATCATCAGCCCGCGGATCTTCATCTCTACTTCCATGGCTTCATTACATCACAGCGCCGCTGCAAGGGGGCCAGTCCCTCCCGGTCCACCACGCTGCGATGGGTGTTCTCTGCGGCCTCTGGGTCTCTGCGAGAAACTGTTTTCCCGTGCCCCCTGGCTTACTTAGTTCACACTGCCGGGAATGGATTCACCCGCCAGCGAAGCCGGACCCGCCCGCGTCACACGAACCTTGACATACTTGCCAATCAGCTCTTCATCACCCTCGTGACTAAACGTCAGCGTACGGTTTCGTGAAGTGCGGCCCATCCACTGGCCCAGCAGTTTATACTGCGCCTCCACATTCACTTCTTCCACATCGCCTACCAGCCCGAAATTCTGCCGCAGTTGAATCGCCCTCTGCCGCTCCTGCACAATCGCCAGCCGCCGCGATTTCTCTTCTTCCGGAATGTGGTCGCCCAGTTCCAGCGCATACGTGTTCGGGCGCTGCGAATACTTAAAACTGAAGATGGAATCGTACTTGATCTCTTCCAGCAGCTCCAGCGTTTCCTCAAAGTCCTTTTCAGTCTCGCCGGGGAAGCCGACAATGATGTCAGACGTAATGGCAATGGGCCGCCTGGCATTTTTCATCCAGGCAATCCGCTCCATATACTGGTCACGCGTATACAAGCGGCGCATCGCAGTCAGCACCCGTGTGGACCCCGATTGCACCGGCAGATGCACATGATTGCAAAGGTTCTCGTTGGCCTCAATCACATCAATAATGGGCCGCACGAAATCGCGCGGATGAGAAGTCGTGAACCGCACCCGGCGGATGCCCGGAACACCGCCCACACTATCCAGCAGCGTCGCAAAATCCCAGCCCGTTGCCGAAGGGTCACGATAACTGTTCACGTTCTGGCCCAGCAGTTGAATCTCGGTATAGCCGCTGTCGGCCAGACGTTTCGCTTCGTCCAGCACGCTGGCGCTGGTGCGGCTGCGTTCCGGCCCGCGCGTGAACGGCACCACGCAATAAGAACAGGCTTTGTCGCAGCCTTCAATAATCGTGATGTAAGCGCGGTGCGGATTGTCGCGACGCGTGAACGGCGTATCAAACGCCTCTCCCGCATCGAAACTCAAACCGGTCACACGCTTGTTGCCGGCCTCAAGCTGCACCAGCATCTGCGGCAGTTTCGAATAGCTGGCGGACCCCGCCACCAGACTCACATGCGGCGCGCGTTCAAATATCTTTTCGCCTTCCTGCTGGGCCACACAGCCAATCACCGCGAACACCTTGCCCTTGCCCGCATCGCGTTTGAAATGCTGCAGCCGGTTAAACACCTTCTGCTCCGCCTTGTCGCGAATGCTGCACGTGTTGTAGAAGACGTAACCCGCCTCCTCCACCGTGTCAACCTGTGTATAGCCCTGCTGAACCATGGTGCCCACGACTTTTTCACTGTCGTGCGCATTCATCTGGCAGCCGAAGGTCTCGATATAGAACGTCTTTTCCACGAACCTCTATTGTAGCCGCGCAGCAATGATAAAGTGACCCCTATGACCATTTCCGCGTCCCGTCACCGTCGGGACTTCCTGCGGTTCCTGGCAGCCAGTCCGCTGCTGGCCAAGGCTCTCGGCAACAGTGCGTTTGCCCAGGACAACAGCATCATCGCCAGTGCCAAAGATGCCCTGAACATCATGGATTTCGAAGCAGCGTCCAAAAAAGCCCTGCCGCCCGCCCATTGGGGTTACATGGCGACAGGCGTAGAAGACGACGCCACCTTGCGCCTCAATCACGACGCTTACAAGAACATCCAGCTCCGCCCGCGGCGTTTGATTGATGTCAGCAAAGTCGATACGTCGGTCAACATTTTCGGCACCACCTGGGAAACGCCGATTTTCATCTGCCCGGTAGGCAGCCAGAAGGCCTTCTATCCGGCAGAGGGTGAACTGGCCACAGCCCGCGCCGCCCGCGCCAAAAAGCACCTGCAGATTCTTTCCACCCAGACATCAACTCCGGTGGAAGATGTCGCGAAAGCCCTCGGCCAGCCGCCCTGGTATCAGCTCTACATGCCACTCACATGGGATTCAACTGAGAAACTGGTCAAGCGCGTGGAAGATGCCGGCTGCCCCACGCTCGTCTGGACCATCGATCTGCTGGGCGGCCGCAGCACCGAAACCCAGGAACGTTTCCGCCGTCAGGACACGCGTGATTGTACGCAGTGCCACACTTCAGCACGCGGCGGTTCCATGGCGAAACCCAAGCCGATGTTCCGCGATATTCCGCAGGGCTTCAATCCTCCCGAAGCCACCTGGGAATATGTTGACCGCTTAAAGAAGCTCACCAAAATGAAGCTCATTCTCAAGGGCATTGAGACCGGCGAAGATGCGGCCCTCGCAAGGCAGCACGGTGTGGATGGAATTATCGTTTCGAACCACGGCGGCCGTGCCAACGAAGATCTGCGGGCAACCATCCAGTCACTTCCGGAAGTCGTGGAAGCAGCAGGCGGGCAGATTCCCGTGATGGTTGACGGAGGTGTCCGGCGCGGCGCGGATGTATTTAAAGCACTGGCCTTGGGTGCCACGGCTGTTGGAATCGGGCGACCTTATATCTGGGGTTTAAGTGCGTTCGGGCAGGAAGGTGTAGAGAAAGTGCTGGAGTTGTTGCGGGCGGAACTGAGCCTCACCATGCGGCAAATCGGAACAACATCAGTGAAGCAGATCACACGAGCGGCAATTAAGATCTAAAGGTCATCCACATCACTCCGGGCCGCGCAAAGCAGCCGGCCCGGGGATTTCTTCGCAGCTTGAACAGCCGCTATTCTTCGTCGTCCTCTTCTTCGTCTTCATCCTCGTCGTCCTCGTCGAGGTCTTCGTCGTCTTCGTCAGGGTCGTCGTCATCCTCATCAAGGTCTAACTCGTCGAGGTCTTCCTCTTTTTCTTCCTCATCTTCATCTTCTTCGTCTTCGTCATCCTCTTCTTCGTCGAGGACTTCATCTTCGAGATCGTCGAAACCGATGTCGTCAGGATTGCGCTTCGGTGGACTCATTTCCCACGCCCCGGCGCTTGCGAAGTTGTTCAGGTACGCCATATCTCCTCTTAACCAAACTCACTCTAAGCTTTTACCGCTTCGATTGCAGTTTACACGGTCGCACCGTTTGTGCAAAATCCTTGCAGGCAAGGTTCACCCCGTTGCTGAGCTACACTTGAATTTCAATATAAAATGAAGCAACGAATTCGTTCTACAACGGTGCTTTGTGTGCGCCGTGACGGCAAAGTGGTTATGGCCGGCGATGGCCAGGTCACACTGGGCAGCGAAGTCCTCAAGTCCTCCGCACGCAAACTCCGCAGACTCTATAACGACAAAATCATCGCCGGGTTCGCCGGTTCAACGGCAGACGCGTTCTCGCTGTTCTCCCGCTTTGAGACCAAGCTGGAACAGTTTAACGGCAACCTCTCCCGCTCCGTGGTGGAACTGGCGAAAGACTGGCGCACCGATAAGATCCTGCGCCACCTCGAAGCTCTGCTGCTGGTTGCCGATGCTCAGAATACATTTCTGCTCAGCGGCAACGGCGACGTGATTGAGCCGGATGAAGACATCGCAGCCATTGGTTCCGGTGGTCCCTTCGCCCATGCCGCAGCCACCGCGCTCATGCGCCATACCAAGCTCTCCGCGCGCCTCATCGTCGAAGAGTCGATGAAGATCGCGGGCAAGACCTGCATTTATACGAACGACAATGTGACGTTCGAGGAGTTGTCCTGACATGGTGATCTACCTGCCGGTTCAGGCTGCTGATCAGGGGCCGGTTCTGGATGAACTGACGCCACGTGAGATCGTCCGCGAACTGGATAAGTACGTGATCGGGCAGCCGCTCGCCAAACGCGCCGTGGCCATTGCGCTGCGCAACCGTCTGCGCCGCCAGAAACTCCCGCCAGAGATGGCCGATGAAGTGATGCCGAAAAACATCCTCATGATCGGCCCTACCGGCGTTGGCAAAACCGAGCTGGCGCGGCGTCTGGCCAAGCTCGCAAATTCGCCTTTCATGAAAGTGGAAGCCAGCAAATTCACCGAAGTGGGCTATGTGGGCCGCGATGTCGAATCGATGATTCGCGATCTGGTTGACATCGCCATCGACATGATCCGCGAAGAGAAGCTGGACGAGATTGGCGACCGCGCGGAAGAGACTGCGGAGAATCGGCTGCTCGATCTTCTCGTTCCGCCTGCCACGGAGAACGTCGAAGACAACACTAAAACCCGCGACAAGCTGCGCCACCGCCTGCGCGAAGGCAAACTGGATGAGCGCATGGTCGAAGTGGAAGTGAAAGACCGTGGCCCGACGTTTGAAATTGCCAGCAATGTCAATTTCGACGAAATGGGAATCAACATCAGGGACATGCTGCCCGCCATGTTTGGTCCGCGCTCGAAGAAACGCAACATGCGCGTGTCTGAAGCCATGGATTATCTGGTGCAGGAAGAAGAACAGAAGCTCATCGACATGGATCAGGTGACCCGCATCGCCATTGACCGCGTAGAGTCGAACGGCATCGTGTTCCTCGATGAGATCGACAAGATCGCGGGGCGTGAAGGCGGGCATGGCCCCGATATCAGCCGCGAAGGCGTACAGCGCGATATCCTGCCGATCGTCGAAGGGACAACGGTCAACACGCGCCATGGTTTCGTTCGCACCGACCACATTCTGTTCATCGCCGCTGGGGCTTTTCATGTATCAAAACCCAGCGATCTGATTCCTGAGCTGCAGGGGCGCTTTCCCATTCGTGTGGAATTGAAGTCGCTCACCGTGGAAGATTTCGTCCGCATCCTCAAAGAGCCCAAGAACGCTCTGGCGCGGCAATACGTGGCGCTGCTCGAAACGGAAGGCATCAAGCTCACGCTCACTGATGATGCGCTGGAAGAAGTGGCAAAATTCGCCGCTCAGGTGAATGAGTCTTCCGAAAACATCGGTGCCCGCCGGTTGCACACGATCATGGAAAAACTGCTCGAAGAAATTTCTTTCGAGGGCCCGGACCTGCGCAAAAAGACAGTTAAAGTGGATGCTGCATACGTGCGCAAGCAACTGGCTGACATCGTAAAAGATCAGGACTTGAGCCGGTATATTCTGTAATGCGCCTGCTGCCCGTGCTGGTGATTCTGCTGGCAGCAATGCTGTGTGGGTGTGGTTATACCGGTGAGCCTTTGCCCCCCGCGTTGCGGCGGCCTGTGCCGGTACTTGACCTTCGGGCAGTAGAGCGCGGTGCCAATATCGAAGTGCAATTCACGGTTCCGCTGACAACCACTGAAGCTCTGGCCATTCAGGGTCAGCCCGATATTGAGTTGCGCATTGGCACTGCGGGCGAAGGCGGCTTCGATGTTGGTGCCTGGCAGCAGACTGCGGACCTTGTCCCCAATGTTCATGCCGGCTCTGTTGAGATCCCGGTGGGGAAATTTGTGGGTAAGACCGTGATCGTGGGTGTGAATGTTCACGGGCCGCACGGTCGCACTGCCGGCTGGTCAAATTTTGTTACTGTTCCCGTAGTCCCGCCGCTGGCTAAGCCGGAAGGACTTGAAGCGAAGGATGCCCCCGATGCTGTCAGTCTCGACTGGCATGCGGCAGCCGGTGAATTCCGCGTCTATCGCAAGTCTGTCGATGGCACCATCTGGGAGCTTTCCGCCACAGTTCCGAAACCCCCGTACAACGACGCCACCATCGAATACGGCAAGACGTATCAATACTACCTGGAAGCAGCGGAAAAGACAGGTGAAACGGCGGCTCTCAGCGAAGCTTCCGCCGTCATTACCTTCAAGCCTGTAGACAAGTTTGCTCCTGCGGTTCCCGCCGGACTGGTGGTGGTGGCAGGGGCTCGCGGCATCGAACTGGTCTGGGAGCGCAATGCGGAAAATGATTTTGCCGGCTACCGCATTTACCGCAATGACGTGAAGCTGGTAGACAATCTGACTGCCCCTTCCTATTCCGACCAGAGCGTTCAGGCAGGCACCAAATACCGTTATCAGCTCACCGCATTCGACAAAGCGGGTAACGAAAGCGCAAAGTCTCCAGTCGCGGAGACCGCACTCCCCTAGCCTTGCGGCGTGTACTGGTACGTCTATACTGCTCAGACCCGGGGGCATCCGCTATGCTTAGTATTGTGGGGGAAGCTATTTGAAAAGAGAGATTCTAATCTCCAGAGTTTTTGCCTTTTTGTTGCTTTCCGCTGTCACCGCTGGATCGGCATCGGCCAATTCATTCGTGATCAACGCGACTTTCGATTCAAGCATTACGAGTCTGTCGAATGCGCTGGCTATCGAGTCGAGTATTAACAATGTGATCAGTTTCTATGAGGCCACGTTCCTGGATCCCATCTCGGTGAACATCACGTTTTCGAACATGACCTCGGGTTTGGGGCAAAGCAGCTTCAATCTATACACCGTCACGTATGCCAATTTCCGTTCTGCTCTGGTGGCCGATAGAACCAGTGCAGATGACACAACGGCACTGGCTAACCTTGCCGGCGGTGCAGGTAACCCGGTCAACGGCGGAACGGATATCCTGATCAAGTCCGCGACCAGGAAGGCGCTGGGGTTGCTGTCCGGTTCGTTTGCGGCGAGCGATGGCACTGTTTCCCTCAATACCTCGTTGATGAACATTGACCGAACCGGCGCGCAGAATGCCGGGCTGTACGATTTGCAGGCAGTTACCAGTCACGAAATCAATGAAATTCTGGGCCTTGGTTCAACGCTTGGGCTGGGCTTGTCGGCACCCTTCAATTCTGAGCCTTCACCCGAAGATCTTTTCCGTTATGACGGAAGCGGCGGCCGCAGCTTCAATGAAAGCGCAGTGTCTTCGTATTTATCGATCGATGGCACCACCTTGCTGGCGGCATTCAACCAGAGCAGTGGAGGTGATTACGGGGACTGGCAAACCGCGGGCGCTGCGAAAGTACAGGACGCGTTTGGCACTCCTGGTTCGCAGCCCAACATGGGAGTTGAGATACGGGCGCTTGACGCAATCGGATACGACGTGGCTACAGCTCCTGAACCTTCCACCTGGCTGCTGATCGCGACGGGCCTCATCGCCGGAGCAATTTACCGGAAGCGCAAGACGTCTCTGGTGCCGGTACCCGTTGTCGCTCGTTATAATAACGGGTAAATGAAATTTTTCCTCGACACCGCGAATCTTGAAGAGCTTCGCAAAGGGGCAGAATGGGGCATTGTTGACGGAGTCACAACCAACCCCTCTCTGATCGCCAAAGAAGGAAAGCCCATCAAAGAGCAGATCGCTGCCATCTGCGATATTGTGGACGGGCCCATCAGCGCCGAAGTAGTTGCGGTTACCGCGAAGGATATGATTCGCGAAGGCCGTGAACTGGCTAAGGTACATAAGAACGTCGTGGTGAAAGTGCCGCTGATCCGCGACGGCATTGAAGCTTGCTCCGCTTTGAGCAAGGAAGGCATTCGTGTCAACGTCACGCTTTGCTTCTCGGCTGGACAGGCCCTGCTTGCCGCGAAGGCGGGTGCCACTTACATCAGCCCGTTTGTCGGACGCCTCGATGACATCGGCGCAAACGGCATGGATCTGATTCGTCAGATTGTGGCGATTTACGACAATTACGATTTCGAAACCCAGGTTCTGGCCGCATCACTGCGGGGTCCAGCGCATGTGATTGAATCGGCTCTTGCCGGTGCACACGTCGGAACTATGCCTTTCAAAGTCATGGACATGTTGTTCAGCCATCCGCTTACGGACAAGGGCCTGGAACAGTTTCTGAAAGACCACGCCAAAGCGTTTGGAAATTAACCAGCAGACTTTCGCTTATGGGGCGCTTGCTGTCGTCATTATGGCGGCAGGCGCACTGTTATTGCGCCGCTGGTTGGGCGGACGCGTCACTCCTGAAGAAATAGAGCGGCGCAGACGCGACTCGATTCAGCAAAGCGGCAAGCTCGGAGATGCCGAGGTGGAAGATGTCGATGGCGTGAATATCATCTACACCTATCGCGTAGCCGGTGTCGGCTATACCGTGTCACAGGATGTGAGTGCGCTCGAATCCTTGTTACCGCTGGACCGGATGACACTGGTCGGCCCTGCGGCAGTCAAGTTTCTTCCCCGCAACCCGGCCAATTCCATCGTTCTGAGCGAGCACTGGAGCGGTGTGCGGCGACGGGTTCGCTGACAGACTCGTCAGTCGTTTGCGATTCCCCGCACCCGATAATTACTGCACGCCGCGGTGATTATCCAGGAAGTTCTTGTCGATGGTTTTACGCCCGTCGAAACCTTCACTGATGCGGTGCCAGTGGTCGATATCGGCTTCGTCCATCCGCCAGCAGAGGTAAACTTCTTCGCCCCGGAACAGAGTGGGGAAATCTACCAGACCGGTGTCCAGATCTTTCACCTGCACGCCCATTTCTTCGATGCGCTCCATGGCGTTTTTCAGCGCGTTGGCGCTGGTATCGAACTGCGTTTTCCAGGCTTCCGCCCGGTTGGTATCCACAGAGATGCCGCCCAGCATCAATATGCGTTGCGTCAGCCAATGGATGGCATGTTCCGCTTCGTCGTAGCGCGTTTTAGATGACACCGCTTCGCGGATGCTGCGCCCTACAGCGGGCAGGGCCGCTCGGGCTTCATCGAGAGTGAAGTAACGGGGCATGATGTTGCGGTCAGGCCATGACCGTTTCTTGCGCAACGGTGACAATGGGTTCCGCCGCAGCGTAATGCGTATCTACGTACTTGTTGAGGATGGCGATGAACTCGGCCACAATGGCATCACCGCGCAGAGTCATGGCCAGTTTGCCGTCAATGTAGACCGGTGCTACAGGCTCTTCAAAAGTTCCGGGCAATGAGATACCGATATTGGCGTGTTTCGATTCGCCGGGGCCGTTGACGATGCAGCCCATCACGGCGAGTTTCATTTCTTCCACACCGGTATATTGCGTTTTCCAGAGTGGCATTTTCTCGCGCAGGTAATTCTGGATCTGATCCGCCATGTCCTGGAAGAATGTGCTGGTGGTCCGGCCGCAGCCCGGGCAGGCGGTGACCTGGGGGGCGAAACTGCGAATGCCGAGGGACTGCAGGATCTGCTGGCTGACGAAAACTTCTTCGCTGCGGTCGCCGCCGGGCAGGGGAGTGAGCGAGGCGCGGATAGTGTCACCGATACCTTCCTGCAGCAGCACCGATAACGCGGCTGTCGTGGCCACCACACCCTTGGAACCGAGGCCTGCTTCCGTCAGGCCCAGGTGCAGGGCGTAATCGCTCTGACCAGCCATAGCGCGGTAGCAATCAATCAAATCCTGTACGCCGCTGACCTTCGCGCTGAGGATGATGCGTTCACGCGGCAAACCGTAACTTTCGGCGGCTGCAGCTGAGCGCAGGGCGCTGGTGACAATGGCATCAAGCGTAACTTCGCGGGCGTCTTTCGGCTCGGGCAGCAGGTTGTTTTCGTCCATCATTCGCGTGAGCAGCGCGCCGTCTAGCGAACCCCAGTTGACGCCAATTCGCACGGGCTTGCCGTATTCGATGGCAGCTTCAATCATGGTGCGGAAATTGTCGTCGTGCTTCTTGCCGATGTTGACGTTGCCGGGGTTGATTCTGTACTTGGAAAGGGCGCGGGCGCATTCCGGGTATTTCTTCAGCAGCAGGTGGCCGTTGTAATGGAAGTCGCCAATGATGGGTACACGGACGCCAAACTGGTTGAGAGTTTCGACGATCTTCGGCACTGCGGCTGCGGCCGCATCGGTGTTGACGGTAACGCGAACCAGTTCCGAACCAGCGCGTGCCAGGGCCATCACCTGATTGACAGTGGAGGAAACATCGGCCGTATCGGTATTGGTCATGGACTGCACCACGATGGGATTTTCCCCGCCGACTTTCACTCCACCGACGTTGACGGTAACCGATTTGCGGCGTGCGATGAGTGCCATTCCTGCTATTTTACCAGCGCAGGTTCGCGCACCACGATGGTTTTCAGCAACAGCCAGCCCGCGAAGGGAGGCAACGCCACCAGCCAGCAGACCGGAGTGAAGCCGAAATGGTCAACCAGATAGCCGATCAACGGCGAGACGCCGAATTGCATCAGACCATAAGCAAAGCCGAGTGCGGAGATGGCGGTGCCCGCGTGTTCGCCACCCCAGATGTCGAGGGGGATGGTGTAAATGTTGACACTGCCGGCCACGATGGCGAAGTAGCTCAGCGAAATCGGAATCAGAGCGATGAGCGGCGTGGGGCAGAATGGCGTGAGGATAGTCACCAGGCAGAGAAACGCACTGAGATAGACGGCGGCAACGCGGGCTTCAACTGAAGAAGTGCCGCGGTTAATCGAGCGCCGTGAGAGCCAGCCGCCGGCGAACCCGCCCAGCGTGGAGGCTACCGGCGGAACCCATGCGTATTTGTTGGCCTGAGAAGTCGTCAGGCTGTAGGATTTCACCAGATAAAGCGTGGTCCAGTTGGTCCAGAACGTGTAGCCCAGCATCCAGACGATGTTGGCTCCGGCAAGGGCCAGCAGGCGCGGGTCTTTGAGGATGCCAAAGCCGCCCCTGGATTTTTGCGGGGCGATTTCCTGCCATGGACGCACGGAGCGGCGCACCAGCATCCAGATGGGAATCCAGCCGAAGCCAAGAGCGGCGCAAACGAAGAACGGGCTGCGCCAGCCGGTGAATAAGCCGACCAGCAGGGGTGCGGCAACTCCGGCGATGCCGATGCCAATCTGCGTCATGGCTGCGCCGAGGGCGCGATCTTTCGGTTCGAGATAAATGGAATTCAGTTTGCCTGCGGCCGGAACCCCGGCTGATTCCCAGACAGCGAGGAAGATGCGGACGCCGACCAGTTGGTTGAAAGTGCGCGTCCAGCCGGAAACCGCCGCGCTGAAGGACCAAAGGGCGACCGCGAGGATGATACCTGTTTCCAGACCCAAACGGTCAAGCAGCCAGCCCACGAAAGGCGCGCCCAAAGCGTAGGCCAAGCCAAAAGCGCCGACCAGGTAGCCATAGTCTGTATTGCTCAGGTGGAATTCCGCCATCACGCGCGGGGCGGCGGCGGAAAGGATGATGCGGTCGAGGTAATTCCAGGCAGAGGCCAGGGCAAAAACGGAGACGGCAGCCCAGCGGGCGGTGGAGGAACCGGGACGTAATCTGGCTTCACTCATGTTGGGGAGAGGGGGAAATCAAAAAAAACCCCTCGTGCTGCAATCGACGTGCGGAGGATAACGAGCCGAATAAATCTGACTGTCGCTCCCGAAAGCTACAGCCTCGAACTCGCTACCCCTTTCGCCAGCGTGTTGCAGCAGAGGGCAGGTTTGGAGTACTTCTAACGATTCGCGAACTAGAATAGCAAACGAGATGCCATAGCGGGAAGATTGCAAGTGATTGATTCTTTATGTAAAAGTCGGGGGACAAGGAAAAGGCCCGTAGAGTGTCGCGACGCCCCTGTGTCACTGTGACACACCCCGGTCGCGCTATGTGACATGGTCATCAAGCCAGCGCACCCGTTCCATCTGGGCGGCGTACTCGCCGATGGCGCATTCGAGGTTGATGTAACGGACTCCGAGGCGGGCGGCGAGGCGGGAAAATGAGCCATCGTCCGGGTCTGGCCGGGTTTGAAGGACGACGTTCCAGGGAGATTTTTTCAGGGTTTCAAAATCGTGCGGATCGGTACACAGGAAAAAATTGCGTGGCAGATCCGGCTGTTTGAGGGAAGTCTCGTCGCTGGCGGCAATCTCGTCGAGCATGGAATAACCCCGGTTGTTGTGGAGAGCGAAGAGGCGTCCGCCCCGGGGAGGGAGGAAGGCGCGGAGGAGTTTTGGCCGTTCGTGGTCCAGATAGTTGAGGACACCGATGACTTTTTCGACGTCGAGGCCGGGGTTGAGGTTGCGGATGCTGCGTTCGGCTCCTTCACGCGAATACATGCGATTGGGGTCGATTTTTACTCCCTGAAGTTCGACAATGCGGAATTTGCCGGTTACTGTATACGCAGTGCCGGGCTGGTCTTTGATGTAGGCGGTGAGGACGTCGCTGGCGGTGTCTTCATCGCCGTGGATGACCAGATAGCGCCGGGGCCCGCGTTTGTTGCGGAGGAAGCGGAATTCGACGCCGGAAAGGTGAACGAGTTCCTGCCTGCGGAAGAAGTGGAACCATCTCGGAATTCCACCCAGCACGAAGGACCGGCGGTTTAGATTTTGCGGCTGCAAGTCCATAATTGTTTCATGCGTATTACGTGTTTTGCCCTGATCCTTGCGATTCCCGCGTTTGCTCAGCTGGAACCTCGCCAGCAACTGGCGCGGGAGATTTTCAAACAGCTGATTGAAATCAATACGACTGACTCGGTGGGCGACAACACCAAAGCCGCAGAGGCCGTCGCGGCACGCTTCCGGGCTGCGGGCGTACCGGACAAGGATATTCACGTTTTGGCGCCACAGGCCAGGAAGGGCAATGTTGTGGTGCGGTTCCACGGCACAGGCACGGCGAGGCCGATTCTTTTCATTGGCCATCTGGATGTGGTGGAGGCGAAGCGCGCAGACTGGACGATGGATCCTTTCGAATTTCGCGAACAGGACGGTTATTTTTACGGGCGCGGGACGCAGGATATGAAGGGCGCGGATGCGATTTTGATCGCGAATTTTCTGCGACTGAAACAAGAAGGCTTCCGGCCGTCGCGTGACCTGATTCTGGCGCTGACTTCGGATGAGGAAAGTGGTCCGGCGAATGGTGTGGAGTGGCTGGTGAAGAATCACCGCGATTTGATTGACGCCGAGTATTGCGTAAATTCCGATGGCGGCGGCGGGCACCTCAAGAACGGCAAGCCAACCTTCATGGGAGTGCAGGCTGCGGAAAAAGTGTTTCTGAGCTTCAAACTCGAAGTGACGAATGCGGGTGGACACAGTTCACTGCCGCGAAAGGACAATGCGATTTATCATCTGGCGGGCGGGCTTTCACGACTGGCGGAATTTGATTTTCCGGTGCGGCTGTTTGATGTAACGCGCAGCCAGTTTGAGCGTGCGGCGTCGCTGTATCCGGGGCAACTCGGGGCAGATTTGAAGGCGATCGGGCAGACTCCTGGGGATTTAGCCGTGATTGCGCGGCTGTCGGCGCTGCCTATGTACAACGCTTTAATCCGTACGACATGCGTGCCCACGATGATGACGGCGGGCCATGCGGAAAATGCTTTGCCGCAGTCTGCTTCAGCTACGGTGAACTGCCGGTTATTGCCGGTGGACAATCCGGCGGACGTGCAGCAGACGCTGCGCAGGGTGCTGGCAGACCCGGCGATTACCATCACGGAAATGGCTCCGGCCAAGCTGGGGAATTACAAGCCGCTCAACCCGGAAATGATGACGGCAGTGACTGCGGCCACGAGCAAACACTGGCCGGGATTGCCTGTGATTCCTCTAATGACGACGGGTGCCAGTGATGGCGTCTATCTGAATGTTGCGGGCATTCCGACCTACGGAGTTGACGGCATTTTTGGCGATGAAGATGACAGCCGCGCGCATGGCCGGGACGAGCGGATTCTGGTGAAATCATTTTATGAAGCACTTGATTTCATGTACGACGTGACTGTGGCACTGGGACGGTAAATGGAAACAGCGCCGTCTCAGAAGATGCAATGCATGGAGGTTTGGGGCGGAAGCCAGCTGACTTCCCAGGGCATGGAATTCGGCGGGCTTGACGCCTGGGTTTACAGCAAGCCGTTCGGAGATGCGGAGCGAGGCGGCGATGTCTATTACGCTTCGAGTTGCGCTACGGGGAGAATTACGCGCATGCTTTTGGCCGACGTTTCCGGGCACGGGAAAGGCGTCGCCGCGACAGCCACTGGCCTGCGCGCGCTGATGCGCCGGTTTGTCAACCGGCTGGATCAGGGTGAATTTGTGGGTCTGTTGAACCGCGAGTTTTCTGAGTTGTCGCAGGACGGATCTTTCGCCACTGCAGTGGTCACGACGTTTTTTGCGCCCAGCAACCGGCTGACGGTTTGCAATGCAGGGCATCCGCGTCCGCTGCGGTATCGTGCTGGTCAGCGCGAGTGGAGCTTTCTGAGCCATGAACGCAAGGCCGGGCCGGCAGCGCGGGGGCCGCAGAACATACCGCTGGGCATGATCGCGATTTCCGAGTATGAGCAGTTTGATGTGGAACTGGAAGAGGGTGATTGTCTGCTCACCTATACCGATGCGCTGATTGAATCGAACGATGCGGATGGGGAGATGCTGGGAGAGCCCGGGCTGCTTCAGCTCATTCGGGCGCTGGACGTGCCGGAAACGGGCGTTGACCCGAGGCAGATTACGGAGAGTCTGCTGGCGGCAATTTCGGCCCGCGACGCGGCGAACCTCACGGACGACGATGTGACGGTGCTGATTGTGCGCGCCAATGGCCGCCAGCCGCGGTATTCCCTGGGGGAGAAACTGGGCGCGATGGCCCGCTTTGCCGGTGCGGCTTTCCGTTCCTTAAAACCGGGTGCGGAACGTGCGCCGTTTCCCGATTCGAGCCTGCCCAATATGGGGGGTGCGCTCATTCCCGCATTGGCCCGGCGTTGGCGTGCGCCCCGTGATTGAGATAACATAAACACCAATGAACAGTCGATTCTTAGCTGCGACCGCGGGGTTCGCATTGATATTTACAGCAGCACTTCCGGGCCAGGCGCCAAAGCCGGCCGCAGTGAAGTCAGGGAAGATTACGCGGACGCCGGACGGGCATCCAGACCTGCAGGGCGTGTGGACTAACGCTACGCTGACGCCCATGGAACGTCCGACGCAATACAAGGACAAAGCCACCTTGCCCGATGCGGAAGCGAAGGCATATGAGCAGAAGGAACTCGATGTCAATAACATCGACAAGCCGGATGCTCCGCTGCTGGCGGCGGCGGGTTCCGGATCCGGAGCCACGGCTGTCGGCGGTTACAACAATTTGTTTATGGATCGCGGGTCGGAACTGGCACGTGTGGACGGGGTGAAGCGTACTTCGCTTGTGATTGATCCGGCGGACGGGCGTGTGCCTGCGATGCTTCCGGAAGCGCGGACGCGCAATGCCTCGATGTTCCGCAACAGCTTCAATAATGTGAAAGACCGGCCGCTGGCTGAGCGCTGTCTGGTGGGGTTTAGTTCCACTTCAGGTCCGCCGATGATGCCGGTGCTTTATAACAACAATTATCAAATTATTCAGACTGCGGATGTGGTGATGATTCTGGTGGAAATGAATCATGATGCGCGGCTGGTGCGGATCAATGGAACCCATCCTCCGGCGAGTGTTCATCAGTGGCTGGGCGATTCGATCGGGCACTGGGAGGGCGACACGCTGGTGGTGGATACGACCAACTTTAACGACCAGACGCGCTTTCGCGGTACCGCTGAAAAGCTGCATGTGATTGAGCGGTTTACGCGGGTGGATTCGAACACGATCCTGTATAAGGCCACGATTGACGACCCTTCCACCTTCACGAAGGCCTGGACGATGGAGTTTCCTTTTGTTGCAGCACAGGGGCCGGTTTATGAATATGCGTGCCATGAAGGCAATTACGCGATGACCGATATTCTGGGCGGCGCGCGCAAGCTGGAAGGCGAACCGAAATAATTATTCGATCCGGCGGGCGAAATCGAGCACGCAGATAAAACGGTATACGCTTTGGTGTGGCCGGACGGCAACACCTACAAAAGCCAGAGTGGGGTCGAGAATATTGCGCCGGTGGCCCCGATCGGCGATGCCTTCATCGATGAGTAAATCCAGTACGATCAGTAAAGCGTCGTTCCGGCCGCAGGAGATGTTTTCGGCTATGGAGCCATCCCAGTTGCCGTGCCGCTCGATGCGCTGCCGCAGGGTAGAGCCGTTGCGTCCCACGTGGCCTGTTATGCCTGCGCGGCCTGTGTCTTCCGCGTGGTCGGCAGAGGATTCCGTCAGGGCTGTGGCTTTTTGCAGGGGAGCGATTTGGGGCGTGCGCTGCAGTTCGCGGTAGCATTCTTCGGCCTCCGGACTTTCTTTGCGTCGGTTTCGCAGGTAATTTTCGGCAAAGCGGAAGGGTTGGGTTCGGGCTTCGTTTATTAGGTCCACTACTTCGTTTTGGATTTGGATTTGGTTTGGTGTTTGGGCTTGCAGTGCTATTAGGGCGCAAAAAAACAGCAGGCAGCACATACCTTTATTGTAGTTTGGCCGGACGGGGGCCGCTCCCCGGTGGGTTATGGGCGGGTTCGGAGCAGGGCGCTGGCTCCGTTCCAGACGATTTGCACTCCGATGCAGACCAGGATGAATGACGAGAGGCGCATGATTACGTTCATGGCGGTTTCACCCAGTGCGCGAGCGATTCGTTCGGCGAACCTGTAGCTCAAGTAGACGCTGATGGCGATCACCATGGAACCGATCACAGCAGCGAGTACGTTGCCCTGGGTGCGGTTGGCTCCGAGCGTGATTGCTACCGAGATTGCTCCCGGCCCTACTGTGAGCGGTAGCGTAAGCGGGTAAAAGGCCCGCTGGGAAGCCTCGGCGGCGCTGATTTGAGTGCGAGGAACACCTTCATCCGCGCTGCGGTGGAGCAGGGTCCAGCCGGTAGCGAGAACGACCATACCTCCGCCCACCTGGACTACGGGCAGGGAGATGCCGAAAAACGCCAGGATGTAAGTGCCGATGAAAATGGAGACCAGCAACAGGATGAAACTGCTGGTGGCGATTTTGCGGGCCAGCAGGGCGCGGGAGTCACTGGAAACGTCGCGCGTGAGGGTGAGAAATATGGGAGCTGTGCTCAGTGGACTGACGATGGGGAAGAGAGCGCCGACGATCAGGAGCACTTCCCGTATAATTTCGTCCAGTTCACGGGGCATGCTTTCAGCATAGTCGCACGCGATGGCGGATACAGATGTCAGACAATGGAGGGGCAATGATTTTTCGGATACTTCTGATCGCTGTAACTACCCTTTTCGCCCAACAGGTGCGAAGTCTTGACTCTCCGGAGTGGAGCAAGCCTTTTCCGCCGTTACGGATCATTGGCAACGTCTATTACGTAGGGACCTGGGACCTGGCTTGTTACCTGATCACTACCCCGCAGGGGAACATTCTCATCAATACGGGGCTGGCGGATTCGGCTCCGCAGATTCTGGCAAATGTGGAAACGCTTGGGTTTAAGCTCTCTGACACGAAGATTCTGCTGGCTACGCATGCTCATTGGGATCATGTCTCTGCGATGGCTGAAATTAAGCACATGACCGGGGCGCGGCTGCTGGCTGTTGACGCGGAAACCACGCTGCTTGAAAGCGGCGGGAAAACCGATTTCCGCTGGGGTGCTGACAGTTCGGCCTGGTATGCGCCGGTGAAGGTGGATGAGCGGCTGAAAGACCAGCAGAAAGTCACTTTTGGCGGGATGGAAATTACAGTTTTGATGCATTCCGGGCATACGAAGGGCGCGGCCAGTTATGCGTTCACCGTTAAGGACGGGGGCAAGGATTATTCGGTGCTGATCGCCAACATGGGGAGCATCAATCCAGGCGTCACGCTGCTCAACAACGCCAATTATTCGAATATCGCGGCCGATTATGCACATACGTTCGAAGCGCAGAAGGCGCTGCATCCGCAGATCTGGCTGCCCTCGCATGCTTCGCAGTTTGGACTCCATGACAAGTACAAACCGGGCGATCCGTATCTGCCGGCGCGTTTTGTGGACCCGGATGGGTACCAGAAAGCGGTGCGGCAGCTGGAATCTGTCTATTTGAAACAGCTGGAGCAGGAACGTTCCAAGAAGTGAACCTGAGGGAAGTGAATCCGGCTGAAGAGTCTTTGCTGCTGGCTGTTGCGGCGTGGCGAATTTATGTCAGGGATTTGGCCGGGCGGGAGATCGCAGAACAGCCTGGGCTGAGTATTTGCTGGGGTGACTCGGCGCTGGCGTTTTACAACGCGATTTTTTTGGCGCCTGGCGCGGCCTCGCCGGGGGCTCGGGAATTCATGGTCAGCCGACGCACTGAGGGCTATCTGTGGATTTGTGACAGCGAGCTTTCGGGTGAGTTTGAGCCTGTATTTGCGCTGACCGGCATGGCGGCGGATCATGTTCTGCCAGCTGTGTGTACGTTGCCGGCAGCTGATATCCGGCGCGTTGGCGACGAGAATACGGCTCGCGCGATTGCGGATCTTAACTCGCACGCCTATGGGACAGACGTCGGGCCGGGGCGGGACGCGTTTGCGAATCCGGGCCCATGGGATGAAAACGTATGGGGTTACGTCGCTTTTGCAGGGGACCGGCCCGTTGCTTCTGCTGCCGTTTTCGCGATGGACGGGTGTTTGTATCTGGCGCTTGTTGCAACTGAACCTGAGGTTCAGGGCCGGGGTTATGGCGAGGCCGTAGTGCGTCATGCACTCAGGGAAGCATCTGCCGCAGCCGGGTTGAATCACATGGCGTTGCACGCCACGGCTGATGGCTGGCCAATCTACCGGCGCATGGGTTTTCACGACACGGCAAAACTCACGGCGCACCGTCTTGCAAGGCCTTCGCACTAGAATTGGGTTTGCCCCGACAGATTACCTTTGAACTTCTCGCCGAGTGCCCGGTGACACGCGCCAGGGCGGGCATTCTTCATACTGAACACGGCGATATTCCTACTCCTGCGTTTATGCCGGTGGGGACGCAGGCCACAGTCAAGGGCCTGAGTCAGCGCGACCTTTGGGATGATCTGAAGGCCCCGATCATCCTCGGGAATACATATCATTTGTTTCTGCGCCCTGGACATGAACTGATCCGGCAATTGGGCGGGTTGCACAAGTTCATGTCCTGGCCGGGGGCTTTGTTAACGGATTCCGGCGGCTTTCAGGTGTTTAGCCTGGCCGGGCTGCGCAAGATTACTGACGACGGGGTGTTGTTTCATTCTCATCTGAACGGGGATCCGCACAAATTCACTCCCGCATCGACGGTGGATGTCCAGCTTGCGCTGGGTAGCGACCTCATGATGGTGCTGGATGAGTGCCCTGCGTATCCCGTGAGCCATGAATACGCGAAAATTTCGATGAACCGAACGGTGCGCTGGGCCGAAGAGGCCTATGCGCACTACCGGACGCGGATTGCGGAATCGCCCACGCGGCACGCGCTGTTTCCGATTGTGCAGGGTTCGATGTTCACCGATTTGCGGCGGGAATGCGCGGAACGGCTGGTGGAACTGGATGCGGACGGGTATGCGGTGGGCGGGCTTTCCGTGGGGGAACCCCGGCCGGTGAGCATGGAAATGGTGGAGGCCAGTGAGCCGTACCTGCCCAAAGACCGGCCCAGGTATGCCATGGGCGTTGGCATGCCGCACGAGTTGCCGGAATATGTGGCGCGGGGTATTGACATGATGGATTGCGTGCTGCCGTCGCGAAATGCTCGCAACGGGTCGCTGTTTACGTCGGAAGGCAAGGTGGTGATCAAGAATGCGCGCTACCGGGACGACGCCGGGCCGCTGGACCCCAATTGCAGCTGCTACACCTGCCAGAACTACTCGCGGGCCTACCTGCGGCACCTGTTTCAGGCGGGCGAAATCCTGTTTTCATCGCTCGCAACACGTCACAATCTTCGACGCTACCTTGACATCATGGGGGAGATCAGGCAGGCTATCCTATTGGCTCAATTTCCGCAATACTTACAGTCCGTACGGGACCGGCATGCATCTGGTGTGAACTGACGTGCACATTTTTAACGTCATTCCTCTACTCTGGCTGCAATCCGCACCCAATCAGATTGTGCTCTTCGCGCCGTATATTCTGATCGGTGTTGTTTTCTATTTTCTGCTGTTTATGCCTATGCAGAGGCAGAAGAAGAAGCTGGCGCAGATGCTGGCGGAACTGAAGAGCGGGGACGTTGTGATTACGTCGGGTGGCATCACCGGCATGATTACGGCGGTGGATAGTGACACAATAGTGCTCAGAGTCAAACCGGACAACGTGAAACTTCAGTTTGCGCGTTCGGCGGTGAGTACGCTGGTATCAGCTGAAACCGGTAAAGCAGAAATCTCCAAGTAAACGACTCGTATAGACTAGCGCTGGGCAATCTCGCAATAAGGCAAACATTCGTATGCAACGGAACCTGATGGTAAAAGTGATCGTGATTCTGGCGATCGTACTCGCATGTGTATTCGGGATTATCGGATTTCCCCGGTCCCTCGATCAGCTTAAGGCCAATGTTTCACACAACATTCGCCTGGGTCTGGATTTGAAGGGCGGCAGCCATCTGGTGCTGCAGGTACAGGTGCAGGACGCGGCACGGACGCAGGCAGACCAGTTGATTGAATCACTGCGCGAAGGTGCGCGGGTGGCCAACATCATCGTGGAGGGATATGACCGGAACGATCCCCGGACTCTTGCCGATACCAATACGATTCAAGTGAACGTTCATGGAGTTGATCAGGCGAAGACGCAGGCGTTTCGTGCCCTGGTCGCCGATAAGTATCCTGACTGGCTGCTGACGCCGGTGAACGCGGCTGATTACCGTCTTAATATGAAGCCGAGTGCGCTCATTGAACTGAAACGGAACACGGTTACGCAGGAACGGGAAACCATTGAACGGCGTGTGAACGCGCTCGGCCTTACCGAGCCCACGGTGCAGGACCACGGAGCGCCGGAAACACAGTCGGAAATTCTGGTGGAACTGCCGGGTGTGGATGATCCGGCCCGCGTGAAAGATCTGATCGGAACCACGGCGCAACTCAAGATTGTCGAAGTCAAGAATGAAGGCCCGTGGAAGAGCAAAGAAGAAGCGCTGGGTGCGAAGGGCGGAATTCTGCCGATTGGTACGGAAGTGCTGAACTGGCCGGCGAGCGCGAACAACGGTTCAGGCGGCTGGTATCTGGTATCCCGGTCTCCGGTGATCACTGGCCAGGACATGCGCAGTGCCCGTGCCGCGACTGATTCGGATTCGCCGGGTCGCTGGGAATGCTCGTTTACGCTGTCGCAGGACGGGGCGCGCCGCTTTGAGAAATTCACGGGTGCCAATATCGGCAACCGGCTGGGTGTGATTCTGGACGAACAGATTCGCAGCGTTGCCACGATTCAGAGTGCCATCAGCGACTCGGGTCGCATTAACGGTCTGTCTACGGAGCAGGAAGCTTCTGATCTATCGCTGGTTTTGCGCACGGGCGCCCTGCCTGCCGGTATCCGGTATTTGCAGGAACGGACGATCGGGCCGTCCCTTGGTGCTGATTCGATCCGCGAAGGGCTTTATGCCGGTGTGGCAGGCCTGATTGCGGTGATTCTGGCGATGCTGGTTTATTACAAGAAGGCGGGCATCAACGCGGTGCTGGCGCTGCTGCTGAATACGATTCTGCTGATTGCGGCACTGTCTTACTTTGGTGCGACGCTGACGCTGCCGGGCATCGCGGGTGTGATTTTGACGATTGGTATGGCGGTGGATTCGAACGTGCTGATTTTCGAGCGCATTCGGGAAGAGCTGCGGGCAGGGAAGTCCATTCCCGCCGCGGTGGATGCCGGGTTTGGAAAAGCCTGGTGGACGATAGTTGATACTCACGTGACCACGATCGTCTCGTGTCTGTTCCTGTTCCTGTTCGGGACTGGGCCGGTACGCGGCTTTGCGGTGACGCTGGTGATCGGTTTGCTGGCGAATGTGTTTACCGCTGTGTTCGTTTCGAAGGTGATCTTCGACTGGGAACTCGGTGGCCGCAAGCAGATTACCGCACTGAGCATCTAAGGCTGATTGAATGAAAGAAAACTTTCAGCACGCGGGGAACGGAATTCTTACTTTGACCGGGAACATTTTGTCAGCGGGTGGTGTCATACTCGTGGGCACGGTTCGACCCGGGACGTTGGGCGGGCAGTGATCGATGGAATTATTTAAACAAACAAATTTTGATTTTCTTGGCAGGAAGTGGCCATTCATTATTGCTTCGCTGGTGTTGACCGCGGTCGGCCTGGTGAGTCTTGCGGTGAAGGGCGGGCCGAGATACGGTATTGAATTCAAGGGCGGAATGTTGATGACTGTGAAGTTCCAGTCCGCGCCGCCGGTGGAAAAAGTACGGTCGGTGCTGACGGCGGCGCTGGCGAACGCGCCTACGGTGGAAACATTTGAGAGCGGTTCGAACGAGATTCAGATTGGCACCGAAGGTGCTGATGACGTGACTCTGGCGAAGAACCGGCAACTGGTGCTGGATACTCTGGCGAAATCATTCGGCCAGCCGGGTAATGGCAAGCTTGATTTGAACAATACCAGTGCAGGGCAGCTGGCAGACCGTATGCGTGATCCTTTGCAGAAGGCCGGGACCTCGTTGTCTGATCCGCAAGTGAATGATCTGGCGGCGGCGATTGTCGGCTGGAGGAATCAGCATGGCGGGCTGTTGTCGGGCCTGGGTGAGTTGAACGCGGTGGCCGGGGTTACGCCTCAGGTGCAGGGAATTCTGGCGCAGGAGACGTATCTTGCTCCTTATACGGCGGCCCGGGACATAGAGATTGTTGGTCCGAAGGTGGGCGCGGAATTGCGATCGCAGGCGATCAATGCGACTCTACTGGCGCTGGCAGGAATGCTGGTTTATATCTGGTTCCGGTTTGAGTGGATTTACGGTGTGGCCGCTGTAGTCGCGGTTTTCCATGACACGATTATTACGATCGGACTTTTTTCACTGCTGAACAAAGAAATAAGTTTGACAGTTATTGCGGCGCTGCTCACTTTAGTGGGATACTCCATGAACGACACGATTGTTATCTTCGATCGTATCCGCGAGAATCTGCACCTGAATCGCAGGGAGCGGCTGACTGATGTGATTAACAGGAGCGTCAACCAGACGCTGAGCCGGACCGTGATGACTTCCGGCCTGACCTTCCTGACAGTTATTGCTTTGTTCCTTTTCGGCGGTCCGGTGCTGCATGGCTTCTCTCTGGCTCTGGTGCTGGGAATTCTGGTGGGAACTTACTCTTCGGTGTTTGTGGCCAGTCCGATTGTTGTCTTCTGGCAGAATTTCATGGATGATCGTCGGAAGACGGCGGGTCCGGCCGCAGTAGCGGCGGCCAATGCGCCGAAGGCCGTTAGTGCCAAGCCGATGGCCGCAAAGGGTTCGGTTAAAGCGGCCAAGTAAGCCGGTATTTTGGAGCGGTTGGGTTGCGCGGTAAGAATTTTCAAATTCAGTACTAACATGACCTCCGGAAATCGGATATCATGGGCAGCGCGGCACCGGGTTCACCTGGTGGTTGTGCTGGGCGATCAGAGTTTTTTTGGATTGAAAGGGAACTATGTTTGAGCAAACTTTCGTCGATGGTGTCGGTCAGACCAAGCGGCCTTACACGATCCTTCTTTCGCTCGCGATTCAGGTCGTGGGAATCGTGGTGCTTGTTATTATTCCCCTGATCTACTTCGAGGCTTTGCCTGCGGCGCAGATGTCGGCGATGTTTGTTGCCCCGCCGCCGCCGCCTCCGCCGCCTCCTCCTCCGCCACCTCAGGCGGTGAAGGTGGTTAAGGTCGCGCCCAAGCAGTTTGACATGGGTAAGCTGACGGCCCCGAAGAGCGTGCCGAAAGAGGTTAAGATGATCGTGGAATCGGAAGAGCCGCCATCAGCAGCGGGCGTCGTGGGCGGAATGCCCGGCGGCCTAAGCGGTGGCGTCCTGGGTGGCATTCTGGGCGGCTTGCCTACGGCGGCACCTCCTCCTCCTCCTCCTCCGGTGAAGCCCAAGGCTCCGCTGGCGCCGGTGCGGGTGGGTGGTAACGTGCAGCAGGCGAACCTTCTCAAGCAGCCGAAGCCGATGTATCCTCCGCTGGCCAAGGCGGCACGCGTTCAGGGGGTTGTGAAGTTTGAAGCCAAGATCGCGAAGGATGGCACGATTCAGGATTTGAAACTGGTAAGTGGTCCCCCTCTTCTGGTACAGGCGGCGATGCAGGCCGTGCAGCAGTGGGTCTACAAACCAACGCTTCTTAACGGTGAACCCGTGGAAGTGCTCACGACAATCGACGTGAACTTTACTCTTAGCCAGTAGTTCAGGCCCAGGGTGAGATTTCGCCGAAGGTAATTCTTTTAAATCAACTCGCAGGAGATTAAGAAAAGATGCTTTTACAGATGCAGGTTCGGGCGTTCATGTTGTTGCAGGAAGCCCCAGGTTGGGATGTCGGTCACCTCTGGTCACAGATGGGTGGACTGGCCAAGGCCGTCGTCATCGTCATGTTCTTCATGTCGGCATGGTCAATCGGCGTTATGATTGATCGCGTACTGGCATTCAATGCTGCGCGGAAACAGAGCCGCGCGTTTGCTCCGGCAGTCGCCGGGGCGTTACGGGAAGGCAAGCTGGATGAAGCTATCAAGATTGCTGACCGTTTCAAGAAGAGCCACCTTGCCAAGGTAGTAGTAGCCGGTTTGCAGGAATTCTCAGCGCACCAGAATAGTGCAGAAATTTCGGGTGAAGAGATTGAAGCATCGAAGCGTGCCCTCGAACGTTCGGAAGCAATCGTTCATGCTGAGTTGAAGCGTGGCGTGAGCGCCCTTGCGACCATTGGTTCCACGGCACCGTTCGTCGGTCTGTTCGGAACGGTGGTCGGTATCATCAACGCCTTTAAGACGATGGCATCGCAGAAGACGCCCGGTATTGGCGCGATCGCCGGTGGTATCTCGGAAGCGCTTGTGACCACTGCGCTCGGCCTGTTCGTGGCCGTTCCCGCAGTCTGGATGTTCAACTATTTCACGGGCCGTTGTGATGCCTTTGACGTAGAAATGGGCAACTCCAGTTCGGAACTGCTCGACTACTTCCTGAAGCGCAGCCAGATGCGTGCCAGCGCACGCAAGTAGCAAGTCGTTCTGAAGTCAGGCATTTTCTCAAGCGCCAAGCGAGTTGACGGGACTTATCTGCGGCTGGCTCGATGGAGCCAGCCGCAGGGAGTTTCGCAACATACCCTGATAGAACGCGAACAGGAGACACCCCAGTGAAACTGAAAAAAGCCCCACCGCCGGTATCGGACATCAACGTGACGCCCATGGTTGACGTGATGCTGGTCGTTCTGATCATTTTCATGGTCATTACGCCCATGCTCAACAAGGGCGCGAATGTGACCCTTGCGAATGCGCGCAATCCCATCGTCATGTCAGATGCAGACAAGGAAGATTCCGTCATTGTTGCGGTTACACGCGACGGACAGGTCTACCTCAGCCCTGGACTGCAGAAAGTAAACCCGGAAGATCTCTCCCTGAAGGTTCAGGAATTGTTGAAAGACCGGCCCTCGAAGATGGTCTATATCCGGGCCGATGCGCGGTCGAAGTACGAACGGGTTGAAGATGTTATCGACAATTTGCGGGCGGGCGGCGTTGATGATGTCGGTTTGTTGACCGAACAGATCATGGACAATGTTATGCCCAGCAAACCGAAGACCTAGTCAGGCAGGCAGCAAAGTTCCAGCGTAGCGGCGTGAGGTAACTCCGTCGGCATTTAAGTCACGTTGAATCAGAATCTACTTAACTTTAAGGAGCAATTTTTATGGCAATGGCCGTTGGATCCGGTGGTGGTCCGCAGTCCAATATCAACATGACTCCCATGATTGATATTCTGCTCGTGCTGCTGATTATCTTCATGGCGATTTCGCCGGTCTCTCCTCACGGGCTGGATACGCTGGCGCCGCAACCGCCGCCGCCGAATCAACCGCAGAACCAGGATAATGATCGCACCGTTGTCATTGTGCTGGACAATCAGGGCAACGTGAAGCTCAATCAGAACGAAGCGACATGGGATACCCTGAACGATCGCCTGATCGACATTTTCAAGAGCCGCGCAGAAAAGGTTGTCTTCGTAAAGGGCGACAAAGATCTTGAGTTTCAGGTTGTAGCCCGGGCAATCGACATCGCTCACGGAGCCGGAATCGATAAAGTCGGTCTGATGACTCCGAAAGTAGAGGAAGGCAAGTAATGCAGGCTTTTCGGATGAATTCAGGTAGTTCCTTACTCTCTGCCGGTGTGCTGGCGCTGGTCGCGCTGGTTAGCTCCGGATGTAACAAACTTGAATCGCGGGACAACCTAAACAAGGGCGTTAATGCGTTCAAGGCCGGGCAGTATACCGCTGCGGCAGATGCGTTTAAAACCGCAATTGACCTTGATCCGGATCTGCCGGTTGCACGTCTCTACTTGGCCACAGCTTACCTGCAGCAGTACGTTCCGGGATCAGATACACCTGAGAACAAGCGGAATGCGGATGCGGCTCAGGAACAATTCAATAAGGTTTTGTCCGACCCCAAGAGCACCGATGCCAACAGGTTGATTTCGACTCAGTCTCTGGCAAGTCTTTACTACAACATGAAAGACTTTCCGAAGGCGGAAGAGTGGAACAAAAAGATTCTGCAGCTTGACCCGAAGAACAAGGAAGCGTTCTACGTTCTGGGCGTGATTGCATGGACTGACTTTGTGGCACCGGATCGTGAAGCGCGTTCCTCGCAGGGTTTGAGTCCTGAAGCACCGGGGCCTCTTGCCGCCGCGCCGAAAGCAAAAAAAGGCAAGGACGTCAAAGATGTTAAGGGCGAGCTGAAAGCCAAGTATTGGGATTCTCTGACCGCCGGGATTGAAGCCGAAAAGAAAGCTTTGGCGATTGATCCGGAATATGAGAACGCAATGTCATATATGAACCTTCTGGTTCGTTTCCGTGCCGACCTCCGCGATACCAAGGACGAGTACGAAGTGGACAAGAAGGAAGCCGATGACTGGGTGCAGAAGTCTTTGCAAACGACAAAGATGAAGGCTGCCAGAAAGTCGAAATCAGCCGAACAGACTCCGTAATTCAGTTAACAGTCAGGCAGTTACGAAGGGCAGTCGCAAATCCGCGGCTGCCCTTTTTCGCATATATGAAGCAAGCATGACGTTAAAATAGGAGCGTGTCCCCCGTGCCCGGAAGTGAATTGACACTGGCGAGCCCTGGTCCGGATGCCGCCACTGCTGCTGCATTTGAAGCGCTGCTAGCGGCGGTCACTGAAGCACGGCCCAAAGATGATCTGGGGCCGATTCGCAAAGCCTGGGAGTTTGCTGCTCAATATCATTCCGGCCAGCTGCGGGTCTCGGGTGAACCGTATCTGATTCATCCGCTGGCGGTAGCGCGGATTCTCGCGGAAATGAAGATGGATGTCGTCAGCATTGAGACCGGGCTGCTGCATGATGTTGTTGAGGACACGTCTGTCACTGTCGCTGATGTCCTGAAACATTTCGGCGACGAAGTAGCCAGTTGTGTTGACGGCGTTACCAAACTCAGCAAGATCAATTTCTTTTCGGCGGAAGACAGGCAGGCGGAGAGTTACCGCAAGATGCTTCTGGCGATGACGAAGGATGTTCGGGTCATCATCGTCAAGCTGGCGGACCGGCTGCATAATATGCGTACGCTGGGCTGCCTCAATGAGGAACGCAGAGAGCGGATTGCGAAGGAGACGCTGGAAATTTATGCGCCGATCGCACATCGTTTGGGCATGGGCAAGGTGCGCGGAGAGCTGGAAGATCTTGCCTTTCAGTACCTTGATCCTGATGCCTGGGCTGACATTTCGCACACCATTGATAATCAGCGGGCGGCGAACGAAGAGTATCTGGAGCGAATGCGGCGGACGGTGGAATCGGAACTGCGCAGAGAGGGTGTTCCGGCGCGGGTGGAAGCACGGGTAAAACGCGCCTATTCCGTTTATCAGAAGCTCAAGAAGCAGAAGATTTCGCTCGATCAGGTCTATGATCTGATGGCGCTGCGGATCATTACGGATTCGGTTAAGAACTGCTACGGGGCGCTCGGGGTAATCCACAACGAGTGGCGGCCCATTCCGGGCCGGATCAAAGATTTTATCGCGATTCCGCGGCCCAACCTGTATCAGTCGCTGCACACGTCCGTGGTGGGGCCTGAAGGCAAGCATTTCGAGATTCAGATTAGGACGGAAGAGATGCACCGCATTGCTGAGGAAGGCATTGCGGCGCACTGGAAATACAAAGAAGGCCGGCGTGGCGTGCAGGATGACCAGCGCGTGGCGTGGCTGCGGCAACTGGTGGAATGGCAGCAGGAAATGCGCGATCCGGGTGAGTTCATGTCCACGCTTAAGGTGGATCTTTATCCGGAGGAAGTCTACTGTTTTACGCCTAAGGGCCGTGTGATCGCACTTCCCGCACAAGCTTCGCCCGTGGATTTCGCCTATGCCGTTCACACACAGGTGGGTACTACCTGCGTCGGCGCGAAAGTGAACAGCCGGATTGTTCCCCTGCGTTACGAACTGCAGAACGGGGATGTGGTGGATATCCTCACGCAGACTGGTCATGAGCCCAGTAAAGACTGGCTTTCATTCGTCAAGACTTCCCGCGCCAAGAACAAGATCAAGCACATCATCAACGCCAATGAGCGTGAACGTGCCATTGAAATCGGACAGAAGTACCTGGAGAAAGAAGCCCGGCGACTGGGGGTGCAACTGGCGCGCATTCAGAAGAATGATCTGGAGCGTGTTGCCGCAGAATATGGCCTGAGCAAGGTTGAAGATCTGTATGCCAGCCTGGGATACGGCAAATTCTCAGCCCGGCAGGTGCTTCAAAAATCTGCCCCGGAACAGATTGCGGAAGAACCGGTGGTTGTCCCTGCACCTTATGATCCAACGGCTGTATCGCGGAAGGATGACGATGCTGTTATCACGGTTCATGGCGTTGACGACGTCATGGTCTACCGGGCCAAGTGCTGTAACCCCATTAAGGGTGAAGCGATTGTTGGCTATGTCACGCGAGGGAAGGGCATTGCCGTTCACTCGAAAACCTGCAGCAATGTGCAGAACCTGATGTATGACTCGGAGCGCAAGATTGAGGTGGACTGGGCGCGTCATGCGAGCGATTCATTTCCGGTTCGCATTGTGGTTCACACGGATGACCGCCCGGGGCTTCTGCATCAGCTCACGAGTATACTTTCCGACGAAAAGACCAATGTCCGGAGCCTCGAAGCGAAGACCGATATCAGCCAGACCAGCGACTCCGCTCTGGTTGAAATGACTGTGGATGTCCGGGACAAGAAGCAGCTGGAAAAACTTTGTTCGGCCATGCGGCGCATCTCAGGCGTCCGCGACGTAGAACGAATCGTTAACCTATAACTTCCTGTATGACGCTGACTCACACTGACCCTGAACACATCGCCGTTTCTAAATCCAAAGGGATTGAGATCGACTGGAAGGATGGCCACCACAGTTCCTACGGGGTTGATTACCTGCGCGACTGGTGCCCGTGCGCGACCTGCACCGGCGCTCACGGGACCGAGCCGCGCCCCAAGACGGCCGCAACCAAAACCAGCGAACCTGCGAATCCTTTTCAGATGTTTAAATCGCGCGAGCGGATGGTGACGATTGAAACGGTGGGGAATTATGCGCTGCGCATCGTTTGGGTGGACGGGCATGGTTCCGGTATTTACTCTTTCGGGCATTTGCGCAGTATTTGCCCGTGCGCCGCTTGCGCCGCCGCGCCTGCACAGGCTTGAGGGACGCGCGATGTCGAAAAAGATAGCTGTTGTTGAAGACGAGGCCGAACTGGCGACGCTGATTGAATACAACCTCAGCCGGGCTGGTTTTACGGTGCTGCTTTTTCCGGGCGGGGCGCAGACGATGAGCGGGCTTGAGGCGGCGGAACCGGATCTGATCATCCTCGACGTGATGTTGCCCGGGCAGGATGGTTTTGAGTTGTGCCGACAGATCCGGCGCACGGGAAAGCTGGCACGTGTGCCGGTGGTTTTTCTTACGGCGCGTTCGGAGGAAGTGGACAGAGTTCTGGGGCTGGAACTGGGCGGCGACGATTACATCACCAAACCATTTAGTCCGCGGGAGCTGGTGGCGCGGGTGAAGGCGCACCTGCGGCGGGCGGATTCCGATGCAGAACCGGTGGTGACAACTCTGACGCTGGGTCCGTTCCGGCTCGACAGGGGCGCAAGGCGCGTTTGGCAGGCGGACAGGGAACTGGAACTAACTCCCACGGAGTTTAAGCTGCTGGAGTTCTTTCTGACTCATACGGGTACTGCCTGGTCTCGGGAGCAACTGCTGCGTGATGTCTGGGGTGAGCAGCATTTCGTGACGCCGCGTACTGTGGATGTTCACATCCGGCGTCTGCGGGAACAAATCGAAGAAAAACCAGACGAACCGGATTGGCTGATCACGGTGAGGGGCTTTGGCTACCGTTTCGAGACCCGTTAACTTCACGCTTCGTTTATCGGCCCTTAACCCTGCTGTAACGCAATTCCCGCTAGGCTAAAGATGCGGGGCAAGGCAGCAGTCCCGCTTAAGAGGGCTTTGTGACCAAACGAATTGTTGTAATCGAAGACGACGCGGACCTGTTTGCGCTGCTGAAATACAACCTCGAAAAGGAAGGCTTTCAATTCACGGGGGCACAGACCGGGCTCGGTGCCATTGATCTGTGCCGTCGCGCGCGGCCGGATCTGATTCTGCTCGATATCATGCTGCCGGATTCTGACGGACTTGATATTTGCAAGGCCATTCGGAGAGACCCGGAACTGAGCCAGACTCCGGTGATTTTCCTGACAGCCCGTGCTTCTGAGACGGATCGCATTGTGGGCCTTGAACTGGGTGCGAACGACTATATTGTGAAGCCGTTCTTTATCCGGGAAGTGATCGCCAGGATTAAACTGCAGTTCCGTACGCAGGCGGCCCCTGTGCGGACGCTAAAAGCGGGAGGGGTGGAACTCGACCGCAGCAGTTGTCAGGTGAAGCTGGATGGCAGTATTCTGGCGCTGACCGCGACTGAGTTCCGGCTGCTGGAATTTCTAATGACGCGGCCGGGCGTGGTTTTCAGCCGGGAGCAACTTCTGAATGCTGTGTGGGGCCAGGACCGCGCGATTACAGACCGCACGGTTGACGTCTACATTTTGCGTTTGCGGCAGAAAATTGAGGCAGACGCCGCGGCTCCGCGGATGATTCATTCGGTTCGCGGATTTGGGTATTCGTTTGAACCGCGCAGTCAGGAAATGGCTCTCGTAGCAGCAAGCTAGAACTCCTCGGGCCGCGTGTTACTCTGAGCCACGTGGCCACCGATCTGATCGGCATTAATCCGCTGGAACCCTCGGCAGAAGCTCTGGATCGTGCCGCTGAGGCGATTCGCGAGGGCCGTGTGGTGGCTATTCCCACCGACGCTCTTTACGCCCTGGTGGCTGACCCTTTTAATCTGAATGCGGTTCGGCAGGTATACAGGGCGAAGGGCAGGGAAGTGAATCGGGCGCTGCCGATGCTGGTGCGGGATTCACTGATGGTGGAAGATTTTGTTTCCGAGGTTCCGGCTGGTTTTAAGCTGCTCACGCGCAGGTTCTGGCCGGGGCCCCTTACGATTATTTTGCAGGCATCGGCGCGGGTGCCTTTGCGGGCGACTGGTAATACGGGCCGGCTGGCCGTACGACAGGCTCGTTCCTTGATTGCGGATGAACTGATTGCGCGATTGAATCAGCCATTGATTGCCACGAGTGCGAATATTTCCGGACGACCCACCTGCAGTAGTGGAATTGAAGTTTTTGGAGTGCTGGATGGGGGCGTCGATCTGGTACTCGATGGTGGCATTTGTGAGGGCGTGGGCGCGAGTACTGTAGATATTACGGAACCGGGCTGGCGGATGATCAAAGAGGGTGTGATCAGTCGCCACGAAATTGCGGAATGTCTGGGTGCACTTCCGCAGGCTTAATGCCGTGAGGGCCGACGTGGGCGTCGGCCTGCGGGTCTGGGGACCCGCAGGCCATTTTGAGTTAGAGTGTTTCAGGGGCGGATCCGAGCGGGACTTTGATGGTCACGTTCCGGCCATTGCGGAATACGGTTAGCGACATGGATTCACCGGCGCGCTTCTGGCCGAGGGCTCTGCGGAGGGCGTCCTGGTTATCGACTGCCTTACCATCAATTGCGGTGATTAAGTCACCGCCAATTCCGAGGCGGTACATCCCGACAATCACGGTTTGAGTGGGGCCGCGGAGGCCTGCCGTATCTGCCGGGGATCCGTCTTCGATCCCTTCAATCAACAAGCCGCCGGAGCGGGGCAAGCCCAGTTCCTGCGCGAGGTCGCCTTGCACCAGAACCACCTGCGCAACACCCAGGACAACCCGCGAGATGTGTCCGGTGGTGCGGTATTCTTCGAGCTTTTCCTTGGCGCGATTGATGGGGATGGCGAAGCCGATGCCGACGCTGCCAGCGTGCTCTCCACCCCCCTGAGGGCTATAAATCGCGGTGTTGATCCCAATCACGTTGCCATGAGAATCGAGCAGCGGGCCGCCGCTGTTGCCTGGGTTGATGGCGGCATCGGTTTGGATCAGGCCTTCGAGCGGGTTGCCGTTTTCGCCTTCCAGACTGCGCCCCAGGGAACTGACGATGCCGGTGGTAAGGGTGCCTTCAAGACCGAACGGGTTGCCGATGGCGAGAACCTTTTGGCCCACCACGAGGTCGTCGGAATTGCCAAGGTGGACGAAGGGGAACTTCTTGTCGGATTGGATGTGTAGAATGGCGAGATCGCTGCGGCTGTCGATGCCTGCAACGGTTGCTTTGAATTGCCGCTTGTCAGCCAGGGTCACGGTCACGTTGCGCGAACCCGAGACCACGTGGTTGTTGGTGAGGATGTCGCCTTCCTCGTTGATGATGAAGCCCGACCCGATTCCCTTTTGCGGAAAGACCTGAAAGAACATGTTGCGCTGGTAAACGATGCTGGTGATGTTGACCGTGGCCAGGTGATTGGTTTTATAGATGTCGATGTTGTTCTGTTCGTCGGACCCGAAGGTGGCGCTGTGAGCGGTGACGGGCTCGGACCACAGTTTGCTGTTGGCCGATAAGGGCTGGAGGACGCCACGCAGGGTCCAGTCGGCGCGGCTGGTAACGAACCAAAAGCCCCCTGCAAGGAGCAAAGTGAGGATTAAAGCTCTGGGTTTCATGGGCGTGGTGTTGTGTACGTTTCGTCAGGCTTGTAACTTCAAATTTTCCCATATCGCGCGAGTTTGTTGCAGGGTCTCTGCCTCGGTCCCGCTGGCGTCGAGCAGGTAATCGGCGAAGGGCTTTTTCGCATCGGGCGGCATCTGGCGGTCGAGCCTCGCTTTTACGGTTGCTTCGGTGGCACCGGGCCGTTTCAGAGAGCGTTCCAGCTGCTGTTCGCGGGTACAGGTGACTAAGATGATTTTTTGGACATCGCGGTACGCGCCTGATTCCAGCAGAATTGCAGCGACATAAATGACTAGCGCGTGAGGGTCGCGTTCGCCGATTTCGTGCATCCGCCGCAGTGAGGTGCGGCGTACGGCCGGATGCACGATGGCGTTGAGGCGCTGCAGTTCAGATGGGTTTTCAAACACTTTTGCCGCCAGTGCGGCGCGGTCGATCAGACCCTGAGTGTTGAGGATATCTTTGCCGAATGTGGCCACTACTGGTTCAAATGCTTCTCCGCCAGGCAGTAACACTTCATGGCCCACTTCATCGGCTTCGATCACCGGGCAACCGAGGTCACGCAGGGCTTTCGCGACGAAAGATTTGCCGCAACCCATGCCGCCGGTGAGTCCGGCGATCAGCATAGCCCGGAATTTGAATACAGACCGGTGCGGCTTTCGGCGGATTCGATAGTGTTGCGCATGAGCATGGCGATGGTGAGAGGGCCTACGCCGCCCGGAACCGGAGTATAAGCAGAAGACACCCGGGCCATGTCGCCAGGGTGAACATCGCCTACGAGAAGACTGCCTTTGAGGTCGAAATCGGGCAGGCGGGAGGGATCGAAAATTCGTTCGGCCTCGGTGCGGGATGTTACCCGGCTTTGGCCCACGTCGATGACAACTGCGCCGGGGCGAATGTATTCCGCGGTGATCATGGCGGGGCGTCCGATAGCAGCTACCAGGATGTCCGCTTCGCGGCACACAGCGGGCAGGTTTCGGGTGCGGGAATGGCAAACGGTGACGGTGGCATTTTCGTGCAGCAGCAACATGGCCATGGGTTTGCCAACGATATCGCTGCGACCGATTACGACTGCGTTTGCGCCAGCCATAGGAATTTCGTAGCGCCGCAACAGCTGGATTATCCCTGCTGGTGTGCAGGGGCGGGGGCCGGGGCGGCCTGTCGAAAGCAGACCCACGTTGAGGGGATGAAAGCCGTCTACATCCTTTTCAGGAGCTACTGCGAGCAGGATTTTTTGCGAATCGATGTGAGCGGGCAGCGGGAGCTGCACGAGGATGCCATCAATCTCAGGCCGTGCGTTGAGTGAAGCAATGATGGCCAGCAGGCCCGCCGTATCGATGGCGGCGGGCGGGGTGATGGTCTCGCTGTAAATCCCCAGATCGTCTGCAGTTTTGGTTTTGCTGCGAACGTAAATTTCGGAAGCCGGGTCGTGGCCCACCAGCACCACTGCCAGGCCCGGTGCACGGCCTGCGTGGGCGATGATTCGTTCTACCTGCGGACGAGCTTCGGCTTTTATCTGATCGCGGACGCGATTACCGTCAAGAATCTGGGACACAGTTTATTTTACGAACCGTGTACCGGTGGCCGGGGCGACCTTACATTTTTACGGATGTGATGGATTCGACCGAGACCAGGGTATCGCCTTCGATCTTGCCTGAGAGTGTCACTTTATGACCGAGCATGGGCATGATTTTGTCCATAGCAGCGGCGCCGATCTTGACGATCTTGTTGTCAGCCGTCACGAAGACGGGAGCTGAGCCTTCTTTGACGCATTGTTTGGCACAGGTTTCAAAGGCGGCGGGTTTAATCCATTCTGAGGCCGCGCCGACTTTCGAGTTGTTGGCCGCGCATTTGGTATCGGAGACGTAGCCCGTGAAGTCAGCGGCAAACGCGCTCATCGCACTGACCGCGGTCAGGACAGCAATCGACAGGAAGATTTTCATGGATCCTATTCTATCCGGTGGTTATGCGGCCAATGTGGAGCGCGGCGATTCCAAACGTCAAATATTCCCATTCGACCGAGGGGAACCCGGCGTCTTTCATCATTTCTGCCAGTTCCGGTGCTTCGGGGAATTTTCTCACGGAAGCAGGCAGGTATTCATACGCCTCGCGCGTGCCCGAGATGACTCCGCCCAGGATGGGAAGCACTTTGCAAGAATACCAGTTGTAGACGGCGGCAAAGGCGGCATTGGGCGGATTGGTGAATTCCAGAATGGCCAGAGCCCCGCCGGGCCGCAGGACGCGTCGCATCTCAACCAGACCAGCCCGGTAGTTGGCGAGGTTGCGGTAACCGAAAGAGATGGTGATCAGGTCGAGACTGGCGTCGGGAAACGGCAGGGCGAGCGCGTCTGATTCCACCAGGGTGGATCGCAACCTCTCCCGGTTGAGTTTCGCGCTGGCGCCTGTGAGCATGGGGTGGCAGAAATCGCTGCCGATCAGACTGCGGCCGGCCTTGCGTTCGAGGGCAATGAGCAAGTCTCCGGTGCCGCAGGCAAGGTCAAGAATTCTGGTGTCTGGTTTGTCGAGGATACTGGCCACGCGGGCAACGGTGTGGTTGCGCCAGTATTTATCGACGTTGGCGGAAAGCAAATGATTTGCCAGATCGTAACGGGGCGCGACCTGTCCGAACATGCGGCGGACCCAGCGTGATGCTTCCTGTTCGGTGCGTGCGCCTTCCGGGGTGGTGCCTGTTGCGCTCATACGTTTTGACAATCTGCAAGCGCACGCTCGATGGCGCGCTGCACCCGGGTTTCAGGGACATCGGCAACCACTTTCACCTGGCCGATTTTTACAGGCAGAACAAAATGAATACGCTGCTGGATGGTCTTCTTGTCGTGGAGCAGCAGGGCCTGCAGTGACGCGACGGGAATTCCATCGAGCGGCGGAATCGGGCCATAGTTATCGAGGACCGAAAGGATTTCCGCCCTGTCGGTTTCGGGCAGCATTCCCAAGCCGTCTGCCAGGTAAGTGGCGGCCCTCATGCCCCAGGAAACGGCCTCGCCATGCAGGAAGCGGGTGTACCGCGTCTCGGCTTCCAGAGCATGGCCAAAGGTGTGGCCGAAATTCAAAATGCGGCGCAGCCCTGATTCTTTTTCGTCTGCTGAAACCACCTCGGCTTTGATGCGTACGGCTTCAGCTATTAGATGGTCAACCACTTCCGGGACCTGGGCGAGCACCTCCGTGCGTCGTTCTGCGAACAGGCGGAACAAGGGCGCGTCAACGATGATGCCTGCTTTGATGACTTCGTAAAGGCCGGCGCGGTATTCCCGCTCCGGCAGGGTGCCAAGGACCGCCGGATCAATCAGAACGACGAGCGGCTGGTGGAAGCTGCCTGCCAGGTTTTTACCGACGGTGAGGTTCACGCCGGTTTTGCCGCCGATGGCTGCATCGACCTGGGCGAGCAGGGTGGTGGGGATTTGAATCACCGGAATTCCACGCATGAAAATTGCGGCGAGGAAGCCCGTTATGTCGGTGACGATACCGCCGCCGAAAGCGATGAGCAGACTGGAGCGGTCAGCTCCCGCTTCCACCATCTGAACGGCGAGTTGCTCAACCTCCGAGATGCGTTTGTTTGCTTCTCCGCCCGCGAAAAAGAGAACTTCAAACGCTGTGCCGCCAAGAGCCGCACGGAGGCGATCGCCCTGCAAATCCCAAACATCGCGCGTGGTAACGACAAAAATACGACCACAGCCTGACGGGATGAACCCCTTCAGGCCCGTGATCGCACTACGTTCAATGAGGGCGGAATAGGTTCGTTGGGGCGTCGCAACCTGATACTGGGGCATCTACCCCCAATTGTGTCATTTGACTATTTTCGGCTGATTATTTTCCGCGAAACGATTTGATTGCGGACATCATGGCTTTTGCTTCCCGGTCATGGTGATTCTCTTTCAGCACTCCTGCATAGCGCAGCATGATGCGTTCAGCTGTTGACTGCCCATCGGGAATATTACGGGCGAGTGTCAGGGCTTCTCCGTATTTTGCCGCAGCGGCTTCCCAGGCTCGCGCGTTCGCTTCAATATCGCCTTGTACAACCAGGGCGGTTGCCACAGCCAGAGACGCCTCGCCGCAAGCCTGCCGCGGCACCGCCGCCGCCAGTGCCGCGTGGTGCCGGGCCAGCTCGAATTCCTGCCTTCTTGAATAGACAACAGCGAGGCGCTCCATCAGCCAGGCAACCTGGGGATGTTTTTTGCCGAAGGCGAGACGGTTCAGGTCCAGGGCTTTGGTCCAGGCTTCTTCGGCGAGCGCCATTTTGTCCTGCGCCTGATATGCCGCGCCCTCGGCGGCCCAGGTTGCGGCGATTTCCCAGCGTGTGGCGCTGGGGCTAGCTTCGAGAAGTTTCATCGCGCGGTGCAGCAGGGGTTCGGCTTGTGAAGGATTCCCGCCGTCGAGCCAGCTGGTGGCGAGGCCGCGGAGACAGTCTGCCTCTCTGGCGGTGTCCTGGTGATCGCGTGCCAGCGTGATTGCCGCGCCCCATTCCGCAGAACTTGCGCGCATTGCCCCCATATGGCCGTCAATTCCGGTAATACCCATCAGGACATCCAGATGCTGAATCCAGCTCAGTTCCGAATCATTGAGGATTGCGGCAAACATCTGCCGACCATCGGAATCACGGCCCTCTTCCCGCAACAAATCCGCGAGGGCGATCCGGAGGTTGGTGGTCGCTGCGGAATCCGGAACGGAGGCGGAGATGGATATTCGCAACTCCCGTTCCGCATCGCCATAGTGACCAGCGGCCAGGTAGCGCCGAACCGTCAGTGTGCTGGCGGCAGATTGTTCCGGTGATGCCGTGCCGTTGTTCTTGCGGGCCTCCTGCCCGAAATGACTGCTGGTTAAAGACACGTATAGTAAGAGCGCGACAGAAGTGCGCATGGGAATGTCCTCCTGGGCCAAAGACACCTTTGGCCACGGTTGTGTTTTAACTGCTGTTGTTAGATGCGTAGTCCGGACATCGGCGGACAGGTGCAACGGGGCTTGGAATTTTCAGTAAAAGGGTCTTCAGCGAACATGGCCGGCAGGAGCCTGTTTTGAAGTCGGGGAGCGAGTATCGCTCAACTGAATTATCCCATGGCAACCGGCTGCAGTCGTTGAAAATCACGCTGTTTGCCTAGCGTCTTTTTCTATCGGGAGTATTAGCGCCACCGTTCAGAGGATGAGACGTGGGACGATTGTCCCTGACAGGCGGAATGCATTGAACGCACTCACTACAGCTCTTTTTTTGATGGGCGAAACGTCGATGCAGGCGGGCAGCCCGATGGCTGTCCTCTGGACCACGCCCGCCATTATCGTGGCAAGCCTGATGATTGCGTGGGGCGCGGAGGCTGCGCAGTTTTTCATGGCGCAGGGAATCGCGCTGGCTGTGCTGGCACTGCTGCAAACTTTGCCGGAATTTGCGGTTGAGGCGGTGCTGGCGTGGCATCAGCAAGTTCCGTACCTGCTGGCTAATCTGACTGGTGCGCTGAAGTTGCTGACAGGTCTGGGCTGGCCGCTGATCTATTTCGCAGCTGCGAGGGGTTGTCGCAAGCGCACAGGCAAACCGCTGGGCCGGATCAGGCTGGATGACGCGCAGTCGATCCAGGTGATCGCCCTGTTGTTCAGCATTGCCTGGCAGGTGGTGATCTGGATCAAAGGATCGCTCACCGTCTATGACGCCATTGTACTGCTGGTGATCTACGCCAGTTGCCTCTGGATGATGCGAAAACTGCCTCCTGAGGAAGGCGAAACGGTTGAGGAAATCGGGTCCATTCCGCGGGCAATTGTGAAGGCGAGAAAGCCTGTGCGGATTCTTGCCCTGCTGGGTTTGTTTGGCGTTGGCGGTGTGGCGGTTTTCGTTGTGGCAGAACCTTTTATTTCCGGGTTGTTCGGTCTGGCATCGGCGATGGGTGTGTCCAATTTTATCTTTATCTCCTGGGTGGCTCCGATGGTTTCAGAGGCTCCGGAGGGGGTTTCCGCATATTATTGGGCCCGCGATCACGTGCGGGCACCGATTGCGCTGGTGAATCTGGTTTCGAGCAATATCAATCAGTGGACGCTGCTGGCCGCGATGTTGCCGATCGTTCTTTCTTTTAGTGTTGGTGCCGTCACACGGATTCCTCTTGATGCGCTGCAGAGCCGGGAACTGATCATGACGCTGGCGCAATCGCTGCTGGGGGCTCTGTTTCTATTGAATCTGGAGCTGGCCTGGTGGGAAGCTGCGGGTTTGTTTGTTCTCTGGCTGCTGCAATTTATTCTTTCGCTGGGGCCTGTGGGTGAAGAGGTGCATGTCGCGATCACTGGCGTTTACATTTTGTGGTGTCTGGTGGAGGTGGCGAGAATTGTCACTGGCAACCGAAAAGCTGAGGCGATTGGCCACTTCCGCAGGCTGATGTCGCATTAGAGTGCGAGAATCCTGCTGCCGGTATAGTGCCGGGCCGTCCGGTTCGATATAATTAGCCGTTTCGGGAGATTTCACATATGAAAAAACTTATGATTGGCGCAGCAGTCGCCTTTGTTATGTGCCATGCCGCTATGGCCGCTGATGATCTGGACAGTGCGTACACAGATTTCAAAGCCGCCGTGGATGCGAAAAAGAGCCCGGCTGAACTCAAGCCTTTGGCCGTGACGGTATTTGGCTTTGTCAACAAAGCCGCAGGCGATGCTCACGCCAAAGAGATCAGCGTTTCTACTGAGTACGCGATCTATGCCGCTGCCTTGCAGGGGCCGTCCGCAGTGACGGTTGACCTGATGGGGGTGCTGGAAGCGGGCGCGCCGAAGAGTGAATATCTGGGAACCGGTTACGGTACCTACCTGGGAGCGCTGGGCCAGGTGGCTCCGGGTCGCGTTGCCGCAGTGGCAGACAAGGGCCTGACCAACTTTCCGGACAATAAAGACCTGCTGGCTGCCGCAGCCAATGGTGCCATGCAGAAGAATCAGGCTGACCGCGCATTGACGCTGGCCAAGCGCGCTATAGCTGTTCATCCGAAAGCTCCTGAGGGTGTTGCCGCCGCGGACTGGGACCGGGCACAGAACTCACTGAACGGCACTATGCACTGGATTGCGGGCCTGGTTTACGGCAGCAAGAATAACTTCTTCGAATGCGACAAAGAATTGCGTGCAGCGCTGCCGCTGATCAAAGGCAATCAGGGGCTGGAAGGTCCGGCGTATTTCTACCTTGGCCTCTCCAACTATCAACTGGGCCGCAGCGCGCTGAATAAGGCGCAGGTCCAGGAAGGCGGCAAGTTCAGCGAAATGTCAGCGGCGATTCCTGGCCAGTATCAGCGCCAGGCTTACGCCAACGTTCAGTCGATCAAAGCAGAAGCCGCGAAAATGCGGTAGAGTTTTTTCCGTCCGGTTGTTTTCCGGTGAGGCGGTTCATAAAAAGACGTCTCACCGGGAGTCTTGCCTTGTCTTCCTCCATTGGTTCTATGCTGAAGCCGCTTGTAATTTGTTGCGTTTTTGACATAAAGTTGCAATATGCTGACGCTAAGCTAGTTGAATATGAAATCTCAAAAATTCCTGGGGTTAGGCCTTGTTCTGCTTACCTCTTTCGCGACTCCGTTGCTCGCACAGTTTGATGCCGCAGAAGTACTCGGGTCCGTTCGGGACAAGAGCGAAGCCGTTGTCGCGAAGGCAGCCGTGACGCTGACCAGTCAGTCGACCGGCATCGAGGCACGAACCGAAACCGATTCCGACGGCCACTATACTTTTTCGAATGTGAAAATTGGCGTTTATACGGTGACAGCGGAAGCTGCCGGCTTCTCCCGCGCTGTGGCCAAGGATGTGACAGTTAACGTCAACGCCCGGCAGCGCGTGGACCTAACTCTTCAGGTAGGCGCTGTCTCCGAGTCGGTGGAAGTTACGGGCGCGGCCTCGATTCTGCAAACTGACTCCAGTGAACGCGGGCAGGTGATCGGCGGCAAGTCGATCGTTGAGCTGCCACTGAACGGCCGGGCCTATTCAGACCTGGCGCTGTTGACGACGGGCGTGCTGCGGTCGCCCTCTTCTTTTTCTGGAACACCGCGTGAAGGTTCGTTCGTTGTGAATGGTCTGCGCGCCACGTTTAATAATTTCCTGCTGGATGGCATCGACAACAATTCCTACGGAACCAGTAACCAGGGTTTCGCCAATCAGGTGGCGCAGCCTTCGCCGGATTCTGTGGCTGAGTTTAAAGTCATCACGAATAACTACAGCGCCGAGTATGGCCGCAGCGGCGGCGCAACTATTGACGTTGCAACGAAGAGCGGTGGTAACCAGTTCCATGCGACGGCATATGACTACCTGCGCAATACCAGCTTGAACGCGGTTGGCTACATCTTTGGCGCGCGCCCTGTTACGTTCAAGAAACCGACGTTACAGCAGAATCAGTTCGGGGCCACACTGGGTGGACCGGTGGTTAAGAACCGGGCCTTCTTCTTCGGTGATTATGAAGGTTTTCGCCAGATTGCACACACGCTGAAGTTTGCCAGTCTTCCTAATCTGGATGACCGCCGCGGAGTGCTTCCGGTGTCGGTACGGAATCCGCAGACGGGTGCTGTTTATCCGGCCGGAACGGTGGTTCCGATGACGGCTTTCGCCAGCAAGGTTTTGAATGATCTTCCACTGCCGAATGCCGGCGCGGCGGCTTCAAGCCGTTCCAACAACTACGTGGCGACACCGCTCGACCGCAACTACAATGACAAGTTCGATGCCAGGCTCGATGGTCAGGTGAGGCCGAGTGTTCAGACTTTCCTGCGCATTAGTCAGCGCAAGGTTAATATTTTCAATGAACCCACCATTCCCGGCCCTTCGGGCGGAAACAGCAACGGTTTCACCCGCGTACTCAGCCAGCAGGGCAGCGCAGGTGTGACGTGGGTAGTTACGCCAAAGTCAGTTCTTGAGGGACGGTTTGGAATCTCCCGGACCAATGCAGGCAAGTTCCCGCCCGCTTTTGGCGGAGCCAGTATGCTGGCTGTTTACGGCATCACGGGCCTGCCCACCACTCCCGATCTGACCGGCGGCCTGACAGCTACCACCATCTCTGGCCTTGATGCGCTGGGCCGACAGGCTACCAATCCTCAGTTCCAGAATCCGACGGATTTTGACTGGAAACTCAACTACTCCCGGCTCATAGGCAGCCACTCGCTCAAAGTGGGTTACGAATTTATCGCGATTCGGACGCAGGTCAATGACATCAATCCGCTGTATGGCCGTGATGCCTATGCGGGGAATTTCTCCGGCGGCGGCGGTACCAACGGTTCTCTCGCTGATTTCTATATGGGTCTGCGGAGCCAGTACGCGCTGGCCAACTACCTGGTGGGAAATTACAGGCAGCACGAGAATTTCATGTATGTGCAGGATGACATTCACGTGAATGCGAAGCTGACTGTTAACGTCGGCATTCGTTATGAATACGCGACGCCGCGCTGGGAGCTGAATAATCAACTGTCGAACTTCGACCCCGCCACGCGCACTATGCTGATCGCGAAGCCGGGCGGTATCTTCGAACGCTCGCTGGTGCATCCGGACCGCAACAACTTTGCACCGCGCGTGGGATTTGCGTGGAGCGTAATGCCCGGCACCGTTGTGCGCGGGGGCTACGGCTGGAGCTATATTCACCAAAACCGTGTGGGCAGTGCCGACCTTCTGGGAATCAATTACCCGCAGGTTGTTATTGCCACCATCAACCAGACTGATCCAAATGACCCTGCATTTGTAACCACACAGCAGGGTTACCCGGCTGGCCTGACTAACGCCAAAAATTTCCCGGTTCTCAACTCAAACATCACCTACCTTCCGGCCAATATCAAGACTCCCTATGTTCAAAGCGTGTTTTTCTCCGTACAGCGTGAACTGATGAAGAATCTGGTGCTGGACATCGGTTACGTGGGCAACCACTCAGTGGCGCTGCCAGTAATTGCGGATTACAATCAGGCGGCTCCGCAGGCGACGCCGACATCGGCACTCGGCCTGAACGCACGCCGGCCGATTGCGGGTTACGGTGCCATCACCTGGTTTAATCCGGCGGGTTTCTCCAACTACAACTCGCTTCAGGTGAAACTGGAAAAACGACTCTCGGGTGGTTTCCAGTTCCTGAATTCTTTTGTGTGGGGCAAGGCGATTGACAACTCATCCCAGGCGCTTGATACCGCTGGCGGCAACGATGCCAGCCCGCAGGATGTGCGCAATATGGCTTCCGAGAAGGCTCTCTCGTCCTATGACCAGAAGTTCACTGATGTTTTCAGCATGTACTACCAGATACCGGTCGGGCGCGGCAGGAAGTACGGGGCGGGGATGAACCGCATCGTGGATGCGGTTGCAGGGGGCTGGGAGATGAGCGTGATTAACAACGCGCTGTCTGCTGCGCCTCTGACGCTCCGAGCCTGGAGTGGTTCCATCCCCGCAGCATTCCAGACTGTGGGTAACCTTGCTGGTTTCCGTGGCGGCGAAGTGTTCCGCCCGAACGTTACCGGCCCGGTGCTTGCGAACAATCCGGCGGATATTACGAACACCTACTTCAACACTGCCAACGTGTCACTGTCTACTGATCCGAGCCATCCGTTCGGCAACGTCGGGCGCAATACGGTTAGGGGGTATGGAATCCATTCTCTCGATCTTGGTATTCACAAGAACTTTAATATTGCACGGGAAGGCACGTATATTCAGCTGCGCGGGGAGGCGTTCAATTTGTTCAACCATACGAACTTCGCGCCGCCCAACACGGACCGGGCGTCGTCTGCCTTTGGAACTACACGGAGTATCCTGACGAACTCACAGCGGCAAATACAGGTGGCACTGAAACTGGTGTTCTAACGTCTTCGTCATTCAGCAGGGCAGGAAGCGCCGCGGGATTACCCCCTGCGGCGCTTTTTTTGTGTTGTTACGTTGGGAAATCTTCCGGGTAACCGTTACGGGTTCCCTGTTTCTTCCCCAAATTAATCCTTGATAAATATTTTCCCCATGGTTGACACCGGATTCATGCTCATGTAGCATCGTCCCGCTTACAGTTTCACCAGGGGGATCAGAGTGATTAATTTCAGGTACGTAACATACGCTATTGCGAGCCTTGCACTGCTTGCACTTTCTTCTTCAACGGCTTGGGCCCAGAGTGCTATTTCCGGGACGGTCAAAGACTCTTCGGGCGCGTCGATGGCGGGCGTCAAAGTGGAAGCGGCGAGCCCGGCTCTCATCGAAGGTTCAAGGTCTGTCACCACCAATGGCGAGGGCCGTTACACGATTATCGATATCCGGCCGGGAACTTACACGGTCAGCTTTGGCCAGCAAGGGTTTTCTACTGTAAAGCAACAAGTGGAGGTGCCTTCCAACGTTACGGTCACCGTCGATGGAGATATGAAAGTTGGCGCAGTGACCGACACGGTGAACGTGGATGCCGTTGTGGCCACCGTAGATATTGACAACGTTGCGCATCCTTCCGTGCTTACCCGCGATGACATGGATGCACTCCCCAGCGCACGCAATCCTCAGTCCATGGGTTCTTATACGCCGGGCGTACACCTCAACTTCCCTGACGTAGGCGGCAGCCAGCAGACGGAACAGACGTATATGGTGGCGCACGGCAACCCATCAGGACGCGATATTTATCTGCTGGACGGTATGCGCGTAAATACCATGCAGAACGACGGGCAAATTCAAATCTACGTCGACAATGAACTGATTCAGGAGACTACTTATCAGACCAGCAGTGTGACGGCCGAAGTGGGTGGCGGCGGCGTGTACACGAACATGGTCCCGCGCGACGGCGGCAACGAATTCCACGGCAGTGCCTTTCTGGGTTATGTTCCCTCCAGTTTTGTCAGTACGAATATCTCGCCCGAATTGACGGCGCGGGGCCTTACCGGTCAATCGACTGTTACGAAGATCCAGGATTTCGATGGTGCGGTCGGCGGACCAATTATTAAAAACAAACTCTGGTTTCTGGCAACCGGGCGCAAGCAGTTGAGCTTTATTCAGGCTGCAGGTTCCTTTTACCTGAACGGTGAACCCGGTGTTGAACGCAGCTACATTTATTCGGGTGCCATGCGACTCACGTATCAGCTCAATGCGAAGAACAAACTGTCAGCGATGTGGACACGTGATTTCAAGACCAAGGAAACCGACGTCGTCACGGGAGCGGGCGGACTCAGTGATGTCAATCCGCTGGTCTCTTCGCTTGAACGCAGCCCCGTCATGTATTACATTGTGCAGACACGGTGGACGGGTACTCTGACGCCGAAGCTGCTGCTGCAGGCCGGGATGACGTATACCAAGCTTGATTACGACATTCTCTATCATTCTGGCGTGCAGAAGACGCCATTCACATCGGAATGGTATGACGGGGCGTCCGAGGTGGACAGCGTGAAGGGCACCCGCAGTGTTGCGGGCGCGGTCAACACTTACGCGAAATATGACAGGTGGGTTTACACCGCGTCGGGTGCATACGTAACAGGTTCTCATCAATACAGGTTCGGAATTTCTGACGACACCGGCATTGCTTTCCTGAATAATATCGCCAACGGAGATGCTTACTATAACTACCTCAACGGCGTGCCTTCGAGCATCACAGCCTTCAACACGTCGACTTATTCGAAGCCGCGTCTGAAATCGGATCTTGCCGTCTATGCGATGGATACCTGGCGCTTCAAGCGTCTCGCTGTGACGGCTGGAATCCGTTTTGAGTATTATGCCGGCCAGATTGACGAAGAGTCTGCCCCTGCAGGCCGTTTCGTTGGTGCCCGGAGTTTTCCAAAAGTTGATTGCAGCACGATCAAAGGCCTCGGCTGTTTCAAGAACTGGGCGCCCAGACTGGGCTTGGTCTACGATTTGTTCGGGAATCACAAGACAGCGCTCAAAGCCGGTATCGGCAAGTACAACTCGCCGCTGGCAACGGGGGTTTTGAATAATTTTAACCCCATGTTCACAGCAACCCAGACTGTTCCGTGGGTCAATGCGCCGACCACCGCCTGCCAGACAACCGGAGTGAGCCCCGGATGTGTCCCCTCAGGCAAAGGATTTGGCGACGGCAATATTGGAGCCAATACGAATCCCCGCTTCGGCTTGATCAATAACATCAATCTGGACCCAAATTTCCATCGGGAATATCAGTGGCAATATCATCTCGGCATCCAGCACGAACTGTTCCGGGGTGTGACTCTCAACGTAAGCTGGAACCGCATGTCGAACTACCAGCAGGTGCTGGTTTTGAATTCCGCAGTTCCGTTCTCTGCATACACTCCTACAAAAATCACGAATCCGCTGGACGGAACGCCCATTACGATCTTCAACCTGCAACCCGCGTTCTTTGGTTTGGTTCCGGCCCTTCACCAGACCAATGCACCGCAGAGTCTGCGGAACAACAGCTACAACGGTTTTGAAACCGCCATGAGTGCCCGCCTTCCGCACCACATCTTCGTGGCGGCCGGCTGGACCAGGGAAAAACAGACAGACCGGTCATGCGACAACAACGCCAACCCTACAGGTACCGCCTACAACGACCCGAACAGTCTTCGCTTCTGCGACTGGACCGGTAGTCTGTTCCAAGACCTGGGCGCCGTCACCGGCGTACCTTACCGGAATGAGTTTAAGCTCCAGACCAACGTGCCACTGAAGTGGGGCGTGGAAGTGAGTGCGTCGCTGTACTCGAATCCCGTGTTCAGTACGAACTACACAGGTTCTTCGCTTACGGGCAACCTGTCCGGCGGCGTCGGCGGCTTCAAGATGGTGAACTGGAGCATCACGCCGTCGACGCGCTATCCAGCCGACTGCTCGTCGTGTCCTCAGGATGCCGTCAACCCTGCGCTGAAAGCCGTGGTTGATCCTGCGTTGAAACAGGGTTCTGCCCTGGTCCAGCTGGTGGCACCGGGTACCAGGCTTACCCCTCGTCTCAACCAGTTTGACCTTGGCCTGCGCAAAAAATTCAAAATCAAGGAAAAGGTGACGTTGATGGGAGAAGCCCAGTTTTTCAACCTCTTCAATGTCAACACGCCTTTGACGGAGAGTTACTCGCTGGGAAGTACCGTGAAACCTTATCTTGAAGGTGGTCCCGGAGGATCGGTCTCGGTAGTCGAAATACCGCGCATGCTCCGTATTAACTTCCAGTTGAAGTTCTGACCGGACCCGTTTACTTCGTCCGTTTTACCAGCCGGATACCTGTCGTGCCAACCGGGCATCGGGTATCCGGTTTTGTGCGTTTGAAGGCGCAGTGCAATGGCCGCCACGGGCCAGGTTCGGATTGTCCTGACCAGCTGCGTTAAACTGAGGATGCTCTTTGCCCGTTTCGATTCAGCCTGTAAATAAGGGTGGTTCGGGCCATGTTTGAGTAAGGAAGCCTGATGACACCAGCCGAAGTTCTCCAGCTCGCAAAAGAAAAGGGCGCACGCCAGGTCGATGTGCGTTTTTCAGATATTCCCGGTTTGCAGCATCACATTTCCTATCCCATCAGCGAATTCAGCGAGAGTTCGTTTGTTGACGGCTTTGGAATCGATGGCTCCAGTATTCGCGGGTGGGCCGCCATCAATGAGAGCGACATGCTGCTCATACCTGACCCCAACACAGCCTTCATGGACCCGTTTATGGAGACGCCTACGCTGGTGATGATCGGTGATGTTCGTGACCCCATCACACGGCAGAATTATGAACGCGACCCCCGCTGGATTGCGCAGAAAGCCGAACTGTATCTGAAGAATTCCGGAGTTGGCGATACCGCGCTGTTCGGGGCTGAGGCTGAATTTTTTATTTTTGATAACATTCGTTTCGATCAGAACGCGCACTCGGGTTTCTATTTCATAGATGCCGAGGAAGGCCGCTGGAACTCCGGGCGCAAAGAGAATAATCTTGGCTACCGTCCGCGTTACAAAGAAGGTTATTTCCCGGTGCCGCCTACGGATCACTACCAGGATCTGCGCGCTGAAATGGTCAATGTGATGGAGGGCTGCGGTCTGGTGATCGAATGCCACCACCACGAAGTGGCCAGTGCCGGCCAGTGTGAGATTGACCAGCGCTTTAATACGCTGCTCAAGTCTGCGGACAACATGACCATTTACAAGTACGTGGTCCGTAATGTGGCCAACAAGGCGGGCAAGACCGTTACCTTTATGCCTAAGCCGATCTTCGGCGATGCGGGCAGCGGCATGCATGTTCACCAGTCCCTTTGGAAAGGCGACAAGGCGCTTTTTGCGGGTGACGGCTATGCCGGTTTGAGCCAGATGGCTCTCTATTACGTCGGCGGGCTGCTCAAACATGCGCGCGCGCTTTCGGCGATAATTGCCCCCACCACGAACAGCTACAAGCGGCTGGTGCCCGGCTATGAAGCACCGGTGAATCTGGCGTATTCGCGCCGCAACCGTTCTGCGGCCTGTCGCATTCCGATGTACTCCGCCAGCCCGAAGGCCAAACGTGTGGAGTTCCGGCCGCCAGACCCTTCGTGTAACCCGTACCTGGGCTTCTCGGCGATGCTGATGGCTGGTCTCGACGGGATTTTGAACAAGATTGAGCCCGGTGAACCGCTGGACAAGGATATTTATGACTTGTCGCCGGAGGAAATGAAGTCGGTGCCCTCGATGCCGGGTTCGCTCGAAGAGGCTTTGGATTGCCTTGAAGACGACCATCAGTTCCTGCTGAAGGGTGATGTCTTCACGGAAGAACTAATCGAAACCTTTATTGAATATAAACGACGCGCGGAGGCTGACGCGGTTCGGTTGCGCCCTCATCCGTGGGAGTTTGCGCTGTATTACGATATCTAGTCTGCCAGCCCGCGCCCGAAGAGTTAGCTGTCGACTGGCAGCTAACTCTTTTGTTTTCATGTACTCCTCTTATTCAGCCTGCCTCAAATAGCCCCGATTCAAAAAATCTATTTCCTGTCCTTGTCATAGGAACGTAAACTGAACTTTTCGGTTGGATCAATTTCAGCAGATCAAAAAGTAATACCCTGTCACTATTATTTTTGCTTATTTTAAGGAGAACCAATATGCGCACCCCCTTCTGTCTTCTGGTACTTGCGGTGTCTGCCTGGGCGGCCGGCCCTGCCACGCCAGACCCTGTAGACATCAACGATCAGGCCCCTGCTGCGGATGCAGCCGCCGCCCCGGCACCGCCGCCCGCGAAACTCAATGGTTTCGTGATCAGCGGCCTGGTGGATGGTTATTTCTCGCTGAATTTCAATCACCCGAACAACCCGGCGTATTATGCGGGTGGCAACAACCAGTTGCACAATTTCGATATCAATTACGGTCAGCCTGAACTGAGCTTCGCCAAGATCACCATCGACAAATCCGACAAGATGCTCGGCTTTCACGTGGACGCCGGGATCGGCCAGACGATGCGTCTGATTCATGCGACTGATCCGGCCGCGATTGATCACAAGGCCCTTCGCTACTTTGAACAGATGTATGCCATCGCGAAACCGAACCATGCGCACGGGCTGGAACTTGATTTTGGTCAGTTTGTGACCTCAGCCGGTGGGGAAGTTATTGAATCCACCTCTAACTGGAACTACACCCGCTCGCTTTTGTTTGCCTGGGCCATTCCCTACTACCACTTCGGTGCCAGGGCCTCCGTGCCGGTTACCAAGACCTTTACTGTAGGTGCTCAACTGGTCAACGCCTGGAACACGGTCAACGGTAATGGTGATTTCAAGAACGTCGGCCTTACGACGGCGCTGGTCAAGGAAAAGTACAGCTGGTTTGCCAACTATTACGTTGGTCCGAATCATCCGGGTACTTCGGTGGGGAAGCGCAATCTGCTCGATTCCACGGTGCTGCTGACGCCGAATTCCAAGGTGAACATCTACATTAATGGAGACTACGGGCGTGACAACCGCATCGGCGGTGGCTACGACCAGTGGTATGGACTGGCAGCGGCGGCGCACATTCAGCTCAACAAGCAGTTTGCTTTCGCCCCACGTGTTGAGTTCTTTAACGATTCAAATGGTTATTCCACAGGCACCAGGCAGGTAATTAAAGAAGCGACGCTGACGGGTGAATACAAGTACAACGACCACATGATTGGCCGCCTTGAATACCGTCACGACGTTTCGGACAAGGCGTTCTTTGACCGTGGAGCACAGACCGCGAAAGCGAAAGCGCAATCGACGGTTGCCCTCGGTTTGATGTATGTTTTTGGACCTTACAAATAGACTGGAGTCGGGTTGCGATTTCTCCGTATGCCGGGCATGTCCTTCACGGGATGTGCCCGGTTTTTTGTTTTAGCGGCTTTTGTTTGAGCGACAATGTTCCTATGACAAGGCCCGCCGTACTGGCAGTTCTGCTGGCAACAGCGGTGTTGGAAGCGGGCGGCGATGCCTTGATTCGGATTGGCCTGCGCGAGCACTCGGGAGTTGCGCGGGGAGTGTTTCTGGTTTGTGGTGCCCTGGTCCTGGCCGCTTACGGTCTCACGGTAAATCTGCCGAACTGGGATTTTGGCCGGCTGCTGGGTGTTTACGTTGTCTTCTTTTTCCTTGTGGCGCAGGTGATTTCGTTGGTTGTCTTCCATCAGCAACCGTCCCGCGTGGTGTTTGCAGGAGGCGCTCTGATCGTTGCCGGCGGGGTTGTTCTTACTCTCTGGTGAGTTTTCCTGCCTGGCGCGATGGTTATTGATTAAACTGGTAGCAGTCAATCCGTGGCGGAATGGCGGAACTGGCAGACGCACCAGACTCAAAATCTGGCGTAGTTCACTCTACGTGTGGGTTCGACCCCCACTTCCGCCACCAAATTTGAAACCGATGCATGTCAGAAAGATGATTGGCCGCAGGCTCACCTGCCGGCTTGAAACGTTTGGTGCCGGCCCGGTCACCCTGTATTAACATTAAATTTATGTGTCCGGCTTGCGGATCCGTCCATTTGAAGATTAAGCAGGCAGCCGGAGTCGAAAGACTCCTCATTTTCTGGACCAAAAAACGCAAGTACCGCTGTAAAGACTGCTTTCGTTCGTTCCGTGCGCCTGACCGGCGGACGACTAGCCGTGAGCCAGTTTCGGATGCGTTAAAAACGCACCGCTAGGCAGACAAGATAGCGTTATTTCGTTGGGCCAGGTATGATATCCGCAATTGGCGCTCCCCGCCCCGGAACTGCACTGTAGTAGTCCTCACCCAGCAACTTCGCAACAGTAGCTGCGACCTGATTCTGGGTCACCGCCGCGATGTTGACGCGTTCACCCAGAGCCGGCGTATCCGGCCCCATAAACGCCAGCCAGATATATTTTGAGTCCGGAATTTTCTGCCCGTGGCTGCGCCAGTCTTCGCCCTCGCCCCGGCCATGGTCAGGCGTAAAAACCAGCGTCGTCACGCCGCGATATTCGGGCATGGACTGCACCGTATCCCACAGTGTTTTGAGATAACCGTCGGCGCGCCGGGCTGATCGCAGATACTCCCCATACTTCGTGTCATGCGCCCAGTCGTCCGTCTCGCCGAGGGAGAGAAACAACACTCGCGGCTTGCGTTCCTTCAGATATTCGAGGGCCGTGTGGAAGGCGAGATTGTCGTAGACTTCATCGTCCCAGTCGCGCGGCGAATCGGCTTTCAGTTCGTTCAATAATTGTATCCGCGGGTTCGCGGGAAACCCTTCCAGTGCGGCGTAACCTGCGTTGACGGGGAAGCCGGCGCGTTCCGCATTGAAGATCCAGGGAAACAAATCCCACGCGCCAAACGCTGCTACCTTGCCGCTAAAGGCGGGCTTTCGGTGCAGCCACTCCAGGACTGTAACGTTGGGATTATTGATTTTGTGGTTGCTGTCGATGGCGGGGTCGGCTGCACCGGTCAGCGTTTCGTTGTAGCCGGGATAGGAAAAATTCATTCCATTCGTTACGTAAGCGTCCGATGCGAGTTTCCGGTTGCCATAAATCTGCCCGTCCCGCCCCATAGTGCCCCAGAGAAACGGCATCAGCACTTGTCGCCGCTCCAGTTCCGACCCGCGCCAGAAGTCCCGCCTGAGCGCCTCTTCATCCGCAACTCCGTTGGCTTTGGTCATCAGGCTGGCCTCTGCGCCTTGAAACAGTTCCTGCCAGCGCAGTCCGTCGGTCATCACCCAGATCACCCGGCTTGTTTTGGGAGATGGGGCAGTCTGGGCCACGCACAGGACCCCGGCGAGGGAAACGGCAGCAATAGTGAAGGCGAGACGAGACAAGCGCATGGCCTTGAGCATAGCGAATCCTGGCCCGGTTAGACCGGCGGATCTAATTACAGAGAGAGACGCCCAAGACTCCGTTTGAACGCCTGCCTGGCCGGCGCCGCGCTGTTCCACGAATCGTTCGCGGTGGCGGCAATGCTCGCGACACCGAGATCATCTTTAAAATAACCGCGGCTTACTTCCGCACGGGACTTCATCAATACGCTGAACCCTCCTCTGGAGCGCGTCTTTCTGGTGGGCGATTACTTCCACAACTATGGACCAGGTGGACTGGAACACGCACTATTCAAAGCTGTACCATTCAAAGTCGTACGACAGGCTGTCAAAAGGCTGAGAAATCCCCGGCGTTTCTGCACTCTCTACCCTTGAGCGCCCGTGCGCTTGAAGGGGAGACCGCTGTCCAATGCCGCTGTTCAAAACCCGCACGGCCACACTTTCCGGCATTGACGCACATCCTGTCGATGTTGAGGTGGATCTTTATCGCAGCGGCATGGCCCGCGATTTCATGCTTGTGGGGATGCCGGATACTGCGGTGCGGGAGAGTCGGGAGCGCATCAAATCCGCGTTGACGAATTCCGGTTTTGGATACCCCAGTCAGGCGGTTACGGTGAATCTTGCGCCCGCCCATGTCCGTAAGGAAGGGTCGGGTTTTGACCTGCCAATGGCACTGGCGATTCTTGGGGCGATGGGGACTTGCAAGGGTCTCGACAAACACATGTCGATCGGCGAGTTGTCTCTGGATGGTGCGATCCGTCCGGTGCGCGGCGCGCTTTCCGTCGCAGTCTGCGCACGCCAGCAGGGCGTTGAAAATTTGATTCTGCCGTTTGAAAATGCCGCCGAGGCTGCGGTGGTGGATGGCATCCGGGTCTACGGGGTGAAACACCTGGCTGAAGTGGTGGCGATGCTGGCCAAACCGGAAGATTTTGCCCCCACGCGGCACACGCCTTCTCAGGCGAGCATTGCCCTCGAAGACGCGGCTCCTGATTTTCGTGATGTGCGCGGTCAGACTACGGCAAAGCGGGGTTTGCTGGTTGCGGCAGCGGGCGGCCACAACGTGCTGATGATCGGGCCGCCGGGTTCAGGCAAAACGATGCTGGCGCGACGGTTTGCGGGTATTCTGCCGCCGCTCACGTTTGAAGAAGCGATTGAGACCACCCGCATCCACAGCATTGCCGGGGCTTTGAATCCGGGGGCGGGCCTGCTGCGTACGCGGCCCTTTCGTGCGCCCCATCACACCATTTCTGATGCCGGATTGATTGGAGGCGGCACGGGTTCGCCCCGTCCCGGCGAAGTCAGTCTGGCTCACCATGGTGTGCTTTTTCTGGATGAATTTCCTGAGTTCCCGCGCAATGTTCTGGAGATCCTGCGGCAGCCGCTGGAAGACCGCACGGTGACCATTGCGCGGTCGAATATGTCGTTTTGTTTTCCGGCGGGATTCATGCTGGTGGCGGCGATGAACCCGTGTCCGTGCGGTTACTATGGCGACCCCACGCGTGAGTGCCGCTGCACCCCGGCAATTATCCAGCGCTACCTGGGCAAGATCAGTGGACCGCTGCTGGACCGCATTGATATCCAGATTGAAGTTCCGGCAGTGCCTTACCGCGAATTGCGTGCGGGTGAAGAAGCGGTATCTTCCGCAGATATGCGTGCCCGTGCAGAAGAGGCTGCGGCTACGCAGCAAAAGCGAGGGTACAGCAATTCACGGATGCCCACACGCGCTATCCGCAAAGACTGCGCACTGGATGAAACGGGCGAACGCACGCTTGAACTGGCCATGCGCCGTATGAGTCTTTCAGCGCGCGCGCATGACCGGATTCTGAAGGTTGCCCGCACTGTGGCGGATCTGGATCATTCAGAAAGCGTTTCAGCGAAACATATCGCCGAAGCCATTCAGTACCGCAGCCTCGACCGTAATTACTGGAATTAGTACAACTGCGGACGGGTCATCGGTCCGGTGCAGACCAAACAGCCGAGGATCGCCAGCCCTAGCCGACGCCGAGTAAATCCCGCCGGATGCGTCCCTGTAGTTCACTTCCGTCCGGGTCACCCTGTATTTTTTCCCTCACAAATGCCTTCGCCGCCGGGCTCGTAAGCGTGCGCAGGCCGCTCGACTCATCCTGCAAACTGTGGACAATCACTTCGGCTACCTGAGCCCCGGTCTGGGCGCTGCTTTCAAACGCTCCGTGTTTCTGGATCTGGCCGATATAGGCCCCCAGCACCGGCCCGTAGACTTCCTGCAACGGGGCGGCTTCCTTTTGCAAGTCTGCCATCACCCGGCCCACAAACCCGGTTCGGATTCCGGCCGGCTCGATCAGCGTCATACGGATGTTGAAGAAAGGCTCCATGTAGGTAGCCATGCTCTCAATCAAACCTTCCAGCGCGAATTTTGCTGCACAATAGATCTCATTCAAAGGCTGGCCTACCAGACCGCCTACAGACGAAACAGTAACAATCCGGCCGGATTTCCGGCTACGCATCCCGGGCAGCACGGCGCGGATACAGCGGGTCACGCCGAAGAAGTTGACATCCATAATCTCCGAGAGTTGCTCCGGCGTTGCTTGTTCCAGAGTGCGCACAGAACCGAAACCTGCGTTGTTGATGAGGACATCAATATGGCCGGCTTCGCTTTCAACCAGCGCAACAGCCGCGCGCACGGATTCATTATTCTGCACGTCGAGGGTGAGTACCGAAACTTCGACCGCAGCCTCCCCTGCCAGTGCCTTCAATGCCCCTGCCTTTGCCGGGTTGCGCATTGATGCGTAAACACGCGCGCCCTGCTGGGCCAGTTGCACTGCCGCATGCATGCCAACGCCCGAAGAGCACCCTGTAATCAGTACGATTTTTTCGCCTAAGTCCATAAAATCCCCTCGCTAAAGGCTACACTAACCGTGCATGAAAGTATTCGGTGCGATAGAGGCGGGTGGCACCAAATTCATCTGCGCTACCGGCAGTTCTCCGGATGACATTGAGACTACGCGGATTCCGACTACGACGCCCAAAGAAACGCTAGCGGCGGTCGCAACCTGGTTTCAGGGGCAATCAAAGCGCCGAATCACTGCAATCGGTATTGGTTGTTTTGGTCCGCTGGAGCTCGACCCCTTGTCGCCCGCCTTCGGCCGCATCACCACCACGCCCAAGGGTGCCTGGCGCAACTGCGACATCCGTGGTGAAGTCCACAAAGCGCTGGGTGTCCCCGTTCATCTTGACACCGATGTGAATGCCGCACTGCTCGGCGAATCGCGCTGGGGCGCGGCATAGGGTCTGCAGGGATGTTTGTACCTCACTGTGGGAACCGGTATTGGCGGCGCGTTCGGCAACGGTCACTCTGAAATGGGACACATCCGGATTCCGCATGATGGCAGCTTTCCTGGGTTTGTCCGTACCATGGCGATTGCCTGGAAGGCCTGGCTTCGGGCCCGGCAATGGAGCGCGCTGGGGCAGGCGGGCTGATGATCTCCCGCCCGATCATCCAGCATGGGCGATGGAAGCCCGCTACCTTGCGCTGGGTATCGCGAATCTCACGCTCACACTGGGCCCGCGACGGATTCTGCTGGGAGGGGGAGGGATGCGGCACCAGCCGCTCTTTGAACCAATCCGCCGGGAGCTAAGGCTCATCCTCGCGGACTATGTCGCGGTGCCTGAAATTTTGCCGCCCGGGCTCGGTGAGCGCGCTGGCATCCTGGGGGCACTCGCGCTCTGCACAAAGTGACTCCAACCAGATAAACTCGTAGCCACCATGAGTTACCGCTTTTACGCAATTCTTGTCCTTGCGGCTTCGGGTCTGTGCGCACAGAGTCCGGAATTCGAAGTAGCGTCGATTAAGCCAGCGCCGCCGATCCTGAATCAGGTCAGTTCAGGCAAAATGCACATCGGGATGACGGTTGACGGAGCGCGTGTCGATATCGGCAGTCTGTCACTTGCGGAACTGCTGCCCGCCGCCTTCCGCGTTAAGTCTTACCAGATCAGCGGACCGGACTGGATGTCTGCAAATCGCTTCGATATCATGGCGACTATTCCCCAGGGTGTCGCCAAAGACAAAACGCCGGAGATGCTGCAGGCTCTTCTGGCCGAGCGCTTCAAGATGACTTACCACCGGGAAACAAAGGATCATTCTGTTTACGCGCTGGTGCCGGGCAAAGACGGGTTTAAAATGAAGCCGGCGGAACCAGATGCGCCGGGAAGCCCTGTCGCCGACACTGCGGCTGCAGGGCTGGGGGGCTTCATGCTGGGCAGTCCTGGTCAGGCGCGCCCATCCGTGCAAACGAGCGGCGGCGGGCGCGGAATGGTGATTAACACGCCGCAGTCCGGTGCCACCAAAATGTCCATGGGACCTGATGGCAAGATGCACCTTGAAGCCGCTAAGGTGAGCATGGCAGGTCTGGCCGAGATCCTTTCGCGCTTCGTGGACAAGCCGGTGATTGATATGACCGGGCTTGAAGGCAATTACCAGATTTCTCTGGATCTTACGATGGCAGACCTAATGAAAGTGGCCCAGGCCTCGGGCATGATGCCGGCAGGAATGGCTGCCGGGCTGATGCCCGGCGGACGCGGCGGACCGGGGGCTCCGGACACTGCTTCAGAACCCGCAGGCGCTGCCATTTTTTCCAGCGTTCAGAAACTGGGGTTGAAGCTGGATTCACGCAAGGCTCCTATTGACACCATCGTGATCGACCATCTGGAAAAAATGCCAACGGAAAACTAAGTCGAGATTTCGTCGGCAAACACCTGAAAGCTTTCCAGAATATTGGGGCCAAAGGTGGTTGTAATCGCGACGTCTGAAGCATCGCGTCCGCGCGCAATCAGAATCCTGCCGATACGGGGTTCGTTATTGCGGGCGTCAAACGTGTACCAGGTGTTGTCCAGATAGACATCAAACCATGCGGCAAAATCCATGGTTCCGTGGGGCAGGGGAGTGCCGATATCGGTGAGGTAGCCAGTGCAGTAACGCGCCGGGATATTCATGCAGCGGCAGAATGTGACGGCAAGGTGCGCGAAATCCCGGCACACTCCCGTACGTTCCTCATAAACCTGCCCTGCCGTTTTGGTGGAACGAGCATTCTGATAGTTAAAGGCAATGTGGTTGTGGACGAAATCGCAGATGGCCTGAACCCGCGCCCAACCCGCAAAGGTGTGGCCGAACAGTTGCCAGGCAGTGGCCGAGAGCACATCGGTCTCGCAGTAACGGCTGCCCAACAGGAATACCAGAGTCTCTTCCGGGAGGTCTTCCACTGCATGCTGCACAGCATCAGGATTGACGACATCGGGCACCGCTGAATCTCTCACCACCCCTATGGCTGCGAGGCGAATCCTGCCCGGAGGCGCTAAAATCCGCTGGCACCAGTTGCCGAAACCATCCCGGTAGGCGGTTATGGGGACAGGCGGGTCGGTGGTCAGGTAATCGGGAATTTCAACATCGGACGCGCGCGAATAGTGAACGCTGGTGGTCAGAATTACGGGGGTGGCCTGGGGGAAATCGTAGACGAATTCGTAGCCTAACTTAATTTTCATAGTGTCTTCGGTCGCGAATTCAACTGCCATGCTTTGGCGCTAGCATGCCAGATGCCATTGTACCGGGAGTTCTACCGAGGGCGGCGGCTGTGGTTCAGGCACAACTCCACTAAATCGGAAATATTCGCCTCGCCGGCGCACATCACGGTGTCGGCTCCGCCCCAATAAATTTTGACGGTACCGTCCGCTTCAGGCACTGCACCGCAGCTGAAGACTACATTGTGGACGTAGCCCGTAATCTCCCACGGATCTTCCGGCTGCAGGATCCAAGTGGCACTGACGCCGATCACAGTGGAGGGGTCTGTGAGGTCATGAAGTGCGACACCGAGCCGGTAAACAGAACCGTCCATGGTCTGAAAGACACCGTGATAGATACAAAGCCAGCCCGCATCGGTGCGAATGGGCGGCGCACCCGGACCGATTTTCATTTCATCCCAGTGGTAGGGCTCGGGCCGCATAATCAGGTGCGCCTCTCCCCAGAAGCGCAGGTCCGGCGAATAGGAAATCCAGATGGACCAGGGGGCGATTTCGGAATGCGGGCGGTCCAGACGCGCGTAGAGGCCGGCGAACTTTTCAGGGAAGATCACTATGTTCCTGTAGTCGGCTTCGGTGATCAGCGAAAATCTTTCCAATGCCCGGAAATCTTTCGTCTTCGCCAGCGCAACTCTCACGCCATTGCGGGAATATGCGCTGTACGTGATGAGAAATTCGCCACCGAGAAAAGTAATGCGAGGGTCTTCCACGCCGAACTCTTCATACTCTGCAAACGGGCCGTCCCGCGCCGGTGTCAGAAAGGGCGCCGGGTCCGCCGTAAATTGATAACCGTCCAGGCTGCGAGCCAGACCGATAATCGAACGCCCCGTCCGCAGATGAGAGCGGAAGAGCATGATGTATTCGGCCCCATATTTGACGACAGCCGCGTTATGAACCGTTTCGACAGGGTAGGGAATAGCTGCCTTTGTCAGGATGGGGTTGCCATGGTACCGCCGGACGATTTCTTTAGTCATGCCTGCCTCATTGCTTCCTGATCAAACACCGCCTGGTAAACCCGCTCATAGGCTTCCACCATTACCTCCGTCGAAAAATGCTCTTCAACACGCGCACGGCACGCCCGGCCATCAAGTTCCGCCACGCGTTTTAACGCCTGCACTGCTTCATTCACATCCCGTACCAGAAAGCCCGTGCGCCCGTCTTCGATCACTTCGCCGCACGATCCCAAATTCATCGCAATGACCGGTACTCCGGCCGCATTGGCCTCCGCCAGCACCAGACCAAACCGCTCTGGAATCGTGTTCAGGTGCAACAGCGCCAGTGCTTGCGCAAAGAGCTCATTCTTGCCTTTTATGTCCACTGGCCCGAGGTATTGAATCGTTTGACTGAGGTGTGGTTCGACGAAGTCGCGAAAATACGCCTGGTCCTGCAGGATGCCGGCGATCAGCAGCGGGACGCCGCTTTTGCGAGAGGTCTCAATCGCCAGATGAACGCCCTTGTCCGGATGAATCCTGCCCAGAAAAATCAGATGACTGCCGCTCGTTTTGCGCAGTGGATAGAGGCTGAGGTCGATGCCGTTGTAGACCGTCGCCAGGTAATTCAGACCTGGTGCCCGGTCCGAGTTACTAATCGAGACAAAATAGCCGTCACGATATTTCTCATAGACTGGCATGATCTGCGGCGATGAAAAGCCGTGAATCGTAGTCACGACGGGCGTTTTCACAAGACGGGTGAAGCAGAGAGCCATGAAATCGTAATGGCTGTGGATCAAATCAAACTCTCTCGCGTGTTCAAACAATTCTGAGATATGAAGGTATTCCGCCACCTTCGGGTCTATGGAGCGGTCTTCTTCATACCCGCGACGGATAACGGGGTGGAGGTGCGCACGCGTTACTGAATCCCCGGTGGCAAACAGTGTCACATCCCAGCCGCGAGCGACTAACTAACGCAACTCAGGGTCCATTGCGTGAAACGCAGCCGGTCCATCAGGCCTGTCTCATCGGCATGGCAAGGGTAGTACCGGAACTGATGTGCGGGACCAGTGGTATCTAAGTAGCTGGATGCGGCGCTGAATTTTCTGACCAAATGAGGGCATCGGTGACCAGGGCCGACTGATTTGGGAAAAAAAGAACAAATGCGACGAGAGGAGGCACTAAAAAATGACGGGAGATGAACTATTACTCGCCCGCCCGGAATCTGCTCATGCAGACCCGGGCAAGCGATTGGTCCCTGTTCATCCACACCGGGACAGGAGTCAGCTATTGGTTGACGTGAACGAGGTGCTCGGCCAGAAACCAGGTCTGGAGTTCATTAGTTCGCAGGACGTTACTTACCAGCAAGTCGTTGGTACCCGGATCATCATCAGCAACGCTTCGGGCCTGTTTGCGCGCATCGCTCACAATCAACTTGTGGGCGCTGAGAAGGCGGGTTACCTGAACCCCGACGTCCTCCCGCCCGATGGGCGGAGTTTCGATGCGGGTTAATTTCGCCACATGCGCGGCCATGGCGATACTGACTCCACCCAGCAACTGGATACGTTCGGCGATCTGGTCTACCAGTTCCGACTGTTCTTCGTAGTGCTTGTCGAACAGAAGATGGAATTGATAGAACGAGGGGCCGGTGACCTGCCAGTGGTGCTTCTTATAGAGATCACGCAGGGTCATAGTGTCGGCCAAAAGCTGGTTTAGCTTTTCCGCACTCTTGCGCGCGACCGAATCGGGCAGGGAGTTGGGGAGTCTTGCGACTGAGCCGAAGCGCTGTGTTTCGCCTGCCGAACGCACCATTTCAGGTACTACGCCTTTACTCTTGCCCTGTCCTTTGACAGAGCCATTACCGGAACCAGGTTTCTGTTCTTTCCTGATGGATTTCATTGGTTACGCCTGAGTTTTTGCGCGCATCGCTTCGGTAGCGTTGTTGACGGCGACATGACTAACGACTGCGCCGTTATGCACGGATTTCTCGGTGCGGGAGATCGCTTCATGAGCATCCTTCGATCCCGTTTCCACCGCTGATGAAACCATTCCACGGATGGCTCCGGCAGCGACTTCGGCGCCCTTCCGGACGTCGTCACGGCCGCGTTCCACCAGCTTGCCGGCAGAGGTTTTGAGTTCGTCCGCACTCTTGCGGGCGGTGTCCATATAATCATTCACTGCGTCGCCAATTTCAGCGCGGAGTTTTTCCCCTGATTTTGGCGCCATCAGCAGGCCTGCGGCCAAGCCGGCGCCCGCACCTGCTACCAGTGCCAGCACTATATTCTTATTCGATGAGTCTGAGTTTTTTTCGTGATTGCAAGTCATGTAGCTCCTAAAGCACGTCAAGGGCCGTGTGGTCGCAAACTCGCAATGAAATTGTGCGAAGGATTTCAACTATGACTCACAAACGGATATTCGCCCTCGGATTTGCAGCTTTCGCTCTCGGGCTTACAGGTTGCCAGCAAAGTGCCACCCCGCCGGTGGTGGTGCCAGTCACCGCTGTGCCATCCTGAACAACGGAACACAGCACCAGTACGGACAGCACGACGACCCGGACGGATACGTCTACGCCTGCCGTGCCCGAGACGGGTACGCCCGCGACGCAGAGCACCACGACTCAGCAATCCACCACAACTGATAAGAAGCGTTAAACACCAGCGCGCAAAAACGACGGCTGCCGGTCTTTGACCATACGTGGTTATTTAAACCGGCGGTCGCCAGTTCGGCGGCCCCTAAAAGAGGGCGGGCTTGAAGCGAAAGACCATGACGACAGGGGCGGCCTGAAGACCGCCTGGATAATTGCGCGTGAACTTGTTGCCGGTATGGGCGACAGGATGCACTGGCTGCCAGACGTCCGGCAGGATTAAGGTACGGTCGCCAGGCGTCGCGCCGCCGATAGTCCAGGTGAGGCGGCCATCCTCAATTACTATCTCCTGTGGACCGCCTGCGGCAGTAACGTCAAACGCGGACTGAGTGGTTCCGTCGTAAACCGTAAGAACATTGGCAGTAGCGCGGCCATACTGAGCGACGGAATCCGTGAAGCACAAAGTTTCGCTGGCTTGTGCGATTCGGGTGCCGCAGGCATCCTGCGTTACGATGCGGTCTGGTCTGGCGGCCTTGGCATAGGGCATCAGGATGGTAGTGAAAGCCCCGGTATCGTGGACGCGGAGGATGTGTTGGGTTTCTGCAAACGATCTTCCGGAAGCGCGCAGAAATTCCGCCGCTTCACGGCTGGCATGGCAACCATGGCCCCAGTTACCCAGATTGAATTGAGCTGTGCCGCTGCCTGAGAGCGTGTACAAGTCCCAGTTGATGCCGCCGGCAGGATGTTTGACCCAAGGTACGCCTGTGAAGGTGAATTGCTGAAGGCCTGTCTCGAGACCGTAAACATTGCCCGATGAGGGTAGTTCCCCGGCCACCGACTGGCACCCCGCGCTGAAGCGTGGCAAAGGTGTAACGGGGCCGGCGGGTGTATCGACGGGTCCTGCGGCCATCATATTCCAAGTCAGCGTTTTGCCGATACCTGCTCCGGGACCGGAAAATGTATCACGAATGTAGATCACAGGATACGCGGGATTGAAAGCCATGGTGCGCACAGTGCGGGTCCAGAGAGTGCTGTCGGATGCGGTGAAGCTGGCAGTTGCGGTGGTGGAACCGCTGAAGGCTGCAAACTCGGTATTAGTGGGGTTCTGGAGGAGCGTGGGCGCGTCCGCGAGGCCCGGCTGATCCGCATTCCACGGGTGGAGCAATTCGGTATCGAAGACGACTGAATTGTGCTGGAAGCGACCCGGCGTCGCAGGCGAATACAAATTGGCGTTCCAGTCGATGGCAAGAGGGGCGGCCTGTGAATAGATGGTGACCTGGCCATCGTCATAGTGACGATGCCCTCCGAGGGAATAGAAGCCGCCATCAATCAGCCAGACCGCCGTTTCGTTCGGCGTGCCGAAGCCGTGGCGTTCGGAGGCGTGGTATCCGGGGATATTCACGCTGCCCAGTAGTGGTGTGACTGCGGGCACGGAAGGGTCGATAGCCGCGATCGTAGTGAGAAACTGTGAGTCTTCCGTCAGCACTGTCGGACTGTTCATGCTTCGCCATGCCCACATCAGATTGCCGGCAACGACCGGGCTGACGTCTCGAAGCGCGGTGCCCAGCATACCGCCGCGGACGTTTGCGGACGTGTTGCCATCGCCGTTGCTATAGCTCTTGCGCACATTGCCGAAGCGAGGTTCGGGCGGGGTCAGGGACGAGAGTTCCCAACTGGAGTATGCAAGCCATTTGGGATCATTCATCGACAGCAGTCCAGTAGCCGCCAGGTTTTCAAAATTCACAATCAGAGGTTCAAGGAAGGCCGACTGATAGTGGGTGGACCCGGACGGGGCTCCGGTTGTACTGAAATAGTCCCTAAACAGATCTGCGGGATACTGGAGCGCCTGCGTTACTTTCGTTGCCAGAAACGGATGGGAAGGAATGGCTGTCGCCGACTGTGTGCGGTACTGCAAATACTGCTGGACCTGATTGGCGAGACCTGCGCCCTCCCCGCTGTTGTTTTCGACCGGGAACCAGTCGTTATCCCAGAACAAACTGCCGAACAAGGCGAGTTCCGCTTTGGCCAGCGTCTTTTGCGGAAGAGTGGTGTTCGCGTCCATCAGAATGGCATTCAGGACGACTGTTGAAGGTGACGTTTGCAGCCCCAGCTGGTAATAGTGGAAGGTGCTGTCGAAGCGGTTGTCACCGTTTGCCAGCGCAGTGACAATTTTCCGGGCCACCAGCGTGATTGCGTCAAGTGCTTTTTGAACGGCCGCAGGGGAGTTGCCCTGCCACATATCGATGAGCGCTTTGCCCCACACGGACCCTTCTGAACCCCGCAGCAGGCTGGCGTAACAGGTATTACTACCGCAAACGCCGGTGCCATTGCGAACCTGGCTGATCAACTGGTTCGCACCGGCTTCTGAAAGATACAGCCATTTCCATCCGCCGGGAGGATCGGGAAAGCTCAAAGTATAGGTGTAGAGCCGTGAGAGATTGATTCCGGTGAGTCCGTTTTGGTCATCGGCAATCGGCTGGTGCTGTTCTGGCGCGAGCAGGTCTGCCTGAGTGGAAACGAAGATTCCCCAGTTGCGGTGGACGACAGGCGCAGTGGTTCCATCGGGGCCACGCAGCCGGAGATCAATCTGTATACCCGCGTCCTGGGTGCCGGAGGCCCAGTGCTTGTTGCTGGAATACAGGCCGGGGAGGGAAGGTCCGGTCGCGGAGGCTGACTGTTGCGAGGCGCGCCCGGTAAAAATACCGACCATCGGGTCATCTGGCGCGCCGGCAGAGTTATAAACTTCGGCATACCAGCCTGCGCTGTGAGCTGCGGGCGGATAGTTGGCGAGTAACTTGCGGTAGGCTGTTTCGTCGCACCGGTATGACGATTGCCGGTCATTGTTGTAAGTGATATCGAGAAGAGCATCGGGAGCGGGGGATAGATTCTGACCCCGATAGCCCGGCTTGATTATTCCGCCGCCGACGTAGTCTCCGGAGCCTGCCACAGGCGTTGTCAGGCTGGCATCGGAATACAATCCGAATTGACCAGCCGGGTAGCCGGAAGATTTGATATAAAATGTGCCGTTTGCCGGCGGGTTGCCGGCTACTCCGTTAATCGCTACTCGCTGCCCGTTACTCAGGCTCGCTGTTGTTGCAACTACGACGGGGGAAGTCCACGACGCTGCGGTAACTGGACCCGGCGTTTCGTACCCGCACACGGGGTCCGTAACACCTTCGGCGCCAATTCCATCATGGCCCCGGTAGCGCGCCTGGTCGGGTTGCAGTTGCGCATAAAGAGGCAGATAGTAGCCGAACTGCATGTCTGAATCTTCATCGATCAGGACTGATTTTGAATTGGCATAGAGTGTGGCGGTAAATGTGTAATGTCCCGCCCCTTCGCCGTTGATGACCGTATGTCCGTAGTAGTAGCGGGGGCGCGCGAACGTATAAGTTACTTTGACTACTGTCTTTATCGGGCCGCGTTCAACCACGGCCACTGAGTAGCTGGTGGCCGTATACAGCGGCGTGCGCAGGTCGCAACCTGCGCAGCCGGTCAGACTGCGGGCTAAAAAAAGCAATGCAAGACAAACAAATTAGAGAGATAGAAACATTGGCATATTTTATACTTCCATAAAAGAAAACCCAATGTATTGCCACCAAAATACCAATGCCCATTAACTTGAGTTTGGATTTTATTTCAATTTTTTCAAAAGATTTTTTGATGCTAAAAATAAAAAACAAAGTAGCAATAGTGATGATTAAACGATACCAAACAAGTAAGCCTTCATTGAGTTGAATGAGCCTACCAAGAACACCAGTAAACCCCCATAAAAACACAGCAATATGAAGTTTGATAAGTGCAGATTTCATTGATTGATTTGTGAAGAAGTTTATCCTGCAATAAATTGACTATCGGACTTTAACCTTTTGCTGTAGTTTTTAAAAAGGCTTTGCCATTGAATTTTCAATACGCCTAAAACACCCTCTTTAATGATGCCTTTGCTCATTTTACTGTAGCCAATTTTTCTATCAATAAATGTAATAGGAACTTCAACGATATTGAAACCAAGTTTCCAGCTGGCAAATTTCATTTCAATTTGAAAAGCATAACCAACAAACATTATTTCATCGAGGTTGATGGTCTCAAGCACTTTTCTTT